>CALBSE010000001.1 GCA_937927725.1 uncultured Actinomycetes bacterium
TCACAAGCCCTGCCGATACGTTCAGCCCGCTGCGTCCGATTGACCTTGCGTTTGCTGAAGACGGTACGCGTTTCCAGGCCTATGCCCGCGCGTTACAGACCTGCTTTGCGGAAACGACAGTGACGATATGAGCACCGCTGACGTATTTGAACTCACTGACGCGCTGCCGTCTCGCGAATGGTTGTTGCTCGAGGCCAGTGCGGGAACGGGAAAGACCTATTCACTTACTGCGCTTGTTGCGCGTTATGTGGCTGAAGAAGGCCTGCGCGCTGACGAACTTCTGATGGTGACGTTCACTCGTGCCGCTGCGGCCGAAATGAAGCAGGAAGTTCGCGAGCAATTGCTGCGCGCTCTCAATGCTGTGAACGCTCCTGATTCCGAGAGACTCGATCCGTGGTTGGCCAACCTGCGCGACTGCACGGCCGACGACCTCGTTCTGCGTCGTGAGCGCCTCGAGACGGCAATCTCCAATATCGATTCGGCAACAATTTCGACCATTCACGGCTTCTTTCAACAAGCACTGGGCGATCTCGGTATTCGTTCCGGCGATGCGCAGACTCCCGCCCCGGCCGAAAGAGATGCTGCTGTTGCCAACAAGGTTCTGCGCGATGTGTTGGTCAATCGGTTTGCCGCAAATGCTCTGGCGCTCGATCCGACAGGCTCCAAAGATCCATCGGGTATTGAGAAAGCGGTAGCGAAAGTCCTGAAGTCGACATCGAGCAACTTGGCGGCTGAACTCGCGCCTGCTCCCGATACATCGACGGCGGGGCAGTGGTCGTCGATCATTCAGGAACTCCGGAAGTTGATCAAAGAAGAACGTGTCGCGCAGGGCGTTGTCGCTTTCGACGACCTGATCGTTGATCTTGTCGACAAGCTCGACGACCCCGCTCTCGGCGAAGAAATCGTCCGTGTGTTGCGATCGCGCTATCGCCTTGTGCTCATCGATGAGTTCCAAGACACCGACACGTTCCAATGGCGTTTATTCTCAAAGGTGTTCGACCTGGCTGGGGTTCCCGACGAGTTCCTCGCACTCATCGTGGTGGGCGATCCCAAGCAGGCTATCTACCGGTTCCGCGGCGCCGACATCGATGCCTATCTCAGGGCCGCAGCAGATCGTTCCATGTCAAAGCGACAAATGACGACGAACTATCGCTCCGATCGGCCACTGGTCGAGGCGCTGAACTCCTGGTTGAACGACGTGACCTTCGGCGACGAGGAGATTGCCTATGTCCCGGTGACGACACCCGACTCCCATGCCGATGCACGGCTTCTCGGGGGCGGTCAGCCTTTGCAGTTCAGGTTCCTTGCCAATCCCAACAAAGAGAATGCGCCAAAGGTTCGCGCTGCTCTTTCCATCGACGTTGCCGATCACATCGAGAAGCTGTTGAAGGATGGCAAGATCGCGCCGGAGTCGGGCTCAACGGCCGAACCGCGCCCAGTGAAACTCGACGACATCTGCATCCTTGTACGAGGACACGACGATGCCGAGCCCTTGGTTGAGGAATTGCGCAAGCGCCACATACCTGCGGTTCGGAGCCGTATTGGTTCCGTTCTCGAGTCCGAGGCAATGGAGCAGTTGCGCCTTTTACTCACGGCAATGGCGAACCCATCCGACGTTCGGCGTGTTCGTGCAGTGCAGCTGAGTTGGTTCGCACCCAATCCGGTGATTGTTGCGCCGGACACCGAAACCACCGAAAGCACTGAAACAAAGCAAGACCCAATAGAGGTGCTGCAAACCAAATGCCGGGTTTGGGCCAACGAACTTGAAGCGCGCGGTCTTGTTGGTTGGTACCAGGTGCTTCGGCTCGACGACGAGGTCATCAAAGAGATCTCTTCCGATTTCGAGGCCGAGCGGCGACTCACCGATCTCGAACACATCATTGAATTACTCAATGGCCAACTCGGCGGACGGCGAGCGCCGGTAAGTGCTGTGTTGCGTGCGCTCGATGAACTCAAAGAAACCATGAACACCGAAGCCGAGGCGCAGAAGCGGCGCATCGACACCGATCGTGATGTCATCCAAATCACCACAATGCATTCCTCGAAAGGTCTTGAGTACCCGATTGTGCTCATGCCGTTTCCGAAGGGCATCACATCGTCATCGGTATCGGTTTACGAGGACGAAGGCGTTCGTTACGTCGACGCTGCACCCAGCATCGCTTGGGTCGATGACGACCTCGATCAAGCGGAACGAAAGCGGCGGAACCAAATCGAGGCCGAAGGAGACGAGCTTCGTCTTCTGTATGTCGCAGTCACTCGTGCACAGCATCAACTGGTGATTTGGTGGGGCAAAGCTCCGCGCGACTCCTCACATAAGGGTCCACTGGCGCGCATCCTCTTTGGATCCACCGACGACCTTGAACAAGAAACCAAGGTCGATGACGACGAGGCTTGCGAAGTTCTTGAAAAGCTCGCCAAGCGCCTCGGTCCGAACGTTTCGTTTAACGAACTCACCAAGTGGGCCGATGATCGTGAATGGGACGCACCCACACCCGACGGCGTTGGTGTGCTGAAGGCAGAACCGTTCCCCGATCGCACTATCGAGCGCGACGGTTGGTACCGCTGGTCGTATTCCTCGTTGTCGAAGGGTGTTCGGGCAAACAACGAGGGAGTTGCTCGCGGTGGCACCGACGAGACTCCTGGCGGGCCCGAACTTGGTGCCGACGGTGAGCCCGAAACCTTTGCTGGCCCGCTGCTCGGCATGCAGGCAAGTGCCGATTTCGGAACGTTCGTTCACGAGTTGTTCGAAGTCATCGACGTCACCTCACCCGATATCGAGGCCGAGGTGCGCGCCGTCATTGAAACCTCAGGCCGAGCAGCATCGTTCGATGCCGATCCCGAGGCGTTGGCCCAAGGTCTGTTGTTCGCGATCGATACGCCGCTCGATGCGGCGGCCGACAGTGCCACGCTTCGATCAATTGGCTCACAGCGACTCAACGAATTGGTATTCCATTTCCCGTTGGCCGATGGCAACTCGCCAGTAACGCCGAGCGCGCTTTTTGAACTTGCCGCTGCGCACGAGGACGAGCAGTTTTCCGACTACTTCACGTCATTGGCTGCTGGTAATCGCATGCCAGCAATGGCTGGGCTTATGACCGGAAGCATCGACTCGGTGATTCGCATCGGCGACGCATCAGACGGCACCTACGGCGTTATCGATTACAAAACCAACCGCCTGCACACACCGGGTGACGTTGCGCCGATTTCGGCCTATGGCTACGAATCAATGAAACACGCAATGGAACACGGCGACTATCCCTTGCAGATCCTCGTGTACAACGTTGCGCTTCATCGAATGCTGCAATTGCGTTTGGCTGACTACGACATCGATCGCCACATCGGCGAGACGCATTATTTGTTTGTGCGCGGAATGATCGGCCCCGACACCGTCGTGATCAACGGCCAACGCAACGGCGTGTTCGCCTGGCGTCCCTCAAGTGAATTGATTGTGGCGGCAAGCCGATTGCTTGGAGGTCAGTCATGACCATGCCAATCAACATCCTCGAACCATTGCGCTTCGACCCCGTGACCGACACCGGTCTTCTAACCAACGCAGACATCCTCACCGCTGAAATGCTGGCTCGTCGCGCCAATTGCACCGACGAAACCGTGCTCCTGGCTCTGGCGTTGGCGGTGTGGGCGCATCGTAACGGTCACGCTTGTCTCAATCTCGATACGTTGACCGAAGATCTTGGCCGCGCCGTTTCTCGTTCAGGCCAAGAGTGGGACCTACCCAAGATCCCGACCTCGAAACAATTCGACAAGGCATTGCGCGCATCACCGCTGGTGCGAGTGCTTGATGCGCCGGGAACATCGGCAGAGGCGTTGGCCGATACTCGGCCGTTAGTGCTGATTGAGAACCGTTTCAGCTCACAGCGACAATTCGCTGACGAGGTGATGGTGGCCGAATCGGTGCGCGCGCTCATCGATCGTTCCGACGATGTCACTACGCCTGCGGCGCTCGCCCTCATCGATCGCGAACTCGAAGTGTCAGACGACGACGCTCGTCAGAACGAATTGGCCAAATCGGTGCTCGCTCGTTCATTCAATGTGCTCACCGGCGGCCCAGGAACGGGCAAGACCTACACACTTACCCGCTGTTTGTTGGCCTTTTTGGTGGCTGCTGAAGAGCAGGGGGTCGACGTGTCTGTGGGCGTTGGCGCACCCACGGCGAAGGCCGCAACACGGGCGAAAGAACTTCTCACTGAGTTTGCCAATGACATCGAGAAGAGCGAGAACCGCCCGTCCGATGCGGTCTTAGCTCAATTGCGTTCGATCAAGCCGACAACCATTCATGGTCTGCTTGGCACGAAGCGCGGCCTGAAAACACGCTTTGCCCACGACGGGGCTCGTCCGCTGAATCACGATCTTGTGATCATCGACGAAACTTCGATGGTGCCGCTTCAGCTCATGGCGCGGTTGCTCGAAGCACTGGGGTCGCGATCACGACTGCTGTTAGTGGGCGACCACGCCCAGCTTGAAAGCGTTGAGTCTGGCTCAGTGCTGCGCGACCTCGTTTCTTCCGCAGGATTGCTCGACGGAAGCGTGTTCGAACTTCAGAAGGTTCGGCGTATCACCGGAGATAATCCGATTGCGAACGTCGCACCAATGATCCGAAAGGGCGAGGCGGAGAACGCGCTTGCCGCAATCCGGACGTCAGCTCCGCAACTCAGGTTTGTGGAAACCGCGGTGGGCGCAAAGCCGGCGAGTTCGGTAATCGATGCGTTGATCAGCACCTATCGCGAAGTTCGCGATCTTGCTCGCTCTACCGAGTCAGCTGATCACGCAAACGCGTTGGAAAAGATTGCGGGAAGTCGATTGCTCTGTGGCATGCGCCGTGGTCCCCTGGGTATCGATCAGTGGAACGACGTCATCGATCGTCGTCTGCAGTTGCGATCCGGAGATCTGATGGTTCCTGGTCGCGTGTTGCTGGTCACGGTGAACTCACCGCGAGTCGATCTTGTCAATGGCGAAATTGGCGTTGTGGTTGAAACTGACGACGGCCCCAAGGTGTACTTCCGCACCGATGACGAGCCCCGTTACGTTTCCCCGGTGGATCTTCCGCCAGTCGAGCGGGCGTTCGCGATGACCGTTCATAAGAGTCAGGGATCGGAATACAAAGAACTTGTTGTGCTGATGCTGCCGAATGCTGGCTCACCGCTGCTCACTCGCGAACTCCTCTACACCGGCCTTACGCGAGCAGGCGGCGATGCAGTTGTTGTGGGTTCAGCAGAAGCATTGACGAGCGCGGTGAACAACCCTTCCGTTCGGGTGTCGGGTCTTGCATCGCTTCTTGCGCACGCTCAGTAGCGAGTGCGCGATTACAAAACGCTGACGACCTCGTTGTAGTCGAGGCGGGGGAGGCGCGGTCCGTAGGCGTCCTCGGCGGGCTTGCCGATCAACACCACGCAGATGCATTTCAGATCTGAATCGGCGAATAGATCGGCGTCGAGACCGGGACGGTCGAGACCAAGCATCGGGCACGCATCGAGGCCGATGGCGCGAATGCCCAGTACGAAATAGCCAGCCTGCATCCATGCCTGGCTGTCAGCAATCGGTTCGCGGAAATCATCGTTCTCGTACATCTGGGCCATGAACGGAACATCGGGGAAGATGCGCTCGATGTGACGGTTGAACTTCATGTCAGCGGCGAGCACAGCAATAAGCGGTGCACTCGCAGTCTTCTCTGCGTTATTGGGCAACATGTGGTTGACGACTCGTTCCCGAGCATCGTCCGAACGCGCAAGCACAATGCGCATCGGTTGCGAGTTTGTCATCGTCGGGCCCCACTTGATGAGGTCGTAGATGGCCGCAACCTGTTCGTCGG
>CALBSE010000002.1 GCA_937927725.1 uncultured Actinomycetes bacterium
GACTCTGATTCCGACGACGAAGACGACGAGTTCTACTGAGCCCGTCGCCCTCAAATCCCAAGGGGTATCAGGCGATTCCTAGGCGGTCGGCGACCTCGGGAGCACCGACCACGATCAACTCACTGACCGCTCGACTGACACCTATATATAGGAGAGTGGTCCGGTCGGCGTCGGCTGGGTCCATGCCCACCAAAATCACCGTGTCGAACTCAAGGCCTTTGAGGCGATGCACGTTCTCGCACACCACTGCCCCATCGCCTCGGTCTTCCCACCGAACGAGTCCACATCGCTCGCGCAATGCGTCTCGAACACTCGAATGCAGCGTCGCTACGCAAACACCTGACGGGCTGCGTTGTTCGTCGTCGATGATCCGCTCGAGAACCGCGTCGACAACCCCAGCAACACCATCGATGTCGACAGCCTGATGCCACACCGGCGCAAAACCCTCAGGCACATACTGCGGCGATCCCGGTCCACCAACGCGCCGAAGAACCTGCGCCACTCGATGTGCGTTGCGGAAGTTCGACGCCAGCTCAATCTGCACCCAACCGTCGTCGGCTTGGGGGAAGACAAAACCTTTTTCGTAGATGCCTTGCCCTTCATCGGCAAGCAACAACACTCGACGACGTCCATCGGGGTCGAGGAGCGATTCCAATAATGCGACCCAAGCAGGGCTGAAGTCCTGCGCTTCATCAATGATGATCGTGTCGAATCGCACACCGATCTCGGGCCAATGAAGATTGATGTGTCCGATGGCAATGGTGTCCCACCACTGCTTGTCGGCGTCGGCCGGAATCTCAAGTTCCGGCATACCGGGCAGCGCCAGCGCCAAGCGCATAAACGGACCAATCAGAACGCACTCATCCGGCTCAATACCGAATTGCTCAACTAACGAAGATGCAAGCGGATCGTTAAAACAGGTGAGAAGAACGTTGTCGCCTTCTCCCCACACTTTGCGCGCCCACTGCACCGCCAGGCGCGTCTTGCCCGTTCCGGCGCCGCCGCGTGCAATGACTCGACGATTCTCAGTCAACGAAACAAGTGATCGGATCTGTGCATCACACAACTCATCAAGTCGCTGGCGAGTGATCTTGGCCCGTGCATCCGGATCCCATGCAAAATCCGCATCAGGGCGAAGCAGCTTCACGATTGCTTCAATTTCATGCGCAGCGAGTGAACGTCCAATGCTTCGCCGAGTTGCGACGAGCCGTTCGATCGGCTCGTCGGCATCGTCCATATCGGCGGCTAAGAGAATCTGATCAAGATCGATATCGGGCGTGACATCACCGGCGATCTTGGGCGAGTTCGGGAAGGCAATTCCGTAGACGACATCGAGATGTTCGAGCCCAGCAATTTCACGACGAATGAGTCGCTGCAATGCCATCGAATTGTTCTTCGCTTGGTCAAGCGGCTGTGGCTTAAGCGGCGTGCCCTCTTGGCCAATCCAGAGCCCATCGCGGATACCCACCCGATGACCTTTGACCTCAACAACCACGACGCCCATATCGGGATGGATCAGAACAATGTCGGTTTGATGGTCCTGATCACGACCGCGCATGCCCACGTCGGGAACGACAAGCCAGTTGCTGAAGAGCGTGCGAGCGAAGCAATCGACAACGACGCGCTCTGCCTCGTTCTTCAATAACTCCATTGGAAAATCTTCAGGGATCAACTGTCCCATGTCCGCCTCTTTCGCTCCGCCGTACTCAGACACAATTTCACAGTGGTGGCACTTAGTAAACAATTTGATTGAAAAGTAATGCCGCTTTACGCAAAGCGCTCTGAAGACATCGAGATCGCCAGACGCAAGGGTGGTACGGTTTTGATGTCGCAGGCGGACTGCGGCGCACTACTTCAGGAGCGGGAATGACCGACCAACCACTTGGTTCTATTGGTGATGATTCTGCAGTGCCACCGACTGGTGGTGGATTGACGCCACCTCCGCCACCTCCGATTGGATCAACTCCTCCTCCAACTACGCCACCCCCCTCTGGGAAAAGCCAGTGGTTTGAGAACGTTGCCATTGTCATCGTCGCATTGCTTTGCTGTTGGCCGCTTGGACTCGTGCTCGTATGGCTCAACAAGAAGTGGACGAATAAGACAAAGTGGATCATCACCGGCGTGATGATCGGTATTGCTGTCGTAGGCATTCTCATTGGGGCACTTTCGGGCTCGGGTGCTTCAAATACTTCAAACTCCTTGAGCACAAGTGCAACAACTGCGAAGCCATCGGTTTCAACGACTGAAAAGTCGTCAACAACATCGGCTCCGAAAGAAACCACGAGCACGACGGCAAAGGCCACGACTACAACCACCGCTGCGAAGAATTCACCAAAAATTACAAAGGCCGAATTCGAACAGATTCAAAATGGGATGTCGCGTCAACAGGTCGCCGACATCGTGGGTTCACCAGGTGAAGTGATTTCCGAATCAAATTTGGCTGGTATCAGTACGGTAATGGTGAAGTGGGACGGATCTGGAAGTTTGGGCGCAAACGCAAACGCCATGTTCCAGAACGACAAGCTGATCAGCAAAGCTCAACTGGGTTTGAGCTGAGTCAAACCGACAGTCTCCTAGCGGGCCTCGGTAAATCCACTGAGAAAAACATCGAAGCCGGTCAACTGTCGATCGAGCGACCGCAGCGACTTCTCGAGTTCATCGATCGCGCTGCACGGCAGGTCGAACCCTCCCCAGACCACGTCGTTCGCATGCCATAGACGCGCACCCACGAGTGAACAATTGGATTCATTGAGTTGCTGGAGTAGTTCGAGCGTTGGCGGAACATTTCGGCATACTTCGGTGTGCACGCGAATCGTCTCAGCCGGGGAATCAGACAGCTCTACATGAATCATGTGCGAATACGTATCGAGGGTAAATCTGCCGAGTTCGACGACGTGACATGTAAACCCGCTGATGGTTGAGAGAACCTTGAAGAGATCTTCGTGGTGGCGACTCACACCTGCGGTCTTGCATTCCACTGCAGCACGGAATGTTTCAGACTCAATGAGCAGCGGAACCTCTGATCGAACAGGAATACGAATGGTGAGTTCAGTATCTCGGTCGAATTCGCGGATCATGTCGTAGATAGCTCCCATCATTGGCGCGCATGATGCTTCGCCATAGGTTTCCGCTGGGATCTTGTAGGTGCTTCGAAGGCCATTGCGTATCGACCAGTCGGCATAAATCGAAATCGACCCGTTTTCGATGTACATCTGAGCGTCGGGGTAGTCGTCATCCGATGGACCTACGGGAACCGCTCGGGCACGGTAGAGCAGATCGAAAAATGCCCCGGCTGTGACGTTCGCTTTCGCTGCATCAGCCACATACATGGGGTACTGCGGAAACTCGAGTTCGCGAGCCAAGTCGATGACCGAAGTACCTACTTCGGATTCCACTAGGCAAACAATGCCGTCGGGAATCGAAAATGTGACGACGATGTCAGTGGTTGTGCGAACGAACACCAACGCATCCCACAAGGCCCGACCAGGGAGGCACCTTGCTTCAAGTGGTTCGTCGAGTGCAACGCCGTCAACCTCCCAATGGGTCGTGCCACTTGCTACCGACCACACCCGCTTGCCGTTGATTGAGCGAACCCACACCCCCTCGCCTTTGGTTTCCATCGGCGCGAGATTGCCGAGCACTTCACAGACCGATTCGATCTCGGCGCGTTTAACGACGATTGACCACACGCTCATCGGCCCACCCCTGCGTGATAGGTGGACTCAACTGGAACGGGTCCGTTATCGGGAACCGGCAAAAAGTCGAGAGGGTATTGGCCAGGCCCTGGGAGTGCCGGTGCAACTCGAACACCATTTTCAAGATCTTCTAAATAGCGAGCCAAACGATCGGCCTGCGCTGGGGTCAGCGGACGAAAGGCAATTCCGCGACGCGTGATGCGCACCCAGTCGGTGCCGGTGATGTCGAGAATTCCGAGCCCGTAGAGGGCCCGGGTAACACGGCGCCAGCGCGGCACCAGCCGCATCTGCCATGCAGCAACCCGGGAAAGCAGACTTTCAGCAGCTTCGATGACTGCTTCTTCGTTGTTGGATTCTTCCGCCATTGTTCCTCCAGGGTTGTGAGTTGTACCCCTCTTCAACGCACTTTTGGAGAGGGAATGTGCACCATAGGCACGGGGGTGTGACAGGCGTAGAAAGAACGCTTCCAGTGGTTAGTCACGCTCAATTCGATGAATATCACTGCGAACTCTAAGGCGATGTACCTGAATATTGATCACCGTCAAAAACAAGTGAGCCCGCGTTAACTACAGAATTAGGGACGTTCTTGAAACGCCTCAACTAATTTCCACGTACCCGAGGGCGCCGACGAATTCCTCGAAACTCATAATTGGGATCCCATAGTCGCGAGCCTTTTTTGCCTTGCCGGACATCGAAGATGGATCGGCGCATACCAACAGATTGCATTTCTTTGTCACACCCTGAATGGGCTGCAGTCCCGCAAACGCAGCGGTCTCTTCAATTTCCTCGCGAGGAACGGCCACTCCGTCAATTACAGCCGTTCCCGTAAAACACACTTGCCACCCCTGCTCAAGTTTGCTCGGCGCTTGCCGAACATCGTTGATCTCGGGGATTTCAACATCGCTAAGGGAAAGAAGCGTTGCGACCGTTTCAAGTAATTCGTATTCCTCGCTTGTGATGATCCCATCGCGCTGAGCACCCAAAACGAGTGATCTGAAGTAGCCCCGGTGAGCTCGCCCAATCATTTCCGAGTCAATACCAAGACTTTCTGCCAACGATTCAAGTTGCATTTTTTCCGAGGCATTGATGACAAGATCATCGAGTACCCAATCAAGAGCGTCCATGTACGAAAGCAATGCTTCGTCGGTAGTCGGGAATCGAACTCCTCGCACCATCCGTGAAAGCGGTAGAAGGTCAGAAGAGTCTCCCCTTGCATCGCGCCGAAGGGTTCGAGTGTTCAACGGGGTCGTAAGACCATTCACCGTTGCGCCCATCGCATCTGGATCTTCTTCCAAAAGCCGGCGAAGTATTTCTGTTGCTACACGGGCGTCAGCGAGAGCCCTGTGATGGTTGGTCAGTGAAATACCTAAGTTGGTGCACGCCGACCTCAAGTTGCTTCCAGTAAGTCGAAGCGTACAAACGCCTGAACCTGGATTGAGTTCGGCGTCGAGACGCTCGTATTCCATCTGGAGCATTCGCACGTCGAATCTCAGATTATGCGCGACCAAGATTGAGCCTTCGATCTTTAACGCGAAAGCTGCTGCAACTTCATCGAAAGTCGGAGCCGCAGAAACCATCGTTGGAGTTAGACCGTGAATATCTGTCGGACCAATATCTCGCATCGGATTAACAAGCGTGTCGTACTCATCGACTATTTCGTCTCGCTTTGAGTCATACACAACAGCTGCGATCTCGACAATGCGGTCAGATTTACCAAGACCGGTGGTTTCGGTGTCGATGACGACGTAACGGCTCACTGAATTCTCCTACTGATCACAGAGTTCGACTCAATACTGTCGTGGCAAAAGCCGCACTCGCCACGACGATTGCAAACATCGATAGACAACCGCCCCTATACGACAATCCATTACCGAGTCGAATAGAACCTTTGCCTCGACTATTGATCGTGAACGGCCCGACCCTCGTGCTTCCGCTCACGCCGGACTTCGAGATGTTGAACCAACTTCTCTTTCCCGCTCGAACCCGCTTCCGATATATGAAGCCCATCAGTAATCCCGCCTTCACCTAGAAGGGTCCTACGCAAAGGAGCCCCCGAGAACGTTCGCCCGCCCGAGACGAAACCGTAGTCGGACGAGATCAGGCGAGAGCCACCGCGCTCCGAAGGATTGCTGCGCTGGATTCGTCAAACCCCACGAGCAGCACCCGCTTGAGTTTCCCCTGATGCGCTGCACAGGTTCGCGCGGCAATCTCCGCAGCTCGTTCCATCGGGAACCCATAGATGCCCGTCGAAATCGCAGGGAAGGCGATCGACTCAGCCCCAACAGTTTCGGCCAGTTCAAGCGAGGTCCCGTAGGCGCCAGCGAGTTGCTGATCAAGCCGACATTGACACTTGACGTCGTCATCGGCGACATCCCAAACGGGTCCGACGGCGTGAACGATGTGTTTGATACCGACGTCCTCGAGTCTGAATGCAGGGGTGATCGCGGCTGATCCAGTTGAGCAGCTTCCGATTTCTGCGCAGGCCGCGCTCAGTTCCTCCAGACCTGCAGCCGCAAAGATCGCCCCGCAAACTCCTCCACCAGCAAGCAGCTTCGTATTCGCTGCATTCACAATCACATCGGCATTCAGCTTTGTAATGTCGCCGACGAATACTTCGATCTTTGCCATTTCCTCAACCTATATAGGGATTCACCATGCGCCTTGGGCCCAGTCACTTGTCTCACCTCGCTCCGATTCCTACATATCCCCGATTCTGAATGTTGACCCATGGCGTTCACCACGCCAGTATCTGGTCGGCGGCTGCGAAGATTGCGAAATCGCTGCGACACCTTCCTTCAGATGAATACCTATAAGAGATTTCACTTAGGAGGCAATCGGCTCAAATTCCAGTGGCAAGGTCCGCACCAAAGACCTAGGGTGGCCCCCAAGTAGCGGCGACCACAGCAACTGTTGTGGCGGGATCAAAATATGGTTGGAGGAGTGGCGGCATGCCTCGTATCGGTGCTCGAGTTGGCCCAATCGGTGCCAGCACAGGAAGTTTGATGTCCACGTTGACGATTTTCGCGACTATCGCATCAATTACGGCAACGGTCCTTATGTTGAGGTCTCACCGTCAGCGATGACGGCGAGACCCCTTCAATTAAATCAATAGCCGTTTTTCAATAATCGTGAGTTTGCCGCAAGGGGCTCAGCCCCTCACACTTGAAGTCCTGCTGCAGCGAAACCAGCACAAACTTCCGCGATCGCTTTGGTCGCCGATCCTTGAACAGTTGGCTCTTGAAATCTCAACCGCCCAACGCTCAGGTGAAGCTCACGGAAACATCAGTCCTGGGACGATCCTCGTTTCTGGCGACGAGTCCAATCCTCTCGTAACAATTCTCCCTCCGACCCGTGACCCTGGTGTGTCACTCGGCGCTCTTGGTCCACGATTGACGCCAAGTCCCTACTTCACCCCCGCTGAGGATCGACTCCACCCATCTCCAGCCTCGGACTGGTGGTCACTCGGAATCATCTTGTTAGAGATGATTACTGGTCTCCATCCTTTCCGAATCGAAGACGAGTGGCTCCCGTCTAACCGTTGGTCCGAAGTTGGTGCTATTTCCGTCTCAGCCGTGATTGATGAGCGATGGAGAATCCTGTGCCGTGGCTTGCTCGTTGATGATCCAGCTAACCGCTGGGGAAACGAGGAAACTCAAGAGTGGTTAGGAGGTTCGACGCCTGAAGTCAACGCCGATGAAGTAGTCGGGGCAACTGTGCCATTCGTCTTCCTCGATAAACCCCACTGGGTGCTCGACAGCATTGCCCGGTCCGCTGCCAATGATTGGGTCGGCGCAGCAAGGTTTATGAGCGACGACAGCAGGCGCGGAGATCTCTATCGCTGGGCCCAGGAAGCCGGAGCAACCCCAGAGGCAATCGATTTACTCTGGGACGACGGCGGATCTCGTTCACTAAATCGCATGGTCGCATCTCTAGTTACGACGAGTAATCGCCCGTGGTCACGACGATTCGCCGACATTGAGGTGACCAACAAAGGACTTTCGTCAGCCGCCGAATCTGTCATTCAGCTTCAAGAGTTGAACGATCCCGAATCGGTTCATCAGCGGACTGTCCTGATCGAACTCGTCGAATCGGGCGCTCTTGATCTCTACCCAGCGTCGGCGAACTTTCCAGATGGGCCTCAACTCCGCACTTTCATTGCTGAGATGTCGACGGAATTGGAACGGATCGTCAGCCTGCATGTCCCAGAGCAGTCTCGGAGCAGCGGCTCTGTATTCAAAGCGGTGATCTTCGCTCACCTGATTCTCTGCCATCTGCGACCCACATATCGTTCGGACCTTGAGCGGCAATCGTCCGACCTTGTGATCCGATTGAGATCGATTCCGTGGTTTCGCGGTCTTGCGGGAGCCACGACCATTGCCGGTGATTCCATCGCCCGTGACCTCGCCCTCTCCCTGCATGCACAGGCCGCCTCGGATCAGTTGATGCATGGGGCGAGTGTGCCTCGGATAATTTCTTTCCAGGTAGAGCCAACAGCAGCGGTCAAGGGCACACCCCTAACAATCAGTTGGGTGGTTGATGGTGCAGACACGATCGAACTCATTGATTTCGGAGTCGTCGCGCCGAGCGGCACCGCTACAACTGCAGCGAAAAAGTCGACTGCTTTCGAATTACACGCAACCAATTCGAATGGCACTGTGACGTCAACGTCTGAGTGGATCGCAGTGCTGGACGCCCCGACTATTGCAGTCGTGATTCCTGACGCGGTCGTTCCGATTGCAAACATCTCGCTGCAATTCACCGACGAGCTCCGAACTCTCGGAAAGCTCCCTGCGGCATTCGCCATAGCCCCCACGGCACCAAAATTCGCGGGACTTGAAGGGCTTATGGAGATCGCACCCTCTGATCCTCCCATCGAACTCAACATCCCCTCTGTTCCAAATATCAGTTCGAAAGTTCCCAGTCTTCGAACTCTTGACCAACGCAAGGAAGATCAATGACAAACGGCGGCTTCATTGACGACGCGGACGACGACCTGATCGTTGATCCTTCAAACTCATCACAATCTTCGGGAGCACAGCCGCCTCCTCCCACCAGCACCAGCTCGTATTCGGCCGCACCTTCCGCATCCGCACAGGGTCCCGCGACCACAAGTCCGCCTCGGAGTAACGACCCAGCGGTGATTCGTCCAAATCTCGGGGATGAATTCTCCTACTTGTTCAAGCAACCAAGGAGCAAACAAAATCCCTACAAAGGGGTCAAACGGTTCCTCGTCTTCGCATCTGGAGCACGGCCAGAAATCCTTGCGCAATGCCCTACCGACGAAGCCACACATGTCGGCCTGGGTGGAACTGTCATTGCCACAGCTGGACTCAGCGCGATCTCAATGTTTTTTGCATTGCATTCCGCACTTCACCTCAGTGCATTCAATGCACTGGTTGGTGGGTTCCTTTGGGCGCTAATCATCTTCAATCTTGACCGTTGGCTAATCGTCAGCCAAAAGCGAATGGACTCGAAGAGAAAGCAATGGATCAATGTGATCCCTCGAGTCGTCGTCGCCCTACTCCTTGGAATCGTTATTTCCGAACCTCTACTCCATCAACTTTTTCGCCCAGAGCTTGATCGTGAAGTTTCGGTTCTTCAAGCTGAGGACACCCAAACTGCACTTGATGAACTCCAGAATGGAAAACTTCAGAGGGCAATTGACGACAATATTCAACAAATTGCGGCCCTCCAAAACTCAGCAGGCGGCGTCATTGGGGATGAAGCAAAACTGCAGACCGACATTGACAAACTCAAGGCCGAGATCGCCACGACACAGGAAGCTGTATACGTTGCCGAGAAAAAACTAAACGATGAGCAGATGGGACTTTCAAAATCAGAAAACCCCGGATGTGGCCCAATCTGTAATCAATTGAAATTAGAACTTGATCAGAAGAACGCCAAACTTGTTGAGGTGAAGCAAGCCAACGACCCTCTGATTGCGCAGTTTCAATCTGAGCAAACCGAACTTAGATCAAAAAATACAGCTGCTCGCGAAGCCGCAATTGCAGAAGGAGCAAAGCAACGAGAGATCTTGATCGCAAATAATGAACGTCTTCAAGACCAGCGAGCTCAGCGACGAGATGCAATTCTCAATCAGAATGGCACCGGTCTCCTGAATGACATTCGAGCGCTAAATTCACTCGGAGAAAAGCAAATCAGTATCAATATCGCCCACATCCTCATTGTCTTGATGTTCTTCGCTCTCGACACACTTCCCGTTGTTGGAAAGACGCTCCTCCTCACCGGCTCAAAGCGTCCCTACGAAAAGTTGTGCGATGCTGTCGATGAGCGAACCGAGCTTGAGGCACAACAACTCGTCTCGGATGCAGTCTTCGAAAATCAGCACCGCGAAATGGTGCTGCGCGCTGACGCCAACCTTCGGTCGCAAGTTGAGATGGATAACAACGAATACTTCGTAAAGGTCGCTGGTGACACACAGCGCCAGGTCGGCGAAATGCTGCTCGACAAATGGCGGGAAGATGAACTCAGTCGCGTCAAGAGTGAGATCGACAAGAACCCCCCAAAGTCGATCTGATCAAGGAGTACTTTCGTGATCCCCCATTGCGATCACGATCATCGACCTTGATTCCTCGAGCCCCTCTGATGAGGCGAGGGCTCTAATTCGTTCAGAGCAATCTGCAGCCGATGGGGCACTCCTCATGATCTTCTCGACCTCGTCTCGAGAGATTTCCACACCCAGACGAAGACTGGTCAAAAGGAAGCGCTGCGGGCCTTCTCGGCGATCCGACCACTTCCATGGTCGTCCGAGCGAGTCGGAGATTCCACCGAAGTGATTCGATGCGCTGGCACGTTCAGCCGCTGGCCGATCCACAAGGATTCCGCTCAGCATCTCCAAAGCGACAAAATCTCCAACGCCATAGATGATTACCTGGTCAGGAGTAACGGTAAGAGACGTCATTTGCGCTGCAATTCCATGCCACGCCGATGAGTAACTCATCTCCGTGAAAAGACGGTCATTAACTTCAGCGAGAAGACGTCCGATCTGATCGTCCGAGAACAGTACGTCAGCTTCAAGTGCCAACTGCCCTGCAACATACGTTGCTGCTCGTCCACTTCCAGGCACCGAGGGCAACCCTCTGACTATCGCGATATTCGCAAAATTCGCCGTGGTTTCAACAACTAACTGTCGTCCGTCCGAGGCGTTCGACATCCACCCATCAATGACAACAGACTCGAGCCCACGCTCGGCGGTCCCTCCAATCCCACACGTTGCTGCTATCTCAATCATGGTTCGCTCAACTCATTGAAATTCTTAGTTTTTATGAAACGCATAGTGCCTGAAGCTTTCGCGCGGCGATGTTGTCAAGTTCCCCAAAAAGATTCCCGGATGTGCACGCGGCTAACACCGAACGGAGACCTTCTCCGTAAATCGGATCCGGCGAATGAAGCATCCGATCTGCGAGAGCCGCAGGAAGGGCGCCCTTTTGACGTCGCAGCCACTCAAACGAGAGTGCCTCACAGAGACCTTCGGAGATCATCAGATCGTGGACCTGAATATGGTTTTCCCAGATCCACGCGTGCATGTTTTCATGGACAAGGGTCGTGGCAAACCACAACGCTGGGAGACCTTGGAGCATCAGCACGTCTCGTACATCAACGACAGCCAAACCTTCACTCGCGACTGCTCTCGTCTCACCGAGCACTGGTTGGGCTATCGAAGGATCCGCGCCAATTCGTTGTGAAAATTGAGTCTCATCGACGAAGCTGATCTTCACTCGAGAACGAAGATCGAACCCCATTAATACGAGATCCTTCCGAACCTTCGTAACCTGCTTTCGAGCAAGGGTTGGATCGACAACCGAAGATACCGAACAACTGGGGCACGACTCAATGATCGACGACAGCCTCATCCACCCCGGCTCAGTGGACGACGCTTCCTTGCCACAAAAGTGGCAACGATGTACCGCCAGGTGTGAGTAACACCTGATCTCTCCACGGAGGGTTACCGAACACGCACCAACAGGAATTTGTCCGCACTCGTAACATTCAGTTCTCATCACAACGGAAGGAACGTTGTCGAAGAAGAACTTCAAGGAACCCACTGCCACTTTCCGCCAACCTTCCGAAGTTTGAGACCATCGGTCGCCGCAGAAGGGGGGTTGTTCGTTGCGGAAACGGGAGCCGTCCTTGTCTGAGTCCTTGTGTTGTTCGCCGTAGCGGCCGTTCCAGGTGCAGACCTCAGAGCTGGCGTGGTGTCCGTCGGAAACGTTTGCACGAATTTTTCGAGGTAGGACAACCAGTCCTGCATTGATGGACGCAACCTTGAATTGTCGGCCAACGAGGCCTCAAGCAGCTTTCTTCCTTCCTTGTCGAAGATCGACTCAACACGCTTGGGGTTTCTCGACACGGACGCATTCGCCCCAGGTGAAAGAACCCGAATGACGAACAGTGCAAACTTGTAGACGTCGGTGGCCTTGGTCAGATGCCTGCTCTCGGTTCCCGGTGGATCCCAATCGGGTGAGTTGAGCTGCTCGACTGCGGCTGCATTTCCCGTCACCCGAACGGCGTCACAGTCGACCATGACGACTGAAATATCGGTCGAACTTGGACCAATCGAGTACAACGCGTTCTTCGCACTGATGTCACCAAAAACGACTTCACGGCTCGAGAGGAATTCCAAACCACGGGCATATTCGAGACAGATTCGAAGTCGTTGGACCAGATTCACTAGACCATGACCCAATCTCCGAGCCTGTTCCGGAGAGATGAAAAGGAACTGCACCTCACGTTCAGCCCTCATCGGCTGGCCGTTCGGTTTCGTACCCGTCTGTACATAATTCGGGGGAATGATCGGCATGAGGATGCCGCGGATGCTGCCGTCCTTCGAAACAGTTCTCACTGGCCACACCGCATATCGGTCGAGTAGATCTCGTTCCGATTGCGGCATTCTCGAACGCACTCCGACAATCCCTGTGAGGCCAGCTGCGGTGATCTTCGAACTGTCCTTGTATTCCTTGTAAACCACTCCGCTCGGACAGTCGGGAAGCCTGAAGTGCGTCAGTTTATAGATCTTTCCCTGGCCACCTTCAGCGAGCAGGTCCATATTTCCCAATGAGTCCCTGGTGACGTCAATGGCCATCGACGACTCCGATCGGCCAGACGACAACCGCAGTGCGATCATCATCAAATGTGTTGCGACTGAAGTCGACCTGAGCTCCAAATTGGTAGATGTTCGGAGGCGATTTCCACCAATCTGCAAGAGCCCTGCCAGTAATTCCGGTTCCCGATCCAAGGGGATCACCGATGCCGTCGGTGACGAGGGCAAGAAATGAATTGCCTGGAATTTCCAATTCAGTTACCGGCAGATCACCGTCTGGGAGATACGGCAGCGCCATTGTCGCCGACTCGGCGATAACTGCACCATCGTTCTTCACCTCACCGATCGGTGACCAATGGGGATCTGATTCCTCGCTTAACGTCACCAACCAACCTGAGGTATCGCCTAAACGGACGAACCATACGCGATGGTTACCGGACTCCTCAGGATCGATAGCGACGACAGCAATCGCAAAAGTTGTAGCCATTTCCAACCCGATGACCTCCGGATTGGCTGACCAATCGACGACATCAGAATCAGAGATCCCATTGGCCTTCGCTAGGTCCGCAAGCAACCCACGTTCAGCTCGACGGCGGGACCATGCCCGCATTTCCTCGCCAGCTGTCTCATCAAGTACCCGACGCCATTCGATCTCGGACGGAAGCCCAGACTGGAGAAGTGATGCGACCTTTCGTGGCACTTGATCAGTAACCATTGATGCCGCTAGGTGCGAATATTTTCCCGCCGAAACGCCATCAGCGACAGCAATCACCAAGAATCTTTGATCACGAGTAACCCGAACAGCAAAGGAGTCCTGACGTACATCGCCCCCGTAGCGATGAGAGAGTCCACGGGTGCTAGCTGCTCGCACAACGAGACGAGGTTCTGACGCCGAATCGGCAACATCGAATCCCTCCAACTGCGAGTCACTCACCGACTGCGCAGAAAGGTCCGGGCGGGGTCGAACAACTTCGGCAGCTCTGCCGGGCGCGCCAATCTCATAAGTTGAGAATGACCCACGGAACGTCGAAGCTATGTCGTTCGAGGGAACAACTGTCGTCGGTGGTTCGCCAGAAGTATCGAGATTCAGGACAGGAGGTGCGGCTTCTAATTCCACAATTGGATCGACTGAGTGAACTTCCTGTGTGTGAGTTGCTGCCGGTTGCCGGTCTCCGTCTGGTGACGCGACACCGGTCTCGTCGTTAGACGTCGTTCGATTTCGCTTGGGCAATTTCATTGGATCGGCCCCCTTTCTCGCAGAGTACAAATCGTCATCCCGGAAGCCGATGTAGATGAGACAGATTCCCAGCGCAAGCACTACCGCAATAACAAATAGAAAAAGAAGATCGGACACCCGAACCTGCTCCACTCAGAGGTAGAGGTCGTCCAGATCGTCGTCGGCCCCGAGCTGAGCGATGGGGCCATTGGGATCGGGAGGCGGCAAGACGATTCCGCCGCCATTGTTGGCAACCCCAGTACCGGAAGCGAGGACGCTCTGGATCAGCAACTTCGCGATCTCTGCAACCGCATTCGCCGCAGCGCGTTCATCTCCTGTCGACATGAACATTGACATCGCACGATTTGCTGGTTGGGTCGGATGGATGAGTTGCTGCAAGATCTGGGGATTCGCCCCAACAAGACCGAACGGAATCACGTTGGGATACATGCGAAATCCCTGTGTCGTTGCCTTGTCGAAGAAGGTGAGATTGTGGAAGGCATTCTTCCAGTCTCCCTCGTTGTCGGTCGGCTCTCCATCACTCAAGAAGAACACTGCCGGACGATGCACCAAGAAGCCATCGGCTTTGAGCATGTTGACGTCGTTCTCGATCTGAGTCCGAAGAGCGTTGAATGCCGCGACGTAACTGGTTCCGCCGCGACCTTCAAATGCCGGCATCGATGGTTCATCGAGAAGGTTGCAAAGTGGCAGTACCACTCGTGAGTCATCAGAGAAGTCCAGAGCGGAGAATCGAATCTTGTCGCAGATGATCGGATTCCGTTCCAAAGCCTCGACAAGTGCCGGAAGAATCTTGTTCACCTCGTCGAGTGCACCGCTCTGCACCATTGAGATTGATACGTCGCAAACCAAATAGAACGGAAGCAACTTCAACTGATCGTCATGATTTACATCGGACATTCGAACCCACGCCTTTCGCCTGCCAGGGCCTGTGCCCTCGCTCCCGCAAGCACCGAACCCTAGCCAACCTGCAATAGATCGAGCAACGGATTTCTCTCGTCACTCGCCGTCAACCGACTATCTTCGCCGTGCGACCACAGTGCGACTCGTCCTTAAGGCCCACACGATCGGCGGAGATGAAATGGCGACTGGAAACTGTTCAAGCTGCTCGAAGCCCCTTGACTCCACCCTCACGTTCTGTTGGGCATGCGGCGCATCTGAACCCGCCAACAAATTGAACGGTGCAACTCCGTTACGGGCTTCGGGCGCAACGAGCCAGCCCAAGCCTCGTAATTGGTTGAATCGTGGAGGCTCAACGAATCAGACGCGTCCCCAACAGACGCCGTTTGTGCCGACCCCACCTCAACGTCCTGCGTTCCCGTCACAACCTGGCCAAATGCCATACTCGCCGCAGGGAAACCTTCCGAATCATCCGGGGGCAACGAAGTCGCTCACCTACGGAGTGCTTTCCATTTTCTGCTTCGGGTTCATCTTCGGCGCCATTGCCATCTACTTCGGTGTCACTGCAATCCAATCAATTGACGCCAATCCACGTGTGTACCAGGGCAAAGGTCTTGCCATTGCAGGGATCATTTTTGGCGCCATCGGTGCCCTTACGTGGGTTGGAATCATCTTCAACTGAATCCCCAAAAACAGTGCTAGCACCTACGCCCGGCGTTCAAGCTCGCTAGTCGAATTTACCGACGAGTAATTACTGACTTCCTGTTGCCGAGCCTTGGTGGTTACCGCCTTAACTCACCCCATTTACCTATTCATTGTTCCGTGCATCCGCGGCTTGCATTCGCATAAAGTTCATGACATGAAGCAATGTCCACTGTGCGGAAGTTGGAATACTGAGCGTGTCGTCCATCAGGCGAAGGTCTTCTTCAAGTGTCGCAATTGCGGTCACAACTTCAACTGATCCGTTAGACCAACCGAAGCATCACATTCCCCGGCACATCGCCTTCGCGGCTCGCGTCACACCTTCGAACCTTTGGTGTCGTTCATTGAAGTGAAACAACTCCACCGAGTTTTCGGATGCGAACTTGATCGCTGTTGCTGTATACCCACCGCCAGTGCAGAAAAACAGCGCTAATGGAACCCCAGCGTGTGTCCGAGCTCCAAGCAGATCTCGAATCGCTGGTTCACCAATAGAGTTCTTTGAGTAGAACTTCGATTGAGCCACTACTCCGTCGGCGAGGACGTCGACACCGCCATCGCCTGTTACCGGAGTTAGACGAACGTTCGTCATTCCGAACCAAACCATCCACTCTGCGCATAGGCGTTCGAAATCCACCGGGGATGATGCACTTCGATTCGGTCGAGACCCTGTTCCGTCTCCGATCCGATTGCTTTGACCGAGACCGGCGAAGAAACTCTTGACACTTTCTATAGCTCCTTCGATACCAGATAACCAGGGCCGTGATCCTGACCTTGGTCCACTTGAACTAGTAACCGTTGTCGGCCATGAGTTGACCCCAGTTCTGTTACCAGCAGAGACCAACACTAGGTATCGGCAGTTACTGCATCTCACGAATCCCGATATCGCAGTCGTTGAAAACTGCTGATTGCAGCTACCGCACGTGATCTTGGTCGCAGGCATCGGCAGGCAAAGTCCTCTCTCAGTCCCGCTGCTGTCAGCGAGGCAACTCCTGATGATCATCGTTCCGCCGATCATCTCTTCCCGTCTTAACTTTCAGATTAATCACCATGGTTTTGATTGACGAGTCGTCGACAAATGGGATTTCCGCCTTTAGTCGACACTGTTGGTAGGAAGATCATTCTGCATGATCAGTGTCTGTGGTGGTACCTGCGAGTTCGCACTCGGCGGGGTGTGATTGCCAAGTGTTCGTTGTCCCCGAGCGGAAGCGCATTACTCATCACCCTTCCCATAGAGACGCAACGCTTCTGGGCCAGAAATCGTGAAACCACCGTGCGATTCCATCTGCTCGTGGGGAAGGCCATCGGGAAACTCGACAACGCAGCTTCTCGCGTGAGTCGAAACACTCAAATGCGTACGACTCATCGCCCAGACCGATGTGATGAGTGAATAGTTCTTATTAATCAGGAGATTCGTTCTCCCAACGTGCGCTCGACCCTTCTCAGGATCATGGTTCCAGAAGAACTGATCCTCCGGTTCGCCTTCGACGCGAACCGTGAGCCAGCCGTCTTCATCACAGTTCGTCACCACACACGGCAGATTCAGACCGAGTTCCTTGTCCCACGATCGCCGTGCTTGAACCCAATGCACCATGTGCCCAGGAAAGAACCCTCGACACGCCGGCGAGTCGGTAACAACCACTCCACCATCGCTGTTCGTGAAAAAGCGCGCCGTAACGATTTTCTCAATCGGAAGTGAACCCTCTCTCGATCCGTCTGTGCCATCTGCGAGGCGTTCGCCTGCTTCACTATCGAATTTCGGGCGATCTCGATTCGAATTGTTGAAGTGCTCTGCACAAGTTCGCACGCCGTCTTGCCTGTTCCAGCCACCTCTCTCGCCACACACGTCACAGAATGAGCGCTTGTACGTCCAGTTATCGGCCATTGCGATTCACCCCCGACTTGAGACGCTCGGTTTTCAGCCAGTGCTCGAGTGATCCGTCGTCAGGGATAGCAACGCCGTCACCTTCTGCAAGCACCAAAACGCCAACAAAACCTTCGGTAATTCGCGCTCCGTGACCTTCCTTCTTCGCATACAGCCCCGCCCGTTTCAACGTGTTGACGAGCTGGCTCCAGGACCAACCGGGATAGTGCTTATTCACGTAGTCCTGGGTGAATCCCTTCATGACAGGAATGGCATGTCCGTAATGAGCGAGGTCGCGAACGTCATCTGCGGTGAAGTAGTAATCGAATCGATCGATTACCTCTAATGATTCGTTGCTCATGTTGATCCTTTCGGACCGACACTTCTGGCATTGCATAACCCACGACTCTTTGTTGCGCTTCGAGAAGCGCCACATCCCTGCGTGGAGCAGGCAAGCACCTTGGATGTCGTTCCAGGTTGCTGGGCCCACCGAAGTGGGCCGCTCTTGATGTACAACTTGGAGTGTACGGAAATCTCGAGAATCCGCAACCCCTCAATAACATTTGCGTACTAGCGCGCATACATTGCTGGAAGAAGAATACGGCGGAAGGTGGAATAATTGGGTAGCGGAATGACATGGAATTGCGATCACTGCGATTTCGAGGGCTACGAAATGTCTGGCGTGGGATTCGCCGGTATCCATGTTGAGCCGGTGTGGTGTTCCGAGTGTCAAGAACTCCAAGATCGGATCACGCGCTACGAGTTTGACGATGCGCCCGATGGATTTTTAGTCGAGAAGAACTGCGCCAAATGCGGAACGAAGTTGCGGAAATTCAATTCAAAGAAACGCTGCCCGAAGTGCGGCGAGGGAAATCTTGTAGGTATGGGCGAAGTCCTCTGGGACTAGAACGATCGAAGCTTCTGGGACCCGGAACGCTAACCTCGTTCATCCCCCTCGATGTACGCAGCCCGAATTAGTCGTTGCTCTCACTGCAATCCACGACAGCGGAAGTAGTTTCGGCCTCAGTCGTTCACAAAGCCACACTGCCTAGACTTAGCAGGTCGGATTTTCGAGGCCTGTGAACTCATTCATTTTGTGATGATCAAGCTGCTTGCATGAGGGTTGGGAACCCATCTTGAATCTCGGTCCGCATTTTCGGAAAACGATTGGTACATGGGTGCCGTTCGGAATCTTGGGAGAATCAATTCCTGTTCCGATATAATTGAAAAGCGGGTTGCAGTTCACGAACTGCCTAAATTCAAGGGCGCAACATACATCTATGAGATCAAACTCATTTGTTCCAAAAGTCAATGAGAAAAAAGTCAGGTTGCCCGCCGAACCTGACGTCGTAGAAGCGTTTATTGCCGTCGACTACTCACTTGAAGCGGCAGTCAACGACCTTGTCGACAACTCTCTCGACGCTCAAGCCTCCACCGTACTCGTTCGATTTTTTCGCGATGAATCAACCCTTACTGCGATTGAAGTGATCGACAACGGAGTCGGGATGACTGAGACGGATATCGATCGCGCAATGACTTTTGGTGGGCGACGCAAATACAGTTCCTCTGATCTAGGAATGTTCGGAATGGGCCTGAAATCTGCGTCTCTGAGCCAAGCAGATGTGGTCAGTGTGATGACTCGGTCCCAATCGCCAAGTTCCATGAGCGGACGCCAATGGTTCGTTGAAGATGCAAAGACAACTTGGGACTGCGGAGTAATACCCCAAAAAGAGACACTGAGATATTTGGACAGAGTGTCTAACGGTGAGATCGATCTTAGAAGTCATGGGACGATTATTCGTCTCGATTCTGTACGAGACTTCATCAGGTCAACGGGGAGCGTTGACAAGTATGTCGCCCGAACTTTCAGTGCATTAAAGATGCACCTCGGAAGAAACCTCCATCGATTGCTTGAACGTGGGGACGTAACATTAGGGCTTGATGTTCTCAACGAATCGTCCGGCGAATCATCTCCCATCGAATGGATAAAGCCAATTGATCCATTCAAATACCCGAAATCTGGTGCTTCAGGTTACCCAAAAACATTTAAGGTTGAGGTTCCGAAGATCGGAATCGTGCCTGTAGTTGCCCATATATGGCCAAAAAAATCCACAGCAATTGAATACAAACTTGGGGGATCCGTCGCCCATCGGCAGGGTTTCTATTTCTACCGAAACAACCGTTTGATTCAAGCTGGCGGGTGGAATGGTGTGAGAGATGATGCTGAGCCGCATCTTTCGTTAGCCAGAGTTGTAATAGATCTGCCTCCGAAGTCGATTGACTATTTTAAGGTCAGGTTCACGAAAGCCGGGGTTCAAACTCCCCAGACATTTATTAGTGCTGTACAAAATTCCGAATCTAAGGACGGATTTTTCTTTGAGGACTACATCAAGAAGGCTCAATCCGTTTACCGGAGTAAAGAGAAGGCAAAAGTTAAGCCCCTGGCCGAACCGCGAGGCTTAACCAACTCCGCGAAGAAAGCGATGCGGAGTACGTTCGAATTCACCGACGAAGAGCCCATAGCCCTCAAGTGGCAGCGCCTCCCCATGAATGAGTTCTTCCGTGTTGACGATGCAAAGCGTCGATTAATTTTGAATTCAAAAATCAGAGAGCAACTCGAGAAGCGAGACTCTAGAGATTTGGCAATTGACCTTCTAGAAACCGCAGTCTTTTTGCTGATGGAAGAGCACTTTAGATCCAAGAGAGTTAGCTCCCTCGAAGACCAAAGCCGAGATTTTCTCTCCAAAGTGCTGAGCGCTGTCGCTTTGGGGCGCTGATGGATCCGCGAGAACAACCAACTCGTCTACCTAGTTGGGCACAGATTTCTGAATTGCTTGGATCCGGCAACCAAGCTCAAGTTGTCGTTCCTGGAACTCCCGAAATTCAGTTAATAGTCGGCGCCAGCGGAGAAGAGCTGGGAATCTTTGTAGGACGGATTATCAACGATGAAAACATTCCAGCTCTGACTGCTCTCGATATCATTCCTCGAACTCTGAATGGATTCGATGGTTCTTATATCTTCACCCGCACAAATTCGATTTTTCGAGCGTTCTACGACCTTATTTGTAACTTCGCTGATGCAACCCAAATCGACGGGTCCAGTCCAGATGCGGCTCTCACCACAACGCTTTCAAAGTTCAAAACACTCATCTCAATTGAGACATCTCTGACAGAAGATCAGCAGATTGGCTTGATAGGGGAATTGCTTTTCCTCCAAGATTTATCTGTCACTTTAGGTTTCCCTGAAGCCCTTCAATCGTGGCATCGAATCGACAATTCCGAACACGATTTCGACCTCGGGCATCTCGATGTAGAAGTTAAGTCAACCCGACTCGAGTCACGAGTTCACCGAATTTCAAGCGAATACCAGCTGCAAGAGAGTCTGCAACGACCGCTCTACTTAGTTTCATTTCAATTCACTAATGCAGATTCTGGGAGTGGGCACTCAGTTGAATCGCTCGTCGATGAAATTCGTAGCCAATTTGCGACGAATGACGACGTCTCTCTTATCAATTTTGAAAAAAGGCTCGCATCCGTCGGCTGGCGAAGTGAGAAATCGAAATTATGCAAGGTCCGCGTTCGCCATCGGTCAAGTCCCAGACTTATCCAAATTGACAACGGGTTTCCCCGATTAACACGGGATTCCATTCAGGTTGATCCTCTTATTGATTATTCAAGAATCCAGAACGTTTCATATCTATGCGATGTCTCGGGATTAGGTTCCGATATGACGCTTGCCGAGATCGGAAAGTTGGTCCATCAGTGATGAACGGTGAATTAGATCAAGCTGCGGTAGCGGCTCTGCATCTCATGCAGAAAGGGCCTTTTGATTTCGAAAAAGCGAGTGATTTCGCCAAAGAAACGGGGCAATCAAACTGCTCTGTCACGAAAGTTGAGATTATTTCGCGGCTTGCTGCACTCAAAGAGGAAGCCGGGCATGAACTAGTGCACAAGTGGAGAATTCGTATTGCCGAATGGGACGGCGATAACGGTCAGGAGTGGATTGGAAAATCTCAGCCGCGAACAACTGAAAGGCGGAATCTTTGCTACCAGCGACTTGGTTTCACTGACACGCAGGCCGTCGAGCTCGAACGATATTTTCCAGTCCCCGATACCGACGACGGTGGCTCAAAGATCAGCGGAAAATTTGTACGCTGGTATCCCTCAGATTTCTCAAAGTCCCACGGTCTCTACTGGGATCAGTATTCCAACTACTTGCTTGAGCAGCGTCGAATGGACCCGAATGTTGTTGAGATGCTCAGGGAATCCACATTCGAAGTCGTCAGTCGCCTTGCAGATCCAACAAGAAACGATGTTTACGCCGCAAGAGGGTTGGTTGTCGGGTATGTCCAAAGCGGTAAAACAACCAATTTCACCGGAGTAATAGCCCGCGCAATTGATGCAGGATACCGATTAATCATCGTCTTAGCTGGATCCCACGACATCCTTCGCAACCAAACCCAGCGGCGCCTGGATATGGAGCTAGTCGGTGTTGAAAATATCGAGAGCTTTGCGGGCAATGAACATGAGTACCAGCAAGATCCGGATTGGTTGAACGAAAGGTTCATTCGTTACGGGCAGTTGCCAAGCCAACTTGGAGCCGCGAATATCATTCGGCTCACGGGATCTAACGATTTCAAAGAACTTGGCAACGGTATTTCAGCTCTCGAACTCGAAAAGGTTGCAAAGTCGCAACCTGTCAACAGCCCGGGAAACCTCGGGAGCTCTTCAGCTCGAATCGCTGTTGTCAAGAAGAACGCTATTCGACTCGATTCATTGGTTAGTGACCTTGAGAAGCTGGGTAAGCATCGTCTCAAAGATATTCCCGCTCTAATTATCGACGATGAGTCTGACCAAGCTTCGATAAACACGATCGATCCGAACAAACCAAAATCAAACGAGGATAAAAAGCGAACCGCGATCAATGCTCTAATTGTCAAGATATTGAAGCTTCTCCCAAGAGCGCAGTACATCGGCTACACCGCTACTCCATTTGCAAATGTCTTCATAGATCCCTCCAGCGAAGAAGACCTATTCCCCAGAAATTTCCTCATCACTCTTCCTCGGTCACCGGAATACATGGGGGCATCTGACTTCCACGACTCCGAGGACTCGGAGAACTCCGACGACCCTGCGCTCTCGAACAAAGCGGCATTCGTTCGAGAAATAACGAGTCCAATTGACGATGACGATAATGATTTACAGAGCGCGCTCGACTCGTTTCTGCTGACGGGCGCGATCAAACTCTACCGAGCCGCAAGCGGAGAACTCGGGGATTTTAAGCACCACACGATGCTCGTTCATCAAACTCATTTGCAGCAGGACCACCGAGATCTTGCTGACCGAATCATCGAGTTATGGGATCACGCGGGATATCGAGCGGGCGGCGGCGAAAGTAGACTGAAAGCTTTACTGGCAAAGTTTGCAGTGGTTTCGAGCGCTCGGCAACCAAACTTGCCTTTCCCACGTGATTACGCCGATCTTCGCAAATACGTTGGAGAAGCTCTCGAGCGCATCGAAAACAGCGGAGGCCCCTGCATAATCGTCAATGGCACCGAGGATGCCACGACCCCGGATTTCGATACGGAATCAGTCTGGAAGGTTGTCGTCGGTGGCGCCAAGCTCTCACGGGGGTACACCATCGAAGGATTGACGATTACATATTTCCGTCGTCGCACGAATGCCAAAGACACAATGATGCAAATGGGAAGATGGTTCGGCTACAGGCCGGGATATGGCGACCTTGTCCGTCTGTTCATAGGTACCCATGAACTAATCCCAAGGAAGCAGTCGAAAAACAGCAAGGCGAAGACGACTCCTAAGTACATAAATCTCTATGAAGCTTTCGCTGGTGCTTGCCAATGTGAAGAGGACTTCCGGGCCCTATTGAAGGCATATTCGCTTCCAGACGACGGCTCTGAACCAATAGAACCCGTGATGGTTCCTCCCGTCGTCGCCAACTATTTCCCGGAGTTGCTTCCAACGGCACCAAACAAGATGCGTAATGCTGAACTTTCATGGGAAAACCTAGGCGGCAAAACGGTTGCTCGCACCGTGACCACCGACGATCCCGATTTACTGCGAGAAAATCTAGATACACTGCAAAAATTACTCGATAAGTCCACAGCCGATTCGCGTCAAGGTCTCGAACTCGGAACGGTGAGCAGCAGATTCAAAGCTGATGTCTTTATTGCGCCACACGCTGAATTCGTCACTTTTCTTGAAGAATACAATTGGTCCACTTCCGCAGCAGTAAATGGAAGCTTCTCTTCTGTCATCAGTTTCTTCCGAGGAGACAAAGGCGATCCTGGCATCACCGACTGGGCCCTGATACTTCCGAAGCGGTCGTCTGGCGTAACTTCAGACCCACGTGAACACTCGTCGAATCTGAAAAAGATTATGAGAGTTCAACTTAGTGGGATGGAACTCGATCCAATCGAAAGAACACGCAGTGAATCAGGCCGATTCGGGGTCTTCGCTGGCCGCAACCACCGCGAAATTGCACGTCAAATAGTTGCGGGGCCATTCACCAACGATGCCACCGAAGACTCCCGAAAGCTCGCTGCCACAGGCCATGAGGGTCGCGGGGTCATCCTTCTTTGGGCGGTTTTCGCAAAACCATACGAATCCCATCGAGATGAAATCCCTACCGTTGGCTTCGAGTTACAGGTGCCCAGAAATGGTCTCCAGAAAGCACCGGTTTGGAAAATTAGAAACCAAGCGGGTGGCGGCTTCGTCTAGATCGAATGAGTCTTCTTGTCGATAAAACCACGGGACATCTAATTCTCAATCAAAGACAAACGATTCAAGATCAATTTTTCTTATCTCAACACAGTTCAACATTGATGGGTAGCGGATTATGTGAACGTTCGTTTTCTTCATAGATCGGCGGGGACGTGAGTAATCTTCCGAGCGAAATTTACGAGAGATGGCTCTCAGAGCTCAATATCTCACGATTACATAGAATACTTTTGGCCCTCAGGTGCGAGACGGTCCTCGTCAAGCATCTGCAGCGCAACAACAATTCAAAAAATCAGATTTATCTTGCTCCTACTGCAAACCATCTCGCAGGTCTGCCGCTGGGAACTCCAATCCCAAGTCTTGGATCTTCGATGAAGAAGGGTGGCAATTCCGGCTCGCTCTTCACTATCCCGCTTTCTTTCTCATGGATCTCTCCGTCCGGAGTCGTGCGAGCACCAGACGCGAAACTTTGCGATTACCCCCAATACCCCGAAGTTCGTTTTTCAGGTTTCCTAAAAGGTTGTTTAGATCCGCCTTCGTACCTCCTCACAAGAGAGAAGCGGGGAACTGAAGAAGGCCGGATACTTCTCATCGGCGTTTCGAGATCTACTGGCGAGTGCTACGGCCTCGTCGTCCCAGCGACAGTTGCTCTCAACAATGCCTTGAGGGCAATCCCCACTGAACGCCAAGGAATTCTCGAGGTCTGGTCTCTTACTGACAGTTATTCGGGTGACTCCCGCTCTCAATTACTTGGGCGTCTCTGTGAGGTCTCGCGTCAAGATTGGATTCGGAGTAAACGTTTGACGAAGGACGGGCTGGTCCCGTACCGAGCGCGCAACGGTGGCGGTTACACCCTCGAGGCGGAGCTCGGGATCGTTTCTAACTCCAAAGCAGGGCCCGATTTTCGCGGTTGGGAGGTAAAGCAACACGGCGTGAACTCATTAGCTCGTCCTCGACGCGGCGAGGTAACACTCTTTGATATCGCTCCCGATGGTGGTGAATACACAGAGCTTGGGCCGGTTGAATTTGGATTCCTACGCGGACGGGCAAAACCATCGACCGATCGTTTTGATTTCACAGGAAAGCATCGAGGATCAAAGCGCGTTGAATCGACAGGACTGCACCTTGAAATTCTTGGATTCGAAGAATCACGAGTAGATCCCAGTGGCTCCATATGCCTTCAAGACGATTCGGGGTTGACGGCAATGTCTTGGTCGTTCACAAAACTCGTCGAGCACTGGAACAGAAAGCACGCACAAGCAGCGTTTATTGGGTCTGAAAAGCGCGACGTGACAGCTGATTCTTTGCCTATTCGTGAATACCGTTATGCACAACAAGTTGAGTTAGGCACAGGAACTGATTTTTCCAAATTTCTTTCAGCGATCAAAGAGGGCACTATCGCATTTGATCCGGGGATCAAGGTCGAAAGAGAAAAGAGTGGTAGCTGGAAAGCTCACGCCAGATATCCATTCCGAATTAGTTCCGGCGACCTGCAATCGCTCTACGCAGACTTTGAGCTCGTGAATGCCTGCAGTCAGTCCTAAACGATTCGTCAGGACGCGATTTGGCTCGTTCCATTCAGAAGCTCGCTCAGGTCAGGCGCCATCGCTTTTGCTATTGCGCCCATCATTGGAACAACGACGCTGTTTCCAAATTGCTTGTACGCCTGGGTGTCGCTTACTGGGATTCTGAAAGTATCCGGAAAGCCCATCAGACGTGCACACTCGCGAGGCGTAAGCCGGCGAGGTCGAGACCGTTTCCCGCGGCTAATAAGAACCTCTGAACCATCTTTGTAATAGCGAGCAGAAAGAGTCCTAGCGACATCATCTGGTCCTACCAACCCGTACCCAAATCCGTTGCCCGCCGCTTTGTGCTTCGCTGCATAATTCTGCAGGTAGTCCCATAGGTTTGGAGTAAGTATGTATTTGCGATCGACTTCCCCTCGCGAGTTTGTGAACGGAGCTTCTGGCTTCTCGCTACCGTCTTCGGGATGAAGCACCTTCGCCATTGTTGGTTGCTTGTGGGGAACTCGCACCGAATCGAAATCAAAAGTGCGGCCTTGGGAACGATCTGAGTCATATCCAACGATGATGATCCGCTGGCGACCTTGGGGAACCCATGAACGAGCATCCATCACTCGATACGAAATGTCGTAGCCGAGATCGTCACGAAGCACCTTTTGAATTACTTCAAATGTCCGACCTTTGTCATGCGATTTTAAGTTGCGCACGTTTTCAAGGAGGAAAGCGGCCGGTCGTTTCTCATTCAATATCCGAGCTACATCAAAGAAGAGAGTTCCTTGGGTTTTATCTTGAAAACCATGGGCCCGACCTAACGCATTCTTTTTTGAGACCCCAGCAATCGAAAATGGTTGGCAGGGAAAGCCTGCCAACAACACGTCATGATCAGGGATTTCGGTTTCATCTACTTGCGTGATGTCTCCAGCAAATTCATGCCTCGCTGACTGGCCGAAGTTCGCTTCATAAGTCTGAACTGCGTACTTATTCCACTCGGAAGTGAAAACACAATCGCCGCCGACTGCGTCAAAAGCCCTACGAATTCCGCCAATTCCCGCAAAAAGATCAATGAATCGAAATTGGTTCTCAAGTTTTCGTTTGGAACTCATGGGCGATTCGAAAACTTCCTGTAGGCGTACTTTTGATCTTTTGGCAACTCTTATTCAGCGCCACCTCACAAATGTAGTTGTCCTGTGTGACAGACCCGGGCAATTTTGCCTATCGCGAGGGCTTGCCGCCGACATCGTTTTCTTTAGACGCCAGCCAAACGATGAGAAGTCAACTGCTATGACTTTTGAGCCTCTTCACCGCGCTTGGAATTTGCTTCCCAGTGAAGTCTCAACCATTTCCGACACGCCTTGTCAACATCGACCATTAGACGAGAACCATTCAAAGCGGCGTAGGCGGGATACACCAGCAATTCTGGACTAATCGCTATCAAGAGACTTTCGGGATTCACTCGAATTGCTCCCCGATCAAACAGGCGATGGATATCGCGGCGCAGAAGCAACCCTCCACTTTCATGATGTCGCCCATGATCTGCATAGCTATACAGGTGACAAGCTTCGAGAACCGCTGAAGGCGTTGGCCCAGTGATTGCGCACATACTTCCGAACAATTGAATGAGTTTTTCCCGAAATTTCGCTTGACCAACTCGAACTCGAGTGACTGCTAATCGGTGACCATGTTTCAAGAGTTGTGATCGAGCGGTGACTCTCGCGATTTCAAACGGTGCACTATCTGGCCCCAAATTGATTAATGAGGTGAAAGATTCCCATCTCATTTCCCGGAATGAGTGTTGAGATTTAGGTTTCAAACATACCGATCTAAGTTGAGAAGCGCTAAGGGCTCCGGCGGCGTCAATCCAAAACGCTTCGTGAGAAGATCGATACTTGGTCACAGCAATAGTTGTCTTCGATGGATCCTTGAATTCGCTCTTACAGTTGCTGCAGCGGAAGGGAATTTCACGAGTCTCCCGATTCTTAAATTTCGAAGAGTTGCAATCTGGGCAACGAGTGATCGTTTTTTCACCTAGTTCGATTTCTATGTGGTCAATAACCGACAGGCCCAGCAGCGCTGATCCATCCCAGATCACTATTCGGTCGCCCACTGCGATGTAATCGTGACAAGGGACCGTGCTGTCCCAGCTGTAGTAGGAGTCAGGTCGATCATCCCAACCAGCCCCCAACCCAATTTCACGTGGTTTGCCACTGGCGAGGGCCAACCATGACCGCACGGGTATGGGTTCAGCCTGAGGGTCTGGAGCTTCTACTCGGAACCAACCCTTGGCTCCTGGGATTGGAGTAGCAACTTCATTTTCCTCGAATGCACCCCCCAGTTCAGGAATCAAAAACATCTTGTACCGCTTCTGACTATCCCGCTGAATGCGAACGGTCTGCCCCACAGTTGCACCAAGCGAAGCAAAAATCTCACTCGGTCGCGATAGTCGAAGTTCGTTGCGAGTACCTCTGCGTTCTTTATTGTTGTAGTGAGTGAGAGTCAGCAGTTCAGCCACATCCAACTGTGGAAATTCGAAGTCTAGGTTCAACTCAGAATTTCCCTGGCTGTTAGTTTTCCATTCTCCTTCACTCGCGAAGAAGCTCTTTAACGCTAGAGAGATAGAGATTCTGCTCTGATGGCTTCTTTCGCCTACGTCTGTTGGGGTCAGAATTTTCTGAATTGTGACTGTCTGAACCGTTGTGTCAGCTAGCAATTTGGATGAATACTGAGTCTCAAGATGTTCCGCCATGCCGAAAATTTAACTGATCTTAAAAATTTGAGCAGGCTTTTGTGGCCTCTGGAAAGCTGATGAGAATGTGGCTCAGATTCTGCTCATTTTGTTTAGTGACTGTTGGATCATTTTGATCTCTTCAGACTACAAATCCCTTGGCATTCTTTGATATCCGGATAATCGTTTGATGTCAGTAGACCTGCTAGCGACCCCACACCTGAATGGTTCGTTCAAAATGCGTCTCAGGGTAAACCAGAGATCATGACTTTCCTACCTAATTTTGTTGGAGTTGTCACAGCAGCAATCCTTCTCGCGTCGTGTAGTGGGGCCTCGTCAACCCCTCGCCCAGAAGAGACCTCGAAAATTGAGTCGTCAACAACGACGACTGGGCTGACCACCGCATCATCGACCACAACGACGATCTCCAAGCTTCCGCTCAGCGGGAAGGTCATCGCCATCGATGCCGGCCACAACGGTGGCAACGCCGCACACTCTGCCGACATCAATCAACTCGTCGATGCCGGCAACGGCGTGACGAAAGCCTGCGATACCAGCGGCACTGCATCGAACGATGGCTACGCCGAATACGAGTTCACGCTTTCGGTCGCTAAAGATCTTCAGGCATTGCTGCAAGCACAAGGCGCAACCGTTGTGATGGTGCGCAACGATTCAGGCGGCTGGGGTCCGTGCATCACGCAACGCGCAAAGATCGGTAACGACGCGAACGCCGACATCGCCATTTCCATTCACGGTGACGGTAACGATTCGCCCGGTACACGTGGCTTCCATGTGCTCGTTCCGCAAACAACAAATGTGAACGCGGCGATCGCGCCAGCCTCAAACCGATTTGGCACACTGCTGCGTGACTCGTTCGTCACTACCGGTATGCCGGTGTCGAATTACTTGGGCACGAACGGCATCATGCCCCGAGGCGATCTTGGCGGACTCAACCTCTCCACCGTCCCCAAGGTGTTCATTGAATGCGGGAACATGCGCAACGCCACCGATGCATCAATGATGCGCTCGGGGACATTCCAGCAATCTGCGGCCACCGCAATCGATGCAGCCATCGTTCAGTTCCTGAGCTGACCGGTGATTTCGCCCCAAGCGCACATTTCGCCACACTTCGTGTGTTACCCCTCTAGCGCGACCTTTCCGGTCTGCGAACGAAAGGGGCTTCATGTCTTCCACCACTGCCATCATCGCCATCGGCTCAATGCATCCCAACGACG
>CALBSE010000003.1 GCA_937927725.1 uncultured Actinomycetes bacterium
CGGTTGGAAACGATCTTGAGTTCCTCCCGATGAACGCGTCGGGGGTCTCACTCGTCGTCGCCGATCTCACTGTTTCCGGCTCGTGAGCTTCGACCCGCCCGACCAGGAGTCGGCAGATCTCCTCGCGCTTGCGCAATCTGTTGCCCACAATGCGCGTGCCGGAGAACAGGTCGAAGCATTTGTGGCTCGATCCTCGTACACGACTGTCCGTGCGCACGGCGGCGAGGTCGAGTCGTTCACGTCAGCAGTGAGCGCAGGTATCGGTGTGCGTGTCGTTAGCGACCATCGCCAAGGTTTTGCATGGGCGGGAACACTCGAGTCCGATGCGATCGCCGATGCGTTGGCCGATGCACGCGACAACGCGACATTTGCCGAACCCGATGAATGGGTTGGCCTCGCTGAGCCCGATGGTGTTGCCCCTGTTCCATTCGACGCTTTTGACCCGTCGGTTGCGTCTATGGACGCATCGCGAAAAATCGACCTTGCTCTTGAACTTGAGCGCATGGTTCGTGCTGGAGACCCGCGCATCGCCGGCGTTCGTGTTGCCACCTTTTCCGATTCTTTGTCGCGTTTCGCCGTTGCTACGAGTACAGGAATCGCTGGTGCCGGACGCGGTGCATGGTGCTCAATGAGTGCGCTCGCTCTCGCGGAAGATGGCGATGAGACCTACACCGGCGGCGGATCTACCGTTGGTTTCCGGCCCGATGATCTCGATCTCGCCGAAGCTGCCGACGATGCGGTGTTGCGGGCGACCCGCCTCTTCGGGGCGAAGCCCGTTCCGTCACAGCGAGTCACGATCATTCTTGAACCACGTATGGCAGCAACAATTGCTGGACTTCTTGGATCAACGCTGACGGGTGAACGCGTGTTGAAGGGCCGCTCGCCATTCGGTGATCGCATTGGTGAATCCATTGCATCGCCCATGCTCACCCTTGTTGACGATCCGACCGACCATCGTTCGTACGCGGCTGACATGTTCGACGGCGAAGGTTTAGCCTGTCGCCGAAACCCGCTTGTGGTCGATGGCGTTCTGCAGGGATTTCTCTACGACAGTGCTTCGGGTCGACGCGCCGGACGACCGAGCACCGGTTCGGCGGTTCGTGGCGTTTCTTCAACTCCGTCCGTCGGCTGTCAGGCGTTGGCGGTAGCTCCCGGTGCAGGTTCGTTCGAGTCATTGTTGGCGGACATCGATACTGGTGTGTATTTGCAGTCGATGACAGGTCTCCACTCTGGTGTGAATCTGGTTAGCGGAGACATTTCTGTAGGCATCGAAGGCCTGATGGTTCGTAACGGCCAGTTGGCAGAACCTGTGCGCGAAGTAACGATCGCATCAACCCTGCAGCGAATGTTGCTCGACATCGTTGCCATTGGCGATGATGTCGAATGGCTTCCCGGCGGCACCGGTTGCCCAACGATTGTGATCGCGGATCTTTCGCTGGGTGGCAGTTGAGCGTTTGCTCTAGATCGTTCCGGCGATCAGGAGACCGATACTGACCGCAGCGACAACAAGACGCTCCCAGCCAAACACGGCCATGCTGCGCGTTTGTAGCCACGTCACCATCCACTTCACTGCAAGAGCGGCGAAGAGGAATGCGAAGATCAATCCAACTAGGGGGTTGAACCAACCGTACGCATCGATGACTGTCGAACCGTTCTTTGCGGTCTCATAAAGCGTTGCTGCGCCCAGCGTCATAAGGCCAAGGAGGAAACTGAACTCCACCGCGGCGGCGAGAGTCGTTCCGACCGCGAGCGCTGCGAGAATCGTGACAAGGCTTCTGCTTGTGCCTGGCCACATGGCGAGAACCTGCGCGCAGCCAATGATGAGCGCCTGCTTGGGCCGAATGTGCGTGATCGACATTCCCGGTCGATCGGCTTTGATCTTGGGTGCGAGATACAGAAGAAGGAGACCGCCGACAATCCACGCGCCGACGACTGGACCGACATTGAGGAGATGACTCTTGATGGGTTTTTCGATTGCGACGCCGATGATCACTGCAGGGATGAACGCAATGACAAGGGAGATCAGAAGGTTGCGGCCGTCAACATCGCGACCAAAGAGTCCGCGGATGATTGATTCAATGCGCTTTCGGTACAGAACAAGGACGGCGAGAATCGCGCCGAACTGAATTGCAATTGCGTAACTGTCAGCGGCGTCCTTGGTTGCTGACGTGTCGCCGATTCCGAGAATCCGCTGCGTGACAACGAGATGTCCGGTGGAACTGATCGGCAGATATTCGGTCACACCTTCAACTGCGCCGAGCACCATTGCTTTCCATGTGCTCATCTGATTTTTCGCTGCGGTTTGCTCTTCGGGGGTGAGTTTCGTTGAAGCAGCAAGTTCCGTCGTCGACGCATTCGCTCGATTGGCGCCAGTGAATGTGTGGACGATGCCCGTCGTAAGGAGGAGGGCGAGGAGGAGTCCGAGGAGGCGACCGCCATGTCGCTTCGGCTGGGGCGATGGGAAGTTAGGCACGAGGTGACGCTACCGGTACGAGCTACCGAGAACGGTGACGGCTAATCGGTAAGGGCGATGATCACGCTGGCCGTAAGCAGCGCCTTTGCGACAGCAGGTGCTTGAGTAAGGGTCACCCCAATCGTGACGGCTTTCTCGGAGAGAGCGACGACAACTCCCTGTTCAGCAATTCTTGTTGCCGGACCTGACGGGCGGCCGGCAGTGCCAACGACCTCGGAGGGTGCGTACAGGGCAACATGGTCGCCAACTTTCGTTGCTGGCGTGGTGGCATCGGAAGGTACGGCGAATGCCACTGAGTTCTCATCAAGTTGCGCTGTGGGTCCGCTTTCGCCGCCGGTGGCGAGCCGGCGTTCGAGGACAACTTCGTCGCGTGCGATCGGTCTCGTGACTGTTCGTCCAATTGGTGACGCTGCGGCGTCATCGGGAACCACTGCAATTGGTCGATCAACGAAGGCGATGTCTGACCTAGTGATGACACGACCAGGGGCAAGGTCGCTCGTTGCGACCGGAACCGTTCGGCGCTGACCCCAGGCCGACGAGGTGGCCTCGGCCGAGTTCACGGTCGAAACCGTCCAAACCAGAGAACAGAGTGCGACAGCTGCGGTTACAAACCATCGGACTCTGGTAGTTGACGCCAAGCGACGAAACGAGCGCGGAAAAGAGGTTTGGACCTGAGAATGTCGCACGGCGACTCCACTGACAGGCGGTCGGTGGGGGAATGTCGAGACGCTAAAGAGCCCGACGAGAGCGGGGGAGGTCCGTGCGACCTTTCCTTAGGAAGCGCTGGGCGTCGATGACGACGAACCCGAGTCCGGCTTTGTGGCCGATGGCGTCGTGCTCGACGAGGTCGTGGTGTCAGAACTACTTTTCGATGACGTCGTTGACGAGGCGGAGGAACCAGAGGAACTGGACGAACCTCGAGCATCGTTCTTATAGAAGCCGCTGCCCTTGAATGCGATGCCCACAGAACCGAACTTCTTCTTCAGCGCGCCGCCGCAGGACGGGCACTCGGTGAGCGCATCGTCGGTAAACGCCTGCTGGGCCTCGAACTCATGGCCGCAGTCTTTGCATCGGTAGTCATAGAGGGGCATCGAAGGTCTCCGGCAGGGCCGAGGGCGAGATGGGGGGCGGGGAGCGGTTAGCACTCGCCAGTTGGGACTGCCAGCATAGCGACCGAGGGGTTCGGGCTTGCAGGCGGGCCGAGCGAAGGGCGAGGCATGGGTCGTGGGGCTCCTACGATGTCGCCCACGTCCCCGTAGTTCCCGGCGGGACGAGGAGTCACGATGTCTCGAGTTACCAAAGCTGTTATCCCCGCCGCTGGTCTGGGTACCCGTTTTCTTCCCGCCACAAAGGCGCAGCCGAAGGAAATGCTTCCGGTTGTCGACAAACCCGCCATCCAGTACGTCGTCGAGGAAGCAGTCCGCGCCGGTATCGACGACATTCTGATCATCTCGGGTCGCGGCAAGCGGTCGCTTGAAGATCACTTCGACCGAAACGTTGAACTTGAGTCGTTCCTCGCCGAGCGAGGAAAAGATGAGGCGCTTGCCGAAGTGCGCAGCATCGCTGAACTTGCCGAAATTCACTTCGTTCGACAGGGCGAACCGCTCGGTCTTGGCCATGCGGTGTCGATTGCTCGCAAACATGTCGGCGACAACCCGTTTGTCGTGATGCTTGGCGACGACATCATGGACGATCGTTCCACGGTGCTCACCGACATGATCAACGTGTACGAAGAGCGAGATGCTGCAGTAGTTGCTGTCTCGGAAGTTTCTTCACGAGAGATCTCGAGTTACGGATCAATTGATCCTGAAATCATTTCCGATTCTCTCGTTCGGATGCGCGGCATCGTCGAGAAGCCATCACCGGAAAACGCTCCATCGAATCTCGCAGTTATGGGACGGTACGTCTTCACTCCCGACATTTTCGATGCGCTCGCGCGGGTGTCACCCGGAGTTGGCGGTGAGATTCAACTCACCGACGCGATCGCTTTGCTACTTGCTGATCACGATGTCTACGGCTGGGTGTTTACTCACGGTCGTTTCGATATTGGCAACAAACAGGATTACCTGCGGGCCACTGTCGAACTTGCGATCGAACGAGAAGATTTAGGTCCGGAATTTCGCGCCTTCCTCATCGACCTAGTCGATACCCGCCTGCGGTGATCGAACTTCGCGAAGCTCGGGACTACGTCCTCTTTGGATGTCCCCCAAACGAGCACATCGTGGTTGCGTTAAACGACGCCCTTGGGTGCATTACTGCCGAGGCCGTTGTTGCCGCCGAACAGGTGCCTCCGTTCGCGAATACTGCTGTTGATGGTTATGCCGTCGTGGCCGCTGATACGGCGACAGTTCCGGTCACTCTGCGAGTTACGGGCACAGTCCGTGCTGGCATGTCTGGTGCTGATTCGCCTGTAGCGCCTGGGTGTGCGGTGCGGATCATGACTGGTGCTCCTGTTCCTCCTGGCGCCGACGCCATCGTGATGGTGGAAGACACCGAAGGCTCACCTGAAGCCGACACCGTGGTCGTGACGGCGTCTGCTTCCATCAACCAGCACATTCGTCCTGCGGGTGACGATGTGAATCCTGGCGATCCCGTGATTTCCGTTGGCACGGAACTCACTGCTGCGCATCTTGGTGTTCTTGCAACCATTGGAGTGACACGCATCGCAGTCGTGCGACGACCGGTCGTCGGCGTCATTTCGACTGGTGACGAACTCATCGACGATGGTTCGCCGTTGGCGCCAGGCCAGATTCGTGATTCAAACCGACTCACATTGCGCAAGCTCCTCGAATCTCATGGCTTTGACACCGTTGATCTCGGGCTTGCTCGAGACAATGAGCAGGTCATTGAGACCGCCATGCGTGCAGGTGCCGAATCCTGCGATGCCATTGTGACCACCGGCGGTGTGAGCATGGGCGACTTCGATTACGTCAAAGTCGTGCTGGATCGAATTGGTGATATGCGGTGGATGCAGATCGCGATTAAGCCGGCCAAGCCGCTGGCGTTCGGAACGTTGACTCGTTCAAACGGAACGGCGGTACCGGTCTTCGGCCTTCCCGGAAATCCGGTGTCGTCGATGGTGAGTTACGAACTTTTCTGTCGCCCCGGCTTGCGCAAGATGTCGGGCTTCTCCGACGCCAACCTCGATGTGGGAATTGTCAATGGCGTGCTTGCAGAGCCTCTGCGGCGCCGCACCGACGGCAAGACTCATTTCGCCCGAGTCGTCTGCGAATGGGACGACTCGAGCTCCAGTTACACGGTGCGCTCGGCGGGCGCTCAAGGCTCACATCACATGGCAGCGATGGCCGCAGCCAACGCCCTGGCGGAACTTCCCGACGGAGAAACACTCGAGGCTGGGGCCACGGTGCGCGTGCGGCTCCTCCGCCCGTAACCTCCTGCCATGGCTGTCGAACCAACTTCTCTCGTCGACGGGTTCGGCCGTGTCCATCGTGATCTTCGTATCTCGGTCACCGACCGATGCAATTTCCGTTGTACGTACTGCATGCCTGCAGAGGGTCTCGATTGGATGGCCCGCGAGGATCTCCTCACCTACGAGGAACTCACCCGAGTCGCACGTGTTTGTGTCGAACGGTTCGGATTCGATGGCATTCGCTTGACCGGTGGAGAACCCACAGTTCGAGCGAACCTCCCGGTGTTGATCGAACAACTGTCATCACTCGGCGTCGATCTTTCACTTACGACGAATGGCACCACGCTTTCGAATCTGGCGCCCACTCTTGTGGCTGCGGGACTTGAGCGGATCAACATCTCGCTCGATTCGTTGCTGCGGGACCGTTTCGAGCAAATCACGCGTCGAGATGAACTCGACAAAGTTCTTGAAGGCATCGATGCCGCGGTGAGCGCAGGCCTTGCGCCGGTGAAGATCAACTGCGTCGTAATGCGTGGCGTGAACGATGACGAAATCGTCGACTTTGCTCGATTCGGGCGCGAACGAGGAGTGACAGTTCGCTTTATCGAATTCATGCCACTCGATGCGCAAGGAGAGTGGACCAACGAGCAAGTTGTCACGAAAGCTGAGATCGTCGCCGCAATCGGCGAGGTCTTTCCGCTGCAACCTGTCGCTGAGCGCGAAAGCGACCCGGCCGCACGCTGGCGATACGTCGACGGCGGGGGAGAGTTTGGGGTCATTCCCAGCGTGACCGAAGCATTCTGTGAATCCTGCGACCGTGTGCGTCTCACCGCCGACGGAATGCTCCGGCATTGTTTGTTTGCAACTCGAGAACTTGATCTCCGGACGCTTCTGCGAAATGGCGCAACCGATGATGATCTCGCTGAAGCAATCATTGCCGAAGTCGGGGCGAAGTGGGCTGGTCATCAGATCAATCAGGTGCATTTCATCCGACCCACGCGTTCGATGAGTCAGATCGGCGGCTAACGCGTTTTCGTCACACCTGTGGTCCTAGGTGCGTCGGTGGTAGGTCAAGCGCTGCATAATCCCATGTCAGCGAATTCCTGACTAATTCCATCGGATTCATTGACATGAAGATCTGGGTCTGTTAGAAAACCCGACTATGTCAATCAACTTTGTAGAGAATCCGCTGCATGGCGACCCAGATCCGATCCATCCCTTTGGTAGTCCCGTCCCGAACAAGACCCCATGGCGTTCGACGCTGGCGACGATGCTCTTTGCCGTCTTGGTGCTGGCCGTGGCTGCCTGTGGGAACTCGACCGCAAACTCTGCGACATCCACGACGGTGTCGGTTCCCGAGATCACGGTGCCCTCGAGTATTCCGACGGACATCACGATTCGAGTTGGCGATCAGCAGGACTACTTCAAGACCACACTTGCTCTCGCCGGTCAAGACCAGAACTTTCCCTACAAAGTCGAGTACGCCACCTTTGTTGGTGGCCCGCCGATGTTGCAGGCATTTAAGGCCGGTGAACTTGATGTTGGCTTTGTGGCCGACGCCCCGCTGATTTTCGCTCAGGCGCAGGGACAAGACATCAAGGGCATTGCGGCGTGGGGTGACGAGCGTGGTCGTTACTCGCTGATCGCCTCACCAAATGCGTCTGGCATCAATGGATGGGCTGACCTCAAGGGCAAAAAGGTTGCTGCGCAGTCGGGTACCGCGCTGCAGTCCGCGTTACTGACGGGGCTCAGCTCGGTTGGACTGTCACAAAAGGACATCACGCTCGTTGACGTGCCGGCGATTCAGGTCACTCAGGTGTTGAAGAGTGGCGATGCTGACGCTGGTATCGGCGTATGGCCGTTGACTGGTACGTATTTCGCTGAGAATCCCACCGCCAAATCAGTTGCGGATGCGAAGACGCTCACTGATCGTCTTAATTTCTTCATCTCAAGTGGCAAGGCGCTTTCAAACGATGGAAAGACCGCCGCAATCGCTGACTATCTCGGTCGACTCGTGAAGGCCGTGAAGTGGGGAAACAACAACCCTGACGTCATTGCTCAGAAGACGCTGGTTGAAACGTACAAGTTGAGCCTCGATGCGGCGAAAGCCCGACTAAAGGAAAATGGCCCAACGTCGTTCTACCAATTGCCAGGAGAACTCACTGGGCCGCAGCAGGACCTGACAAACCTTTTCCTGTCAAACGGTCTCATTCCGAAATCAATCGATGCTGCCAATCAATTTGATTCTCGCTTCAACGCTGTCGTGAAAGCGGCGTGGGACTCATGACTGCACGTCAAGTAATGGAAGTCCCCTTGGTTGTACTTCGCACTGGAGTCGCGGATCAACGTGCAAAGCGACTTCGTCGTTCGTCTCGCTCGCTTGAACGATTGATCGGAGTCATCGCACTCCTCTCAATCTGGCAGGTCGCCGCGTGGCTTGGCTGGATTACCCCAGACATTCTTGCCGGGCCTTTGAATGTGCTCGGGACTGCGTGGGACCTGCTCGTTGATGGAACGCTCGCCGGAGCTGTGTGTGCATCGCTGCAACGAGTTGTGATCGGACTTGCAATCGGAATTCCGGTCGGCGTTGGACTGGCGGTGTGGTCGGGACTTTCTCGAACCGGTGAAAATCTCGTTGATTCGCCAATGCAAATGATTCGGTTCCTTCCCGTCATTGCGCTGCAGCCGCTGTTCCTTCTCTGGTTCGGAATCGGTAACGAAGCGAAAATCGCACTGATCTCCTTCGGCGTGGTGTTCCCCGTTTACATCAATACGTCCGTGGCGATTCGAACGATTGATCCGCGCAATCTTGAACTCGCCAAGACCATCGGACTCACTCGATGGGCAACGATTCGTCGAGTCGTATTAACGGCAGTGACTCCTGCGTTCCTGGTTGGTTTGCGCATGGCAGTTGCGATCAGCTGGCTCATTCTCGTCTTCGCTGAACAGATCAATGCCCGCGAAGGCGTGGGAGCGCTTGTTATCAAAGCCCAGACCTTCTTTCTTACCGATGTGATCGTCGTCTGTCTCGGTGTCTATGCGGTGCTTGGTTTGCTCTCCGATTTCGGCGTCCGACTTCTTGAACGAAAGGTCCTTCAATGGCAACCAGGGAGATAGATCTCATCGACACCCTCAACGACGAACTCAGTGCCGAACTCGATCGGAATTCCGATTCAAAGACGGTTGAATCGGGGATCGCAACCGACGTGCGCGAGGTTCGTCGAGTCTTTGGCGATCGAGTAGTTCTCGATGGAATCAATTTGAAGCTCCATCGCGGCGAGTTTGTTGCGCTGCTTGGTCGGTCGGGCTCGGGCAAGACGACGCTCTTGCGTGCGCTTGCTGGTCTCGACACGGGAGTGACCGGCACGATCCTTGTTCCCGAACAGCGGTCAGTGGTGTTTCAGGACCCTCGTTTGCTCCCATGGGCGAAGGTTCTCGACAACGTTGTGCTTGGACTTAAAGGCGACGAACATCGGCGTCACGGAGAAGAAGTTCTCGCCGAAGTTGGGCTCGCTGGTCATGAGTCGGACTGGCCGAAGACGTTGTCGGGTGGCGAAGCCCAGCGGGTCTCGTTGGCGCGAGCCCTTGTGCGCCAACCAGACCTTTTGCTGCTTGACGAACCGTTTGGAGCACTTGATGCACTCACTCGAATCCGGATGCACACCCTTTTACAGAGATTGTGTAGTCGGTATACGCCAGCAGTACTTCTCGTGACCCACGACGTGGACGAAGCCTTGCTGCTCGCTGATCGAGTTCTTGTATTGACCGAAGGGGAGATTTCACTCGACCTTCCCGTGACTATTCCCAGCCCTCGCCTACGAGGCGATTCAACATTCATTGCATTGCGCTCACGGTTACTCGCCGAACTTGGTGTCGACGAAGTTGCTGAAGGCGACCACGAAAGGAACCCATCATGACCATCCTCGATTCACGACCATCGATTGAACTCGATGTGACACCACTTTCGGGAACGATTGGATCAGTGATCCATGGCATCGACCTCAAACGGGAACTCGATGACGAGACCGTCGCTGCGATTCGAGCCGTGTGGCTCGAACGTCGAGTCGTGTTCTTCCCCAAGCAATTTCTGACTCCCGACGAACATGTTCGGTTTGTCTCCTATTTCGGTGAGCCGACTCCAGCCCATCCGGTTGTTCCAGGAATTGATGGACATCCGGAAGTTTTTGAAATCGACTACACGAAGTCTCGAGAGCTCTACAAGCAATACGGCGATCTCGGCGGTAAGCGCAGCGGTCTTGACTGGCACACGGATGTCACGTTTGTTGAACGACCGCCAGCAGCATCAGCATTAAATGCAATCGTTGTACCTCCCTCTGGCGGCGACACGCTTTGGACCGATCAGATTGCCGCGTTTTCTGCTCTTAGTCCTTCGCTTCAGGAGTATCTGTCGACGCTGACTGCAGTGCACGATGGCAAAGCTGCATTCGGCTCCCGGTTGAAAAAGCGTGATGGTGTCGGCGAATGGGACGGAGAGGAATACACATCGCTCAACCCTGTCGAGCATCCGGTTGTACGCACGCACCCTGAAACGGGGGAGAAGGTCCTCTTTGTGAATTCCGGGTTCACGTCGCACATCAAGGAACTCGAACGCGACGAAAGTTCTGCACTTCTGTCCTTTCTCTACGGTCATTCGGTTCGACCTGAATTCGTCGTTCGGTATCACTGGAGCTCCGGTGATCTCGGCTTTTGGGACAACCGCTCAACGCAACACGCCGTTGCTGGCGATTACGGGGAACAGCACCGTGTCATCCAGCGCGTCACCATTCGCGGTGACCGGCCACTCTGAGCAGGCAATCACAATCTTGTTCCGGCGCTATCGAACTACGGCGTCGGGATGATGGACCGCCGAGCGACTTCCCCCGGTTGACTCGTGCCGTCCGCGGGTGGGACCAGCGTCTCAGGGGCCGCTGATCCCACCCCCGTTTCTCAACTGGCAGAAGCACTTCAAATTCGAACAAGGAGAAATTTCATGACTGATCTCATCGAGGCAAAGGCTGCAATCGATTCAAGCGAGATTGCAGTGAAACCGCTTTCTGGACACACCGGCGCAGAGATTTTCGGAATCGATATTTCAACGCCGCTGACAGATGTTGAACAAGACGTGATTCAAACAGCACTTGATAGGTGGAAGGTGGTGTTCTTCCGAAACCAGTCGATTGATCATGCGCAGCAGATTGCCTTCACTCGACAGTTTGGTGATCTCACCTACGCACACCCACACGACGACAATCCGCCGGAGGACTTTCCAGAGATTTACACCGTGTCGCCCGCTCGGTTTGCGGCACAGTACGGATATTTCGATGACGATTCCGTTGCGTTCATCCGCAAGCGTTACTCGTATACAAACGATTGGCACACGGACGTCACGCCAGTTGTGAACCCGCCGTCAGCTTCGGTGCTTCGTGCTGAGGTCGTCCCCGAATTTGGTGGCGATACGCAATTCACAAACCTTGTTGCCGCTTATGAAGGATTGTCTACGCCGTTCCGAGAGTTCTTAGATGGACTTCGAGCCGAACACCGCTACGGCGCCGGTGTCTCACGTCGAGGGACCGCGATTGATCCCTCGCTTGGTGGACGTCAACTCGTCTCGCATCACCCAGTCGTTCGTGTGCATCCGCACACCGGAGAGCGTGCGCTCTTTGTGAGTCCTGGTTTCACTTCCCGAATACTCGGACTGAGTGAAGAGGAGAGCAAGGGCATTCTCGAACTCCTTTTTGCGCACATTACGAAACCGACCTACACAGTTCGGTTTCGCTGGGCCCCGGGAAGTGTCGCATTTTGGGACAACCGTGCCACCGCTCACGTTGGACCGCAGGATATTGACCACCTTGATGTTGATCGCGTGCTGCATCGCACCACGATCATTGGTGAAATCCCGGTTGGAGTTGACGGTCGCGAGTCGACCGCGATTGAGGGCGAACTCTTCCAGGCAATTCCGCTGTTCCGTTGAGTCTTGGGTGTGGGCGGATGCGGGGGCAGCCGCCCACACCTGCACCATCGTTGCGACTTATGTGCTCGCCCGAGGCGCAAAGCGAATATCGAGTGAGCGTAAGTAGGTCTGCAGCCCAGCGTCTTGGATTGGGATAATCCACGCGGGTTCGCCCGACTCGTTGTAGTGGGCATGCCATAGCCCGGGCGGTGTCACGAACGCTGAATGAGGTTCCCAGTCGACGCGAATCGGGTCGATGATTTCCCCATCCTCATCAACCGACCGACCCACGAGTGTGTAGCAACCTCGTTCGCAAGCACCGACAAGATCAAGCGCGACTGATTGATGCCGGTGAGGACGTTGCACCGCTCCCACGGGAAGAAGTCCGTACATCGCCCACAACACGTGCGTGACGGTTTGTGTCATGTCGTTCGGTGTTGTGTTGAGAAGGATCGACAAACGATTTCGGTCGGTGGCATGCGGAGAGGTTTCGACGTCGACAAGTTCTGCTTGCACGCGTTCGGCGGGAAATCGCGTTGGTTCAAATTTCGCGTGTGTCGGAGCAACTCCGAGATATCGAAGCAACGGTTCGTCCGTGACCCAATACATCGTGGTGTCGGTTGAGGCTCGATGAACGCTGGTCGAGTTGGCAGGGAGTACAAAGAAGTCGCCTGCGCCCCATTCGAGTTCGCGACCGTTCACATTCGAAACGCCGGTTCCCGAAATCACGTGGTACAGCTCTGAGGTTGCAACTGGCGCAGTATCGACCGAAGCGCCAGGAGCGATACGAAGAAACGAGGTGAGCAACGCGGGTGATGTCGCCGGACCTTCGGTGATCGACAGTTGTTCTGAAAGGTCGAATGGAATGATGCCGGTTGCGACAGCTTGGTGCCGGGCCGCGGGGAAGCGTTCCATCGCTACTGGCGGGATGCGACCTGATCCAACGGGGTTCGCCGCTCGGGAGTATTCGAAGTAGTTGGACTGGCCAGACCAATCCTGATCGTCGAGACCCTCGGCTGATCCGCCCATCACCAATGTCGGTTCCATGGCTTCAGTCTGCCTTCTCTCCCGGGATCACACGAGGGGAGGAGCGTAGGATTGCCCCATGTCCGACCGCGGTCTCACCCATCTCGATCCTCTGGGCCGTGCCCGGATGGTCGACGTCACGCCCAAAGACGTCACCCATCGCCGGGCGATTGCTCGTGGTCGGGTGCACATGACTCCGGAAACTGTGTCGTTGGTGGCTCAGGGGGCGATCAGTAAGGGCGACGTCCTGGCCGTCGCTCGCGTCGCAGGCATTCAGGCGGCAAAGCGCACCTCCGACCTCATCCCGCTCTGCCATCCGCTGATGATCGGCGGCGTCTCTGTGAACTTCCGCATTGACGACGACTACATCGAGATCGAAGCTCAGGTCGAAACGGTGGATCGCACTGGCGTCGAGATGGAAGCGCTCACTGCATGTTCGGTCGCAGCACTGACGATCTATGACATGTGTAAATCTTCTGACCGTTCGATGGTCATCGGCGAGATTGCGCTGTGGGAAAAGACCGGTGGACGTTCCGGTGTCTACCAACGCGATCCGGACGCATCTTTAGGAGACGACGTTCTTGACGGCTCGTTCACCGGAACCGCAGAGAATGGCCAAAATCCGTCGGTGTGACCGATTCGTTGAATCAGCGTTCTGCCATACAGGGCAAGGAAAATCACGGTTTTCGATCGTTGCTCGCTGGAGCCTGATTGGCGGGCTGTAGTAGAAACGTAATGTTCTCATTCACCCGATGGACGCCTACCGGCAACCGTTTCGCAACGTGAAACCGGCCCAAGGCCCCATCCCAATCTCTGCGAGGAAAGTCACGTCATGACGATTCTGGTGCTGTTCGTGCTCGCAGTCGTTTGGGCGGTGTATCTCGTTTCCTGGATCCGTTCACGGACAGAACATCATCGTGTGAACTCAATTAGTTCGTTCTCGAACCATCTCTCCATCCTTGAGCGTGCCGCTCCAGGGTCTGCGACACCCGTCGTGCCGGTGGCATCAGGAACTGCTCCGCTGCGAGGCAGCGAGTACTTCGCTCCGCATCGCCCCAAGTTGTCGCCGCAGAAGAAGCGCCGCCGCGACATTCTCTTTGGCCTTGCCGGAGCCACCGGGGTCACCCTCCTCGGAGCCTTCGCTTTCGGAGGCCTCATGATCCTGCTGTTCGTGCTCAGCCTGGCGGCCTTTGCTGGCTACGTCGTCTTGCTTGCCAATGCTCAAAAGCAGAAGCTTGAGCGTGAGGCCAAGGTTCGCTACATGCAGGACAACGGCGGGGTTCTTCCCGGTCAGGCCACTGGTGCTCCGGTGGCGTCCGATGACGAAGAGGAAACGCTTCCTCGGATGTTCGTCGTCGGCGGCAACTGACCCATTTGGTCTGTCGATTCCGTGGCGGTTCGCGCTGTCCGGTAGATTGACGACCCCTGCGGGGGTGTAGCTCAGTTGGCTAGAGCGCTACGTTCGCAACGTAGAGGTCGGGAGTTCGATTCTCCTCACCTCCACCACAGGAGTGTGAAAGCCCCGGCAAATGTGTCGGGGCTTTCAACGTCGCAGGGGCTCGATCGAAACCGCGCAGCGCGTACCATCCGAACCCATGAGCATCACTTTTGATGGAAACGAAAATCTGACTCTTCCGCTTCTGCGAGTGATCCGATCGGCAATTGATACGGGCGACGGTGGGACGACACAGCAGCGCGGCATGCTGAGCGACCTTGCTCGAATCATTTTCGGACTCGACTCTCTCGATGTCGACGGGTTGGAACCGATCACTCCGCCTGAAGCGGGCGAGGTGTTCACGTCGGTTGCGTTGCGCCGTCGTGTTCGCATGTTTCTCGTCCTCTTTATGTTGTGTCGTCATCCGCTTTCTGACGAACAACTCCAGCTCGTTGAAGACTTCGTTGACGCATTGGGCGGAGACGATGGCGATCCTGGCTTGGCCCAAGCGCGTGCAATGGTCGAAACCCAAATTCTTGAGATCAGCGATGATCTTTATCGAGCGTGGGGCGAGGCCGTCGATGTAACCGCCGAGCGGTCATTGCGAGACGAATATCGGGCGACCGAAGTTGCGGCTCCGGAGTTAGTGGCGCGCGTTGCTGCGTTTCGTGATTTACCTCGCGGCACTCTTGGTCGCGAATACGTGGAGTTCTACAAAGAGAACGGATTCGCGCTTCCTGGAGAAGAGCCTGGCGTGCCAGCATTCTTCGTTGCTCACGACATGTGTCATCTGATTGCCGGTTGTGGGCCGAAGGCGCAGGAGGAGATTGCTCTTGGTGCGTTCTTGCTCGGGGCCAAGGAAGATGACGATCACTGGGCGTACCTCCTTGGTGTGCTGGCGATCATGGAATACGGCTCGTTCGCTCCGCCTTCGTTCGAGGCGAAAATCGGCACGCTTGCTCGCCCCGGAGCAACCGACGTGGTGTTCGACGCGTTGCTTCGTGGGCTGCAGTGTTACGTCGATCTTCTTGCTGTTGATCACTTGGCGATGGCACATCTTCCAATCGCTGATATCCGCCAGAGATTCAACATCTCCGCTCCCAAAACGCCGTTCCCGCTTATCGTCGAGTGTCAATAAGTCCGATCAGGAGAACAGCATGACGGTCAGTTTGAACAACCGGAACGATCTCGTGGAGCCCGCGGCGAGATTGCTTCGTTCAGCAATCGATACCGGCGACGGCGGCACAGAACCGCAACGTCAGTTTCTCGGACTCATTATTGATCGCATCTGGGAGCGTCCCGATCTCGATATCGACTCACTGCCACCGTTGACGCCCATCGAGGCCGCTTCGATGTTCGACGACGAAATCGCAAAACGTCGACTCCGAATGATGATGGTTCCGCTGGAGATGTTTCGGGCTCCGATGACTGACGAACAGGTGGCACTCGTCGACGGTTTTGCACTTGCTCTTGGCGGCGACAACGAGGGCCTTCAGTTGATGCGCGAATTGATGAAGGGTGACACCGAGCGTGCACTTGAGCATCTCAACGCTGCTTGGGCACTTGGACGAGAGCAGATCAGTGATTCGACAATCCGGGCGCGCTACGAAGAGATGGATACCAAAATCGAGGATCCCGAACTTGCGGCAGAGATGCGCAGACTTCGTGAACTGCCGAGAGGTTCTCTCGGGCGCGAGTACATCGAGTTCTACATCGCAAATGACTTCAACATCCCTGGCGAAGGTGTGCCAAACCCTGCGTTCTTTGTTGCTCATGACATGAGCCATCTCATCGCAGGTTTTGGGCCAAGTGCCCCAGAAGAGCTTGCGCTCTCTGCTTTTCAGATCGGCATGAAGGACAACGATGCCCATTGGATGCAGTTTCTCGTCGGCCTGAGCGCCTACGAGATTGGCATCTTGGGTGGCGAAGACTTCGAAGCAAAGACGTCGCTCTTCGCCCGCGAGGGTGCGATGGAACTCGTGCTTGAGGCATTCGTCCGTGGCGCACAATGCACGGCGAATTACAACGAGGCCCCGCTTCTCGAAATGGCGCATCGCTCAATACGGGAACTTCGGGAAGAGTTTGGCGTTCAGCCCCCGGCGGTTCCGTTTCCCGCCATTACCGAAGTCAACGAACCCCCAACGCGTTGAACTGACTCCGCTTTCTGCGGTTGCGGGAACTAGCGTGGGCGCTATGCCGACCTATCGTTCACGTACCACCACCCACGGCCGAAACATGGCCGGAGCTCGAGCCCTTTGGCGCGCCACGGGCATGACCGACGGTGATTTCGACAAGCCGATCATCGCTATCGCGAATTCGTTTACGCAATTCGTGCCCGGTCACGTGCATCTCAAAGACATGGGTCAACTTGTGGCGCGAGAAATCGAAGCCTCAGGTGGCGTTGCAAAAGAGTTCAACACGATCGCCGTAGACGACGGCATCGCAATGGGTCACGGCGGCATGCTCTACAGCCTTCCCAGTCGTGACCTCATCGCCGACTCTGTCGAATACATGGTCAACGCGCATTGCGCCGATGCGCTCGTTTGTATTTCAAACTGCGACAAGATCACTCCAGGCATGCTGATGGCGGCGCTTCGTTTGAACATCCCAGTGGTTTTCGTTTCTGGCGGACCAATGGAAGCGGGAAAGACACGTCTTGCGGGTTCCGAAGTCAAGGTCGACCTCATCTCAGCAATGCAGAAAGCTGGCGATCGCAACGTCAGCGACGAAGACGTTGAACAAGTCGAACGTTCGGCATGTCCCACGTGCGGTTCATGTTCAGGCATGTTCACCGCAAACTCCATGAACTGTCTGACCGAAGCACTTGGGCTTTCGCTTCCGGGTAACGGAACGTTGCTGGCGACCCATGCTGATCGCGAACAATTGTTCCTGCAGGCCGGTCGGACTGTTGTTGATCTTGCGAAGCGCTACTACGAGAAGGACGACGAATCTGTTCTTCCGCGGGTGATTGCTAACAAGACGGCCTTTGAAAACGCCATGGCGCTCGATATTGCAATGGGTGGCAGTACCAACACTGTTCTGCACATTCTCGCTGCGGCCCACGAGGGTGAAATCGATTTCACGATGGCTGATATCGACGCCCTCAGCCGTCGCTTGCCAAATATTTGCAAGGTTGCACCTTCTACCGACAAGTACCACGTTGAAGATGTGCACCGTGCGGGTGGTATCCCGGCGATTCTTGGCGAACTAGAGCGCGCCGGACTTATCGACGCGACGGCACCAACGGTTCACAGCGCGTCGTTGCTTGATTCGCTGAACCAGTGGGACATCAAGCGCGATACATGCACAGCCGAAGCACGTCACTTCTGGAGCGCCGGTCCGGCTGGTATCCCAACGCAGGTTGCATTTAGTCAGGACACACGTTGGCCATCGCTCGACGAGGATCGCGAAAACGGGTGCATCCGTTCGGTTGAGCACGCGTATTCAACCGAAGGCGGACTTGCCGTTCTCTTCGGCAATCTCGCTGCCGACGGTTGCATCGTGAAAACCGCTGGTGTCGACGAATCGATCTTCAAGTTCACGGGCACCGCTCGCGTCTACGAAAGCCAAGACGCCGCGGTTGAAGGCATCCTCAGCGAAGAAGTCGTTGCTGGTGAAGTCGTCATCGTTCGCTACGAAGGTCCAAAGGGTGGGCCAGGCATGCAAGAGATGCTCTACCCGACGACGTACATCAAGAGCCGCGGTCTCGGTGAGAAGTGCGCACTCCTCACCGACGGTCGTTTCTCTGGTGGTACCGCCGGCCTTTCGATTGGGCACGTTTCGCCAGAAGCGGCGGAAGGTGGCTTGATCGGACTCGTTCGCACCGGCGACACCATCAGTATCGACATCCCCGCACGATCAATCACGCTCGAGGTGTCACAGGCGGAACTCGCAGATCGTCATGCCCACGAAATTGCCCGCGGGGATGACGCCTGGACTCCCACGAATCGTGACCGAGAGGTGTCGCTCGCTCTGCAGGCGTATGCAGCTATGACGACATCGGCGTCACGTGGAGCAGTTCGCGATCTTTCTCAGCTTCGGCGCCACTAGAGCAGAGCGCGGTTCACGTTCGACTGAATTGCTGAACGAGGCGCGTTCGATACAACTTCCCGGCATCGCTGCGGGGGAGTTCGTCGACGATGAACACTCGCTTTGGTGTGAGCTGTGAACCGACGACTTCTCGGCAGTAGTCTATTGTTGAGTTGATCATCGCTTCGGTGTTAGAGGCTTCAGGAATCACGATCGCTGCGGCAACGATTTCGCCGAGGTCGTCATCTGGGAGGCCAAACGCGGCACCGTCGATGACCCCTGGCGCTGCAGCGAGGGCTTCGTCGATCCGGGCCGGATAGATGTTCACACCACCGCTATTGATGCACTCGGCGGTTCGGCCTGAAAGATAGAGAAAGCCGTCAGCATCGACATGGCCGCGATCGCCGACGGTGTACCACTCGCCGCTGTCGTCGTATGTCGTCGCAGTCTTTTCTGGATCGCCGTGATAGCGGAACTTTGACGCACTGAAGAACCACACTGTGCCGATTTCGTCGGCGTCTGCGGTTGTGCGGTCGTCACGACGAATGCGAATGCGTTCTGGGTCAACGCGTCCCACGCTTCCCGGGTGTGCCAGCCACTCCTGCGGAGTGATCCAGGTTCCAGGGCCTTCACTTGCGGCGTAGATCTCGTGGATGACAGGACCGAACCAATCGAACATGGAGCGTTTCGTGGCCACGGTGCATGGGCCAGCACCGTGCAGAACGAATCGAAGTGAGGAAACGTTGAATGATTCACGATCGGGAACTGCGAGCATGCGACTGAACATGGTCGGAACGAAAAACGCGTGAGTAACCGAAAGATCGTCGATGAGTTCGAGCGCTCGACGCGGCTCGAATCGATCCATGAGTACAACGGTGACGCCAGCGCCCAGAGGCCATTCCAAACACAATCTACTCGGGCCCGAGTGGTAGAGCGGAGCAGTGCACAGCATCGAGTCGCCGTTGTCGCCGTCCATTCCAAACATGGCGACCATTGCGGTTCCCGCAGCAGCCGCAGAGGCCGACGGCTGAGGGTCGTGACGCACGCCTTTCGGCCGACCGGTCGTGCCTGAGGTGTAGATCATCTGTGTGCCACGAGGACGTTCCGGTGCGAGCGACGAAGACGACGTGAGCACGTCGTCCCAAGTATCAAATCCACTGATCGATCCACCAATTGCAATCCGGAGCACGAGCGAATCCGCGGCACCTTGGGCCTGAGGAGAAAACACTGACTCCGCAACGAGCGCTTTGGCGCCTGAATCTTCGAGCACGTACGTGACGTCGTCTGCTTCCAGGTGCCAATTCACTGGAAGCAATGTGACCCCCGCTCGCAGTGCGGCCTCATAGGTAATCATCCATTCCGGACGGTTACGACAAAGCAGCGCAACGACATCACCGGTTTCCAAGCCAGCGGCAGCGAAGACCGACGCCAATGCATCGACATCATGTTCGAGTTGCCCGAATGTCGTTATGGCACCGTCGGCGGCGATAATCGCAGCGCGATTGGGATCGCGTTCGGCGTACGCGGCGATTTCTCTACCGATGCTGTGAAGTGTCTCGTCGATCACGACAGTCCTTGGTTGATCAGAGTTAGAGCGCGGACATGAGTGATCGTAGGCGTACGGGATCGAACCCATGTGGGAGTTGACTGGATCCTCAGTAATGTCTCCGCCTGTGAAGGGGTTGAGATTGTGGGCGCACTAAATCAGCGACGTGAGACTCTTCGGTCGGTTCTTCAACTCAAGCCGTTCGAACTGAATCGGGTACGCCGTCGGCTCGCTCGAGCAGCGAGCGTTGCGGATATGCGCCGTATCGCCAAGCGTCGGCTGCCGCGCGGAGTCTTCGATTACATCGATGGCGGTGCCGAAGATGAGCGCACACTTCATGCCAACAGCGACGCTTTCGCAAAGGTGACATTCCGCCCCCGTGTGTTGCGAGGTGTCTCCGACATTGATGTCTCCGGTCAAATCTTGGGAGAGCCAACGGGATTTCCGTTCGTCATGGCGCCAACCGGCTTTACGAGGATCGCTGATCCTCAAGGTGAACTGGCGGTGGCCCGAGCTGCGCAACGGGCAGGAGTTCCCTACACACTTTCGACACTCGGCACTCGCTCGATTGAAGAAGTCCGATCAGCTGCGCCAGACGCACGGTTGTGGTTTCAGGTCTATGCATGGCGAGATCGTTCCCTTGTGGCGGACATGGTTCGGCGAGCGGCTGCATCGGAGTTCGAAGCACTCGTGCTCACCGTCGACACCGCAGTCTTTGGTCGTCGGGAACGTGACTTGCGCCGTGGATTTTCGTTACCTCCGAAAATTGGACCAGGAACGTTTGTAGATGGGCTCTTGCATCCGGAGTGGACAATCTCATTCCTTCGATCAGAACCAATTCGGTTTGCGAATGTTGTTGGTGCCGGTGTTGGAGACGGTTCCTCGCCGGTTGATCTTGCCGGCTATATCAACTCGCAATTCGAGTCAGGATTGTCGTGGGCTGACGTCGAATGGCTTCGATCGCTGTGGTCAGGTCCAATCATCATCAAAGGAATTCAATCCGTCGACGATGCTCGAATCGCCGCCGACGTGGGAATCGAGGCAATCGCGCTTTCGAATCATGGTGGGCGCCAATTGGACGATTCGCCAGCAATTTTTGATCTCGTCGCTCCCGTCGCGGACGCAGTTGCGGGGAAGCTTGAGATCATCTGCGACGGGGGAGTGCGTCGCGGTAGTGACATCGTGAAAGCGGTGGCGGCAGGAGCGACCGCGTGCATGGGTGGCCGCGCATATCTCTACGCCCTCGGCGCGGCCGGTGAAGCAGGTGTCGACCAGTTGCTTGCGACCTGGAGCGAAGACATCCGTCGAACCCTTGCCCTTCTGGGCGTCTCGGCAATCAGCGACCTCGACCGCAATATTCTTGGCCCGCTTTGAACACGTGAGTGCGGAGGAAAACAACAAAGACCCCGCCGAAGCGGGGCCTTTGCACTGCAGAAGTGACGATGATCAGGCGAGACGCTCAATGATCATGGCCATGCCCTGGCCGCCACCGATGCACATGGACTCCATGCCGATGGTGCCGCCAGTGTCTTCAAGTCCGTTGAGCAGCGTGGCCATGATGCGGGCGCCGGTCATGCCGAAGGGGTGACCCAGGGCGATTGCGCCGCCGTTCACGTTGAGCTTGTCCCAGCTGATGCCGAGGTGCTTGGCCGACGGAACGACCTGTGCGGCAAAGGCCTCGTTGATTTCAACGAGGTCGATGTCATTGATGCTGAGTCCGGCGCGAGCCATGGCCTGACGGCATGCCTCGACCGGGCCGAGGCCCATGATCTCGGGATCAATGGCGCTCACGCCCGAGGAGATGATGCGGGCGATTGGGGTGAGGCCGAGTTCCTTGGCCTTGGTGTCGCTCATGACGATGACAGCAGCAGCGCCATCGTTGAGCGGGCAGGCATTGCCGGCAGTGACGGTTCCGTCGGGACGGAATACGGGCTTGAGTTCGGCAAGTTTCTCTTTGGTGGTTCCGGCGCGGATGCCGTCGTCCTGGGTTACGACAATTGCGTTGCCGTCAGCGTCGACCGTGTGGATCGGCGTGATCTCACGCTCGAAGAAGCCACGCTCAAGTGCAGCGGTTGCACGCTGCTGCGACTGTGCAGCGAACTCGTCCTGCTCTTCGCGTGAGACGTTTTCGAACTGGGCGACATTCTCGGCGGTCTGACCCATGCCGAGGTAGTAGTCAGAGATGCCACCTTCGAAGGCGGTCCAGACGGGAGCGCCGCCGGTCGCACGCTCAGCGGTGCGGGCTTCAGCCGCAGCCATACGTGGGTTATGCGTGCCGGGAAGGCCGTCGGACATGCCGAGGCCGAACTGGCTCACGGTTTCAACGCCAGCGGAAATGAAAATGTCGCCTTCGCCGGCCTTGATTGCGTGAGCGGCCATACGAATGGTCTGCAGTGATGACGAGCAGTAACGGTTGACGGTGACGCCGGGAATGTGGCCCATGCCAGCGAGTTCCGAAACAACGCGAGCGATGTTGTAGCCCTGCGCACCTGCAGGCTGCGCGCAGCCAAGCATGATGTCTTCGACGAGGGTCGGATCAAGTGACGGGACCTTGTCGAGTGCGGCGCGGATGATCGTCGCAGCGAGGTCGTCAGGACGAACCTGTGTGAGTGAACCCTTGTGGGCACGACCAATTGGTGAACGGGCGGTCGAAACGATGACTGCTTCGGGCATGACGGCTCCTTGATGCACGGAACGCCGGAAGGCTCCGGCGGGCGGGGCCTGAACGGGCCCTAGGTCGGAATTGTCTATCGCAAGGAACCTACTGTGCGGTAACTATCGGCCGAGAAGGCGTGCGGGAGGCGGAAGTGTGGGGTAGAACCGTCCTCACCCGTCTCCCCGAACGGCCACGATCGCTGTCTGCGGTCGAAGGGCCGAGGTGAACCCAATGGCACTTGATCTCCGCACCCTCCTTGATCCCAACACGACTGCTGTCGTCACATCTGAGTGTCAGAACGGGGTGCTTGGCCCTGAAACCTCATTGCCGGAGTTGGCCGCGGCGGCCCGTGTTCACGCCATTCCGAATGGGGCTCGCCTGTTGCACGCGGCCCGGGTTGCTGGCGTCCAGGTTGTGCATGCAGTTTTCTGGCGTCGTCCCGATTATCGCGGCGGCAACACAAACGGCCGATTGTTCGTCGCAATGCAGAAGCACGGAGCTGTTGCGATGGAGCCCGGTAGTCATCTGGCGATGCCAATTGAAGAGTTCAGTCATTCTCCGAACGACATGATCTTGGGCCGCTACCACGGTCTCGATCCCATGGGCGGAACCGATCTCGACCCAGTGCTCCGAAATCTCGGGGTCAAGACGGTTGTCGTTGTCGGAGTGTCGGTCAATGTTGCGCTGCTTGGGCTCTCGATTGGTTTGGTGAACAACGGCTATCAGGTCGTGGTGCCGCGTGACGCCGTGGCTGGAATACCTGCGGACTATTCCGAAACCCTTCTCGACAACACCTACCAAATGATTTCAACGGTTGTTACCACCGACGACGTCATCAACGCATGGGCCTGAAGGTCAAGATGTCGAAGAGACCACAGTGATATCTGCGGCGAACTCTGACGCGACCCGTTCGCTTGGTCGTCGCGGTGAAGCAACTCGACAAAAATTTCTCGACGCAGTCGAAGCACTGCTTGAAGAAGGCACGTATCGCGAATTGACAGTTGCCGACATTGCTCGGCGCGCTGGTACCTCGCCCGCAACCTTTTACCAATATTTCAGCGCCGCAGAAGATGCAGTGTTGGCGTTAGCAAGTGCAACGGTCGATGTCGCCGGACCCGAACTCGCACGTCGGATTGAAGGTAGCGATTGGTCCGATCCTCAGGGCTGGGACTCTTCTCTTGGTGTCGCTGATGCCTTCATCGCGTTGTGGCAAGGGCACCGATCGATTCTGCGCGTAATCGATTTGGCGACCGATGAAGGTGATCGTCGATTCCGCGATGTGCGAACTCGTCTCCTCGGCGCGCCGGCAAATGCATTCGTTTCAGTGCTGCGCAATTCGTCTGATCGAAACGTTGTCGACCCGCTCGCCGACGCTGGCGTTCTTGTCTCGATGTTGGCGCATGTGTCAGCCCACATCGAGGGTCTTCAATCGTGGGGAGCCGATGGTTCCGAGTTGCGGCGCAGCATGGCGAGGGTCGTCTTCTCGACCCTGGCCGGTCAGTCCCCGTCGGGCGATTGAGAATCGTCAGACCGGGCGCGATCGGCGATTGATCCACGACGAAAGAGCGCCCAGAGGCAGAGTCCCGACACCACAGCGATCGCAACGACGATGACTGGCCAGGGTGCGGACGAAGCGAAGGTGGCGTCTGGAAACAACGGCATCTCCCCACGCTAGAGCGCACTGTGCTGGTCAGGGTGGCGCGGGGCCGGTACCTTTCGACACGCACGTGAAGACAAACTTTCGACTCGAGGCTGCACGATGAAAATTTCTGTCGGACTTCCCACCCATCATGTGGGTGCTCTTAACGAGTGGTGTACGGCGGAAGCCATCACGGAAATGTCGAAGGCGTGTGAAGCCGCTGGGGCCGACGCAGTCTTTGTGACTGACCATCCAGCGCCGGATGTGAAATTCCTTGCCAAGGGTGGCCACCACGCTCTCGACCCGTTTGTGGCCCTCACTGTTGCGTCGGTGGCGACAACGAAACTTCGTCTCCATTTCAATTTGGCGATCCTGGCGTATCGCAATCCATTTATCTCGGCCAAGGCAATCGCGACGCTCGATCTGATTTCTAATGGGCGGGTCATCTTGGGCACCGGAGCTGGTTACCTCGCTCCTGAGTTCGCTGCAGTCGGTGGCGATTTCGAACATCGCAATGACGTGACGGATGAAGCCATCCGAGCGATGAAAGCAATCTGGTCGGGTGAACCGGTCACGATGACTGGCCTCCATTTCGATGCAGTCGACACCGTTGCGCTTCCTCTTCCTGTTCAGCAACCATCACCTCCAATTTGGATTGGTGGAAACTCGAATCGGGCCATTCGGCGCTCAGTGGAACTGGCCGACGGCTGGAATCCGATGCCAAGTCCGGCGCAAGCCAGTCGGATGCTGCGTACGCCGCCGATTGAAAAGATTGAGGATCTTGAACGCCGCATCGGCGACTTGCGAGTGGCGAGCGAAAAGGCGGGTCGAGAGGTGCCGCCCGAGGTCATCTTCACGCCAATCGGCTACGCACATTTCAGCGGTGCATTTCCTGACGCTGCGCAGTTTGTCGACGATGTCGCCGCCTATGCCGCAATTGGTGTGAGCACACTCACCATCAATCTTCCTGGTGAGACCCGCGCTGAATTTATTGAGAGTGTTGAATGGCTCGGCGCCGAAGTGATCTCGCACATTGACTCGTGACATCTCGTGACTGACAGCGTGGAACCGACACAGGCGGAAATCGAACGTGCGGTCGCAACGCTTCGTTCGGGTGGACTCGTCGCGTTTCCAACCGAAACGGTCTACGGACTCGGTGCCGATGCCGCAAACGATGATGCTGTTCGTCGCGTCTTTGAAGTGAAGGGACGCCCAAGTGATCACCCGTTGATTGTGCACCTCGCCGACGCATCGCAACTTGATGAGTGGGCCGATTCTGTAAGTCCGACGGCGAGAACTCTCGCTGACGCATTCTGGCCGGGACCTCTCACCCTTCTCGTTGAACGTTCTTCGTCGGTATCGCCTGCGGTAACTGGTGGTCGATCAACACTTGGCTTGCGAGTTCCGGACCATCCAGTCGCGCTGGAACTGCTTCGAACGTTTGGTGGAGGAATCGCTGCGCCTTCGGCGAATCGTTTTGGTCGTGTGAGTCCCACCACCGCAGCCCACGTCGTGGCTGACCTCGGAGACGACGTGGATGTTGTGCTCGATGGTGGACCGTGTCGGGTTGGAGTGGAATCGACAATCGTTGATCTCACGGCTGATCCTCCGGTCGTTCTGCGAGCCGGTGGCATCTCCCTTGATCGCCTGGAAGAAGTACTCGGACATTCCCTCGAAGTGCACGTGAGTAATGAACCCTCGAATGCGGGTGCGCGCGCACCGGGAATGCTCGAAGCCCATTACGCGCCAAACGCGCGCGTGATGCTCGCGAGTGAACACGAACTTGTTGATCTGTTGATTAACATCCTCAAATCGGCGAAAGGTCCAATTGGTCTTTTGGCCGAGAGTTCGTTGGTTGGACTGCCTGAAGATGTCGTCGTGTTAGAACCTGCAGGCACCGCCGACGAGTACGCCGCGGTGTTGTACTCGCGTTTGCGTCAGGCCGACCGGCTTGGGCTGGAGGCCCTTGTTTGTGTCCCGCCACCTGCAGTTGGTGTTGGACTTGCCGTTAACGATCGGCTGCGTCGAGCTGCTGCATCTTCGCAGAGCTGATCACCGAACAGTGATCGTGCGAGTGTCCCATCCGCTGTAGCCATCGATGGGCCTCGGGGTGATGTCACTGGTCTGCACGTGGCCATCGGTGGAGACGCATCGGACAGCAATGTCGTGGTCGCCTTTTGTCGCGGTCCAGTCGTAAAACCATTGGCGCCAAACACCGCCAGAAAGTGCATCGCCAAGCGTCGCTTTGTGCCATTGATCGTCGATCCTCACGTCGACACCAGCGACCCCGGCATTGGGTGCCCACGCAACCCCCGCGATCGTGACGACGCCTTCGGATTGGGTTGATCCTTCGCGAGGAACGTCAATGCGTGACGACATCTTGATTGGGCCGTTCTTCGCCCAACCTTCTTGGATCCAGTAACCGTTGAATCCATCCCAAGTCGTTAGTTCAATGGAGGACAGCCATTTGGTCGATGACACATAACCGAACATGCCTTCGACAATGAGGCGCGCAGGAAATCCGTTTTCGGGCGGAAGCGGTACACCGTTCATGCCAATCGCAACAAGTGCTGATCGTCCGTCGATTGCCGCGCTTGTCGGAAAGCCTGCAGTGAAACCATCGACGGACCTGCCGACGATTTGCTCGCCCGAAGTTTCGACACCGGCGCGATCAAGCAGCGTGCGAAGTTCGACGCCTTGCCACACGGCAGTGCCGATGAGATCTCCGCCCACGCGATTGGAAACGCATGCGAGCGTGACGGGAGCCTCCACCTGTGGCATTGCCAACAGTTCGTCGTAAGTGAGAGAGAACGGCGAACGAACGTTGCCTTTGACGTCGAGCCGCCACTTTGAGAGATCAACTCGAGGAATGCTGAAGGCGGTATCGATTCGAAAGAAGTCGGCGTTCGGTGTGATGAGAGGCGTGATGCCCTCGATGCCGAGTTCGGGTATGGGCATGACCGGTTGAAGCTGGGAAGGCAAGGTGGCCACAGGGGAGGGGAGGGTGGCGTTCGGGGCGACTCCCGGAGCTCCAGCGCTGCCTGTGCTTCCCGACGAGAGTGCCTTGGCACCGACCGCGACAACAGCGGTTCCGGCCGCAGCGATGCCGGTCCATTTGAGAAACGATCGACGGGTGCCTGCGACGCGCCGGTTGGTACGCGGTGTTGCGTTGCGACCAGCCGGTTCATCCATGTGTTCATTCAACTCTGCCGAACCGCCTCTGCGCGGGTCGGGGCAGCGAGAAAATCCCCGCCCGCGACCGCCTACCGACCGGTAGGTAGGCTACGGTTTCCCTTTCGCCCCCCGCAGGAAGGCCCGTTGTGGACCACGCCACCACCATCCCGACAATTTCAAGTCGATCAGGCTTCAATCGCCCATCGGACGAAAAGGTGAATTGGGTGAGTTCTATCCCCTTCCTTGCCTTTCACGTTGTCGCACTGGTCGGAACGGTTGTCTTTGGGGTCACTCCGATCGCCCTGGCTCTGTTCGTGGTCATGGTGTGGGGCCGCATTTGGTTCATCACGGCCGGTTATCACCGTTACTTCGCTCATCGCTCGTATCGCACCAATCGCGCATTCCAGCTGTTCCTGGCTGTCGGGGGTGTGATGTGTGTGCAGAAGGGCCCGTTGTGGTGGGCCGGTCATCATCGAGAACATCACCGCAATAGCGATACCGAAAACGATGTGCATTCACCGCTGAAAGGATTTTGGTGGAGCCACGTTGGTTGGATTCTGTGCGACAAGTTCGCCGAGCCGCCGCTTGAACGCATCAAAGATTTCGCGAAGTATCCGGAACTTCGATTCATTGAAAAATGGAACGGCACGTTTGCATGGCTCACCGCTGCTTTGTGTTTCCTTATTGGTGGTTGGTCGGGACTGTTCTTCGGATTTTTTATGTCAACCGTTGTTTTGTGGCACAACACGTTCCTCGTGAATTCCGTTGCGCACGTGTTTGGCCGACGCCGTTACGTCACCGATGACACCAGCCGCAACAACTTCCTCATTGCATTAACGACGCATGGCGAGGGTTGGCACAACAATCATCACTACTACCAAGCCTCAGCGCGCAATGGATTTTTCTGGTGGGAAATTGATCTCACCTATCAGTCGTTGCGCGTGCTTTCGTGGTTCAACATTGTGCGCGACCTCAAGGTTCCATCTGCGGAAATGCTCGCCGCGAATCGAATTGCGAATGGCAACCCCGATGTCGGGATGGCTCGCGCCCAGCAGGTGCGCGCCGAAGCGGAATCTGTCAACGTCTGAGTTGACTACCGCCCCTATGCGGGGAAGGACTTAGTTCTGGCGGTGCCGAGCGTTCATCAGTCGAACTGTGCCGGTCTTTGAGCGAATCACAAGCGACTGCGTTGAAACGAACCCTGCGCTGACGTGGACGCCCTTGAGGAGTTCACCGTCGGTGATGCCTGTTGCGGCGAAGAAGCAGTTATCTCCAGCAACGAGATCGTCGGTCGAGAGCACTTTGCTGAGGTCGTAGCCGGCGGCGATTGCTGCATTGCGCTCGTCGTCATTGCGGGGCCAGAGGCGTCCCTGAAGTTCGCCACCCATTCCCTTAAGGGCTGCAGCGGCGATAACGCCTTCGGGAGTGCCGCCGATGCCGAACATGATGTCAGCGCCAGAGTCGGGCCAAGCGGTGGTGATTGCGCCGGCAACATCGCCATCGGGGATGAGGCGGATACGTGCACCGGCTTCGCGGATCTCGGCAACAAGGTCATCGTGACGATCGCGGTCGAGGACGACTGCGGTGACGTCGCGAATATCGATGCGCTTGGCTTTGGCAACTGCCTTGAGGTTTTCGGTTGCGGAAAGCTCGATACTGCAGAGCCCGACAAGTTCGGGGCCCACGGCAAGCTTGTCCATGTACACGCACGGACCTGGATCGAACATTGAGCCCTTTTCCGAAAGAGCGATAACAGCGAGGGCGTTGCCGCGTCCCTTGGACGTGAGAGTGGTGCCGTCGATGGGGTCGACAGCGATATCGCACTCGGGGGGAGAGCCGTCACCGATGCGCTCTCCGTTGTAGAGCATCGGGGCTTCGTCCTTCTCGCCCTCACCAATGATGACGGTGCCGTCCATAGAGACGGTGCGGAGGGCCAAGCGCATTGCGTCGACTGCGGCGCCGTCGGCGCCTTCCTTGTCGCCGCGGCCCATCCAGCGGCTGGCAGCGAGGGCGGCGGCCTCGGTCACGCGAACGAGATCGAGGGCGATGTTGCGGTCAAGGGGCACGTCAGTCATGGGGGCAGACGATACTGCCTAGGTTCCGCCCGACCGGATCCTCAGGCAGGCACGGCGATACCCTCGGCCCGTGGTGGCGCTGGCTGAACTCGAGATCTTCTGTTCCCGGCCTCACGCGCCTACGCGGAGGGTCGCCCTTGGCAGTCGGAATCTCCCTTGCGAACCCACCCCCGGCTTTGGTGGCGTCCTTCTCGGGGGAGTGGTTGCTCGGTTTGTCGCCGAGATCGATCCCGACATGATCCCGGATCTTGAGGCGCTTACTTACGAGCTGGAAGCGGGCCGGCGTGTCTCGCAACCGCGACTTCGATTTCGGTTGCAGGTCGACACGGTTGGCCTTGACGCAGTGACTCACCGGTTAGTGGACAACGGCGATTCGCTTGCGTTTGAGTTCGATGAACGCGGCGCGCCCGAGCAGCAGATTCTCGGGGCCGCGTATTCCGTAGGTGCTCTTGCCCCATCGTTGCGACGTCCGATGATGTCGATCATTCGGCGTGCGATTTCGTGGGGCGGCCCCGTTGGTCCCGAACTGATTGCATCGCTCAGTGGTTTTCGCGGGGGAGTCACTGGTTCCAAAAGCGCGGTTGGCGATCCGGTGAAGTGGGCATTGGAACGGCTTGGCTTCGCTCGTGAATCGATGTCGCCGTCATCTCGAGATGTGCAACGGAACTATCGCGATCGACTGCGAGAAGTTCACCCCGATCACGGCGCCGAGGTCGCTGGTGCGGCTCAACGAATCGCCGAACTCTCTGAGGCTCGTCGTATCCTCATCGGGCGATGAGTTCTGCCGGCGCCCTTCTTCTGGCACCAGGTGCTGGTGCTGATCGGAATCACCACACGCTGTGTGCGGTGGCCGATGCGATGTCACCACTACCTGTTGAACGCATGGATTTTCCCGCGCGCAAGGCTGGACGCAAAGGCGTCGACCGCGCACCAGTTGCAATCGCCGCTGTCGTCGACGAAGCAACGGAACTTGTTTCGTCGGCCAAAGTTCGCGCGAATCGACTCGTTTTGGGTGGACGTTCATTTGGCGGTCGAATGTGTTCAATGGCGGTTGCCGAGGGGCTGCCTGCTGCTGGACTCGTGCTCTTGAGTTATCCGCTTCATCCGCCAGGCAAACCCGAAACCCTGAGAGTCGATCACTTCGCTTCTCTCAACTTGCCGTGTCTTTTCATCAGCGGCGAGAAGGACCCTTTCGGTACGCCTGCAGAATTCAAAAAACATCTCAAGAAGATTCCCGGCGAGGTCACGTTCATCGTTGTACCTGGTGCCCACGACCCGCGTGGTCAAGACGAAGCCATTGCCGAACATGTGCGCACATGGGTTCGGGCGCTGCGGTAACGGCGAGCGGTGCCTAGTTGTGGTGCTCGTGATCTGAGGGATTGAGTTCCTCGAGTTCGCGACGAGCCGTTTCGGGAAACCAGAACAACACGACGAGAACAAGAAGAGCGGGAGCAATCGCAACAATCGCCATTGCGTGGCCGAGACCACCCACGTGGTCGGCTAACCAACCGACAGCGAGAAGACCGAGGCTGCTTCCGGCCACCGCAACAACTTGAAGGCCACCGTTTGCGGTTCCTCGTTGACTCGTTGGGAAGAGTTCTGGTCCATAGACGGCGAGTGCGGGTACCGCGATCGCTCCAATGACTGCAGCGGCAACAGACGCGAGCCACAACGGCCAACCCCATGAGAGATACGACACGACCGTGAACAAAACGCCGCCGGCAATTCCGATTGCGCCGATAATGCGTCGACCGTGACGGTCAGCCAACTTTCCGCCCACCACGATGCCAATGCCACCGGGTGTATTTGTTGCGAGAACGAACACTGCGATCAGGATGCCGGAGAATCCGCGTTCGGTTCGAAGGAACTCGTTGAGGAATTGGGCTGCAGGGGCAAGAAAGAGGGACCAAAGAAACGCACCCGTTGCCAACATCACGAACCTTCGCCAATGAATGCGATCTCTGAGTTTGCGGTCGGTGGTGGCCGCCACTCGACGCTGGCGTGATTCGAATCGCTTTGTCTCCGGGAGGCGGCGGGCCATTCGCGCGCACGGATAGATGGCGAGAAGTGGGACGAGATAGGCGACGCGCCAAGCGCCGAGTGCTGTGTCGACGTAAACCAAGTTGAGTACACAAAGACCAGCGCCGAGTGCCGCTGTCATCGTCACAACCGAAACGGCAAAAGCGCGAGTTCCGGCTGGCATTTCTTCGGCGGCCATAACTGCAATGAGGATTACGACGACCGTCGAGAGTGATCGTGCGAATGTTTGTGATGTTCCGAGCCACACCATCCCCGTCGACGCCGCACCCAGTGCTGTGATCGCGCATGACCCGATGAGCGAAGCAACCAGTACGTACTTGCGTCCGTGTTTATCGGCGAGAGCAACAATTGCGAGTGAAACGAGCACGCCAACGCGCACAATTGCAAGAAGCGTTCCTTGTTCTCCTGTTCCTGCGCCGAACTGATCGGCCGCATAGGTGAGCGTTTGGGTGATGAGCGTTCCGAGATAGCCGCTGATGACAGCGAAGACGCAAAGGACAGAGAGAACCGTTGCTGCGCGTGCATCAAGCGCTTCCGGTGGCGCCCACCATGGTTGGTGGCCCTCGGGCCGAGGGGGTCGACGCAGGTGGTGGCGCAGTGCCGGGCGAAAGAGGATTCCCCACACGGGCACCGCAAGTTGGTACGAAACGATTTCGTCGACGATGGTGTGGCCATCAATGTCGATAGTGAGTGAAACCTGTCGGTGCCATTCGTGGAATGGACCCACATGAGCGTTGAATGTCGCTGTAGTGGATGCTTCTTCGGTGAGTCGTTCGACGACGACATCGTTTCGTGGCACAAGCCACGCGGTCGCCGAGTCGTGCGGAACTCGGTGTCGATGTTCGAGTCGTGTCACTGACGGGGGCCGAACGCGACTGGGTCGCGCCGCCCTCGTTTGAGTTCGAAGAAGGTTGGAAGTTCAAACGAAGCAGTGAGGATGTTCCACAAAGCGAGCGCATCGTTCCCAGTTGGTGGCGGGGACACGATTGGCCCGAAGAAGCCGCGACCCAGTTCGGGGATTGCGATGATCGGCGAACCAACGTCGGGTCCGGCGAGTTCCATTGCTTCAGCAACCGATTGCGCAATGGCGTCGTCCCAGGCGTCGTCATCAAGCGCGGCAAGGGTGAATGCATGATCAACGTGGCATTCGTTCGCGCATGCAGTGATGAGATCATCGCCGGGGTCGTGGTCGTCGTGATGAACGCGGGCTCCGTAGGCAGTGAACATGGCCTGCATCTCGTCATTGCGTCCTTCGGCGCGAAGCGCTTCGAGAACGCGGGCCATTCGGCGGCTGCATGTCAGCTTGGGTCGGAAATGCTCGGACACTTCGCGGTCCTTATTGAGTTCGGCCAGGCTCAGCGTGCGCCAAACAATCGATACGCCAGCGAGGCCGGCGGCTTCAACGAGCCAGCGACTGGTATTCCAGGTCCAAGGGCAACAGGGGTCGGCAAAGAAGTTCACTGATTCGATGGTCATGAGTCGCTCCCGGTTGTGGAGGGGTCGATTGCGTCTGAAGGAGGTTGTTCCGCGAGGCGCTTAGCCTGTATCGCTTTCGCTCGCTTGTTCGCGAGCGACAAGAGCCCAACGAACACTGCAATGGGGACAAGCACCATGAGCGCTTCGTCCCAACCGCCTTGGTGTCCGAGGATGACTGCCATCACCCCGCGAGTCTCGCACGGTGTTGCTCGATTGCCGACCCGGGTGTGGCGAACGGTCCGTGAATCCCTAGACTCGCCGTGTGCGTGAACAGGTCGAAAAAGTCATCGAGGTCATTCGTCCGGCCATTCAGGCCGACAACGGTGATGTCCTTCTTCATGATGTGAACGAAGAGACCGGTTTGGTCACGGTGGAACTCATTGGCGCCTGTGTCTCATGTCCGGCCTCGACGGTCACGCTAAAAGCGGGCCTCGAGCGCATTCTCATCGACCGCGTTCCCGGCGTCACCGAAGTCATCGACGCCGGTGCAGCGAACCATGTCATCGGCGAGACACCTGTTTCTCTCTAAGCAGCCAATCGTGGTGCCCAGTGCTGCCGTAGCGTGGGGTCATGACCTCGCCGGTTGACGCGGACGCAGCAGACCTTCTTGCCGCAGCACGATCAGGAGATCGGTCTGCACTGGCGCGACTGCTTTCGAAAGTGGAACGTGGCGGCACTGACGCTCGTTCGGTAAGTGAGGTCACGCACTCGCTGGCGGGCGCCGCGACGACAGTGGGAATCACCGGAGCACCCGGTGCTGGCAAGTCAACACTTACGTCCGCGCTCGTTCGCGAGATGCGCACAAGCGATGTCAGCGTGGGCGTGCTTGCGATCGATCCATCATCGCCATTCACAGGCGGCGCGATCTTGGGCGACCGAGTGCGAATGGATGAACACGCACTCGACGAAGACGTCTTCATTCGGTCAATGGCGACGCGCGGGCACCTCGGAGGTCTCTCCGTCGCCGTGCCTGATGCAGCTCGCGTGCTCGATGCTGCAGGCATGCAATGGGTGCTTATCGAAACAGTGGGTGTGGGACAGGTCGAGGTTGAAATCGCCGGCGAAGCCGACACGACAGTCGTTGTCGTGAACCCCGGTTGGGGAGACACTGTGCAGGCCAACAAAGCAGGCCTCATGGAAATCGCTGACATCTTTGTTGTGAACAAGGCCGATCGTGCTGGCCTCGAGGAAACCGTCGCCGATATTGAACGAATGTTGTCGCTTCGCACCACATCCGAGTGGCGGCCTCCAGTTGTGCAGACAGTCGCCATTGAAGGCCGCGGCTCCGACGAGTTGTGGTCGGCAATCCAACGTCATGGCATTTGGTCGCGGCATAGCGGTGAGTTTGAACGTCGACGTTCACTCCGCCTCGATCAAGAACTGCGACGCGTCGTGAATGCACTTGTGGCCGCCAACGTTGAAGAACTCGCGGCCGGAGAGGCCTGGCATCAGGCGCGCCGCGATGTTGCAGCACGGAATATCGATCCGTGGACTGCGGCGAACGAATTGCTTGCTTGATTCATAGGTCCTGGGCAATTTGGACTGAATCGACGCGAACCCGTCGACCTTTCGTTGAGGCACCGATACCGTGCGCGGCCTTCGAACTCGGGGGTAGAAATGAAGGGTCGTCGTCGAAATGTGTTCTGTGTGGCGTTGGTTGTCCTTTTCGCGTTAGGCGCAATGCTTGCGCTCGATGTGGATCACCTGGGCGCCGAGGCAATCGGTCGCATTACGAACGGCACTCCTGAAGCGATTGTTGTCGTCACCCGCGACGGGACGTTGGGGTCGTGGCGCTCAAGCGGATCTAGTGGCGCTCGGTGGCAATGTGGCTACTTCGCAGTCGTCGCGCCGCAGATGTCGGTACTCGACCCCACTCCCGTTGTCGATTGGGCGTCCGGTCCAGTGAACCCTGTTCGTGGAGAGTTCTACATGCTCGGTTGTACCGACGCGACAGGTGTTCGAGTGCACACTCGCTATGTGGCATTCGATCCGAGCGATCCGTTCGGAGGAGCAGGAGCAACGGAGCGCGCCGTCGATGAAGCTCGGCGTCGATTGGAGCTTCCCGAACCGCTGCCGCGAGTGAACCCGTCTGATTCGCAGTTGGTTGGGCTGCCGATGTGGATGTGGCTCGAAGAACCCTGGGAGCGAATTTGGGCTACGGCGTCGATTGGTGATGTCTGGGCGAGCGTCGATGCTTGGCCTGAAACCTCATTGTGGGAGTTCGAGGACGGAAGCAAAATCTGGTGTGATCAGGGAGTTGCCTACGACATGTTGCGGCGGCCTTCAGAGCAGCAGTCAGGGTGCACCCATACCTTCAGTCGGTCATCGATGTGGTCGAGCGGCGGCGTTGAATGGGTGCGCGTCACGGTGACGTGGGGCGCGGAGTGGACGTCAAGTGAATTGGGTGGCGAGCCGCTTGGCACGATCACGCGTTCAGCCGAATTTCCCGTGAGGGTCGTCGAAGCACAGGCGCTCGTGCGCTGATCATTGGGAGGCGAGCCGGTAGGGTCGCTGTCCATGTCAGATCCACTGGTTGCAGTCGAACGGCGAGACGACGGAGTTGCTGTTATCCGTCTTCAGAACGGCAAAGTCAATTCGTTGTCGTCAGAGGTTTTGCGACAGTTACGCGCGGCCGCGGAATCGCTGACTACCGCTCCACCAGGGGCTGTCGTTGTAGCCGGCAGCGATCGTATTTTTGCAGCGGGTGCCGATATCTCGGAGTTTGCCGGTCCCGACGAAGCGCGTTCGATCGGACGCCTCTTTCTTGAAGCGCTCAACGCGGTTGCTGCGATTCCACGCGTGGTTATTGCTGCCGTTGCTGGTCCGGCGCTCGGCGGCGGTTGTGAACTCGCGTTGGCCTGCGACCTTCGTGTGTGTTCAACAAGCGCGAAATTCGGTCAACCCGAAATCCTCTTGGGCATCATCCCGGGTGGCGGTGGAACGCAACGCCTTGCACGTTTGGTTGGTCCATCTCGCGCCAAGGATCTCATCCTGAGTGGTCGTCAGGTTCGTGCCGATGAAGCATTGCGAATCGGACTGGCCGATGAAGTTGTGGAACCTGAAGACCTTGAATCGCGTGCGCTTGCACTCGCAGCGCAGTATGCGACTGGTCCTTTGCAGGCTCATGCAATTGCCAAGCGCGTGATCGACGCTGGCCTTGACGGTTCTCTCGCCGATGGTCTCGAACTCGAACAGGACGCCTTTGTCAAGGTATTTGGGACAGACGATGCGCGCATCGGTGTCGCCTCATTCCTTGAGAATGGTCCCGGGAAAGCGCAGTTCACCGGGCAATGAGCTCATCAATGATCGTCAACCGATTGACAAGCGTTGGTGGGCGATGACGCAACCAATGTCGACCTGTTATCGACATCCGAATAATCGTGCGGGTGTCAGTTGTCAGCGATGCAATCGTCCGATCTGCGGCTCTTGTATGACGCCAGCATCGGTTGGTTTCCAATGCCCGGAATGCATCAAAGGTGCGGCCAAGAAGTCCCCGGTGATTCGTTTCAGCGAGATGCGTGCTGGTCGGCCGATCGTGACCGAAGTCCTCATCGCGTTGAATGTGATTGGCGTCATTGCGGTGGTTGCCACCGGCGGGTCACTCTTCAATGGCGGCGGCAGGGCAACCGAACAGGGCATGACTCTTGGTCAGGGAGCGATGTATTCGTCTTCCGGTGGCCGTGCAATGATCAAATTTGTTGGCGTTGCCTATGGGGAATGGTGGCGAATCGTCACTGGTGGTTTCCTGCATTCGGGCCTTCTGCATTTCGGAATGAACATGCTGCTGCTCTACTTGCTGGGCAAGCAGCTCGAACCGCTTCTCGGCCGAGCTCGATTTGCTGCGTTGTACATCGCCTGTCTCGTCGGCGGTTCGTTCGGAGCAATTCTTGTTTCGCCCACTGTCGGAACTGTTGGCGCGTCGGGCGCGGTGTTCGGGCTGATGGGCGCTGCCGTTGTTGCGCAACGACGTTCTGGAATCGACGTCTGGCGCAACGGCATTGGTGGCCTCGTCGTAATCAACCTGTTGCTGACGTTCGCGGTGCCTGGCATCGCCATCGGCGCGCACGTTGGAGGGCTCATTATCGGAGTTGCCGTCGGCGCACTGGTGTTCGCGCTTGATGGCGCAGTGCGAAGTCCGTGGGCGGGGACCGCAGCCTGCGTTGCCATCACAGCGGCCTTATGGGTTGGCTGTTTGTGGGCTGCTGTCCGTTAGTCGCGTTTACCGCCGCAACGTTCAACCGCGTTCGACGATTGCTTTCAATTCCTTCAGGTTTCGCTTCCAGATGAGTTTCAACACCTGACCACCAACAACAGCGCCGATTGGTCCGCCCATCCACCAAGGAAAGCGAAGTGATTCCTTCCACTGGAACCCGGCGCGGCCTTCTCCGATAGGAAAAATCGTGAATGCTCCGGTTCCGGTCACCATTCCGACATGACGGACACCAATTGTGGTTCCGTCCTCCCATTCGGTGATTTCCATTTTGTCGGTAAGGCGGAACGGCCCGACTTTGGTGTCACAGTCGAATGTGGTTCCGACGCCAGAGATGGATTCCGACGTGAATCGGATTGCGACCGCATCGTGCATCCAGTCGACATGGTCCGCGACGTTCTCAACGACCGCCCAGACCTTGTCGGGAGTTGCGTTAATGACGGTGCTGACCCTGATGGTTGCCATTGCCACAGCGTAGAGAGCAACGGCTCAAATCACGCTGTTGGGGCGTAAATCGAAACGTGAGCCGTGCTTTCGTTCGTAAATGGCGAGCCATGCCAATCGCTCTGGCGCTGGAGAAGGGCAAGTCCTGCGGTTCGTGCGGCGGCATCAAGTTGCTCGGGCCCACAAATGAGAACCGACCATGGGCGAACTCTGACGACCCCGGGCCGTACCTCAATGTGACGTCCGTGAAGTCGCGACGTCGGTCTGTCATAGGTCGTTTCAATAAAGACCGCAGCATCGGATTCGACTCGCGCCGGAGAGAGTGACCGCTCAGGGATCATCGAATCTTCGATGGGTACAAATGCTTCGATAACGAGGCGTCCGTCGGGAAGCAGGAAGTCTTGACTCCCTCGGAAGCATTGTGCCAGTGCATCGAAGCTCTCGACATTCAGCATCGTGTTGAACGCGCAGAACACGAGAGAGAAGCAATCGGTGAGATTGGCCGAGCGCAAGGAGTGTTCGATGTCGGCCATGTCGCCGAGCACGGGAACGACCGAACGACTTGGGTCGAGTCCTTCGAGTTTGTTGAGCATCTCTTGCGACGCGTCGAGTCCGACGACGCGCAGGCCAGTTCGGGCGAGGGGCAGGGCAAGGCGACCAGTGCCAACTCCCAGTTCAAGGACTGGCCCACCAGCTGAAAGTTGAACTAACGCTGCGACGGCGGCGTCGGTCTCAAAGGAGGTCGCGTACCAATCGTCGTAGACATCCGCGAACGATCGGCCATAGATGCTGGGGTCGCTGGATTCGTTGGTGGCCACCTCGGAAGTCTGCCCGTGATGGCGATGCCTGCCCACCGGTAGCCTTGCTCCATGACGTCGTATCTCGATCACGCTGCAACAGGGCCGATGCGCCCTGAAGCGATTGAGGCGATGCTGCCGTTCCTTTCCGATCGATTCGCTAATCCATCCGGCGCGCATCGTTTCGCTCGGGATGCTCGTCGCGCTGTTGATGACGCCCGCGAAGAATTCGCTGAACTGGTGGGTGCGGAACCGGGCGACATCATTTTCACGAGTGGCGGAACCGAATCGGACAACCTGGCCATCTTCGGCTTGGGCTCCGGCGATGGCGTTGCTGTCTGCAGCGCGGTGGAACATCACGCAATCCTCGATCCTGTCGAATCGCTGGGCGGGCGCTTCGTTGGCGTTGATCGCAACGGGGCGGTCGATCCGGCAGAACTTCGACAAGTCCTGAATGAAGGGCCCGTTCGAGTTGTTTCGCTCATGGTGGTCAACAACGAAACCGGTGTGATTGCTGATCTCGCCTCGTTAGCGAAAGTCGTTCGCTCTGCGGCACCCGATGCCGTCTTTCACTCCGATGCCGTGCAGGCCTTCTGCTGGACCGATATTGCCGAGCTGTGCTCGGTTGTCGATTCATTCAGTTTGAGTGCCCACAAGTTTGGGGGACCAAAGGGTGTGGGTGCGCTTGTTGTTCGTGCTGGTGTACCGCTTTCTGCTCGACAACTCGGTGGCGGTCAAGAGCGCGAGCGTCGATCAGGAACGCAGAATGTCCCCGGCATTTTGGCCATGGTGACCGCAGCTCGTCTCGCTTCTGAAGACCGGGCCGCTGACATCGCTCGTATCGGTGCTCTGCGCGACCAACTTCTTGACGGATTGCTCGCCGCGCTCCCCGGAACAGTTGAGACTGCAGGGTCTGATCGTTCGCAACGGGCTGCAGGCATCGCCCACCTCTGTATCCCCGGTGTAGAGAGCGAAGCGTTGTTGTTCTTGCTTGAACGCGGCGAGGTTTCGGCATCGGCGGCCTCGTCATGTGCCAGCGGTGCCTTGCAGTCCTCGCATGTGCTCGGGGCCATGGGGATCGAGTCCGATTTGGCGCGTGGTTCCCTGCGTTTGTCGTTGGGGTGGTCGAGCACGCAGGCCGATGTCGACGAAGCTCTCACTGTGATTCCGCCCGCAGTTGAACGACTCCGACAGTTCGGGATCTGATCATGCAGGTAATGGTTGCGATGTCCGGTGGTGTCGACTCCTCAGTTGCTGCAGCAATGCTGCGCGATCAAGGGCACGAAGTTGTCGGTGTCACTCTCAAACTTTGGGGCGGAGAATCCGATTCTGGATGTTGTTCGGTGAGCGATGTTGACGACGCGCGCCGCGTTGCTCAGCAGTTGGATATCGATCATCTCGTCTTCAACTTTTCTGAAGACTTTGATCGCGATGTCGTCGATCCCTATGTGGCAGATCATGCTCGTGGCATCACCCCAAACCCTTGCATTGAGTGCAACCGCCACTTGAAGTTCGATCGTCTTATGGCGCGGGCCGATGCCCTTGGGTTTGAGATGGTTGCCACGGGCCATCACGCACAAATTGTGCGCACGGGTTCTGGGCAACCTCGGCTTACTCGTGGCGCTGATTTCGCAAAAGATCAGAGTTACGTTCTGCACATGCTCACTGCGCCGCAGCTTGAGCGAATCATGCTGCCCATCGGAGGTATGACAAAGGACGAAGTTCGCGAACGTGCAACCGAGTTGGGTCTCCGCACGGCAGGAAAACCCGATAGCCAGGATGTCTGTTTTATTTCGCACACCGGTGGCGGACGTCGAGTGTTCCTCGGCAACCGCATCGAAATGCACCCAGCGCGCTTGATCGACGAAACAGGCACGCAGCTGGGCTCTGTCGAGGCAGTCGAACTCGTGACGATTGGTCAGCGTCGTGGTCTCGGCATCGGTATCG
>CALBSE010000004.1 GCA_937927725.1 uncultured Actinomycetes bacterium
GTCTTCAACGTCTTCAACGTCTTCAACGTCTTCAACGTCTTCAACGTCTTCAACGTCTTCAACGACGACATCCACCATTGCGCCCTCTCCTGGAACAACGATCAATGTCTCACCTGATCGAGCGGCAACACCGTCGAATGGGCTCCCGCTTGAACTCGAACCCGGCACTGCCGCGATGATCGAATCCGACGGATCGGTATCGCCCCTCTCGATCGTTGTGACCGGTCCCTCTTCCATTTCGTTTGGTTCTCAAGACATTGGTGCTGCCCTCAGCGGTGCAAACGTCGACGGAACGGCGTTGGGGTTGAATGTTGGCGGTAACGGATCTGCGAGTGGATTCGGCTTTCAGCCGGGCTCGACCGCGTCCGTTTGGATTCAATCAACGCCAGCCCGCCTTGGCACTGCGACAGTCGATGGCAACGGAGATTTCACGTCGAATTTCGTGGTTCCCGCCGACCTCGCGTCGGGCAATCACACGGTGCAATTGCAGGGAATCGGATTTGATGGTCAACCGCGCGCACTTGACGCTGGTGTCACCGTTGTGGGGACAGGTGGGCTCCCAGCAACTGGATCCGATCTCTCGCTTCCGATCATCGCTGGATCCTCGCTGTTGCTTGCTGGTGGTCTTGGCGTAGTTGCGTCGCAACGATCGCGTCGCCGCAGCGCACAGCGCTAAGTCCAGCCCGACCCGCAGTGTGAGGCGTTCTGGTCGGTAGCCTTTGTCCATGTTCTTTGGATCTCGTACCCCTGAAATGGTCGACCCCTCGGCCGCACTTCCTGGCCGCGAGGCCACGATGCCCGTCGCACCTGCCCACCTCGTGCTGGGCACACCAATGCAGCCGCCATTCCCCGACACATGTGACTCCATCGTCGTGGGCATGGGCTGCTTCTGGGGCGCTGAACGAAAGTTCTGGCAACTGCCGGGCGTCTATACAACTGCGGTTGGCTACGCCGGTGGCTACACGCCGAACCCCACCTATGAAGAGACATGTTCGGGGCTCACGGGTCATACCGAAGCGGTGTTGGTGGTGTGGGACCGCACCCAGACCGACCTCGATGCGGTGCTTTGTTGTTTCTGGGAGAACCACGATCCGACGCAGGGCCATCGCCAAGGCAACGACATCGGCACGCAGTACCGCTCGGCGATCTACTGCACCGACGATGCGCAACTCGCTGCGGCCAAGGCCAGCGCTGTTCGATTCGGCGAGATGCTGTCGGCCGCGCACTTCGATCCGATCACCACTGATATTGAGTTGGCCGGTCCGTTCTTCTATGCCGAGGACTACCACCAGCAGTATCTGGCGAAGAATCCGAACGGCTACTGCGGATTGGGTGGCACGGGCCTGAGCTGCCCGGTCGGCATTTCTGGCGTTTGAAGGTCCGCCGCAGGCGGAATTGAGGTCAAATGAGGGGTCCGCGCCTTGTGGATCTCCTGTGAATAACTTGGCGTGCTGCTGGTGCGATCCCAAGGGGCACTTGGGGCGTGTCCGATGTCACGCCAAAATGGGCCAAAGGGTCGTTGCAGTTTGATGACAAACCCAACAAACCTTTGGGTGCTTTGTTGCAATTCCATGACGAACGGGTTCGCCCGATCGGTGTCTCCGTGATGGTCGCGGAGCTCATGGAGGCGCACGAAAGGAGCACGCAATGTCTGAAGTTCGCAGTCCCGCACTCCCCGCAGTCCGTCTCTCTCACGGTGCCGTTGTGGTCGTGGCCTTCGTTTTGGTGTTGTCGGTCGCTATCATCAGCGTCGTAAGTGGCGCAACCAGCGCCAAGGGTGAAGAGCCCGCCGCAGTCGTGCCCGTTGCGGCAACTGTGCCCGTCGAGATGTACGCCGCAATGGCTGATGTCGCAGCAGCCCTCGCCACTCTTCCGCCACCGAACCCGACGCCGACCTCGACCCCAGTGCGCCAGGCGCAGACACGTCCCGCGGTCGTGGTCGACCCTTCCGACCCGGGCGTGTGGGATTCACTTGCTCAGTGTGAGACCGGCGGGAACTGGGCCACCGACTCTGTTCCTGGCTTCGCTGGTGGCCTTGGCTTCGCCAATGGCACCTGGGCGTCGAACGGGGGCACTGAGTACGCAGGCTCGGCAGCCGATGCGACTCGTGAGCAGCAGATCGAGGTTGCACAACGGGTGCTCGAGGGCTCTGGCTGGGGCGCTTGGCCCGGCTGTTCCTCACTACTCGGACTTCGCTAACGGGAAAGGGTCGCCGCTCGCCTGCACGGTTGCGGCGACCCTCCGCTAGATTGCTGATTCTCACCAACGAACTTCCGAGGAAGGGAACCTTCATGGCTTTCGAGCTTCCCGCTCTGCCGTATGCCCAAGATGCGCTCGCACCGACAATCAGTGCCGAGACCATGGAATACCACTACGGCAAGCATCATCAGACCTACGTCGACAACTTGAACAAGGCTGTCGCCGGCACCGCCGACGAGAACGCCTCGCTCGAGGACATCATCATGAAGGCCGAAGGACCGCTGTTCAACAATGCAGCGCAGGTCTGGAACCACACCTTCTTCTGGAACTCACTGTCACCCAATGGTGGCGGTCAGCCCACTGGTGCAATCGCCGACCGCCTCAATGCCGACTTTGGCGGTTACGACGCATTCCGTGCACAAATCACCGACGCCGGCCTTACGCAGTTCGGTTCAGGCTGGGCATGGCTCGTCGAAAAGGACGGCAAACTCGCCATCATGAAGACCCCGAACGCCGACCTTCCCATGAAGCATGGCGCCAAGGCTCTCTTCACCATCGATGTGTGGGAACACGCGTATTACATCGACTACCGCAATGCACGGGCCAAGTTCATCGAAGTTGTTCTCGACAACCTCATCAACTGGGACTTTGTGAACGCCAACCTGGCGTCCTGAACCCTGCGCAGTAACTGTTTCTCGAACGGGACCCCTTAGGGGGTCCCGTTTCGCGTACCGTCACTACCTGTGATTGATTCTTTTCTTCTCGCCGCCACCGATTCCGCTGCACTGCAAAAAGCATGTGGAGACAACACCGGATGGTTCTGCGAGCGCGTTTTCGAGTGGACTGGTTCGAAGGCGTGGGCTCGTGCTGCGGAGTGGTTTATCGCCAAGCCCTTAACGATTCTCTGCGTGGTTGTCATCGCTGGGCTTGTGGCGATGATCGTGCGCCGCATGATTTCACGTTCGATGAATCGCTTGTTCTTGCCCGGCGGTTCGAAGAAGCGCGGGGGCAAGGGGGCGCTTCGTCGTCGTACCTCCGAAGTGCTGCTGGCATCGGGGGATTCTTCGCTGCGGACCGATGCTCGACTTGAAACTCTCACGGCAGTCTTCCGCTCAATTGGTACCGCTCTCGTGTGGTTCATAGCGCTGTTCTTCGGTCTCGAAGTTTTGGGCATCAGTCTTGGCCCACTCTTGGCAACTGCGGGCATCGTCGGTATTGCGTTGGGCTTTGGAACGCAAACGATGGTTCGCGATTTCATCAGCGGTTTCTTCATCGTCGCAGAAGATCAGTTTGGTGTTGGCGACACGATCGATGTCGGTGGCGGCGCAAAGGGCGTGGTCGAGCGCATCACGTTGCGCGCGACTCACATTCGAGACGCCGAAGGAACGATGTGGCACATTGCAAACGGTCAGATCGTGAAGGTTGCCAACAAGAGTCAGGAATGGGCGCGCGCACTGATCGACGTCGTCCTTCCGTACGACGCCGATATCTCGGCAGTCAGCGATGTCATGCAGGAAGTTGCCGACACCATTCAGGCCGATCCCGAATGGTCAACCAAAATCATGGAACGCGCTGAGATCTGGGGCATTCAAGAGTTCGACCCCGATGGCGTTCACGTACGTATGGTCATCAAGACCGAACCCGCCGCGCAGTTTGGTGTGTTGCGCGAGTTACGCGCGCGAATGAAAGGCACCTTCGATGAACGTGGAATTTCATTCGCCTATGCGGGATCACCGACGCAGGTCGTCCTTACGCAGACGCCTCCGCCGAAGTCACCGCCACCCACCGCAGCGGCAAAGGCGAATATGCCGCTGTCAGACGGCGTCGGGATCGTCGGCGAGAGTGACGGCGACGGCAGCCTCGGTGCCGACGGCGACGCTGACTGAGGTTGCGTTCGCCGCTTCACGCACATCTTCAAGAACGCTTTGGAACGCCTCGGTGCGTGGGGTGGTGTCGGTGACGTCAATGACATCAACGGGCCACTTGAGTGATCGCTTCGCTTCGGTCTTTGCGCGACGCGCAGCGCTGAGTATTTCTGCACCCATCGCGTAGGCGAGCGGATTGCCATCGGCTGCAGCATCACGAAGTTGTGACGCGTCGGGCCACGGCGAGCGGTGGACAGAACCGCTCTGCCACCACGACCACACCTCTTCGGTCACGAACGGGAGGAACGGCGCGAAGAGTCGGAGCAGCGTCGAGAGCGTGAGTTGCAACGCAGCCTGTGCTGAACGGGCAGCATCGTCGCCACGGCTTCCGTAGGCACGAGTCTTCACGAGTTCGAGATACTGATCGCAGAACTGCCAGAAGAACGCTTCGGTGCGCTCGAGCGCACGGGCGTAGTCATAACCATCGAATGCGGTGGTTGCATCTTCGACAAGCGCAGCAAGGTCGGCGAGCATGGCGCGGTCAAGCGGCTCGGTAATGGCTGACGGTTCATGAATCTGTGCGACGCCATCTTCAGAACCAAGCCCAAGGGCGAAACGGCTTGCATTGAGCAGCTTGATGCCAAGACGCCGACCGATCTTCATCTGCCCTTCATCGAAGGCGGTGTCGGTGCCAGGGCGAGCGCTTGCCGCCCAATAGCGAACGGCGTCGGAGCCGTATTGCTCGAGAAGGTGAAGGGGAGTGACGACGTTGCCCTTCGACTTCGACATCTTCTTGCGATCGGGGTCGAGGACCCAGCCCGAAATGCTGGCGTTACGCCACGGAGTCGAGTTGTGCTCGAGATGCGAACGAACGGTGGTGGAGAACAGCCACGTACGGATGATTTCGTGTGCTTGTGGACGCATGTCCATCGGGAACGTGCGGGCGAACAAGTCGTCGTCCTCGCCCCATCCGGTTGCAATCTGCGGTGTGAGCGAAGAGGTTGCCCACGTATCCATGACATCGGGATCACCGGTAAAGCCACCGGGAACATCGCGCTGTGCTTCGGTGTAGCCCGAAGGTGTATCGGTCGCAGGGTCGATGGGCAGCGCCGATTCGTCCGCAGTGATCGGCCGATCGTGGATGGGCGAGCCGTCGGCATCGAGGGGATACCAAATTGGGAACGAGACGCCAAAGAAGCGCTGACGGCTGACGAGCCAGTCACCGTTGAGTCCGTTCACCCAGTTCTCGTAACGAACGCGCATGTGGGGCGGATGCCAGTGAAGCTCCTTGCCGCGTTCGAGCAATGCCTCGCGAAGAGGAAGATCGCGGCCGCCATTGCGCAGGTACCACTGGCGGCTAGTGAGGATCTCGAGCGGGCGATCGCCCTTCTCAAAGAACTTGACCGGATGCGTGATCGGCTTTGGTTCGCCATCGAGTTGGTTGGCGTCGCGCAACAGGTCGACGATGCGGACCTGCGCCTGCTTGATCGTTTTGCCTGCAAGTTCGTTGTAGGCGGTGACGGCAGCTTCGCCTGCGCTCACGATCCACTCGGGTGCCTCTGACTGAATGCGGCCATCGACGCTGATGATTGAACGGGTTTCGAGTTGCAGCTCGCGCCACCAGATGACGTCGGTGAGATCGCCGAATGTACAAATCATCGCGATGCCGGAACCCTTTTCAGGATCGGCTAACTCGTGCGGCCGAATTTCAACTTCGACGCCAAACAACGGGGTGCGAACAGTGGAACCGAAGAGCGGCTTGTACCGGTCGTCATCGGGGTGAGCAACGAGCGCGACACACGCGCCAAGAAGTTCTGGTCGTGTGGTTTCGATGTAAATCGGTTCGCCGTTATCGGTGCGCAGAAACGGCAGGCGGTGATAGGCGCCAGGCATTTCGCGATCTTCGAGTTCGGCCTGTGCAACCGCGCAACGGAAATCAACATCCCAGAGCACCGGAGCTTCGGCTTGGTAGGCCTCGTCGCGCGCAAGGTTGCGAAGGAAGGCGCGTTGGGCAACTCGGCGACAGTGATCATCGATGGTGGCGTACGTGAGTGACCAGTCAACCGAAAGTCCGAGCGTTCGGAAAAGCTCTTCGAACGCTTTTTCGTCTTCAGCGGTGAGCGTGTTGCACAATTCGATGAAGTTGCGGCGGCTGATCTGGGCCGGAAGCTTCTTCTGTTCGTCTTTCGGCCGATCGGACATTGGGATCGGCGTGGCGAAATTGGGGTCGTACGGAAGGGAAGGGTCGCACTGCACCCCGTAGTAGTTCTGCACCCGACGTTCGGTGGGCAGGCCGTTGTCGTCCCAACCCATTGGGTAGAAGACCGACTTACCTCGCATGCGCTGGTAGCGGGCGATCGTGTCGGTATGGGTGTAGCTGAACACGTGACCGACATGGAGCGAGCCGCTCACGGTCGGAGGCGGGGTATCGATGGAGTAGACGCCCTCACGAGTGGCGGTGCGATCGAAGGAATAGGTGCCGTCGGAGTCCCAGGTCGCGCCCCAGCGGGCCTCGAGGCCCTCCAGGTCGGGCTTTTGGGGGACGGTCCAACTGCTTCGCGGAGTGGGGGTGGCCGATGTCATGACCCGATCACGCTAGTTCGCCCCGCCTGTTGGACTCACGTGCAGACTCGCAGGAGGGGGGTGTGAGGACAGGTAGCGTTTCCAGTCGTGCTTCGCCTCTTCGATACCGCTCAGGGCAAGGTTGTGCCCTTCGAACCCCGGGAGCCGGGGAAGGTTTCGATGTACGTGTGCGGTCCCACGGTCTACGGCCCCCCGCATTTGGGTCACGGTCGCTTCTCATTGGTGTTCGATGTGCTGCGCCGGTATCTCACCTGGACCGGCCTAGAGGTCAATTACGTCTCGAATATCACTGACATCGACGACAAGATCATCAATCGAGCCAACGACGAAGGCCGCGAGTGGTCCGACATCGCACAGAAGTGCGAGCAGGTGTGGTGGACGGCGATGGAGGCCATTGGCGTCGATCGACCAACTTCCGATCCGCATGCCACGGCATATGTCGACCAGATGGTTGAACTCATTGCCGATCTCATCGCTCGCGATGTCGCCTACGTCTCCGACGATGGTGTCTATTTCTCTCCTGCCACGGTGGCCGACTACGGACTGCTTGCTCGTCAATCAATCGAATCGCTTCAGGCTGGCGCTCGTGTCGAAGTGGCCGACCATAAACATTCGCCGATCGATTTCGCGCTTTGGAAGTTCACGAAGCCGGGCGAACCGTCGTGGCCGTCGCCTTGGGGTGAAGGCCGACCGGGTTGGCATACCGAATGTGTCGTGATGTCGCTCGATCTGTTGGGTGAGGGTTTCGATCTTCACGGTGGCGGACAAGATCTCGCCTTCCCTCACCACGAGAACGAACGCGCGCAGGCGTTGGCGTCAGGTCGAACGTTTGCCCGGCATTGGATGCATAACGGATTTGTTGAAGTTGGCGGCGAAAAAATGTCGAAGAGTTTGGGCAACTTCACCAACCTTCTTGACCTCGTCGAGTCCACTGATCCGCGCGCCTATCGCTTGTTGGTGCTTCGCTCGCATTACCGAACGCCCGTCGAAGTCACTCGGGCCACAACCGACGATGCGTCGGCTGCGTTGCGTCGTCTTGATGCATTTGCTCGTCGCTCGGCAACTGCCGGCTTGGCGGGCGAACCCGATGCTGCAGCGATCGATGCATTCCGCGTCGCGATGGACAATGATCTCGACACACCGGCTGCGGTGGCGCTGTTGTTTGGTCTTGTTGGTCAGGCCAACACAGCTCTCGATGCGGGCGATTCCGCAACTGCGGCACCTCTTGCTGCCGCTGCATTCGAGATCTGTCGGGCGGTTGGTCTCGTTCTCAACGCTGGTGGCGAAGATGTTCCGACGGAAATCCTTGATCGTGCACGTGCTCGCGACGACGCCCGTGCGGCGAAGGACTGGGCTGCTGCCGACGCCATTCGCGATGAACTCACCGCCGCCGGTTGGCTTGTCGAAGACACGGCTGACGGCACTCAGGTCCGTCCCGCCTGATGGCCGACAAAAAACAGCGTCAGCCGTTCCCGCGCGGGTTCTGGGTTATTTGGACGACTGTCGCAGTTGATCTCATTGGTTTCGGCATCGTGTTGCCGATCCTGCCGCAATATGCCGAACGATTCGGGGCAGGTGCCGCCGTTATCGGCGTGTTGTCAGCGTCGTTCTCTCTTGCGCAGTTGGTGTTCGCCCCGGTGTGGGGCAAGTTAAGCGATCGCATTGGTCGCAAACCGATCATCATCATTTCGTTGTGCGGAACGGCAATCGGTTCTCTCGTCACCGGTTTTGCGGGCGCGCTGTGGTTGTTATTCCTCGGTCGAATTATCGACGGAATTTCTGGCGCGTCGGTTTCAGTCGCGCAAGCTGCTGTCGCTGACATTTCGCCGGCTCGTCAACGCGCCCGCTATATGGGTTTGATCGGCGCAGCCTTTGGTGTCGGTTTTGTCGCTGGTCCGGCGATTGGTGGCTTGGCTGCCCTTGCTGGTCCGAAAGTTCCGTTTTTTGTTGCTGCAGCAATCGCTGCGATCAACGCGCTGGTCGCACTCAAGCGGCTTCCTGAAACCGCGCATGGCGTGAAAGGGCATCCACTCGCGCGCGCCGATGATGTCGCTGCGCGCGAGGCGGAGTTCGCCGCAGCCAATGCGGACGCCGAGAACATCGCTGCTGAGCCCGCACTTGACGGACCAGGAATTGTGGAACCAGCGCACAGTGTGCTTCGCCACGAACACGCTGATCACACTTCGGCGACTCGCCGCGCCGAAATTATTCGTTTGATCGTTGTCGCGTTTGTTGGCGTTGTGGCATTCAGCGGTTTCGAAGCAACCTTCTCGTTGTTGGCGAACAATCGCTATGGCCTTGGCTTGTCGGGAACGGCGGCGGTGTTCGCGGGTATCGGCGTTGTGCTCGTTGGTGTGCAGGGCGGCCTTGTCGGGCCGGTGACCCATCGACTGGGCGAAACGAACACGCTTCGATTCGGTCTCATTGCGAACAGTTTCGGACTTTTGGTTCTTGCGTTTGATCTTGGGTGGGCAGGTCTTGTCCTCGCGTTACTCCTGCTCACCGTCGGCCAGGGCCTTCTCACCCCAACGCTTTCTTCGGCCGTGGCAGGCCGCGCTGGTCTCGACACTGGGGTCTGGCTGGGCTGGCAGCAGTCGGCTGGCGGCGCAGCTCGGGTCGTCGGACCGCTCGCTGCTGGGGCGCTTTTCCAGTGGGCCGGTATGGGCTGGCCCTATGCGGTGGGCGCAGCCTTGGCGGTTTTCGCCCTGACCTTGATTCCCGGTCGCCCGAAGGCAGCATCGACGGTTACCGCGGGGTAACTTGGCGGACGCACGCGTCGTTCCCGGCCATCGCCGGGTCCCCCGAGAGGATCGCCAATGTCCGATTACAGCCTTGATCTCAATGAAGACCAGCAGACGCTTGTCGACTGGGTTCATACGTTTGCCGCTGATGTTGTTCGACCCGCCGCGGAAGAGTGGGATGAGCGCGAAGAGTTCCCATGGCCCATCGTGCAAGAGGCCGCGAACATTGGTTTGTACGGATGGGAGTTCATGGCCGCGAATCTCGCCGACCCCACTGGGCTCTCGATTGTGCTTGCACTCGAAGAATTGTTCTGGGGCGATGCCGGTATTGGTCTTTCCATCTTTGGTTCTGGTCTCGCCGCTGCGGGCATTAGCGGCAACGGCACACCAGAACAGGTCATGGAATGGGTGCCGCAGTGTTACGGAACTGCCGACAAGGTGCAGCTCGGTGCGTTCTGCGTCAGCGAACCCGACGCCGGTTCTGACGTTTCCTCGTTGCGCACGCGTGCGGTGTACGACGAAAAGACCGACGAGTGGGTGCTCAATGGCACCAAGGCATGGATCACCAACGGTGGCATTGCTGACATTCACGTTGTTGTTGCTGCGGTCGATCCCGAACTCAAGGGTCGTGGTCAGGCATCGTTTGTTGTTCCTCCCGGCACCAAGGGTTTGTCGATGGGGCAGAAGTACAAGAAGCACGGCATCAAGGCCTCGCATACATCTGAAGTTGTTCTCGACGATGTGCGCGTTCCTGGACGTTGCTTGCTCGGTGGCAAAGAGAAGCTCGACGAAAAACTCGCTCGTGCTCGCGAAGCTGGAACAACTGGTGCGAAGCAGCCGGCAATGGCGACGTTCGAAGCCACTCGTCCGGCTGTTGGTGCCCAGGCCCTTGGTGTTGCGCGTGCCGCGTACGAATACGCCCTTCAGTACGCCAAAGAACGCGAAGCATTTGGTCGTCCGATCATCATGAACCAGGCAATTGCGTTCAAGCTCGCTGACATGAAGATGGAAATCGACGCCGCTCGACTCCTCGTGCATCGCGCTGCTTGGATGGCTGCGAATCGCAAGGAGTTCAAGAACGGCGAAGGTTCAATGTCGAAGCTCAAGGCCGGCGAAGTCGCTGTCTGGGTGACCGAACAGGCCATTCAGATTCTCGGTGGCTACGGCTACACACGCGAATACCCGGTCGAGCGTTGGCACCGCGATGCGAAGATCTTCACCATCTTCGAAGGCACCTCAGAGATTCAGCGTCTGGTAATCAGCCGCAACATCTCTGGTCTTCGCATTCCCTGATGAATGCGCCCGCGTCGGGTGTTAGCGCATGCGAGGCGGATGTTCGGGATAGGTCGCAGCGATGAGCGCAACCCATTCTTCAGTGTGTATCGGATCCTCTGGTAGATCGATCGCGACGCCACGCGCCTCGAGGTCGGCCTGGAAGAGTTTGATCACTCGAGCGGTGTCGAGTGTGTCACTGCCAGAATCGGCGAGCTGTGCTTCGTCAGCGCTGAGGAAAATGTCCGCTTTCCATGAAACAGTGATGCGAACTTCGTCGTCGGTGAAGGGCACAATCGTTGCGCCGTCGGCGTCGATGGCGTCCCAGCCGCCCTCGCCTCGAACAAGACGACTGTGGCTGTTGATCGACTCGACCATCTTGACGTTGGGAGGGCCAACCGGAGCAACGCCGTGGAAGGTTGATTCGTTGTCGGCCACGATGCTGACATTTTGGAACGGCGGTGATTCAACCATCTCGGGACCGTCAGCACCGTCGGGCCAATAGTGGAAGTCGCCACCTTCGCCGTCGTAGAACCACGACACCGCTGTTGCGATCTTGATGCGCCAGTGCTCAAAGAGACCGGAATTCATCATGAGCTTGAGAAGCCAGATCGGATGATCGGCGCGGGTGAAGCCACGAAATGCCGGAACGTCAAGGTGAGGAGTGAACGGGAACGGGGTGGGTCCCATGATGTTGACGTAGGCGTTTGATGGTCGAACGACGCAACCTTCGCCATAGACACCGTGGGCGGCGTCGATGAATCTTGGGTTGTCGAGAAGCAGTTCGGCGCCATCGACAAGGGGCTTGCCGAGCGCGCCGAAGTCCTGGCGAAACCACGGAGGCACGAACGTTGCCGGACGAGATCCAAGCGCAGCCATCTCCGCGTCATTGCCTGCGTAATTCGCAAGTGGCCACATCGGACCGGCCGATCGGATGAGTGCCAGAACGGCGTCGACGTCCTCGAATGCGGGGCTCAGGCGGGTGGCGGTGGTGCTCATGATCGGTCCTCGGATCGCTTGCTGTCGGAGGTGGACTTTAGAAGCAGAGAGGACTGTGCGCAGCAGATCGGTGTTGAAGTCCGCGGGTGGACCTCGTCGCTAGTTCGTGTGCTGCGGGTACCACTGCGCCATTGCGTTTTCGATAGCCACAGTTACGGCTGGAGCGACGTACTTTGAGCCTGCGGGCGAGTAGTGCAGGTGATCGGGACGAATTTCTTCGCCGCTGGGAGTCTTGCCCTCGCAGATACCCGTTCCGCACAACACATCGTTGAGATCGATCGAGAGTGTCGTTTCCGGGTGGGTGCGAGCAAAGTCGCGCTGAATCTGGCGGAGCTGCGCAAATTTGCCGATATTGACTGCGGTAAGGCTGTCCTCATTCTTTTCTTCGGGGAACACTTGCGGATCGGCTTGAGAAATGATGATGAGCGGCACACCATTCTCTGTGGCGATAGCTGCGGCTTTGTTGAGTTCAGCGTCGTAGAGCGCAATCCACTCCGGGGAACCGAACGTGATCCACTTTCCGTCGACGAGAACGTCGTAGGTATCGCGCAATGCTCCTGACCAAACGATGGCATCAGGTGGGAATGACGCGGCTGCATCTCGCCACTTCGCTTCCCATCCTGCGCAGGCTCCTCCGCCGTCGCGCAGGATTCCGAATGACCGTGTTTGTTGTTGCATCATCGGGCACTGCGCAATGCCTTTGTTCCAGATCACGATGCGACTCGGGTCGAACGGTGAGTTGTAGCCAGTCGGCCAAGGGAATGCGATTTGGCCACCGCCCATCGTCCAAATGACGGAATCGCCGAACCAAAGCAGTGAAATTGGGGGATCAACGTTCTTTGAGTTTTCGGATGTTGGCGCAACAACGGAGGAGAACTCGGTGTGCGCAGGTGGTGCAGGTGCAGCAGCGAACCAGACGATTCCAACGACAAGCGCCGAGATGCCGAGCGCACCGAAGCCAACGAAAGCGCGGCTTGAACGCTTGGTGATGGCGTCATTCGCTGCGGGCTTTCGCCGACGAAACGGCTGCTCGATGAGATACCAACTCAGTGCGGTGGCGACTGCGGTGAGACCCACGCGAACGGCAAAGAGCTCGATACGACCTGTTCGATCGTCGCTGAGGTGAAGGCGTTGTCCGGTGACGAACACTTTGATGGGCCAATGCCAGAGGTACAACCCATAAGAAACGAGGCCGAGTGTTCGGAGCCATCGAAAACTCAGTGCTTTCGTGAAGAACGAATCGCGGCCGTTGAGAGTGAGCACCACGATGCCGGTCGCGACTGCAATCAACAGGAAGCCGCCGGTGTATAGCCAATCTGACCTGAAGTCGGCGGTACTCGCAACGCCAACGAGTAGAGCAAGGGCGAGTAGCGCTGCGGTCGTGAGAGTTGTGCGCGCGACCCGTTTCGAGGGATTAACGGGCCAAAGTCGAACAATGCACGCGATGGCGATTCCAACGAACAGTGCCTGAGACCGAGTGTCGGTTCCGAAATAGACGCGTGAAGGATCGGAACCAGGGGTGCGCAGAATCCACATGAGTGCGCAGGATGCGATTGCGCCGATGACCGCGCCGATCAGCGCGACGTGGGCGAGGCGATGAAGCCCGATTCGTCGCTTCAGTAAGGCGATTGTCCCGATAAGTAAGAGCGGAAACACGAGGTAGAACTGCTCTTCGACGGCTAGCGACCAGAAATGATTGAGAGGCGACTCTGCTCCGAATGCGGCTTGATAAGAGTTGTGTTGCGCGATCGACCACCAGTTGGCGACGTACGCGAGTGACGCAACGGCATGTCCGCGAAGCGATGCGTCGACGGATCCGTGATCGAGGATTCTCGCAATGATGACGACGACGACGATCGTGGTGATTGCAGCAGGAAGGAGTCGGCGTGCTCGTCGGGCGAAGAACGCCGGCGCCGACATCGACTTGGTGCGATCGACTTCTTCGAGTGCGAGCGATGTGATGAGAAATCCTGAAAGAACAAGGAAAACATCCACACCGATGAATCCGGCCGGAACCAGTTGGGGCGCGAAGTGGTAGAGGACCACTGCCGCAACAGCCAGACCACGCAGTCCGTCGAGGGCGGGGATGTGCTTGAACGTTTTGGTGCCGGGGTCGGCGCTTGTGGTGTCTTCAGGCCGTCCGCTCATGCGAGAGCAACGGTAGCGACCTCAGCCACCGGGTGGGATGCACCCGGCTTACTCGTGAATGGCACGGCCTTCATCGCGAAGTTCGCTGAGAATGCTGTTGAGATCAATCGTGGTGCAGGTTCGGTTCTGGACCACGGCCTGGCCATCGATCCACACATCGACGACGTCGGCGCGTGAAGCGGCATACACAATGGCGGAAATCGGGTCGTAGATCGGCGTGAGCGAGGGCGACGAAGGGTCGAGACGAACGAGATCAGCCTTCTTGCCGACCTCAAGAGAGCCGACAAGCGGGTCGATGCCCAACGCCACGGCCGATCCCATTGTTGCCATGCGAAGGATGGAAGAAGCAGGGAGGACTGTGGGATCAAGACGGTTGCCTTTGTGAAGTAAAGCGGCAACGCGCATTGCAGAAAACATGTCGAGGTCGTTCGACGACGACGGGCCATCGGTGCCCAGTCCGACCGTTACGCCGGCGTCGAGTAACTCGGGAACTCGGCAAAACCCTGACGCTAATTTCATGTTTGAACTTGGGCAATGGGCAACGGCGGTGTGGGTTTCGGCCAGTCGCGTGATCTCGGCGTCGGTGAGTACGACGGCGTGGGCGAGCACGGTGCCGTTGCGAAGGAGTCCGTGGTCGTCGAGGAGTTCGACTGGTGTGCGGCCGTATCGGCCGTGAACGTCGGCGACTTCGCCAGCATTTTCGGAGGCGTGGATGTGAAAGCGCGCCCCTTCGGTGGTTGCAAGTTCCCCGACTGCGGCGAGTTGGTTTGGGTCCATCGTGTAGGTGCCATGAGCGAGAATCCATGAATGCGGAGAGGATGCATTCGCGTTCGACAGTCGTTGTTCAAATGGAAGGTTGTCGGGACCGTTCGAGCCGATGAAGATCGGTCCGGTCTGCAGTCTGAAACCTGCGTTGACTGCTTCCTCGAGGCTGGCCTCGGGGTACCAATACATGTCGAGTGCCGCGGTGCAGCCAGAGAGCATCGCTTCGGCGAATGCCGCGCGTACGCCAACACGAACATGGCGATCGGACATGATTTTCGCTTCGGCGGGAAAGAGCTTTCCGAGAAAGTCTTGAAGATCGACATCGTCGGCAAAGCCGCGGAATGCGGTCATCGCAAGATGGGTATGTGCATTGATGAGGCCAGGCATCACGATTCCGCCGCCAGCATCGATCATGTGGTCGATATCCGACGGTGGAGTCGCACCGGCAGGCAGCACATGAGAAATGACATCGTCGGTGATGATGATGGTCCCGCCATTGACCACTGAATCGTGGGCATCAACGGTGAGGATCGTTGCATTGGTGATGGCGGTGCGAGTCACGAGAACCTCAGCGGCAATGGGGCGAACCCCCAGAGTGTGTCAGTCGGTTGTCGCTCGTTGATTGATGCGGTCAGACTGAAGTTCTGGCGAGAGGCTGGTTCAGGGAAGGGAGGTCGACATGTCAGGTGTTCCAACGCCCCAAGAGATCGCTAGTTGGACGCCGGAAGATCGAGCGCGTGTCGCCCGTTCTCTGGATTCGCACATCCCGCGCCCGAATCGTCAGAAGCGAACACGTCGGCAACGTCGATTGTTGATAGCGCTGACTGTCGTGAGTGCTGTCGTACTTCTCCCTTGGATCGGTCTGCTTTCCGTGACGCTTCGAGAGACATCTTCCGGCGGTGCGTGGCGTATCGCGTGGGTGGGGTTTGATACTGCACTGTTTCTCTCGTTCGCCGTTTCTGGATATTTCGTTTGGAAGCGCCGCCAAATTGCTCCGGTGGTCATGGCGGTAACGGCAACGCTCGTTTTCACCGACGCTTGGTTTGATCTCACGCTTTCGTGGAACACACCCGAGTTCACCGTGGCGATGTTGTCGGCATTGATTATCGAAATCCCACTTGCTTTCGTGCTGGTGTTTGCTGCCACCAAGATGCTTCGAATGAACGCATCGATGGTGCGAGCGTTGCGGGGTCATCCCAAGGGGCCAGTGCGAGCAACTCGCGAAGTCCTTCCGATGGTCCCCGTAGAGGAGTGACCGCTAGCCGGTGAAGTGCGGTGTGACTGTGGATCCGTCGATGGCGTTCGTGTCGGCCGTTGGCTCTGGGGCGCAAACATTGATTGCGGTGAGCCTCACGAGGTCGAGCAATGCACTTTGTGAAAGAGCGGTAAACACGAGATCACACGAGGTCGTGCCGCTGGGCGCGGTGACGACTTCATCGAACTCGGTGAGGCCGAGAACTCCTCCGGCGGTGACATCACTCGCCGTCGAAATGATGGTGTCCTGCGCGTCCTTGAACGTGAACTCCCACGCGAGGTCCTGCTGAGCCCAATAAGAGAAGGCATACGTGCCTGGCCACAGCGTGATTCCGGTCTGGGAGAGTGTTGCGCCAATCGTGAGAAGTGCGAGTTGCGCGTTCGCAGCGACCTCAGGAGTGATGCTTTGAGGGTCGAGGTTGGGAGGCGCTTCACCCATGTCCTGGTACGTGACGACGCCCGTTGCTGCTTGCAGGCGCACAATTAGGCGGAGGGTGGCTTCTTTCTGGATGTTGTAATCCGAGAGCGAGCGGCCGTCTTCAAGTTGTTTGCCGGCGAAGATGAGTCGCTGCTGATCGGGAGGGACGCCCTCTTTGTCTTGAATTTTTGCTTTGACGTTTTCGATCGAGTCGGTAGCTTCGACTTCGAGCGTGATGGTTTTGCCTTGAAGTGTTTTGACGAAGATCTGCATAACGTGAGGTCCTTGGTGCTCGTCAGCCGGTGAAGTTCGGAGCGATTGTCGAGTCGTCATCGCTTGTTGAACTGGTGGTTGACGTCGGCGCACAGACGTCAATCGCTGTGAGGCTTACAAGGTCAAGTAACGCACTTTGCGATGTGGCGGTGAAGACAAGATCGCATGAGGTCGTGCCGGTTGGTGCGGTGATTTCTGTATCGAACTGGGTGAGTCCAATGAGCGGTCCAGAAGTGGTGTCGCTCGTTGTCAAGATTTGCGTGCCCTTTGCGTCTTTGAACGTAAACGTCCACTCCAAGTTTTCTTGGGACCAGAACGAGAACGCGTAGGTTCCTGGCCAGAGCTGAATGCCGCTTTGACTGACGGTTGCGCCGATTGAGAGAAGCGCAAGTTGCGCGTTGGCTGCCACCTGCGTCATGAGTGCTTGCGTCCCTAAGTTCGGAGGCGCTTCGCCGACGGACTGATAGGTGACGACGCCAGTTGTATCTGCGAGTCGGACGACGAGCTGAAGGATCGACTCTCGTTGAATGTTGTAGTCGGCGAGTGTGCGGCCGTTCAGAAGTTGTCTCCCGGAGTAGATCAGACGCTGATGATCGGGTGGGATGCCCTCTTTGTCTTGGATCTTCTGCTTGATGTTTTCGATGGAGTCCGAAGATTCGACATCGAGGGTGATGGTTCTGCCGGTGAGTGTTTTGACAAAAATCTGCATGCCGCTCATTGCTTTGGCACGTCGCTTTCTTGATGAGGTCCGGTGGACGCTATTTCGGTCAGAGGGCGTTGCGTTGGATCACGACGGTGACGTGACGTGCCGATTTGAGTCCGGGCAGTGTTTCTGCAGCTCCGGCAGCGGCGGTATGGAAAGGATGCGGTGCTGGTGTTGGTTCGATGACAGATGTGAATCCTTGGCGTTCAATGTCTTCGATGAGATCGCGCAACGGAGTACTTCCATCAAGGAATGTCAGTTCCGCACAGAGAGCGACGAATACTCCATCGTGTGCAAGAAGTTCGGTTCCTTCGAGGATGAATCGACGAGGAAGTTCAAAGCCAGTTTCTCCGCCTTGGGAGTAGATGCGCCCATCAGCACGATGTGCCGGCACCCACGGCGCGTTGATGCAGACGAAATCAAACGTTCCAGGTCGAAGGCCCGCAGCCACGTCGTTGGCAATGACACGCATGCGAGATTTCGCCGACTCGGGAAGCAGTTCACGACTGAGTTGCGCCGTTTGTGTCGCTCGCTGATTGATGTCGGTAGCGAGAACAGTTTCGTATCGAGAGGCGAGGAACGCAGCAACGAGTCCTGTCCCGGTTCCGAGATCGACCGCCCGTTTCCCATGCAGCGCGTACTTCCATGCGTGATCGCGCAAGAGCCATGTGTCGGTCCCGGCGTAGACGCTGTCGGCGGGAATGTCATCAGCCGAATTGAGAAAGGGGAGGATCGCCATCGCTTTGCCGTCCGACAACACTTCGAAGGAAAGCGAGAATCGACTTTCCTCGGTGATCGTTCCGGCTCCCGTTTCGAGCAGCGCGGCCACGTGCTGTGGTCCGCCAAGCAATCGCGACGCAACGGCAACGTCGATGTAGGTGCCTAACGCGAGATCAGCGAGCACCTGATTTTTCTCGTCGTCGATTTGAAGGCGGCCGAATCGATTGATGAAACCTGCATCGGACAGTTGCCGCCCGAGCTCGCGTAGGGCCTGAATGCAGGGCGGCGATGCAAGCACAAGTTCGGGCGACCACTGCGTCACGAGCGCCGAGTGCGGTGTCACGGCGGCGGTAGAACGAAGGTCCAACCTGGTGCGGTGTTCCCGGGTGCTCCGTCCTCAAAAGAACCGTTGGTGATGAGGTTGCCCGAACCGATGGGATTCGAGCCACCGAGATTCGGTTCGTTGTAGGGGTTTGAAGGGCCATGCCAGTAGCCGGTGAAACCGGCAGCGTCGCCAAGGCATGGATCGGTCGTGCCCGAAACGGTTGCGCTTGCAAGCCCTGCTGGGTTGAGGACCATGAATCCGGCAACGCCAAGCCCAAGACCAATTGCACGGCGGCGGCTGATCTCGGGGAGCTGATTCATACCAAAACGGTAACAGATGAGTTCGTTGGTTATTCGTTCAGTCCAGCGCGGCGTTGTCCTGCAGAGTCGACGCGAAGAAGGGCCGACCTTGTGGTCGGCCCTTCATTTCGTTCGTGGTGCTCGGTGCGTGATCAGCCGGTGAAGGCAGGCACGACCTTCGGGTCTTGGAGTTCGTACGCACCAACATCGGCAATGCCGTTCACGACGCGGGCGAAGCCGGTTCCGCGCTGGTCGAAGTCATTGCCGGTGAAGGCGGGCAGAGTTGCCATGCCGGTATCGATCGCGGGGCTTCCTGCGAGCAGGGCGAAGGTGTTGGTGGGTCCACCGTTGTTCGCGAGTGGTCCGAGCAACAGTGCTGCGCCGGTGACGCCGGTCTGTGTGCCGCCGAGATCGGTGACGGTCACCGTCGATGTGCCGATCATGGAGTGATCCGATTTCACCGAGCCGGTCGTCCCAACAGTTTCTCCGATATCGGTTGTTCCGTTTCCGGCCAGGATCGTCGAATTGAGTTGCAGGAGGTTTGCATTCGCCGGCGGGGCGACGGAACCAGAGGGGCGCACAACACCATGTTTTGCTCGCGCTTGGAGCGCAGTGGGTCCTGGTGCGGGCGGTCCGGCAAGCTGCACGCCTGCGGTGATCGCGCCTGTGTTTTGGGTGATCGTGGTGGCGGTGAGAGTGATGCCGCCCTGTGATCCGAAGATTGCGCCGCCCGAGCCCGTGGTTGCGGCGTTGGCCGCAATGGTGGAGTTCTCAACGGTGACGGAGCCGACGTAGACGCTCAATATGCCGCCGCCGTTTACGTCTGCGGTGTTGTTTGAAATCGTGGAGTTACGAATGGTGAGTCCGTGGGTGAGGTCGCCGTAGAACTCGATGGCACCGCCCTTGTTGGCCGAATTGCCGGAGATGGTCGTCGACTCGATGGTGAGACTCGTGCCGCGGTCGGTGTGAACCGCTCCACCTCCATAGAGGGCCGTCGCCGTGTTCGCGATGTTGTCGGTGAACGTCGAACCCGAGATCGTGAGCGACTCGTCGCTGGAGGTGTGGATCGCGCCGCCGTCGTAGGCGGCCGAGTTGCCGCTGAACACCGAATTGGTGATGACGTTGTCGCCGTAGTCGAGGTAGAGGGCGCCTCCCGAACCGGTGGTCGTGTTCCCGGTGAACGTCGAATCGGCGATCGTGACGTTGCCGCCCGCGAGGTGTAAGACGCCACCTTCGGTGTAACTGATGTTGTTGGTGAACGTGGATCCGGTGATCGTGGCTCGGTCCGTTTCGGCCATGTCGAGATAGAGCGCACCCCCCTCGCCATTGGTATTGACGTTGCTGTCGAAGATCGAGTTGGAGATGGTGACGGGGAAAGATGTCACGACGTTGTCCACGGTGATTCCCGCTGAGCCGTTGCCGCCCCTGTTACTACTTACCGTGGTGTCAATGACCGTCAGCGATCCGGTGTACGTGTCATAGGTTCCGATTGCGCCACCTTCGGCGGAATAGTTGCCGGTAATTGAGCTCGAAGTAATGGTGATGTCGCCCGATGAGCCAACGAATCCAATGGCTCCGCCGTAGGTTGCGTTTCCGCCGGTGATAGTGACGTCGTTGAAGGCGAAGTTTCCTGTTACAGATCCAACCTGAAAAACGGAGAACCCGCTTGGTCCACCGTCGCGCCAACCGCCATCGATCGCGACGGCATCAAGACCGTTGACGGTGACAGCCTCAGTGAGCGCGGGAAGGCTGGAGGAGAGGGTGATCGTGCCACTGAGGCCCGGATCGAACTGGATGACGTCGGCGCCTGCGGCGGCGTTGGCGTCAAGAATGGCCTGCCGGAGTGAGCCTGCGCCGGAATCGTTGACGTTCGTGACGTTGAGGACCGGGTTGGCCATGGCGGTTGTCTCGGTTGCGAGGAGCAGGCCGCCGGAACCAGCAACGAGCATGGCGCCCGAACCAAGGGCAACGGCGCTTGTTCGTCCGACGCGCTTTGCGCGGGAACGATTGAGGGGTGATTCGGGGCTCATGGAGTCTCCAGGGAATTGTTTGCAGTTTTCGCCGAAATTGCTAGGAAGTGGCTTGTCGCCAGTAGCCAATAACGTTAGCCGTTGCCGTGACTGAGTCCGGTTTCCCTGATCTCGCGACGTCGAAGAATGTGCTCAAACCCCTCGTCGCTCAGAGTCACCCTTCGCTTGCGACGCAAAGGAGGGCCGGCCTTGTGGCCAGCCCTCCTTTCAGTTCGTGGTGTTCGGTGTGCGATCAGCCGGCGAAGGCTGGTGTGACCAGCCGGCCTGATGCGACGGTCGTCGTGGTTGTCGTAGCGGGCGGGTCTGGTTGAACCTCGAATGCCCCGATGTCGGATTTTGTTCCATAGACACGAACGAAGCCGGTGCCGCGTTGGTCGAATTCGTTGCCGGTGAAGGCAGGCAGTGTCGTCATTCCGGCATCGATGGCCGGGCTTCCCGTTAGGAGCGCGAACGTGTTAGTGGGTCCGCCGTTGTTCGTGAGTGGTCCGATTAACAGCGCTGCGCCGGTGACTCCGGACTGTGTGCCGCCCAGATCGGTGACGGTTAACCCGGAGGTGCCGATAATTGAGTGGTCGGACTTCACCGTGCTGTTTGTCTGAACCGATTCTCCGATATCGGATGTGCCATTTCCCGCGAGAATCGTCGAGTCGAGCTGAAGCAGGTTTGCATTGGCCGGCTTGGTGGTTGGCCCACGAAGATTTTCAGAAGTGTCAACACCCGCAATCATTGCTCCACTGTTTTGCGTGATCGTGTCGGTGGTGAGAACGAAACCGCCCGATGAGCCAAACATCGCGCCACCTGAACCGGCTGTGGCGGTGTTCGAGGCGATGGTGGAGTTCTCGACAGTTACAGAACCGACAGAGCGGTTCACAATGCCTCCGCCATTGATTGCAGCGGTGTTATTTGAAATCGTGGAATTGCGAACATCAAGTCCGTGGTCGAGGTCGCCATAGAACACGATGCCACCACCAGAACCCGATGCTGCCGAGTTGCCGGAAATCGTGGTGTTGTCGATGCTCATGCCTTGATCGATGTGCATAGCACCGCCGTTTCGGCCGGCCGTGTTGTTGGTGAAGACCGAATTGGTGATGACGTTGTCGCCCTCATCGAGGTACAGAGCGCCCCCGGATTGGTCGGTGGAGTTACCCGTGAACGTGGAGTCGGCAATCGTGACGCTGCCCATGGCAAGGTGGACGGCTCCACCTTCAAAAGAACTGTGATTATTCGTGAAGGTAGAACCCGTGATCGTGGCCCGATCGCCGATCTGCATCTGAAGGTAAAGCGCGCCTCCTTCGTAACCGGCGTTTGTGTCGAAAATGGAGTTGGTAATGGCGACCGGGAACGACGTCGCGGCGGCAATAACGGAGATGCCCCCAGAACCAGAAGGCCAACTATTCCCGCTCTGGTTGTTGCTCACCGTGGTGTCAGTGACGGTCAACGAACCGGTCGATGGAGAGAACGCAGTGACGGCCCCGTTATTTGAGTAGTTGCCTGTGATTGTGCTTGAGGAGATCGTGAGGTCTCCGGAGGAATTCGCAAAACCGATCGCGCCGCCGTGGGTTGCGTTGCCGCCGGTGATGGTCACGTCGTTGAACGAGAAGGCGCCGGTAGCGGCGTAGATCTGAAACACGGAGTGTCCGGTTGCGCCTCCGTCGCGCCAGCCGCCATCAATCGTGACGGCGTCGAGGCCATTGACCGTGACCGATTCAGTGATGTTGGGCAGGTCAGAGGCGAGGGTGATCGTGCCGGTCAGGCCTGCATCGAACTGAATTACGTCGGCGCCAACGGTGCCGTTGGCGCCGTTGATGGCCGATCGCAGTGAACCTTGTCCGGAGTCATTGAGGTTCGAAACGGAGAGAATCGGGTTCGCCGATGCTGGTGACGCGCTGAGCAGCAGCGCGCCCGAGCCGGTGATGAGCATGGTGCTCGAACCGAGCGCAACCGCGCTGGTTCGGCCGACGCGCTTTGCACGTGAGGGGGAGGTGGGTGTTTCGGGGCTCATGGATTCTCCGGATTCATTTGTCCTACGCCACTGGCGTTTCGAGCGTGGATAGCTCTGCGCAGGCTCAACGCAACCCACGGATGCGCCGGAGTTTTATACCAACGTGGCACATGCCGCCATTCGAATGTGGCGACTTTCGGGCGGTGCCCTACGATGCCAACGGCGAAAGCCGCCGAGAGGGGAGCAACGTGTCCAAGCAGATTCCAATGGTCGACTATCTGGTGCTCGGAGATTCACCGCACCTGGTTGCCAACGAGTGCACCGATTGTGGTGCGAAGTTCTTTGACCGCCGCAATGCGTGCGCATCGTGCGGTGGAACATCGTTCAAGAAGACCGATATCGCGACCGAGGGTGAAATTCGCTCGTTCACGATCGTCACGGCGTTCATGCCCGGTGCCGATAATTACGTGCCGGTCGTTGTTGATCTTGGCGGCACAAGCGTGCGCGGTCAGCTCATCAATACTCCTGCCGAGGCCGCGAACATCTCGCTCGGTCAGAAGGTTCGACTCACTACCTATTCCATCGGCGCCGACACCGCAGGCACCGAGGCCATCAACTACGGCTTCGAGCCGGTCAACTGAGGGGACTGACAATGGCAAACGATGACATTTGGATTCTCGGCATCAACATGACCAAGTTCGGAAAGCATCCGGACAAGGACGTTGTCGATCTTGCTTCCGAGGCTGCGCTTGCTGCGCTCGCCGACGGTGGCGTCACCATCAAAGACATGGGCATCCTGGCTGCCGGCAATCTCATGGGTGCTGCGGCGGGTATCGGTCAGCAACTGCAGAAGCAGATTGGTCAGACCGGCATTCCGGTGTTCAACGTCGCAAACGCATGCGCAACGGGTGCAACCGCGCTGCGCACCGTGATCATGGCGATCAAGGCCGGCGAATGCGATATGGGTCTCGCCGTTGGCGTCGAAAAGCTTTCGGGCGCAGGCATGCTCGGCGCTGGTTTCGGTGCAGCCGCATCTGACGAATGGACTCCCGCTGGTCGTTACGGCGCGGTGTCTGGTTTCGAAGGCAAGCTCGGCACCGACATGATGCCCGGCGTGTTCGCGCAGGTGGGTATGGAATACCTCCACAAGCACCCCTATGACGGCGCCGACTTCGAACTCTTCGCTGGCATCTCGGCGAAGAACCATTTCAACTCCACCATGAATCCGCTTGCGGCAATTCAGAAGGACATGTCGGTTGAGCAGATCATGGCCGAGCCCATGATCGCCTACCCGAACACTCGTGCAATGTGCTCGGCAAACAGCGATGGTGCTGCGGCAGCTGTTGTTGTTTCCGGTGCGAAGTTGCGCACGTTGTCGAAGGAACAGCAGAAGCGGGCCGTCAAGGTTTCGGCGTCAATCCTTACGAGCGATCCGTACCAAGAGGCATGTCAGATCCTTCCCGACGTCAACACGCTCACTCGTTCGGCAGCCAAGCAGGCCTATGAGCTTGCTGGCGTTGGTCCAGAAGATCTCGACCTTGTCGAACTTCATGACTGCTTCGCCACCGCGGAACTCGTGCACTACGACAACCTCATGCTTTGCGGCGAAGGCAATGCAGTCGACTTCTTCCTGTCGGGCGCAACCACGCGTGACGGCAAGACCCCAGTGAATGTTTCTGGTGGTCTTGAATCGAAGGGTCACCCCATCGCCGCAACCGGCATCGCCAACATCTGGGAAATCTGTTACCACCTTCGTGGTGAAGCGGGTCCTCGTCAGATCGAAGGCGCAAAGGTTGGCCTTGCTCATGTCATTGGCCTCGGTTCGGCCTGTGGTGTGCACATCCTCGAGAAGTCCGGACTCTAAGACCCAGCGTTAGCGGGTCGTTCATCGTGAGTTCTCGACTTCCAGCGTCTGAACGTCGCCAGCAGCTGCTCGATACAGCGCTGGCGACGTTTGCGCGTCTGGGATACCGAGATGCTGCGATGAACGACATCGCTGACGCAGCGGGCGTTACAAAGCCGGTGCTGTACCAACACTTCGCGTCGAAGCGCGAACTGTTTCTTGAATTGTTGGCCGATGTCGCGAGTCGTTTGCGTTCGGCGGTTCGCGATGCGGTCTCCTCATCGGCCGCTGTTGGTCCGCGGGCGCAGGTCGAGGCTGGATTCGCAGCCTGGTTCAACTGGGTCGATACCAATCGCGATGGATTCACGGTGTTATTCGATAGTGAAGTGCGTCGCGACCCCGAGTTCGCCGAACAAGCAGCAAAGGTGCAACGGCAAATGGCCGACACCGTTGCGGAGTTCATCGTCGCAGAGGGGCTCGATCCCGACCGCCGTCGCCTCCTGGCCTACGGCATCGTTGGGCTTGGCGAAAGCACCTGTCGTCGTTGGCTCGAAAAAGAAATTGCTCTTGACGCCGATGAACTCGCCGTGCAGGTTTCGAGTCTGGCGTGGTCAGGACTGCGCGGGCTTTCGCCCAACTGATCGTTTGTTAACGGCCGTTCTCAAGATCGTCGCGCTCAGCAGCTTTCACGGCATAACCGGCGACGATCGCTGGTGCGAGGAGCGCGGAACCGATTGCCATCAGGATGACGATCGCGGTTACCAATCCGCCGGTGAACCCGGCAAAGAAGCCGACAAAGAAGATCACGACGGCAATGGCGAATAACAAATAGCCAATTCGCTGTGCCATCGACGCAGCTCGCGCGATCTGTGCACGGCGCATGCGCACCGGGTCGTTCGAGTAGTCAGGCTGATCGGTCACGGCAACCAGCCTGCCTCATCGAGGAGGGCAGTCAGTGCCGTTTGCATGACTTCGAGTGAAAGGGTGGATTTCACGACTTCAACGTTGTGATCAATCAACGATCGATCGCTAGCAGTGAGCCACGACTTGAGGGCTTCTGTGTCGTTTGCGTCGAACCACAGCAACCCGAGCGCTTGAAGTTCTTCAGCAACGGGGTAGTGACCAACGATTGCGGGCCGTCGATGAATGGCCGCATCAATCGGAGGATTGCCGAAACCTTCCCATGTTGAGGGAAAGACCACGACGTCACTCGCGGCGTACATGTCGGCAAGCGAATTCGCGGGTTCGTGAACAACCTTGATGCCGCGGGAACGCGCATCGTCAAGGAGGGCCTGGAGAGTTTCGCCGTAGCCCTCTTCAGCCGGTCCAGTAATCCAGTAGGTCGCCCTTAGCTCTTCTGCGATGTCGATGGCGAGCGGAACGTTCTTTCGTTCAATGGCGCGTACCGGATGCACGAGGACCAACTCATCGGGGCGGAATCCAAGGCGGCGACGTTCACTTTCTCGGTCTCCCAGTTCGGCATGGACATCAAATCCGTTGCGGATAGTCAGCGCGTCGAATCCACGTTCAACGAACTGCCGTCGGGTGAGTTCATTGATCGTGACGTGACGCCACTGTCCGCTCGGTACGGCCTCACGGGGAGGAAGTTCGACGACGTCTGCGTAGCGGTCGCGTTGCCAGGCCGGGTCGTGGTGATGCCAAATGGTTGGCAGACCTTCGCGGGCGCGCGCCACAGCGATCGCGGCGGGGAGATTCATGGGTATGGACCCGAGGTTCTCGACGATAACGAGATCTACATCGGAAAGGACGGCCGTCACCTCGGAGCAAAGTCGTTCGATGTCGGCTTCGGTCGCTGCGTTGGGGCCGCGTAGACCGGCAGCGCCATCGGGCCACCTCCCGATCGCGAGATCGGGGATGACAACGTCAACAGTGCCCTCGCCGGCAACGGTTCGAATCTCGAATCCGACACGATGCAGCGCCTGCATCCATGTATCGGCCACGATGGACACGCCATCGGTACCGCCGAGACGAAACGAAAGCACAGCGCACGTGGACATTGACACCGGAAGGGGACGAGGGTGACCGACGGGATGGACGGAGAAGGCCTCACGCTACCGGCCGATCCGGGGATGGTCTGGGCCGCAGCTCGTGCCGTACTTGACGCCAATTGGCGACCAGAGGGTTACACCGTGCCCAATGCTGAGGTGTACCCGTTCCAGTGGCTCTGGGATTCCTGCTTTCACGCCATCACGTGGGCTGACCTCGGCGAGCCTGATCGAGCCCGGAGCGAACTCACCCATCTCTTCCGAACGCAGAATGCCGAGGGATTCGTTCCGCATATTGATTACGAATTCTCACCGAATCATCACGGTAACTTTTGGAAGCGCGAAGGTCACTCGTCGATCACGCAGCCTCCAATGTTCGGCCATGCGATTGCCGAGCTCGCTCGACGCGGTGTCGACGTCAGTGATCTCGTTAGCCCGGCAACAGCGGGGCTCAACTTCTTGTTTGATCATCGAGCGCGCGTCGACGGTTTGATTGCGCTGTGTCACCCGTGGGAAAGCGGTGGCGACGATTGCCCGCGTTGGGACCACTGGTCTCCCGATGGCTGGGACGTCAGCAAGTGGCGTGAAACGAAAGGAGCGCTCGTTGGAACAGTGCAACATTCGACAATGGGTTCACCAATTTCGAATCCGTCGTTCGTTGTCGCGAGTTGCGGGTTCAACGCACTCGTTGCGTTTAATGCGTACGAACTGGCATCGGTGACTGGTGACGCATCGTTGATTGAAAAGGCGGATGCATTGAGCCACCGATTGTTTGAGCAGTGGGACGAACAAATCGGGACTTGGGTTGACACAGGTGATTCAGCAATCGATTCAGGTCGAGTTCGTTCGCTCGATGCGATGCTCCCTGTATTGGTTGCGGCAAATGAATCAGTGATTGAACGAGTTTTCAGCGACCTTCGCGATGTCACCGCCTTTGGCGGTGCCACTGGTCCGGCGGGGATGCATCGCGATGAGCCAACCTTCGAAGCGCGTACCTATTGGCGCGGTCCTGCATGGCCGCAACTCACATACTTGTTCTGGGTTGCTGCGCAACGACATAGCCGGGTTGAAGATGCGACTGCATTTGCAGACATGCTCACACGCGGCGCGGTTGCATCATCGTGGGCCGAGTACTGGGACGCGAACGATGGCACCGGCTTAGGTGCAGCGCCGCAGTCGTGGGCCGCACTTGCTGCTGTCGTTCAGCCTCGTTGACGCTGCGCGAGGAGCAACTCAGGAAGCGCGGTTGATGCGAGCGGCGTGAGCCGCTGCTGCTGCGTCTTCGCGTTCGATCTCGGCTGCAGTGAGAATGCGAACAGAACTTCCACCGGCGGGGACTGGTCGGGGCGGCGGAACAAGAGTGGTTGCTCGAACAGCGGGGTCGAGCAATGTGCCTGAGATGCGAACTTCACCCGTGAGGTCACGGGTGAGGGCGAGGTGGTTGCGGGGATCGGGAACGACCTCGACGATCGACCAAAGTGCGGCATCGGCGCCGATTGGAAGACGAACCTCGGCGGGCCGTCGAGTGATCCGTGACTGGGTGGCTTCGCCCGATCGGCGGTTGGCAATGAGAGCGATGACGAGAAGGACTGCGAGGAGAAGAGCAGCAATCACAAGTGCCATGGGGCAAAAAGTTAGAACCGCCGCGCGTCCGGGTGGTGGATCCTCAAACGTGATCTCGCGGCGCGCGTTCGCAGCGCGCGCTGACGAACGCGAACGCGTCAGCGCTTGGAATCTTTGATTGATCCGGTGAGCTTGCCTTTGGGATCAAACGCAGTGCATCCGATGACTTGAACGCCGCGATTGCGCTGCTCTTCGGTTGGTAACACCCAGCCGACTTCAAGCGACGAACTCGGATACGGAATTCCCACGTAGGTCTTGAACGCGGCCGGACACAATCTTTTGGCGGCGGTGGTGAACTGCTCGGCGGTGGGGGTCGGAGTGGGAGCCAGTCCCGCAGTGGGTGCGGCGATTACTTCGTATTGATGAGGGAGATCGCAGCTCAGACGCAACATCACGTCTTTGTCGCTCTTCATCGTGGCGTCAGCGGCGGGAACGGCTCTGGTGGTGACCGCTTTGCCGGTGGCAACCGACCGAAGGTCAATGCAGTCGCCAACAACGGGCCCGTAGACGAAGGAGATTCGCCCGACGCCGGCTTCTGGTTCGAGAGTTGTCGTCGTCGTGGGACCCGGTGCAGTTGTGGTCGTGCTGGCTGTCGTCGTGGTCGAAGAGGCACTCTTCGATGACGAGGAGCACCCGGCAACTGCGAGGGAGGCAACGGCGAGTGCGGCAACGATGCCGGCGAGTCGATGGCGTGTGGTCATGGTCAATAGGACGCAGGTAGGAGTCGGGCAATGTTGGTGAAAGCGAAGAACATCAACACCAGGACGATGGGCGTACCGACGGCGTAGGTCGTGAGGAACTTCCAGTCTTTCAAGCGTGACACGCGTTGCGCGCGTTTACGCAGCAGGGTTGGCGTCCAAAATCGGGCCAACCACCACGTGCCAAACCAAAGCAGACCCGTGAGAAGCGACCAGAAAATTGCCGCAGGCCAGGCCGACGAGTCTCCGCTCGCGAGGGCATCAGTAGACGCGTCGGTGGTGACGCCGTCGTAGGTCGGAATCGGAGTCGGTGGCGCGGGATTTGAAGTAAGTGTGGCCGTGACCACGATGCGTTGTGATGCAGTGAACTTCGGATGACACGCCATGAGCGTGAGGCGATTTCCAACGTTTTGGTCGAGGATCGAAAGATCGTTGGGTGAAACGATGATGTGGCCCGAGGTTGTTCCATCCTTCGGGTCAATGTGGGCGTCGACGTTGTAGGTAAAGGTCCCCTGCAACGTCTGAACGGTGATGGTGTCGCCGGGCACGAGTTCGTCGATGCGATTGAACGGCGCCTTGTAGGTCGTGCGATGACCAGCGACAGCTGCGTTACCTGGTTGACCGGGAAGCGGAGTTTGCGGGAAGTGTCCTGGTCCTTGTTGGAGCCACTTGAGGTCAACTCCCTGCAGCATGACGAAGTCTGAGTCGATTGACTTCATCGTGATGCGGGCAATCGGATCACCAGGTTCGGGAATGGGAAGGTCAGAAGGAGCAGTGACGACCGGTTGCGTCTCTGCTGACGCTGGTGGCGGCGCGAACTCGGCAATCTGCGTGTTGAATTCTTTGGTCAGGTTGTCCTGCGCTCGGGCGGTCGAAAGTCCTGTTCCCCAGAGTTGGTAGGCAACGAACAGCAAAATCACGACGCCTGCTCGCATCATGAATCGCCCGATTGCGCCCACGACGCTCCACAACTGCACGGGCGAACCCTAGCGAGGGCGGTCGCTTGGTCTCACAGCAGGGGTGACCACTACCCTGACGACACCCCATGGAGCCCGATGACCCCACTTTCCGGTCCGGGACGGAGCCCGTGGTCCACCTCCGCGGGGCGGTGGCCCTGCTTGGCCGATTCCCTGCCCTTGCCGGTGTCGATCTTGATGTCGACCGGCGCCGCATCGTGCTGTTGCGCGGCGCGAATGGAGCGGGCAAGACGACGCTCCTGAGGGCGCTCGCCGGATTAGTGCCGATCACCTCTGGCGAAGCCGTTGTGCTGGGTATCGACCTTCGGGATGACCGACGCGCGGTTCGCGATCGCGTTGGGTTGTTAGCGCACGGGACCGGTCTCTACGACGAACTCACCGTTGAGGACAACGTTCGATTCTGGACACGAGCGGCGCGCGCCGACATTTCCGATGCAGATGCAGCGATGGCCCGCCTTGGTCTTGACGGTCGGCTGCGAGATGTTGCTGTTGGTCGTTTGTCAACGGGCCAGAGGCGACGAACATCGCTTGCCTGTTTGCTCGCTCGTCGCCCGGAACTCTGGTTGCTCGATGAACCCCACGCCGGTCTCGACAAAGAAGGTCGCGACATCGTTGATGAGTTGGTTCGTTCTGCGGCTCAGGCAGGGGCAACGATCATTTTGAGTTCTCACGAACTCGATCGGTCCATAGATCTTGCCGATGAGATCGTGACTCTCGGTGGTGGCATCGCACTCGACGACGAAGCCGAAGGTGGTCGTTTCCATGCTGAGTGATGCATGGCTGATCGCTCGCAAGGATCTCAAACTCGAGATTCGCTCGCGCGTGGCACTCAATCAGGTCATTCCCTTCGCCATCCTCGTACTGGTGCTCTTCGCGTTTGCCCTTGACCCCGATCGCGGTCTTCTTCAGAAGGCCACCCCGGGCCTGTATTGGATCGCTGTACTTTTCAGCGGCCTGCTGGCGATGCAGCGGTCGTTTTCGGTCGAAGCAGCCGACGGTGTGACCGATGCCCTGCGGCTTTCGGGACTGACACCGGGCGGGATCTACCTAGGCAAAACCCTTTCGGTCGCGGTCCAGCTTCTCGTGCTCGAGGTGCTTCTCGGGGCTGGAGTAGCGCTGTTGTACGGCACGGTCATTACCGGCTGGCTCTTGCTCTTCACCACGATTGTGGTCGCGACCGCTGCGATCTCGACGGCCGGTACCCTCTTCGGCGTTGTGGCAGCGGGTCTCCGAGTACGTGAAACCCTCCTTCCACTCCTACTGTTGCCAGTACTCGCTCCGGTTTTGATCGGATCAACACGTGCCTTCGAAGCAGCGCTCAGCGGAACTCCGTCCGAGGGCTGGCCGTGGGTCGGATTGATGAGTGCGTTCGCTGTTGTGTACGTGGTGGCCGGAATTTTCGGATTCGGCCCCTTGATGGAGGAATCGTGACCACCGAGACCGTCGGGTCAGTTCAGGCCAGCGACAACGGGCCCACGTCCACCGGCTCGCGTTCCACGATGATTCTCGGCATCGTCACGATCGTTGCGCTTGGCGTTCTCATCCTGTTCGGTCTCATCCTCAGCCCCGCTGACGAGAACCAGGGCGAAGCAGTTCGCATCATGTACGTGCACGTGCCGTCGGCAACGCTTTCCTACGTCGGCTGCTTCCTCACAACGATCGGCTCCGTCGTCTACCTGTGGCGCAAGTCGCGTTGGTGGGAGATCCTCGCCTATGCCAGTGCCGAGGTTGCTGCTCTTTTCACGGCGTTCACTCTGATTACAGGAATGTTGTGGGGCCGTCCGACGTGGGGCGTGTTCTGGATTTGGGATGCACGACTCACTTCCGAAGCGATGCTCATGCTTTTGCTGCTTGGGTATCTCGCCGTTCGTGGTCTTGCCGCCGACTATGAAGTGCGAGCAAAGCGGGCAGCAATCGTCGGGCTTCTGTTAGTGCCCAACGTTCTGATTGTTCGCGAATCGGTTCAGTGGTGGCGCACTTTGCATCAGAAGCCAACGCTTTCGTTGGCCGGTGCGCATATAGAAGGTCTGATGTTGTTCTCGCTCTTCACCGGCTTCATTGCGATCACGTTGGTGTTTATCTGGATGGTCATTCATCGATTCCGCGTTGCGTGGCTCGAGGAGCAGGTCGATCTCGAAGGGCTCGACGAAGCAATTGCCGAACGTCGCGCGGAAGGGGCCTTGTCGTGAGCACTGCGGTCATCCTTGCTGAGGCCACGGGAACCTGGCCGTATGTCGCTGCGGCATGGGCAGTCGTCTTCGGCGGCATGGGTGCCTATGCGCTCGTCACCGTTGTTCGTGGTCGTCGCCTCAGCAAGAAAGTCGCACCGGAGAAGCGTCGATGGAGCTGACCCCGCGAACGGGCCCAGATTCAGAGGGTGGCGATGCTGCGTCTGCTGTGTCGCGCAAAAAGCGCCGCGTGAGTTTTCCTGCATTGGCCCTGTTGATTGCAGTCGTCGCCATCGGCGGTTTTGTGATGGTGAAAGCGCTCGGTAGCGCTACGACCTTTTATCGAAATGTCGATGAGGCGGTTGCGCAACATGATTCACTCGGTGCGAAGCGGTTCCGACTTCAGGGGACAGTCGTTCCGGGCACGGTCGTGCAAACGGGTGATGGCGTTACTTTTGAGATCTCCTATAACGGTGTGCCGATCACGATTCACCATGTTGGCGATCCTCCCGAGATGTTTAAAGAAAACCAAGCAGTACTGCTCGAGGGTCACTTCGATGCTGATGGCACAAACACCTATGACTCCGACCTCATGATCGTGAAGCACAGCGAGGTCTACAAAGAGAAGCAGCAAGAACGCCTGAAAGAGGCAGAGGTGAACGGGCAGGTTCCCGTCACCACGACTCGGAGCGGCTCGTGAATCTCGCACTTGGACGTGCAGGTGTCACTCTTGGTCTTGCTGCCGCAATTCTTGGGGCCGTCACGGTGGGTTACGGACTGATCCGCCATCGCCCAGAACTTGTCCGCCTGTCGCGTTGGTACGCGGGCCTGGTTTTTCTCGGAGGGTTCGTAGCAGCATTTGCGATGGAACGAGCACTCATCACCCGCGACTTCACGGTCAAGTACGTCGCCGATAACGGTTCAACAAAAACTCCAGCGCTGTACAACTTTGCAACATTGTGGGGAGCTCTCGAAGGTTCGATCATCCTTTGGGCGCTCATCCTCGGCGGTTATCTCGTTGCGGTGGTGCTGAAGTTCCGGAAACGTCTCGCCGATCCGCTCGTTGGGTGGGCGCTCTTCACGATGCTCATCGTGTGCATTTTCTTTTTCTGGATGCTGGTTGGCCCGGCGAACCCGTTTAAGAGTTTCTCGCCGCCTGCGGGCTTCGATGGTCCAGGGCCGAATCCGTTGCTCCAGAACCATCCACTTATGGCGTTCCATCCGCCGATGCTGTATCTCGGCTATGTCGGGTTCACTGTTCCGTTCGCATTCGCTATTGCAGCGTTGATCACGGGTCGAGTTGGCGAAGGCTGGTTGCTGGCAACTCGTCGTTGGACGCTTATCGCGTGGGGATTTCTCACTGTCGGAATCATTCTCGGTTCATGGTGGTCCTACGAAGTTCTTGGTTGGGGCGGCTACTGGGCATGGGACCCCGTCGAGAACGCTTCGTTCATGCCATGGCTTACTGGCACCGCCTATTTGCACTCAGTGCTCGTGCAGGAACGTCGCGGCATGTTGCGGGTTTGGAATATTTCGTTGTTGTGCGCCACGTTTGCGCTCACCATTTTGGGAACGTTCATCACGCGTTCAGGAGTGCTCGAGTCAGTGCACGCATTCACGACGTCGGGCATTGGTGTCTCGCTCATTCTTTTCTTTGCGCTGATTGTTCTCACCACAGTTGTTCTGATCGGCTGGCGTGGTGATCGATTGCGATCTCCTGGTCGAATCGATTCTCCGTTGTCTCGCGAAGGTGCGTTCCTTGCGAACAATGTTCTGTTTGCCGCATTCGCATTTGTGATTCTTCTTGGCACGTTGTTCCCGCTGATTGTCGAGGCAATGAACAACGACCGAGTTTCGGTAGGTGTGCCGTACTTCAATCGCATGACGATGCCGATCGGAATGACATTGCTCTTCCTCATGGCGATTGCTCCGGTGTTGCCGTGGCGCAAAGCCAGCGGTGAGCTTCTTCGGCACCGTCTGATTTGGCCAGCATGGATTGGCGTCGGCGCAATGGTGTTCGCAGTGTTCGTCGGTGCCCGTGGAGTGGCGCCAGTGCTTGCGTTTGGTCTTGGCGGATTTGCGGCAGGCTCCGCCGGTCGGCAACTCGTACTCGCGACTCGCCGTCAAGGGTGGCGTGGGCTGGTCGGTCGAGCGAACGGCGGAATGATCGTCCACCTTGGTGTCGTGATCATCGCAGTCGCCTTCGCAGCGAGCAGCAGCTATGTGCGCCAGGCCGAGTTCACGCTTACGCCGGGACAAACAGCGCAGTTCGCCGGACACTCGTTGTTGTACGAAGGTCAGAACGTGAAGCAAGAGTCGGCCAAGATCGTCGATCAGGTACTGATCCGGATCGATGGCACCGGTCCGTGGGCGCCGTCGCTGAATAAGTTCGCCAACGGCAATCAAACAATTGGTACGCCATCGGTGCGTTCAACGTTCACCGACGATGTTGCGTTGTCAGTGATTGACATCAAAGACGGCGAAAACGGTTCCGTCACCATTCGAGTGACAGTGCAACCGCTGATCATCTGGCTTTGGATCGGTGGCGCGGTGATGGCATTCGGTACCTTGCTTGCGGTCTTCCCAGGACGTCGCCGAAATCCGCTGGATGCGGTTTCAGCCCCGGTTTCGGTTGAACCTCCGAAGGAACCGACAGGGGCGTCGGTATGACCGACCTATCTTCGGAACCAGCCGCGCCTCGTGGCGGAAGCAAACTTGCGCGGAACGCGGCGGTTGTCGTCGGACTCGTCCTTGTTGCGCTCATTGCATTGCTCGCAACGCGCGGCACGAGCACGCCAATCTCGAGTCAGATCGTTGGCCAAGCAGCACCAGATTTCACCGGGGCGACACTCGATGGTTCGACGTTTCGTATGGCGAATCACCGTGGCGAATGGGTGCTTGTGAACTTCTTTGCGACCTGGTGTACGCCATGTCGCCTTGAGGACCCACAGATTCAGCAGTTTGTTGATTCACACAAATCTGATCCGGTGCAGGTTGTTAGCGTTGCATTTTCCGATGATGCCAAGTCGATCGAAGAGTTCTGGGCGAAAGAACGAAATACGTGGCCCGTCATTTCGAATGACACAGGTTTGATTGCACTCGATTACGGCGTT
>CALBSE010000005.1 GCA_937927725.1 uncultured Actinomycetes bacterium
ACTGCAGGCCCGTTCGGCATCCTTCAGACCCTCGCCGACGGCATCAAGTTCTTCTTCAAAGAAGATCTCATCCCAGACCGAGCCGAACGTCGCGTGTTCATCCTTGCGCCGCTCCTCACCGTGGTACCTGCATTCTTGCTGTTCACCATCGTTCCGTTCGGTGGCGATTTCAGCAACGGTCACGATGGTTCGGTTGAAATCTTTGGACACACGACCTATCTCCAGCTCGCCGATCCTGCAATTGGCATTCTGTTTGCACTCGCGATGTCATCACTTGCGGTGTATGGCGTGATGCTCGCCGGTTGGTCCTCGGGCTCGAAGTACCCGCTCATCGGTTCCGTGCGTGCGTCGGCACAGATGGTCTCCTATGAAGCTGCGCTTGGTCTTTCGGTGTGCGCAGTTGTTCTCACTACCGGCACGCTCAGTACCCACGGCATCGTGGTGGCTCAGGCCGGTAGCGGTTGGGGCGGCTTCATTCCGCACTGGAACCTCATTGCGGCTGGCTTTGTTCCGTTCGTTGTTTTCTTGCTTGCGAGCCAGGCAGAACTCAACCGCCCGCCATTCGATCTCGTTGAAGCCGAACAGGAACTCGTCGGCAGTTATCACACCGAATACTCCTCAATTCGTTTCGCACTTTTCTTTGTTGCCGAGTTCATGAACTCGGTGACGATGGCCGCAATCATCGTCACGCTGTTCTTGGGCGGCCCGGCCGGCCCCGCACTTCTTGGCCCAGGCTGGCTCTGGGGGATCATCTGGTTCCTTCTCAAGATGACTGCGTTCCTCTTCCTGTTCGTCTGGGTGCGCAGCACGGTTCCCCGTGTTCGTTATGACCAACTCATGGACCTCGGATGGAAGGTGCTGATTCCGCTTTCGCTCGGATGGCTCCTTCTTCTCGCCACCTTCTGGGTTGCTCGCGATCAGCACTGGAACGGATTCATCACTGTTGCAATTGGCGCTGTTGTTGGGCTGACCGGGTACGGACTTCTCAAAGCTGCAATTGCGACGTCAAAAGCTCGCCGACTTGAAGGGGTGGTCGACTGATGGGTTACCTCGGTGGTTTCCTTGTCAGCCTGCGCCAAATCGGTCGCAAGCAGCGTGTCACGACGCAATATCCGAAAGAAAAGGCTCCAAAGCCGATCCGGGTTCACGGTCGTCACGTCCTCAATCGCTACGAAGACGGAATGGAAAAGTGCATCGGCTGCGAACTCTGCGCCGGTGTGTGTCCTGCGAAGTGCATCTTCGTTCGTGGTGCAGACAATCCGATCGACGAACCTGTTTCTCCGGGCGAACGTTTTGGCTACATCTATGAGATCAATTATCTCCGTTGCATCCACTGTGATCTTTGTGTTGAGGCCTGCCCGACCGAAGCAATCACCGAAAGCAAGATGTTCGAGTTCTCGTTCACGAACCGCGCCGACGCGATCTACACCAAGGCCGAACT
>CALBSE010000006.1 GCA_937927725.1 uncultured Actinomycetes bacterium
CACCAGCGCCCGAGAGCTAAATGATGTCGTGGAGTCGGTCTTTCCAGCTGACTCCATCTTCCGAATCGATCACTACCTCGGTAAAGAGACGGTTCAGAACATTTTGGCTCTCCGCTTCGCAAATCAACTTTTTGAGCCTTTGTGGAACGCCGAACACGTGGACCATGTTCAAATCACAATGGCGGAAGACATCGGTGTCGGTGGTCGTGCCGGGTACTACGACGGCATTGGCGCGGCTCGTGATGTGATTCAAAATCACCTGCTTCAACTCATGGCCTTGACCGCTATGGAAGAACCCATCTCATTCAACGCTGACGACTTACGCTCCGAGAAAGAGAAGGTACTGGCTGCGGTGCGACTTCCCGCAGACCTCTCTACCGCGACGGCCAGAGGGCAATACGGCTCAGGCTGGCAAGGTGGCGAGTTCGTCCCAGGCTTCCTTGAAGAAGACGGGATGAACCCGCAGTCGACCACCGAGACCTATGCGGCGATGCGACTCGACATCGGTACCCGTCGCTGGGCCGGTGTTCCTTTCTATCTTCGCGCCGGCAAACGACTGGGACGTCGAGTGACCGAGATTGCCGTTGTCTTCAAACGTGCGCCGCAGTACCTCTTTGCGGAACACCAGACGTCGGCCTTGGGCCAAAACGCACTCGTGATTCGCGTTCAACCCGACGAGGGTGTCACGATTCGTTTCGGTTCGAAAGTGCCGGGAGCCGGGATGCAGGTGCGTGATGTCACGATGGACTTCGGTTACGGTCATGCCTTTACCGAGGCGAGCCCCGAAGCCTACGAACGATTGATATTGGACGTGCTTCTCGGTGACCCACCCCTCTTTCCGCGACATGAGGAAGTCGAGTTGAGCTGGAAGATTCTGGACCCCATCGAAGAGTTCTGGTCCCGGACGGGCACACCCGAACAATACGCGCCGGGTTCATGGGGTCCGGCTTCAGCCGATGCGTTGATGGCGCGTGACGGCCGAGCTTGGAGGCGCCCATGATTATTGAGTTTCCCAAAACGACAACGGGCAAAATCTCAAAGGCGCTCGTCAACATTCGTGAAGAAGGCGGTGCGGTCGCCCTGGGGCGCGTGCTCACTCTTGTGATTTCGACAACTCCGGGTAAAGAAGAAGATGCGATCAGCGCCGCAAACGAAGCGTCACGAGAGCACCCGATGCGGGTCATTGTCCTGAGCATCCCGGAAGAATCCACGAACATCACGAACCGACTTGATGGCGAGGTGCGCGTCGGAGGCGACGCGGGAGCGAGTGAGGTCATTATTCTCAGGGCCTACGGCGAAGCCGGTTCGGATGAACTTGGCCTAGTCACCGGACTCCTATTGCCTGACACGCCTGTCGTTGTGTGGTGGCCCGGTGCCGCTCCCGACAAAATCAGTGCGTCGCCACTCGGTAGCATCGCACAACGTCGAATCACTGATTCTGCGGCACAAGACGACCAGTTGGCTTTCTTGCCAACCCTTGCGTCAGCCTACGAACCGGGTGACACTGATTTCGCGTGGACCCGGTTGACACCGTGGCGGCAGCAATTGGCATCAGTTCTCGACCAGCCGCCGTTCGAGCAAATTACTGCTGCCGAGGTGCAAGCGGCTGACACATCCCTGTCCGCACGCCTGCTCGCGGCGTGGCTTTCGCTTGCGCTGGACATTGGAGTCACTTTCACCGCTGTGCCTGATCGCCCCGGAGTGGGTTCGATCCAGTGCGTTACCCTCGCGCGGGCTTCCGGCGACATCGTTCTCGAGCGCACAGATCCGGGAATGGCGAGGCTCGTTCAACCAGGTCAACCAACCCACGAGATCTCTCTCGTGAGGCGTAATTTGCGCGATTGCCTCGCGGAGGAGTTGCGTCACCTCGACCCAGATGAGGTTTACGGAAAGATTCTGAACGACGGCATGAGCTTGATTGTCGAGCGTTCGTGAGCCATCGAGACGTTCGAGTCTTTTCTGACGCTGTCGGGGTGGCCTCGGCCGTCGCATCACGCCTTGAAGAGGTCATCGAGCACGACCTAGCAACCAAGGGTGAATGCCATGTCGTGCTGACAGGTGGAACCGTAGGGATTGCCCTGCTTCGACATGTCGCGGCCTCGCGGAAAATTGACTGGACCGATGTCCACATCTGGTGGGGTGACGAGCGTTTCGTTCCAGCCGACAGCGGCGACCGAAACGACGGCCAAGCGTGGGATGCACTGCTCTCGCGAATCGAAATTCCGACGGAGAACATCCACCGAATCGCTGCCGCGGACAGTGGAGAAACACTCGACTCTGCCGCCGCGTCGTACGCGAAAGACTTGGAGAGCTTCTTCGGGGTCGACTTCCCTCATTTCGATGTCACGCTGCTCGGCGTCGGACCAGATGCTCACGTTGCAAGCCTGTTTCCACATCTGCCTGGAGTGAGTGACCTCGGGCATATCGTCATCCCCGTTCGCGACTCCCCTAAACCGCCATCCGAGCGCGTCTCTTTGACGTTGCCATCGATCAACTCGTCGCGACGCGTGTGGGTTGTGGCTGCAGGCACCGACAAATCGGACGCCATTTCGGCCGCACTGGGACCCCAATCCCCTGTTGACGCTCCCGTCAGCGCGGTGCATGGGGTTGAAGAAACGGTGTTCTTCCTTGACGAAGCCGCGAGCCCTCAGGCTTAGAGCGACTCTGAGTCGGCGTGTACTCCGAAAGATCCGCTTCGTGGCACGGTTTGCACTCTAGGACTTGACAGTGCCGCGTCGAACGCGAAGCTGATGCAGTGCATCCTCAAGAATCTGACTGGCCTCTTCGGGCGTGCGACGCTCCTTGACATACGCGAGATGAGTCTTGTACGGCTCTAGTTTGGCAACCAACGGGGGGTTACTCTCCCACCATGTATGCCGATTACCGTTTTGCCACCATCAACGGCGAATCCGTCAAGACCATGATCAACGACCAAGAGTGGAATGCCAACGTGTTCTTGCCAACTGTGGGCAAGCGCGGTGCCGCCATCATCGAAGCACGTGGTTTGTCTTCTGCTGCCTCTGCTGCCAACGCTGCCATCGACCACATGCGCGATTGGGCCTTGGGCACCAACGGCCAGTGGGTCACCATGGGCATTCCTTCACAAGGCTGGTACGGTATCCCCAAAGACGTCATGTTCGGTTTCCCCGTCACATGCGAAAACGGTGAATACAAAGTGGTGGAAGGTTTGGAAATTGACGCCTTCAGCCAAGCTTGCATCGACAAGACTTTGAAAGAGTTGACAGACGAGCAAGCCGGCGTGGCGCACTTGGTCTAATCAACAGACACTTTCGTGAAGCATCCGCGCGACATTCTGTTGGGCTCACAAGCGGCAAGCATGGTCTTGCCTGTTTGTGACCATTACAGTGGTGTTGAAGTGCGGATGCGCAAAAGCTTGCAACTGCAAGCGGAGATGACGCAAGAATTTGGCGCTTGCGTTTTCGATGTGACCTTGGACTGCGAAGATGGCGCACCTGTCGGTGGCGAAATTGAGCATGCCCACTTGGTCAAAGAAATTGCCAACAACGCAGCGCCTGAAGCCAGGTTGGCTGTCCGCGTGCATCCTGTCGATCACGCTTCATTTTTAAGTGATGTGCAACTCATTGTGGGTTCTGCGCATCACAAATTACGCCATGTGATGATTCCCAAAGTGGAGTCGGTTGCAGATGTCGAAACTGCTGTCAACGCCCTCCACCAAGTGGGTGCATCGCAACTGCCTTTGCACGTGTTGATCGAGTCACCTGCTGCGGTTCATCGCGCATTTGAAATCGCCGCGCACCCTCGCGTTCAATCCTTAAGTTTTGGTTTGATGGATTTTGTGTCCGCGCATGGCGGCGCCATTCCTTCCAGCGGCATGGGGGTGTCCGGTCAATTTACGCATCCTCTGGTGGTGCGTGCCAAATTGGAAATTGCCAGCGCATGTCATGCGCATGGCAAAGTGCCTTCGCATTGTGTGGTCACCGAATTCAGTGACGTCGACGCCATCAAGTTGGCTGCCACCAAAGCATCGCGAGAGTTGGGTTACACGCGCATGTGGAGTATTCACCCCAGCCAGATCCGACCCGTCATTGAAGCCTTGGCGCCCAGCGCCCATGAAATTGAACAAGCGGCTGAGTTGATAGTGGCTGCGCGCAATGCCGACTGGGCGCCAGTGAGCCATGCCGGCCAATTGCATGACCGCGCCAGCTACCGATTTTTTTGGCAGGTGCTAGAGCGCGGTCACCAAACCGGCAGACATTTGCCCGAGTCAGTGCAGTCTTATTTTGGAGAGACAGCATGCGCAAATTGATGGGCACCGTACTGATTTTGTGCATGAGCTTGTTTGGCCATGGGTGGGTCTTTGCGCAAGCGACGCATGCTAAGAGCGCCGCCAAAGATGCTGCCAAGAAGGAAGTCAAAGTTCAGCCAGTGTCAACCCAAGAGCTCAGCATTGCAGAACGTGTGCATGTGGGGCAATTGCCTTGTGAGTTGGGTGCATCTGTTCGATTGACGGCAGATGCCAATGCGCCAGGCTATTTCAATTTGCAAGGCAAGGGTTACAAATACCGCATGCGGCCTGTGGCCACCACCACAGGCGCCATTCGCTTAGAAGATGAAAAAGCAGGCGCAGTTTGGTTGCAGCTTGCCAACAAGTCCATGCTCATGGATCAAAAAAATGGACGTCGTTTGGCCGATGAATGTGCCCACCCCGATCAGGTGGCTTTTGCCAAGGACATGAAGGTCAATCCCCCGCCAGCCTTGATTGATGTCAACACGACATCGGTTC
>CALBSE010000007.1 GCA_937927725.1 uncultured Actinomycetes bacterium
CGCGCTTGTTGTAGAGCACCTTGATGTGCGGGTCGTGAACGAGCTGGTAGCTGTCTCGATCACCGGTGACGATGATGACGTTGTCGCCGCGCGCTTCGGCCGCTGTCGCCAGCGTGGCAATGATGTCGTCGGCTTCGAAACCAACAAGGTCGAGAACCGGGACACGAAGCGTTTCGACCACTTCACGGACAATGCCCATTTGCTGACGCAAAAGGTCGGGAGTGGCGTCGCGATTTCCCTTGTAGCTAGATAGCGCTTCGTGGCGGAACGTTGGTTCGGAACGATCGAACACCACCGCCAAGTGATCGGGCTTCTGATCGCGCAAAAGGTTGACGAGCATTGAGGTGAACCCAAAGACTGCGTTGGTGACCTGACCAGACGCTGTGGCCATATCAGTTGGCAGCGCAAAGAACGCTCGGTAGGTGAGCGAGTTTCCGTCGATGAGCATCAACGTGGTCATGGAGTCTCCGGTGTGAGGGTGCCGTCGAGGATCAATTCCGCGACGGCGCGCATCGTGGTGCGATCACGCATGGCGGTCTTCTGCACGAAGGCGAATGAGTCGGCTTCGGTGAAACCGTGGGTATCCATGAGGACGCCCTTGGCTTTGTCAATCACTTTGCGAGCTTCAAGCTGCTCTTCGAGCGACTTTGTTTGTTCGGTGAGCGCACGCAGTTCGCGGAAGCGCCCGACGGCCAGCTCGATGGCCGGCACAAGGTCGCTGCGTTGAAACGGCTTCACGAGATAGGCAAGCGCTCCGGCATCGCGAGCTTCTTCGATGAGATCTCGCTGACTGAATGCAGTGAGCACCAACACGGCGCACAACTGATCGGCGGTGATCTGTCGGGCGGCTGTCAGACCATCGATACCCGGCATCTTGATATCGAGAATGGCGATTTCGGGTTTGAGTTCACGAACGAGGGCAACGGCTTCGTCGCCTCGCCCGGTTTCGCCGACGACCTCGTACCCCTCTTCTTCGAGGGTCTCTTTGAGATCGAGTCGGATGATCGCCTCGTCTTCGGCGATGACGACACGGGTCGGCAACGTTGCAGCCCCTTGAGAGTGGAGGTCCGACCGATTACGGACCGTCCGAGGATCGTACCGGCTCAGCCGATGGCGTCGTTGAGACGGTCGAGCAAATCATCTTGCTGTTGCTCAAGTCGCCCGATATCGGCGATGACCTCGTTGCGGTGCCGCTCCATGGCCTCGGCATGACGGGCAGCGGTCCGATGTTCCCGCTCGGCAAGCGGAGTCTCTGACACCAGCGACCGGAGTCGGGCGTCGTCGGCCTCGTCGGCGAAATGGGCCAACTGCTCATCGGCAATGGCCAAGTCACGACGAAGGTCGCGCAGCTGCAGACCAATATCGGTGAGCCGCCGTTCCAATGTCGCCCTGGTCATGGCGGCGAAGTGTAGGACCGGCCCCGCCACGACACTCAAGTGCCTCATACCCGAGTGGAAAGAGAGGCCTCCGGCCAGTTGGTAGCGTGGCGTCCGCACCACTGCGGCGGTGCTGGAATTGGCATACAGGGCGGGCTCAAACCCCGCTGCCCTTCGGGGCTTGAGGGTTCGAGTCCCTCCCGCCGCACGAACACCCCTCTCGGTCCCGGCCGAGAAAATGAAACCGAAGTGACCGCATCCGGGTCAGAGCGTTGGTCAGAGCACCACCGCCCTTCACCCACGAGCGAAAGCCGCCACCGCCACGATGATCGTCTTCACTTTCCCCGGCCAGGGATCACAGAAGCCCGGCATGGGAGACGCGTGGCGAGACCACCCGTCATGGGAACTCGTCGCTGAAGCATCCAGTGTTCTTGGCCGAGACCTTGAGCACCTCCTTCTTCATACCGAGGCCGAAGAACTCACTCGCACCGACAATGCGCAGTTGTCAACATTCCTCACGAGTTTGATCGTGCTCGACGCGGTTGAGCGTCTCGGCGTTGAACCTGCTGCTGCAGCGGGACACAGCCTCGGCGAGTACACCGCTCTCGTCGCATCAGGCGCGCTGGCCTTCGACGAGGGACTCATGCTTGTTGCCGAACGCGGCGCCGCAATGCTCGATGCCACCACCGCTCGGGTGGGCACGATGGCCGCCGTCCTCGGACTCGATGACGACGATGTCGAAGTTGCCTGCGCCCGCGTCGATGGCGACGTTTGGGTGGCCAATTACAACGCCCCCGGACAGGTTGTCATCGCAGGCGATCCCGAGGCGCTTGCGAAGGCGTCGGAGATCGCGAAAGAGATCGGCGCCAAGAAGGTCATGTCGATGGCCGTCAGCGGAGCGTTCCACACGCCGTTCATGGCACCCGCACGTGATCGACTTCGCAGTGCGATCGGATCGGCCGATCTTCGTGAAGCGGATCTTCCCGTGTACGCCAACGTCGATGCTCGTGCCCATACCGGCGCTGAATGGACCGAACTTCTGAACGCGCAGTTGTGCAGCCCAGTTCGCTGGCGCCAGACCTTGCACAACCTCGGCGAAGCCGGTGCAACCGTGTTCGTCGAACTTGGCCCCGGCAATGTCCTCACAGGCATGGCCAAGCGCACCGTTGCCGACGCCAAGACCCTTTCGGTTTCAACCCCCGACGATCTCGACAAGCTCCTCACCGCAATCGCTGCGCCCGTCGAAACAGTCGAAGTGCACGAAGGCGAACATCTCTTCGCAACCGAACGCATGGTCGTGAGCCCCGCTGCTGGTGTCTTTGCACCCGCCGCCGATTTAGCACCGGGGTTCGTGCTCACTCCCGGCACCGTGCTCGGACTTGTCGGCGAACAAGAAGTTCGCTCCCCTTTCGCTGGCATTTTGGTGGGCGTCCTCGCCGTCGAAGGTGAGCGTGTCACCACCAGTCAACCCATCGCTTGGTTGCGCACCGCGTGATCATCACCACTGCGAGGAACCGATGACTATTCCTGCTCCCAGCGGCGCAACGATCACCGGTTGGGGCACGGCGCTCCCTGACATCGTCGTTACCAACGCCGACTTCGAAGCGCGTCTCGACACCACCGACGAGTGGATTACCGAACGGACAGGTATCCGCGAACGTCGTCATGGCGGAACAACCGCAAGCCTCGCCGTTGAAGCAGGCCGCAACGCACTCAACATGGCCGGTCTCACTGGTGCCGATATCGATTTCATTCTTCTGGCAACGACCACGCCCGATTATCAAATTCCTTCAACGGCCTCGCAGGTCCAGGAAGAACTCCAGATCAACGGCGGTGCGTGCGATATCAACGCAGCGTGTTCCGGCTTTGTGTACGGACTCGTTCAAGCCCACGGTCTTATCGCAATGGGCCTCAAGCGAATTCTGTTAATCGGTTCAGAAACCCTCGCCAAGGTCACTGACCAAGACGATCGCAACACCGCGATTCTCTTTGGTAACGGCGCCGGTGCAGTTGTCCTCGAAGCGGTCGAAGGCGACGGACAACTCATCTCTTTCGACCTCGGTTCCGACGGTTCGGCTCGCGAACTCCTTGAGGCTCCCATCGGCGGCTACATGTCTATGGTCGGCAAAGAGGTATTCCGCAAAGCGGTCACTGTCATGGTCGACTCTGCACGCACCTCAATGGCCGATGCCAATCTCACTGCCGACGACATCGCTCTCATCGTTCCCCACCAGGCAAACATCCGCATCATCGAATCGGCATGTTCACGTCTCGACATGCCGATGGATCGCGTCGCCATGGTGTTGCACCGAACCGGCAACACCTCATCGGCATCGATCCCCCTTGCACTTGTGGATGCAATTGAGAACGGCCGAGTGAAGCGCAATGACAATGTGCTGCTTGTCGGCTTTGGCGCAGGCATGAGTTGGGCCAGCGCCATTGTTCGCTGGACGGGTCATCTTCCGGAGGAAAACCCATGAGCAGAGTTGTGCTGGTGACGGGCGGAAACCGAGGCATCGGCCTCGCATGCGCCAAAGCGTTCGCGGCAGCAGGCCACAAGGTTGCGATCACGCACCGCAGCGCCGCGCCCGAAGACGCTGGCGACATCCTTTGCGTGCAATGTGACGTCACCGACACCGAACAGGTCGATGCTGCCTTCACCGAAATCGAAGAGAAACTCGGCCCCGTCGAAATCCTCGTGTCGAACGCAGGCATGACGATCGACAAGCTCGTTCTGCGCATGACTGACGACGACTTCTCTGACGTCATCGACGCCAACCTCGTCGGCGGATTCCGCGCTGCCCGACGCGCAGTTCCGAAAATGATGCGCGCCCGTTGGGGCCGAATCATCTTCATCGGTTCGGTCGTTGGATCCATCGGTCAAGCAGGACAGGCCAACTACGCCGCGTCGAAGGCCGGTCTCATCGGCCTCGCACGTTCACTTGCTCGCGAGTTCGCATCGCGCAACGTCACCGTCAACGTTGTGGCACCCGGCCCCGTCGCCACCGACATGTTCGCCGCGGTCGACGACGCCATGCGCGAATCCATTACCGCCGCGGTTCCCGCTGGCCGCATGGGTCAGCCCGAAGAAATCGCCGCCGCCGTTTCCTTCCTCGCATCCGACGAGGCTGGCTACATCACCGGTGCCGTTCTGCCCGTCGATGGCGGCCTCGGCATGGGCGGCTAACAACCCCACCAGCACCAAAACCAAGGCGACCCCCGACTAGGTTTGTCGCACCGATTACCAAGGAGAACCGATGAGTGACGATTTCGAAAAGTTCAAGGCCTGCGCCGTTGAGATCCTCGCCGTCTCACCCGACCAGGTGACGATGGAAGCCAAGTTCGCCGATGACCTCGATGCCGACAGCCTCGACCTCGTCGAACTGGTCATGAAACTCGAAGAAGAGTTCGACGTCTCTGTCGACGAATCCGAACTCGAGAACATCACGACCGTTGGCGAAGCCTACGAACTGGTGATGTCGAAGCGGTGAGCACGAAGCGTCGGGTAGCGATTACAGGCGTCGGTGTCGTCAGCCCTTGTGGCATTGGCAACGACGCGTTCTGGAACGGCCTGTTGTCAGCGGCGCCCGAAGGGCTGCGTCGCATCGAGAACTTCGATCCCGAACCGTATTTCGCGAACCCGAAAGAAGCGCGTCGCACCGACCGCTTCGCGCAATTCGCGTTGGCCGCGGCCGACGAAGCAATGACGATGGCCGGCGATGTCGGAGGCGATCCCACCCGAAAGGGTGTTTGGATCGGCACCGGCATCGGCGGTCTCACCACCCTCGAAGAAAACGTGCTTGTCAACGAGCACAAAGGCCCCCGACGCGTCAGCCCGTTCATGGTCCCCATGCTCATGGCCAACGCGGCCTCGGCAGCAATCTCTATGAAGTACGGCTGGCAAGGCCCGTGCGAGAACACCTGCACTGCCTGTGCCGCTGGCACACAGTCCATCGGTAACGCCTACCGCCTCATCGTGTCGGGCCTATGCGATGCCATGGTCACTGGTTCTTCCGAAGCCGTTATGACGCCCACGTGCATCGCTGGCTTCACCAACATGACCGCAATGTCTTCGGACAACATGTCGCGCCCATTCGACCGTGATCGCAACGGATTCGTTCTTGCCGAGGGCGCAGGAGTCCTCGTGCTGGAAGAAATGGAATCGGCAAAGGCTCGCGGCGCAACGATTCTTGCTGAGGTCATGGGAGCAGCATCGAATGCCGATGCGCACCACATCACCGCACCGTCACCTGGAGGCGTTGGCGCAATCAATTGCATGCGCACCGCCATCGCCGACGCTGGCCTTTCGCCTTCCGACATCACCTACGTGAATGCACACGGAACCTCGACGCCGCTCAACGATGCTGCCGAAGCAGCAGCCATCGCCGAGGTCTTCGGCGCAACGCCACCTGCGGTCACGTCATTCAAGGGCGTCACTGGCCATGCGCTTGGTGGCGCTGGTTCGATCGAGGCTGTCGGCATTGTTCTCGGAATGCAGAAGGGCGCGATTCCCCCCACTGCTGGCTATGAAAACGTCGATCCCGAAATGGCACCTATTGACATCGTTGTCGGCGAGGCTCGTGAATGGACTCCCGCGCCGGTGCTTTCGAACAGCTTCGGTTTCGGTGGCCATAACGGCTGTGTCGTGATCGGCCCACCGCCGGCCTGAGCCGTCTCAGTCGAGACTGCCCTCTCGACGTAATAACCACTCTTTGGCGGGTACTCCCCCGCCGAACTGTCCAATGCCGCCGCTACTGGGCAGTACTCGGTGACAGGGCACGATGATGGCGATTGGATTTGTCGCCATCGCACTTCCAACCGCGCGCGCTGCTTTGGGTCGACCTGCACGCGCCGCTAAGTCGCCGTAGGTAATCGTTTGCCCAAACGGCACGGTTTCGAGCGCGTCCAAAACTTCGCCACGAAAGCCCGTTCGCGCGCTGCGATCAATCGCCACGTTGAAAGACGTGCGTTCGCCGCCGAAGTACTCGTTCAACTGTGCAAGCGCGACTGCGAGATGCGCGTCAGCAACTGAAGTCCCGGCGACGTCTTCATCGAGATTGCCAAACCACACGCGACAAATGCCGACATCGTTGGCAATAATCGTGAGCGCACCGATCGGCGTATCGATCAGTGCTTTGGCCACGACTCAGGCGTCGGCGAAGACGAAGAGGAGTTCGGTTTCGGCTGCGGTTTCGCCACCGACATGGGCACGGCCCGAACCTTTGCCCGCACGAGCCGACATCCGGCCGAGCGTGACTTCGAGTTCAAGAGCATCGCCAGGCACTACCTGACGGCGGAATCGTGACTTCTCAACTCCACCGAACAACGGCAACTTGCCAGCGAAAGCGGGATCACTCAAGACTGCGTAGGCGCCGAGCTGGGCGATGGCTTCAAGCATGAGCACACCAGGCAGCGTTGGCCGACCAGGGAAATGACCGGGGAAGAACCATTCCTCGCCAGTGATACGCCAAAGACCCTTTGCTGACGATCCGATTTCGAGTTCGGTGACTTCGTCAAGAAGAAGAAACGGTGGCCGATGCGGAAGTACATCGGCGGGTGCAGGGAAACTCACTTGCCGAGCGCCTTGAGGAGATTCTCAGGTGTGTCTTTCGGACTGACCTTGTACCAGGCCTGCTCGATCTTGCCCTTTTCGTCGATTAGGAACGCCGAGCGAACGATGCCCATGTACTTCTTGCCGTACATCGACTTCTCGCCCCACACACCAAACTTCTCGGCGACGACGTGTTCGGGGTCGGACAACAACGTGAAGCCGAGCTTGTACTTGTCGTCGAACTTGGCGAGCTTGGCCGGAAGATCGGGGCTGATGCCGATGATGACGGTGTCGCCAATCTTCTTGGCGATGTCACGCAAGCCGCAGCTCTGGGTCGTGCAGCCGGGCGTATCGGCCTTTGGGTAGAAGTACACGAGCACCTTGGTGCCGGCGAAGCCAGAAAGCTTCACCTTGGTATCGGTCTGATCAGCGAGGGTGAACGCCGGCGCTTTCGCACCAACCGCGAGTTGTGTCGTTGCCATGCCCCGAAACTAGCGGGAGAAGCCGCCGACGATGCACGCAATCCTCGCCTTCCGTGCATGCATCGGAAAACGAAAGAGGGAGGGCGCTTTCGCACCCTCCCTCTTTACAAACTGATTCGCAGCGAAACTCAGGCGCCAGCCTTCGCGGAAGCCTTGAGCTTTGCGCCGGCCGACACCTTGGCGGCGTTGGTGGCGGGAACGTTGATGGTCTCACCGGTCTGCGGGTTACGAGCGGTACGAGCCTTGCGGTGGGTCTGCTCGAAGCTGATGAAGCCCGGGAGCGTCAACTTCTCGGTGCCCTTGGCAACAACCTCGTGTGCGATGTCTTCAAACGACTTGAGAGTCTTCTCCACGTCGGCCTTGGTCTGGCCCGTCCGGTTCGAGATCTCGGCGATGAGTTCGCTCTTGGTCATGACTTCCTCCTGTTGGCCCAGCCATGTGGCCCGGCACGGGTTGGCTTCCGGGTCGGCCCCCGGTCACCTTCGAACTCGGGCAGGACCGCCCGATGGGACTCAAGCATTGCGGCAGTTGGGCCGGAAATGGTGGATGGCAGCGGATTTTCCTGCATGACTATGCACTCGGTTGAATCAGTGCTGGTCAGGGACGAAAATGAGACGTCCGTCACTCCGGCGAATTCATCATGAATTTGGCCGAATGGGCGAAATATCCCAGCATCGCGGCCTCGTCTTGGTCGCTCAGGGCGCCTGCCTCGACCTCAGCGCCCACGGCGTTGGCCATAACGCGGAACCAGGCCTCTCGTTCGGTCTCGCCGATCACATAGGGCTCATGGCGCATACGAAGCCGTGGGTGGCCTCGCTGCTCGCTGTAGGTCTGAGGACCGCCCCAGAACTGGGTGAGGAAGAGCCGAAGGCGCTCTCGGGCCCCATCGAGGTCGCTCTCGTCATACAGCGGAGCGAGCACGGGGTCGGCCATCGCACCTTCATAAAAACGGTCGACAAGGCGAGTGAAGAATTGCGGGTCGACCCGGTCGTAGAGCGGCTGTTCGAGCGGAATCTTTCGACGTTCGTTGTCGCCACCGGCTTCAGTGGCGTTTGCATCGGTCATGACTCGTCGAGGGCGGCACGCACTTCAGCGATGAACGCACCAGCGCCGGCGGGACCTTCGCCCTCGACGACGCGACGCATAAGCGCCGAACCGATGACGCAACCGTCAGCGACCTGACTGACCTCGGCGGCTTGTTGACCGTTCGATACGCCAACCCCAACGAGCACCGGCTTATCGGTGATTGCTTTGAGTCGACGAGCAATGACAAGCGATGACTCGGCCAGCGCATCGCGCTCGCCCGTCACACCGAGAAGACCGACCGCGTAGACGAAACCACGCGAACGAGCGACCACGCGGGGAAGGCGTTCGTCGGGTGCAGTCGGCGCGGCGAGCATCACGGTTTCGATTCCCGCTGGATCGGCTGCCGTTGCCCACGGGCCAACCTCTTCAAGCGGAAGATCAGGAAGGATCGCCGCACGCACGCCGGCTTCGTACATCAACGACGCAAATCGTTCGTGACCCATATGGAACGCAAGGTTGTAATAGGTCATGACGGCAAGCGGAACACCAGCATCGATCGTGCGCAGTGTGTCGAGCACCGTGACGGGACTGGCTCCGTCGCGCAATGCCAGTTCGCTGGCTTCCTGAATGATTGGACCGTCCATGACCGGGTCAGAGAACGGAATGCCGATTTCAATCGCATCGGCACCAGCGTCGGCGACAGCGCGAACAACATCGGGCCATTCGTCGTGAAGGCCGCCAGTGACATAGGCAACCAACAACTTGCGACCAGTATCGCGAGTGGCACGCAGTGACCGTTCGAACTCCCCTGGCTCCGATGGCGCGTCGGGAATTGTCAGACCTTCTTCGGCAAGAGTTGGACTCATCCGAGAATTTCCATCATCTGACCGACGTCTTTGTCGCCGCGGCCAGACATGTTCAGTAGCACCGTCTTTCCAGCAAGCTTCGCTCGGTCGCGACTGATCCAAGCCAAAGCGTGAGCTGGTTCGAGCGCCGGAATGATGCCTTCGGTGCGGCTGAGAAGTTGGAACGCGGCGATGACTTCGTCATCGGTGACCTGTTCGTAACGAGCACGACCGATTGAGGAAAGGTGTGAATGCTCAGGACCAACGCCGGGATAATCAAGACCCGCAGAAATTGAGTGAGCTTCTTGTACCTGACCGAATTCGTCCTGCATGAGATAGCTTTTCATGCCGTGGACAACGCCGGGCACGCCACGGCCAACCGCAGCACCACCGGCAGGTTCAACGCCCACAAGTTCGGCGGTCGTGTCGGCAAAGCCGCTGAAGATGCCAATGGCATTTGATCCGCCGCCAACACATGCGGTGACGACATCGGGAATTTCGTTGTCGAGCAACTTGGCGCACTGTTCGCGAGATTCCTTGCCAATGACGGTGTGGAATTCGCGGACCATCCACGGGTACGGGTGTGGACCCATGACCGAACCAAGGCAGTAATGCGTGTTTTCAACAGTGGCGACCCAGTCGCGCATGGCTTCGTTCACTGCATCTTTGAGTGTGCGACTACCTGACATGGCTGGAACAACTTCAGCGCCGAGCAAGCGCATACGAAACACATTGAGTGCCTGGCGTTCCATGTCGACTTCGCCCATGAAGACCTTGCATTCCATGCCCATGAGCGCTGCAGCTGTTGCTGACGCGACGCCATGCTGTCCGGCGCCGGTTTCGGCAACAAGGCGGGTCTTGCCCATGCGCTTGGCAAGGAGTGCCTGACCAAGCACATTGTTGATCTTGTGCGAACCGGTGTGGTTGAGGTCTTCGCGCTTGAGAAGCACGCGCACGCCGAGTTCGGCGGACAGACGGTGACATTCAGTGATCGGCGATGGACGGCCGGCGTAGTCGGCAAGCAACCCGTCGAGTTCGTCGCGGAATGATTGATCGGCCCACGCCTCACGGAACGCGGCTTCGAGTTCCTGACAGGCCGGTACAAGAGTCTCGGGCACATAGCGCCCTCCGAACTCTCCGAAGCGACCGCTTGATGATGGCTCGGGCAGTGACATAGAGATGAGGCTACGCCGGGCCCGGGTCGGTAGAGAACTCGGAAAGCGCATCTCTCGAACTCGTTAGGAATGCAGCGAGCGCTTCGGGATCTTTGCGGCCAGGCGCGGCCTCGACTCCACTCACGGCATCGACACCCCAAGGGCGGACCCGCTTGACCGCTTCGGCGACATTCGCAGCATTCAGGCCGCCGGCGAGGATCACCCGGTGACGTTGGGGCAGGTCGGCGATTCGGGACCAGTCGAAGGTTTCGCCCGAGCCCGGAGTTGGTGAATCGAGCAGTACCGCATCGATCGGATACTCATCGATGCGTGCGAGACGGGGATCATCGGCAGTGAAGACCTGCACGAGGAACGGAACAGTGCTGCGCAAAGCCTGCGCCACCTCTGGACCTTCAGCACCGTGCAACTGCACGCCCGTGAGCCCGGTGGCGTTCACGATTTCGAGGATGCGTTCGGCGGACTCGTTGCGAAAGACGCCAACCGAAATCGTTTCGGACGGGAGTTGCGGAATGATCGCCGAAACCGTCGCGACATCGACCTGACGTTTTGACTCGGCAAAAATGAAGCCAAGCGCGTCGGCGCCGAGGGACACTGCAAGCAGTGCGTCCTCGGCGCTCGTTGTTCCGCAGATCTTAATGAACACGCCGCGACGCTAGCGGCGCGACGTGTCCATCACGCGATCAATTGTTCGGCCTGAAACTCAGGCGTCGACCATGCGACCGCTGAGGTACTCGTCGTACGCAGCAAGATCGAGGTGACCATGTCCGCAGTAATTGAAGAGAATGACCTTCTCTTCGCCTGATTCCTTGGCGGCAAGCGCTTCGTCGATGGCAACGGCGATGCCGTGACCACATTCGGGAGCTGGGACCTTGCCTTCGGCGTTGGCGAACTTGATCGCGGCGTCGAACACCTTGCCCTGGTTGATGGCAACGGCTTCCATGCGACCCTCGTGTACGAGCTTTGAGACAATCGGAGAATCGCCGTGGTAGCGAAGGCCACCTGCGTGAATCGACGGTGGCATGAAATCGGCGCCAAGTGTGTACATCGGCATGAGCGGAGTCATGCCAGCGACATCGCCGAAGTCGTACTCGAAACGACCCTGAGTGAGGGTCGGACATGACGACGGTTCCACAGCGACAAGGCGAACGCTTTCGTCGGGAACAAACGGGAACGCGATGCCACCGAGGTTCGAGCCGCCACCACACGGAGCGATAACGACATCGGGAAGTTCCTCGCCCGCGGCACGAAGCTGATCGCGTGCTTCAAGACCGATAACGGTCTGATGAAGAAGCACATGATTGAGCACTGAACCGAGCGCATAATGCGAGTCGTCGCGCTGCACACAGTCGCGAACCGCATCCGAGATAGCCGCGCCGAGCGAACCGGGATTCGAAGGATCGTCGATCGGTGACGGAACGACGTCGCCACCCCACACCTGCATCATGATCTTGCGGTACGGCTTCTGTTCGAATGACGCGCGCACCATGTAGACCATGCACTCCATATCGAACTGTGCGGTTGCAAAGGAAAGCGCAGTACCCCACTGGCCCGCACCAGTTTCGGTGGTGAGACGATTAATGCCTTCCATCTTGTTGTAATAGGCCTGCGGCACGGCGGTGTTCGGCTTATGCGAACCAGCCGGTGAAACCGATTCGTCCTTGAAGTAAATGCGAGCGGGCGTATCGAGCATCTTCTCAAGTCGCTCAGCGCGAACGAGTGGCGTCGGACGCCAGAGCCGAAGAATGTCGAGAACAGGGCCGGGGATGTCGATCCACGGCTCCGGCGACATTTCTTGCATGATCAGTTCCATCGGGAACAGCGGTGCAAGATCGTCAGGCGTGACGGGCTCACGGGTTCCGGGATGAAGCGGCGGATCCATCGGCGTCGCCAATCGCGGAAGGATGTTGAACCACGCCGAGGGCATCTCGGATTCGGACATGTTGAAGCGGGTCATTGTGACTCCCCTTGTCTCGTTGTACGGCGCCGATCCTATGACCGGCGAGCACTCCGAAGGGCGGCAACTCCGCCCTCGGGATCGCCCGAGGTCACGAGGTGCTCGCCCACAAGCACCGCGTGGTAGCCCGCTCCTGCCAGCACGGCTGCATCGGCGGGGCCCGTGATGCCAGATTCGGCTACTCGCACAACTCCCGCTGGCATTTGCGGAGCCATGCGCACCGCTCGTTCGGTGTCCACGGCGAAGGTCACGAGGTCTCGCTGGTTCACGCCGATGAGATCAGCACCTGCAGCAACGGCACGATCAAGTTCTGCTTCGTCGTGAATTTCGACAAGCGCATCGAACCCAATTGCGCGAGACAATTTCAGAAACGATTCGAGTTCGGCTTGGTCGAGAGCAGCGGCGATGAGCAACACGCAGTCGGCTCCCATGATGCGGGCATCACACACGTCGCGAGCGCTGACGGTGAAGTCCTTACGCAAGACCGGTAGTGCGCACGCGGCGCGAGCAGCAACCAGATCTTCGATTGATCCCCCAAAGAAGTCGACATCGGTGAGCACGGACAAACATGCAGCACCGCCACGTTCGTACCGACGGGCCAGTTCTACGGGATCGAGACCGGGGGCAAGGTCGCCTTTCGATGGCGAACGGCGTTTGATCTCGGAAATAACTGCGATGTCTCCTGATGCCGCAACCGATTCGAGCGCAGCACGAAAGCCACGAGTAGGAGCGACGGACATCGCCCGCTCGACAAGTTCGTCGAACGGGCGATCGTCGCGAGCCGCAACCTCTCGGTGCGCCTCAAGAATGCGGTCGAGATAGGTGGTCAGTTTGGAAGACCCTTTGCGTTACCCGTTGGCGTCGACATCACCATCATCGGCGGTTCGGCCATGAGGTCACCGAGTTTGCCGAAGAGTTCCTTCATCGCGTCGGAACCACCGTGCACGCCAAGCGCCTCGCCATCGGAGTAGAGCTCGAAGATCCAGACGGCGTTTTCGTCACCGGCATCGCGGTGGAACGAGTACACGAGTGTGCCGGGCTCGTTGGCAACGACAGGAAGCATCGTTTCAAGAGCGGCGACGCCTTCGTCACGCTTGCCAGGCTGGAACACCATCTTTACGAACAGCGAAGTCTGAGTCATGGGCGCAGACCTTAGGCCAACCGCTAGCGATCGCGCTCCGCCCGGATGCTGCGAGAGATCGCTACGGCCGGGGCGGCGAGGAACCCAAGAAGAGCGAGCACGAGACCAACCAGGCCGACGGCGATGAGGAACGGGAGGTTCACAATCACTCCAAGAATCACGCCGAGGAGGCCTCCGAAGAAACACACGACCGGGGCCATCTGCACAGAACGGGAGACCTCGGTGCCTTCGACGCCGACATCGTCGATGAGGCGCGGATCAATCTCGTCGTCGCCGTCATCGAAGGGCACGAAGTCGTACCGGCCCGGAACGGGAGTACCCGTCGCAACCGGGTCGGGCTGAGTCAGACGCATACGTTCGTCGTGAGCCCGGCGCCGTTCGGGATCGCCGAGCACCTCCCATGCCTCGTTGATCGACTGCATTTCACGTTCGTTCTTCAACCGGTCGGCGTCATTGGTGTGGAAGTCGGGATGATGAACTCGCGCCAATTTGAGGTACGCGGTTCGAATCTCAGCGGCGCTCGAGGTGGGCGTCACCCCGAGTCGATCGTAAAGAGGATCGGCCATGACGAGTTAGCGAACCGAACCCGGCTCGACGGCTCGAGCGCCGAATTCCAGTGAGCCACTGCGCACAACAACTTGCGTGTCGGTAACGACTGCTCGTCCAACACGAGCCAAAGCGAGTGCAGGAAGTTCAGGACTCAACGATTGAGCAACGCTTGTGATGGTTCCGACTGAAGCGCCGTCGAGGGTGACGTCGTCGCCGACGCCAGCATCGCCCTCGAGGACAAGCAGCCGGATCGGATGAGGAACGTTGTTTCCACGGCTATCGATTCGGGCCACAAGTTCCTGACCGGTGTAGCAGCCCTTCGTGAAACTCACCGACGCGTCAATGACCCAGGCACCGGCTTCGCCAGGAATGGTTTCCTCGGTGAGTTCGCGACCCATTGTCGGGAGGGCGTGGGCGATCCGATATCGGTTGATTGCTTCTGGCGCGACCGCGTTGTCATTCGAAGCGACAACGTCTTCAGAAGTCGCTTCGACAAAGAGTTCGTCGCGGCCCGCGACCAGCGGACCAACTGCGGTTGCGATGAGTGCACCTTCGACTGCGTCGGCTCCGAGGCGGACCAGCGAGGAGTTCCAGCGATGTTGCACCAGTGCACAACGCCGCGGTTCGGCGATCGTTGCTTTGGTTCGCAACAGGAACCGCTTCAATCGGGTGAGAACGACATCGCCATAACCAGGATCGGTTTCGAGAAAATAGTTCTCGGCATCAACGCGATGAACACGCAACCATGAATCGACTTTTCCGGTGGGAGCTAAAAGGAACGACCACGCGCTGTCGCCGATCATGGCGACAACGTCTTGACTCAGTTGCCCCTGCAGGTACCGAGCAGCATCGGGACCGGTCACTTCGAGAACATCGCGATCGACAACAGCTACGCCCCCAGAGCCTTGCAACGACTCGTAGTCGGCGATGATTTGGTCGATTGACGTTGCGTTCACGCCCGTGAGTGTCGCACCTTCGCCGGCCAATTGCACCAGCAGCGGGAATGAATCAGCCGACGGCTTCGCCGCGACGCTGCGCTGTCATGCGCCGCGCTCCGGGAACGGCGCTCAGCAACCCTCGGGCTTTGTTACGACATTCGAGGTCTTCATGTTCGGAGATGCTGTCGGCCACGATGCCCGCGCCGGCCTGCACATGGGCGATGCCGTCGGCGCCAACGACGAGTGTGCGAATGGCGATGGCTGTATCGATTGTTCCGGAGAAGTCGACGTACCCAACGACGCCGGCGTACGGACCGCGCTTGACCGGTTCGAGTTCGTCGATGATTTCCATGGCCCGAACCTTGGGAGCGCCAGACACTGTGCCGGCAGGGAGCGTGGCGCGAAGCACGTCGATGGGCGTCTTGCCATTTGCAAGTTCACCCGACACCTGTGAAGTGAGGTGCATCACATGGCTGTAGCGCTCGAGGATCATCATTTCGTCGACCTGTTCGGTGCCGAACTCGACAACACGACCCACATCGTTACGAGCCAGATCAATGAGCATGACGTGCTCTGCGATTTCTTTGGGATGCTCGCGTAGCTCAGCACCTAGACGACGATCTTCTTCTTCGGTTGCACCGCGTCGACGAGTGCCAGCGATGGGACGAGACATCACACGATTGTCAACCAGCTTCACCATTGGTTCTGGTGAGGAACCAGCGAGGCTCAGTTCGGGCATGCGCACGAAATACATGTACGGGCTCGGGTTGACCTGACGAAGCACTCGATAAAAATCGAAGGGATCGGCGCCCAGTTCAAACGAGAATCGCTGCGACAGAACGACCTGAAAGATGTCGCCGTCGAGAATGCGTTCCTTCGCGACGTCGACAGCGCTCTCCCACTGGTTGTAGGTCATCGAACCGGTGACATCGGGAAGTTCCGGAGATGCAGACGGCGGATCGACCATGGGTTCAGCGAGTGGCTTGGCGCCATCGGCGGCGAGTTGCTCGAGACGAACGATTGCTTCGTCGTACAACCGATCGAGCTCGCCAGTACTTGCACCTTCGGGAACGAGAACGTTGTCGATCAGCGTCACCCGCTGGCGGAAGTGATCGAATGCAGCGAGCTGACCGATAACCGCCATCACCGCGTCGGGATACCCGGTGGCGTCGCGAGGAGTTTCGGCAAGGTCTTCAACCTCACGAACGACGTCGTAACCGAGATAACCAACGACGCCGCCATGCAGCGGCGGAAGCGAGTCGATCGAGGGTGACCGATACGCGGCGAGTAGCCATTCGATGGCCGCCAAGATGCCCTGGTCACGCGGCATCGCTGCGGGAAGATCACCGTCGACGGTGACAATGCCGTTACGAAGCACCAATGTCGCAATTGGATTCCGACCTACGAACGAGAACCGACTCCAGCGCTCACCGTGCTCAACCGATTCAAAAAGGAAACCGGGTTGCTCGTCGCCACACAGACGCGCGAATGCAGCGACCGGGGTAATGAGATCAGCAAGAAGTTCTCGCCACACCGGCACAACACTGTGGTTAGCGGCAAGAGCGTGAAATTCATCGCGCGACGGCGAGACGTCCAAGATCAGTCACCGTCACCGAATGCGGTGAAGAAGCATGAGTAGTTGCCCGTATGACAGGCGCCCTTGCCTTCTTGTTCCACTACAAAGAGCAGCGTGTCGCCGTCGCAGTCGTAATAGGCCTCGCGCACATACTGGCGATCCCCAGAGGTTTCGCCCTTGCACCAGTACTCCTGACGCGAACGACTCCAGAACCAGGTGCGTCCCGTCTCAAATGTCTGACGCAAGGAGTCGGCGTTCATCCACGCCATCATCAACACCTTGCCCGTGCCTTCTTCTTGCACGATCGCGGGCACGAGACCGTCGGCGTTGTACGTGACCGCGGCGAGCTGTTCGGCGGTAACAGAGATCGGAATGCTTTCAGGCATGGCGCCACGCTAGCGGCGGGCCCGACTCGCCACGAACAGAGTTTCGGCTCAGAGGTAGAGCCCGGTACTTCCCTCTGAGAGCCGTTCGGCCGCTACTGCATGAACATCGCGCTCGCGGAGGATGATGTAGTCGTCGCCGCGGACTTCGACTTCATAGCGATCTTCTGGACTGAACAGCACCTGATCACCTGGCTCCATCGACCGAACATTTGGCCCGACGGCCATCACTTCGGCCCACACCAATCGCTTGCCGATTTGTGCCGTTGCCGGGATGAGGATGCCACCGGTGGATCGGCGTTCACCTTCGGGGCCACCCAAGTGCACGAGAACGCGATCGTTCAGCATCTGAATGGGGAGTTTTTCGCCGTCGGCACCAACGCCGTCGGTCAGTCGATCGGTGGTCTGCGATGAGGTCACGACACGACGGTACCGTCTCCACTCGTGACCGACGACTTCGCAACCCGTTCCCTCCGTTTCGAAACTTCCGATGGACTGTCTCTTGAGGCGGAACTGATCGTCCCCGAGAACGCACGCGCCGCTGTGGTGCTGTGCCATCCCCACCCACAACAGGGCGGGAACATGACGTCGCTGGTGACGAGCGAGCTTTTCCGTTCACTGCCCGCCTCCGGTCTTGCGGTACTTCGCTTTAACTTCCGTGGTGTCGGAACTTCAGAGGGCGAACACGACTTCGGCGTCGGCGAAGCCCTCGATGTCATCGCCGCTCTCGACACGATGACCTCCGAATGCCCTGCTCTGCCCATCTTCCTTTCGGGCTGGTCATTCGGCGCCGACACGTCGCTCTCTGTGCTTGATCCTCGGATCACAGCATGGTTGGCCTGCGCTCCCCCGTTGCGAGTTCTACCCCTCGACGACCTCACCGCCGCGGCAGGTTCTGATCCGCGCCCGAAGATGTTGATCATTCCTGAGCACGATCAATTCCGCGACCCGGCCTCAGCAATCGAAGCGACTGTGTCGTGGCTCAACACAGAGATTGTTGCCGTTGCCGGAGCAGACCATTTCTTTGTTGGTCGCACGCACAAAGTTGCGGCGCTCATCGTTTCCACGATCGACGCGCAACTCGCGCTGTAACTGAACAGCGCCTACGGGCGGACGTTTACTCCGGCGGCGATCATGTGCTCTTTCGCTTCGGCAATGGCGTGATCGTCGAAGTGAAAAATCGATGCAGCAAGCACTGCATCGGCGCCACCCGCAACAACACCCTCGACTAAATGATCGAGCGTGCCAACACCACCAGACGCGATCACGGGAACGCCAACCGAGCCCGATACTGCTGCGGTGAGTTCAAGGTCGAAACCGTCACGAGTGCCATCACGATCCATTGACGTGAGGAGAATCTCGCCCGCGCCGAGCGATTCGGCTCGCTGGGCCCATTCGATGACGTCGATACCCGTTGGCGTGCGTCCACCTGCGACGTAGACCTCCCAGCCCTCGCTGGCACTGCCATCTGCTGCTCGACGACGAGCGTCGATCGCACAGACAACACATTGGTTTCCAAACACTTCGGCGATTTCGCTGATGAGTTCGGGCCGCGCAACAGCCGCACTGTTGACTGAGACTTTGTCGGCGCCAGCTCGCAGCATTGTGCGAGCGTCATCGACAGTGCGGATTCCGCCACCGATGGTGAACGGGATGAACACCTGTTCCGCGGTACGGCGAACGACGTCGACCATCGTTTCGCGCCCGTCGGAGGTTGCGGTGATGTCAAGAAACACAAGTTCGTCGGCACCATCAGCGTCGTAACGGGCAGCAAGTTCCACCGGATCTCCGGCATCGCGAAGACCCACGAAGTTCACGCCCTTCACGACGCGACCATCGGTGACATCGAGGCACGGAATGATGCGAGCAGTTTTCATTTCGAATCAGGCCACGCGCCGGACGCGAACAAGAGTGTCGATCGCGGTGCGCTCACCGTCATCGGTGGTCACAACTCGTTCGATGCGCCCGGACTTCTCAGTAACCAGTTCCACGTCGAGCGAAACTTCTGCTGCAGTGAAATCGTCGATGATGTCTTCCGCCGTCAACAAGAACGCAGGATTCTGCGGACCACCATGACCTTCGGTCAGGTTGAGGAGATCGTGGCCGACCAACACCAACGTTCCGCCAACGGCAAGGGCGCGAACTGCCGTCTTCATTGCTGCACGACGTTCCTCGGCCCCGAGCTGCAAATAGAACACTGCAACAAGATCGAATCCGGAGGCCGGCGGTTCCCATGTCGTGACATCGGAGACGATCCATGTGGCGTCGACGCCGTTGTCCGACGCGAGCTTTTGACCTTTCTCGACGCCCACCTCAGAGAAGTCGACACCCGTCACGGTCCAGCCCTGCTTCGCCAACCACACAGCGTTGCGGCCTTCGCCACAAGCGAGGTCGACGGCTGAGCCTGGGGTCAGGTCGGCAACCTCGGGGGGAAGGAACTGGTTGGGCTCGCCCTTCCAGATCAGTTCAGACGTGTCATATCGAGCGTTCCAATCGGAAGCATCCATCGTTCGAGTGTAGGACGAGGAACGATTCAGAGATTCAGGAGTTCGCGACTGATGCTCGAAGCGCATCTTGCAACGTGAATGCACCTTCGTAGAGCGCACGGCCAACGATCGCGCCCGAAAGTCGACGCCCAGCAGAGCGAAGTGCTTCAAGCGCTACGAGATCAGCCAATGAACCGACGCCACCAGAAGCGATGACGGGTAATTCAGTTGCTTCGAGAACGTCTCCGAGACCGTCGAGATCAGGACCTTCGAGCGTTCCGTCGCGTCCGATTTCGGTAACGATCAACGCCTCGACTCCTGCGTCGGCGAAACCGCGAGCGACATCAAGAAGGTCCTTGCCCGAACCTTCCTCCCATCCGCGAACGGCAACCTCTCGACCGCGAGCATCGAGACCAACTGCGACCGGATGACGCGATGCGAGGGTCCGAACAAGTTCGGGATCTTCAAGGGCGGCGGTACCGAGAACAACTCGGGTGACTCCAGCATCAAACAATGCGTCGGCAGCTTCTTCGCTGCGCACGCCACCGCCGGTTTGAATCGGAACATTGACCGCATCGCAGATCGCCGCAATGACTTCGCGATTCAGGGGCGAGCCCGTGCGTGCTGCATCGAGGTCAACGACATGAATCCAACGTGCTCCGGCTTCGGCAAACACCTTGGCCTGGGCGACCGGGTCGTTGTTGTACACGGTCTCGCGCGCGTAGTCGCCTTGGTAAAGACGAACGGCTTGACCATTCAGAAGATCGATCGCGGGATAGAGGTCCATCAGTTTCCAACCTTCAGACGAGCAGCATCGACAAAGCCACGTAACAGTTCAAGACCAACCTTTCCCGATTTTTCGGGATGGAACTGCGTGGCCCACAGACTTTCGCGCTCGACTGCAGCAGCAACCGGACCGCCGTAGTCGCATGTTGCGATAACGGATTCGCCGTCAGCGTCCGCGGCGTACGAGTGCACGAAGTACACCCAAACAGGATCCGGCACGGGCGTAAAGAGTTGGCTCGGTCGACGGATGTCAACCAGGTTCCATTGCATCTGAGGACGCTTCACCGTGTCGGGTAAACGTCGAAGCCGACCAGGCAAGACGCCCAGCCCCACCGCACCCGGTGTTTCTTCCGAACCCTCGTACAGCATCTGCATCCCGACACAGACTCCGAGAAAGGGACGATCGTCGTTGGCCGCTTCAATGGCGACCTCGTCGAGTCCGCAGTCGCGCAGTGCATCCATGCACGCGCCGAATGCGCCAACCCCGGGAAGAACGACCGCATCGGCATCGGCGATGAGTCCACTATCGGCAGTAAGTCGAGCGTCAGCACCGACGCGCTCAAGCGCTTTCTGCGCTGAACGAAGATTTCCGATGCCGTAATCGAGAACCGCAACAAGCGGTTGAACGTCGAGGGTCACAACACGCCCTTGGTAGAGGGAACTCCCCCACCTTCGATGCGGACTGCGTCGCGAAGTGAACGAGCAACACTCTTAAACGTTGCTTCGACAATGTGGTGAGTATTCACACCACGAACAAGCGTGATGTGCAGCGTGAGCGCAGCCGATGTTGCAAACGCGCGCCAGAACTCCTCGATGAGCTGAGGATCAAATGGCGGGTCGCTCAGAATTTTCTGACCCGGGAATTCAACTTCGTAGACAAGAAATGGACGGCCAGAAAGGTCGAGAGCGACGTCGATGAGCGCTTCGTCGAGAGGAATGCGGTTGGACGCGAAGCGACGGATACCGACTTTGTCGCCCAGCGCCACTGCGAAGGCCTCACCAAGAGCGATACCGACATCTTCCACGGTGTGGTGCGCGTCGATCTGCAGATCACCTTCGGCCCGAATAATGAGATCGAAGCCTCCGTGACGACCAAGCTGCGCAAGCATGTGATCGAAGAACGGAAGGCCTGTTGAGGTCTCGTGCCGCCCCTGACCATCAAGATCAATCTCGATCAGGATCGAAGTTTCAGAGGTCGCTCGAGCAACCGTTGCTGCTCGGCGTCCATCGTCGGTTCGTGTTGCACTCACTGGAGGGCCTCCTCAAGGGCGGCGAGGAACGCATCGTCCTCACCAGGTGTTCCGATCGTGACACGTAAACAACCCTGAAGGCGCGGCCATGACGAACAATTGCGAACAAGTACAGAACGATCGACCATCCGCTGCCACACCTCGCCACCATCGACGGAACGAGGACGGAACAGCACGAAGTTGGCGCCAGACGGCCAAACATCGACATCGAGTTGTGCGAGGCGGGCAACCAACCGGCCTCGTTCTTCAACCAGACGCGCAACCCGTTCGTTCATTTCTTCGACATGGGCCACAGCCAACGTTCCCGCGAGCTGCTTGAACGCATCGAGGTGATACGGCAATACAACTTTTTCGAGTTCGGCGACGACCCACGCCGGGCCGATCAGATACCCGAGACGCGACGCTGCCATCGACCAGGTTTTGGAAAAGGTTCGACTGACAACAAGCGGTACATCGTCGGCGACGAGGACATCGGCCGACCACGGAGCGAACTGGCCGTAGGCCTCGTCGACAACAAGTAACCCATCGACCGCGATCACCATTTCGAGCACAGCGCGAACGGTTTCTTCGTCGTCGACGACGCCAGTTGGGTTATTCGGCGAGCACAAGAAGCTCACCTGAGGCTTCGCACTTTCGATAACCCGTCGGACCTCGGCGAGATCGGTTGAGAAATCGGCGGCGCGCTCGCCTTCCACCACCGCAGTGCCGGTGATACGCGAAATGTGACTGTGGAGCGCGTACGTGGGTTCCCACACCGCAGCAGTGCGACCGGGACCACCAAACGTGAGCATGATCGTTTGCAGCACTTCATTGGACCCGTTGGCAACAAAGATCTGTTCGGGCCCGACGCCATGCAACGCCCCGATAGCGGCGCGAAGGTCTGTAGCCGCACGATCTGGATAGCGATTCCAGTCGATAGTTGCGACGGATTCGGTAAGCGCGCGCGTCCAACTTTCCGGAGGCGATTCGGGAGACTCGTTGGTGTTGAGGCGAACGGCAACGTCGATCTGGGGAGAGTGATAGCCGTCCATCAGCGCGACATCGTCGCGAGGCGTGATCATGACTCGCCCTCGAGGGCGCGGCTGCGAAGACGCACGGATTCAGCGTGCGTCGCGAAACCTTCAGCATCGGCAATTGCCGCCACGACAGGAGCCGCCGCATCGAACCCAGCGCGATTGACGTCGATGACGTGAACCTGTTTGGTGAAGTCATCGACAGTAAGTGCACTACCGAACCGGGCCGTTCCGAACGTCGGAAGCACATGGCTTGGTCCAGCGACGTAATCGCCGATTGATGCAGGGGCAAGTGGCCCGAGGAACACCGCTCCTGCATGACGAATGCCCGAGGCAAGCATTGCCGCGTCGGCAGTCATGACTTCGACATGCTCGGCGGCGATGTGATTCACCACAGCGATAGCAGCTTCGGGCGAGTCGACAAGAGCGCAGAATCCACCAGAAGCGAACGTCGATTCGATCTCGCTCTGACGCGGTGCTTGCGCAACAAGACGAGAAAGCGATTCATCGACAGCGTCGGCAACGGTTTCGTCCCACGTCACAAACCAAGCGAGCCCATCGGGTCCGTGTTCGGCTTGCACCATAAGGTCGATTGCGACGAAGTCAGTGGGCGCAGTGTTGTCGGCAACCACCACGATTTCGGATGGACCAGCGAAGGCCATGGGGACGCCGACTCGACCCGCCACTTCGCGCTTGGCGATGGCAACGAATGCGTTACCAGGCCCGGCGATGACATCGACCGCCCGCAGCGTCTCGGTGCCGTAGGCCATTGCCGCGATCGCTTGCGCGCCGCCAATCGCCCGAACCTCGTCGGCGCCGGCAATCGCAGCGGCAGCGAGTGTGGCCGGCGCGATCTTCCCGGTCTCGCGATCGGGCGGAACGCACAGAACGATTTCAGGAACGCCAGCAACCTGCGCAGGAATAACCGTCATCAGTACCGATGATGGATACACACCACGCCCGCCGGGCACGTAACAACCGGCACGATCAACGGGAACCGAACGTCCGGTCACGGTGATTCCACCCCGAACGACGGCGTGGTCGGTTCGGAGTTGCGCGATGTGGAATGCACGAACTGCTTCGGCGGCTTCGCGAAGCGCATCAGCCAGTTCGGTAGGAATTGCGGCAAGCGCTGCGTCGAGTTCCTCACGGCTCACTCGAGAATCGGCGATATCGACCCCATCGAACTTCTCGGTGAGCTCACGAACAGCGCCATCTCCACCGGCGCGTACCTGAGCGATGATCGATCGCACTGCATCGGTCGGGCCTTCACCGGCCGGATCGAGGCGCGGAAGATCGGCAACAAGGCGGTCGCCGGTACGTCCACGGAGATCAAGTCGGTTCAACACGACCTAGGACGCTAGCGGTCGGCCCACCGCGATCCGGAGAGGTTTACCGCTTCAGCCCGCTCGACGGGTCGCCGAGACCAACCGACGGTGGGCCGTGCGCAAAGACCGCTCAACTTCAAACAGGTCCGAAGCCAGCGATTCGTCGCCGGCAGCCAACACCGCTTCGGCGGTCGAACTCACCCGATCAAGAAGTTCCTCAAGCGTGGTGGTCGCACTCGACAGTTGGGCTCGTTCGTTATGCACTGGCGCATTCTCGCAGACCAACCGTGGTGTTGTTCCGGCCACGCGCAGGGCAAGGCATTCTCGCTACGAAACAACGCCAGAGGCACTGGGCCAAACAGGTTGGGCGCAAAAAGACGCCGACGCCCCACAAGGGGGCGTCGGCAAGGTGACACTGGGCGGCGGATCCCAGATGATTGTCACCGTGTCAGGCGGCGGGAGCCTGACCCGGCCAACATAGCGCGAAAATTTGACGATCTCGCGCAGTCCTCAGTGAAAGATTCCTATGGTCTAGGCCGAAGGGCGGACCGGGATTTCGAACCAGATTCAAAGATTCGCCGACGGGCAGTAGTCAGCCAAGACGCAATCAACACACCGCGCCTTCCGAGAGGCACAGACCCGTCGCCCATGGAGAATCAGCAGCAGGCTGAAGCGACCCCAATCTTCAGGCGGGATCATGTCGTTAAGGACGTATTCCACCTTGACCGGATCGGTTTCCGTCGTGAGGCCAAGACGAAGCGACAACCGACCGACGTGGGTATCGACGGGCAATCCGGGGAGGTCCATCGCCACGCTTCGAACCACGTTCGCGGTCTTGCGACCGACACCCGGGACGGTGACGAGGTCTTCCATTGAGGACGGCACCTCGGCGCCGTAGCGTTCGACGAGGGCTTGGGCCATGCCAATCAGCGACCGAGCTTTATTTTTGTAGAAGCCCGTGCTGCGCACCAGTTCTTCGACCTCAAGCGGATCGGCGACCGAAAGATCTTCTGGTGAGGGGAACCGAGCAAACAATGCTGGTGTCACCTGGTTCACCCGAACATCGGTGCACTGGGCCGAGAGAATCGTGGCGGCCAACAGTTCGTAGGGATTGCGATGGTCGAGTTCGCACTGCGCATCGGGATATTCGAGGTCGAGTCGAGCGAGCGTCTCTTTCGCGCGACCTTTCGGAGAACGGGGCTTCGCCATGGAGACGGGACCCTACCGCCGTCAGCACCGGTAGGGTCCGGCCGTGCGCAAAGACCGTCGCGACGACGCAGGCCGGCTTCTCTCGCTGGAAACAGAACCCTCGACCCCCGCCGACGCGGCCGAAGCAGCCGCGGCCGGACTTGAACTGGTGCGATGCATTCAGCAGCTACGCGTCCCGCTCCCCCTTCTCGATTCGTCGCCAGTGCTTCCAACCAGAACCTTCGTTCCTGGAGAAGATGACGCGGCGTTTTTGGGTGTGAACAACCGAGCATTCGAATGGCATCCCGACCAGTCGAATTGGACGAGCGAACAGCTCAACGACCGACTTCGCGAGCCGTGGTTCGATGCCGAAGGGTTTCTCCTCCACGAAATCGACGGAGCTCTTGCGGGCTTCTGCTGGACGAAGATCCACCCGGCGACGGCATCCGACCCTGAACTCGGAGAGATTTATGTGATCGCCGTCGACCCTGCCTCCCACGGACGCGGCCTTGGCCGATCGCTCACGATCGCCGGGCTTGCGCACCTGTCATCGAAGTCGGTCACCGTAGGCATGTTGCATGTTGAGCACGACAATCTCGCAGCACAATCGTTGTATCGAGATCTGGGATTTGTCGAACACGACTCTCACTGCTGGTGGGGCGCTGTCGAAAGCGGGTCGAAATGAATGCGGAATCGCTCTCACTGTTCGATGCCGATCGTGAGGCGCTCACGACGATCCTCGACGGCGAGCCTCGCTATCGCCTCGACCAGCTCTGGAAAGGGCTGT
>CALBSE010000008.1 GCA_937927725.1 uncultured Actinomycetes bacterium
TGGGAACGTTCAACTTCACGAGCACCTTGCCGCGCGCATCGAGCACGCCTTCGAGCAACGTGCGCAACTGATGCATGGCGTGCGCCTTGGCCGGGTCTGCATAGGAATGCGGATTCGCGATCATTTCCGTGTACGAAACCAAAATCGTGTCGATGATTTTGAGGCCAGCTGCACGGAGAGCGCTGCCTGTTTCGGTGATGTCAACAATGCAGTCGACAATGTCCGGAACTTTCGCTTCGGTCGCTCCGTAGGAAAGCTTGATGTCGGCGTTAATGCCTTTATCGGCGAAATACCGGCGCGTCAGTTCGGGGTACTCACTTGAAACTCGAACACCCTGAGGGAGCTGCGCCACGCTCTCGTACGGAGAGTCCTTCGGCACGGCCACGATGATGCGCACTGGATTACTTGTGACCTTTGAGTACTTCAACTCACCTAGCGACTCGACGGTGGAGTTCGTTTCTTCGATCCAGTCGCGTCCGGTGATACCAAGGTCGAACAGGCCCTCGGCGACGTACACGGGAATTTCCTGCGGACGCAGAATGCGAACGTCGATGACACGAGGGTCGTTGATCGTGGCTTTGTACTGAACAGAGGAATCTCGAGACACCTTAAGGTCCGCCGCTTCGAACAGTTCGAGCGTCGCCTTTTCGAGCGATCCCTTGGGGAGAACAAGCTTGAGCATTTGACCAACCTACCGTCCGCCCCCAGAAACCTCGAAACCCATTTATGGTTGGGACCTCCACCGGGCACCGTAGGCTGGAGGTATGGCGAGGCACAAAGAGCGACACCTCAGTCACCGGACCGGCTGGCTTCGAGCGTCAGTGCTCGGCGCCAACGACGGCATCATCTCCACCGCCTCTCTCATTTTGGGTGTCGCCGCATCAAATGCAAGCCATAACGCGATTCTCACTGCCGGCGTTGCCGGAATGAGCGCAGGCGCTCTCGCGATGGGGATGGGTGAATACATCTCGGTCAGTTCCCAACGGGACACCGAACGCGCAGACATCGCAAAGGAAGTCTGGGAACTTGAAAATGTTCCCGAGCGCGAACTCTCGGAACTCACTGCGATCTACATGGAAAAGGGTCTTTCACGCGATTTGGCCCACGATGTCGCCGTGCAGCTCACCGAGAAGGACGCTCTCCGCATTCACCTCATCGAAGAACTCGGCATCACCGAGGAGACAATCGCTCGACCCCTTCAAGCGGCATTTTCTTCAATGGCGTCATTCGCTCTCGGAGCGATACTTCCTCTCCTTGCGGCTGCAGTTGCACCATCGGGGGCCCGCATCGCCACGACTTTGGTCGTCGCACTAGTCGCCCTTTTCGCCCTCGGAGTCGCTGGCGCAAAGGCGGGTGGTGCGAATCCGACCCGCGCAACACTGCGCGTCGTTGTCGGGGGCATCCTCGCCATGGGCATCACTATGGCGATCGGAAAGATTTTCGGTGCCGCAGTCGGCTAACCGTTGCTTATTTTGTGATCGATCGCAGAAGATTGACCATCTCAAGACCGGTGCGCACGCACTCTTCGCCTTTGTTGTCCTCGTCGGAAGATCGGGCGAGCGCTTGATCGAGATTCTCCGTGGTCAGTACGCCGAAGATCACAGGAACGCCAGTTGCGAGTTGAACATCCATGATGCCTCGGGCGCATTCGCCGGCAACGAAGTCGTAATGCGAGGTCTCTCCCCGGATGACCGCGCCGAGGCATACAACCATGTCGACCTTGCCGCTATCGATGAGGCCCTTCGCCGCCATCGGCGCTTCGTACGCACCCGGCACCCACACCTGGAGAACGTCCGTTTCGGCAACTCCGTGCACCGCGAGTGCATTTTCGGCGCCCTCAATGAGGCGATTGGTGATGTGATCGTTCCAACGTCCGCATACCAGGCCGACTCGAATTCCCGAACCGTCAACGTTGCTCGAAAGCGAGTTCGCCGCGCGGAAGTTTGATGACATCAGTCGAGCCCTTCAAGCATGTGGCCCATCTTTTCGCGCTTGGTGCGAAGGTACGCGATGTTCTCGGGATTCGGGATTGTCTCCAATGGCACACGCTCAACGATGTCGAGACCAAAGCCGTCGAGGCCGCCGTATTTCGAAGGATTGTTCGTAAGCGCACGCATGGTGGTGATGCCGAGATCGACGAGGATCTGCGCACCGATGCCGTACTCACGTGAATCGATGGGAAGCCCAAGGCTGACATTCGCTTCAACGGTGTCCTGGCCTGCATCTTGCAGGGAGTACGCGCGGATCTTGTGTCCGATTCCGACACCGCGACCTTCGTGTCCACGCAAGTACACGACGACACCGAGACCTTCGTCGTCAATGAGTTCCATCGCCTTGTCGAGTTGGATGCCGCAATCGCAGCGCAGCGAGCCGAAAACATCGCCAGTCAGGCACTCGGAGTGCACCCGCACAAGAACATTGTCTTGCCCTTGGACAGCACCCTTCACCAACGCAATGTGCTGCTGGCCGTCGAGCACGTTCTCATAGACATAACAGGTGAAGTCACCCCAATTCGTTGGGATGCGTGCTTCGGAAATTCGCTTCACCAATTTCTCGGTCTGACGGCGATAACGAATGAGCTCAGCGATCGAGATAAGGAGAAGTCCGTGTTCGTTGCAGAACGCAACGAGGTCGGGAACGCGAGCCATTGTTCCGTCGTCATTCACGATTTCGCACAACACACCGGAGGGATACATGCCTGCCATACGCGCCAGATCAACGGCAGCTTCGGTATGACCCGCGCGCTTCAATACGCCACCTTCGGCGTAGCGCAGAGGGAAGATATGGCCTGGTCGGGCAAGATCACCTGGGCGTGTTGCCGGATTGATGAGCGCTTGGATCGTCGCAGCGCGGTCAGCCGCGGAAATCCCGGTCGACGTGTCGTGGCGGTAATCGACCGAGTAGGTAAACGCTGTGCGTTGCGCCTCGGTGTTATCGCGAACCATCAGCGGAACTTCAAGTTCATCGAGTCGTTCACCGGTGAGTGGCGTGCAAATCACACCAGAGGTGTGGCGAACAAAGAATGCAATCTTCTCCGCGGTCGCTGACTCGGCCGCCATGATGAGGTCGCCCTCGTTCTCGCGGTCTTCGTCGTCAACCACGACGACGATCTCACCGCGAGCGATCGCCGCGATCGCATCAGGGATAGTCGCGAAGAATTCGGACCAATCGGAACGTTCCTGTGTGGACATCAGTCCTCCTCGGACCGGTTAAGTGAAGCGAGCTGCGCCTCAATGAGACGCTCGGTGTATTTCGCCATGACATCGACCTCGAGATTGACCGGCGAACCGGGGCCCTTATGGCCAAGCGTGGTTACGGCCGACGTGTGAGGGATGACCGCAACAGTGAAACCGTCGTCAAGCGGCTTTACAACAGTGAGAGAAATTCCATCAACGGTGATTGAACCTTTTTCAACGACGTAGCGAAGAAGATTCGATGGCATACGAATTTGGAGGTCCGGCACCCCTTGGACGATTTCGCCGACGGCATCGACGTGACCCTGCACGAGATGACCGCCGAGACGGTCTTCGAGGCGAACGGGGCGCTCGAGATTCACTGGGTCACCCGCGGAAAGTGATCCGAGATTGGTGCGGTTGAAGGTTTCGTCGCTCACGTCGGCATCCCACCAACCGCCAGCAGTATCGAACGCAACAATCGTGAGGCAACATCCGTTGACAGCTGTGGAATCGCCGATCGAGGCACCCTCAAGAACCGCAGAACAACTGATGCGCAGGCGCGAGCCATTACGAGATGCCACGGTTCCGAGTTCTTCAACAATTCCGGTGAACATGATTAGGCCTCGATCTCCAGCCGAAGATCGTCCCCCACACGGGCCACGTCCACAATTCGACCCCGCCAGAGGTCGTCGATGGTCGGGGATCCTGCGCCAGAAAAGAGGCCGAGGGCGTCGTTGCCCCCAAAAAATGCGGGAGCGACATAGAGCACGTAGCGATCGACCAAACCAGCCTCGTGGAAGGCCTGGGCCACGGTGGCACCGCCTTCGATCATGAGTTGCAGGACTCCCCGATCCCCCAAATCGTCGAGGATCGTTATGAGCTCACCCGAGAGCTCGAGACAAGGTTGGATCGCCGCATCGGCAGGAGCCGTGCCGAGAACAACTCGAAGGGGTTCGGTGTCATCTGCACTGATTTCGGCGTCGGGAAGCCGAACCGTAAGCGATGGGTTATCGGAACGGACGGTGCCGGCACCAACAACGATGGCGTCGCTCTCGGCTCGGAGGCGATGCGCATCGAGGCGAGCCTCGTCGCCAGTAATCCACTGCGAGGTGCCATCGGGAGCTGCGGTACGGCCATCGAGTGTTGCGGCAAGTTTCAACACCACAAATGGGCGACCGGTGGAACGGTGATGAAGATACGGAGCTAACTGCCGTGCAACGTCATCGGTGCGGCAACCGACGTCGACGGTAATACCGGCGTCGCGAAGTCGAGCGATTCCCCGACCCGACACCTTCGCATCGGGATCAGAGACGCCAATCACAACCCGAGCGACACCCGCTTCGATGACCGCTTCGGCGCACGGCGGCGTCAGCCCTTGATGCGAACAAGGTTCGAGCGTTACATAGAGGGTTGAACCATTTGCCGCTTCGCCCGCAGCTGCCAACGCAACGACTTCGGCGTGCGGACCAGTGCGGCCATCGGTGGCCCCCTCGAACCCAGCGTGGTCAGAGTTGCCAGCAGGAACCACTACCGCTCCGACCCACGGACGTGGCGCGACACGGCGGCGAACCTTGGCGGCGGCGTTCATCGCCTGGCCCATACGGGCCTCGTCAGCAGTTGTAATGGCGATAGCGAGCGATCGTACCGGCTGCGACCGCCCCTCCTTCAGTCCGAAACAACGCTGACAGGACTATGCGCTGGGGTTCAGTCGCCGGCGAGCAGGCGAATCGCGTGGGGAATGACGTCGAGGACGGCCTCGAGGCATTCGATCGTTCCTGCAGTGGAACCGGGAGTGTTGAGGATCAGCGCCTGACCCCGAGTGCCCGCGACCCCACGCGAGAGACGGCCCAGGGGGTTCACGCCCCGCATTGCTTCAGCGAGACCTGGCGCCTCGCGATCGAGCACCATCTTTGTTCCTTCAGGCGAAAGGTCCCGCGGACCAAACCCCGTGCCGCCGGTTGAAATGATGAGACCGTTGAATCCATCAGACATTTCAAAGATCGCTTCACCCACCGTTTGAATTCCATCGGCAACGACTCGGTGTTCGACAACCTCGAAGCCTTCGGAAGTCAGCCGCTCGACCAGCGCTCGTCCACTCTTGTCGTCGCGGGTGCCGGCAACGACGCCGTCGGAAACGGTGAGGACTTTGGCACTCAGCCCTGCGGTCGGTGTCGTCGTTGCTGCGTGATCGGTCATTCGCTGCATACTTTCTCATTCGCCGGGACTCCGAGTCGGAGCACATACATGCCGTCGGTCCCCGCGTCTTGGGGAAGCAACAGCGCCCCTCGCCCAAGTGGCGTCCAAGGCGCCGATTCGAGTGGACGAGCGACAAGGTCGGGAAAACGTTGCGAGGCCCACTCGTCGAGTTCTGAGGTCTCGGCTGCGGTGATCGTGCACACGCTGTACACGAGTTCGCCTCCAGGTCGAATCAATTCGACTGCCTGAGTGAACAGTTTGCGCTGGATCTGAACAAGTTCATCAATGTCCTTTTGGGCAATGCGCCAGCGCGCATCGGGCCGACGGCGAAGCGCTCCCAATCCAGAACACGGTGCGTCGAGAAGGACACGATCAAACGACTGTGGGCGGAATGGAGGCGCGGTTCCGTCGGCACCGATGATCTGCATGTCGCTCGGACTGATGTCAAGGCGTTCGCGGTTACTCGACAACAACGTGAGCCGTGAAGGACGCATGTCGGCTGCAACCACGATTGCGCCATCGGTGACGAGTGCTGTGGCCTTGCCGCCGGGTGCGGCGCAGACGTCAAGCACACGATCACCAGGTTGAGCGTCGACCGCTGCCGCAACGAGTTGCGAACCTTCGTCTTGGATATAGCCATCGTCGCGAGTGGTCACCGTTGCCGATTCATTCATCGACTCAAGCGCTGCGACTGCTCGATCGAATCCGAGGTCCTCGGTAAGTCGATTCACGATCCATTCGGGTTGCGACAACCGAATCGCATCAGTCGGCCACTCGGCAGGAAGAGACGTTGCGACTTTCCGAAGCACCGCGTTACACAACCCACTGATCTTCCTCGGTGCCGCTTCAACCGTTGCACTCACGGCTGCATGCGGCGGCGTGCCCAGAAAGGCCAATTGGAATGCGCCAAGTCGAAGCCACGTGCGCGCTATCAGGTCGACCCGCTCAGGATCAGGGAGAAATCGGTCAATGAGCCAATCACATGAGCGACGCATTCGCGTTGTTCCGTAGACAAGTTCGGTAACGAAACCGCGGTCGCGTTGTTCAAGCGAACTCTTGGCGAGCATCGGCGACAGAACAATGTTGGCGTAGGCGCCATCGCGCTCAATGCGAATGAGAGCGTCGGCAGCGAGCTGCCGAGCCGCGACACCAGCGGCATCTCCTCGGCCCCCGCCTTGCTTCTTTTTTGGCGGAGTGGTCATTGTCCCAATCGATCATCGGAGGTTGGTCGGGCGCCATTGCGCCACGCAGATGCATCCTGGCGTGCTTTGCCTTCAGGCTGAACCACGACGAGTTCGAGAGCACCTTCGCCGCATCCCACGACGAGACCGTCGATCGTTCCCGGGGCTCCACCCGCTGCCCCCAAGGCAACTTCGTGAACTTTCAAACGAGTTCCACGGAACGTGGTCCAAGCCCCACCAAGTCGAACCAAGCGTTCAATCGTTGAAGCCGGAAGCGACCAGTCGATCTGAAGCTCCGAAACAGAAATCTTCTTGGCATACGAGACTTCACCCGTCTGAGGTTCCGGGACAGGCAGGTCATTGCGGAGCGTTTCAACCAGCAACTCTGAACCGAGGTCGATGAGTCGCTCTCTCAATGTGGCCAACGTGTCATCGGAAGCAATCGGCGTGACGGTGCGAGCGTAGACATCCCCTGTGTCGAGTTCGACTCCGATATCCATCAGGCAAACACCCGTCTCGGCGTCGCCTGCGAGGAGCGCGCGCTCGACTGGTGCAGCACCGCGCCACTTCGGCAACAACGAGAAGTGAATGTTGATCATGGGAAGAACTTCGAGAATTGATGCTGGGATGATTCGGCCGTAGGCAACTACCACCGCGAGATCAACGTCGAAATTCAAGACATCTTCCAATTGATCCGAAACAGAAAGCCCCACTTCTAAGGCCGCAGCCTTCACCGGAGAGGGCGACAACTCTCCCCCACGACCGCGTCGCTTATCGGGGCCCGAGATCACAATCGGAATTTCGAAACCAGCACGAACCAGCGCGAGCAGTGGTTCAACCGCAACGTCAGGAGTCCCGAGGTAGGCGAGACGCTTCGAACGCGTTGGGGGGCGCGCCAAGGTTGAATCAGCCATGAACGCTCTAAGGCAACCGAAGTCGGCCCAGGCCAACTTCGGATTCTGGAAGTTGGCCTACGCCCCGAGCTCGGAGAGCTCGAATGGCGGCACGACTTTCGGCAAGTTGCTCAGGAGTCAGGTGCTTCTCCATGAGGATGCCCTCGAGATGATCGATTTCGTGCTGGAAGACCCGCGCGGCGAAATCATCGAGTTCAAGATCGATCTCCTTGCCGTCGAGGTCGTAGCCCTTCACATGAATTTCCGCTGGTCGAAGAATTTCGAAATGAAGTCCGGGAATCGAGAGGCAGCCCTCGGTGAATTCCGCCTCGCCTCGAGATTCGACGATGACGGGATTGATGATCACACCGGGTTCGTCGTCGTGATCAAAGACAAAGAAGCGTTTCTGAACACCGATCTGAGGAGCAGCGAGTCCAACCCCAGGCGCGTCGTACATCGTGACAAACATGTCTTGAACGAGCCGAGCGAATGCACCATCGACATTCGTGACCTCAGCGGCGCGCTGGGTCAGCACGGGGTCGCCGATGATGCGGATCGAGTGCGGGGCCATGGCACAAGGGTAGCGTCGTGACATGTCCGGCTCCTCGTCTCAGTACTTCTCCCGGACCCCAGCAGTGGATTCCGATGAACGCGAAATTGGGCTCTCACTCGCCGACCTCGAGCTTCGTTTCACGACTGATCGAGGTGTGTTCTCCAATAGTCGCGTTGATGCCGGCACGCGTTTGTTGTTACAAGAAGCCCCCCATCCGACGGCATCAATGGCAAATGTCTGTGACCTTGGGTGCGGTTACGGACCAATCGCGGTGAGTCTCGCCAAGCGCTCCCCCACAAGCCGTGTGTGGGCCGTCGACCTCAACGAACGAGCCGTTGCTCTCACCGCCCGAAACGGCGCCCTTAATGGCTGTCCCGACATCCACGCAATCGTCGTCGATTCCGATGGCACAGCAGTCGACGGAACCCCTACGGATCTCGCCGCGCTTGCCGAGACCAAATACGACGGACTTTGGTCCAACCCATCAATCCGCATTGGCAAGCCCGCGATGCATCACATGCTTACGGTCTGGCTCGATCGGCTGACTCCTACGGGAGTCGCGTGGCTTGTTGTTCAGCGTCACCTCGGGGCCGATTCTCTTGCCGACTGGATGACCGAACAGGGCTGGGCAACATCTCGCGTGTGTTCGCGCGCGGGCTATCGACTTTTAGAGGTGAAAGCCCGATGACAAGAAATCTTGGCGGCACGGAATTGAAACGATTGCATCGTGACTGGCGCAGGCGGAACGACCGCAAGATGGCACTCATGCTTGACGGCGTGCAGAACCCTTTCAACCTGGGCTCCATTCTTCGCACTGCTGCCGCCTACAGCGTCGATCACCTCTGGTTGGTCGGCTCTCCATCTCCAAACGATGCAAAAGTGCAGAAGACGGCTCTCGGTTCTCAGAAGTTCGTCACCACGACCGCATGCGAAACATCCGCCGAAGCCCTGGCGGCAGCTCATGCTGCGGGTTACCGAGTCGTGGGCGTCGAGCTGGCCGAGGGCGCAGTACCTCTCCACGAAACCGATCTTTCAGGCAACGTTTGCATTGTGATGGGCCATGAAGACCGAGGGCTTTCGAAGGAACTACTCGCCGGTGCCGACGCTTTGGCGTACATCCCGCAGCTCGGAAAGATCGGCTCGCTCAACGTCGGAACCGCAGCCGCGATCGCAATGTATGAAACCCGCAGAGCAGGCTGGACCGCCGAGGAGTAATCGCTTCTGCGTTTCACTTCAAAACTCAGAAACGAAGCGGATCAACTTCGATTCGAAGTCGACCTGCTGGTCTCGCGACAGATGCGAGCGCGTCGCTAAGCATTTCGTGTGTTGCCGCACGAATAATCCACTGCCCGTCGGACGGCCCAAGAACCTCGACGCCGATTGGAGCACGAAAAGATTCGATCCATGTTGGCGCTGACGCTCCCGAGATGACGGCCATCGCCTTTGCCGGCGGATACCCGAGCAACTGGCGCCGCTCTCGCTCGGCATCCGACACGCGGGTTGGCTCCGCCAACAAAGCCCCTTGGAGTACTTCGTGATGAGGTTGACGCGTTTGCACAATGACGCGCCCGCCGCCAGAGCGTGGACCGACAACGCGAGCCGCACGAACAAGTAGCGCCATCGCTTCTTCCGCTGCCCGATAACGAGGAGCAAGTAATTCCTGATCAAAATCCAGAAAGGCGACAACATCGGCCTTATGGATTCGGTGCAGCGCCGCCTCAGTTCCTACAACAATGCGCGTGCCCGTTCCGCCTGCATCGGTACCGCGTTCGGCAGTCAACTCCGCAACAGGTTCGCGAGCGAGAGCTTCGAGTTCTTCTCGTACTCGATTCACTCCAGCCCGAAGATTTTTCATCTTCGTTCCGCCACATTTCGCGCAAAGCATTGGTCGCACGGTGCTGCAACGAAGACAAACGAGTAATCCGTCATCGCCCTGAACAACGGCGGCAGAACAGCTCTCGCACGCAGCAACCTCGCCACACGTCACACAGGAGGAAAGTCGAGACCGCCCTTTGCGATTGAGAATGCACACGACGCGTCCATCGCCTCGAAGCGCTTGAACAAATCGTTCGCTGAATAAACCCGAGCCAGGAGGTTCGTCACGTCGATCGACAATGTCGAAGACCGGCCAGCCAGCGCGTTCGGCGCTTCGAGATTGCGTAAGCAATGTCCCAGAGTTCAGCGCTTCGAGCGACGGCGTGGGGCTGACCAGGAGACATGGAATTCCGCATCGACGCGCTCGTTCAAGAAGTACATCGCGCGCATTCCAGGTTGGCGTCTGCTCCTGCTGAAACGATTCATCGTGTTCATCGAGAACAACGATCGCTGAAGGTGCAGCAATCGGAGCAAATGCAGCGGAACGAGAACCGAGAACATTGGCCCATCCGGCTCGAGCCAGCGACCAATCATCGGGAAGTAACGCGACAGGAACGCCCGCACGCCGAAGACGCAGACCTAGGTGACGCGCCGTCGACGCCACCGGAGCAGCAACAAGGATCGGCCCTAACGATGCGGCCGCGAGTAGAAGCGGATACGGATCAACAGCGGGCGCCAATCGAACTGTGGCCACTGAACAAGTGAGTGCTTCCCTGGCCAGTTCATGAACCTCGTCGCTCGCAACCGACTGCGGAGGCGGAGTGCGGACGGGCGAACGCGGCAACCCGCGAACAATCGAAGCCGGTGAGGCCGTTCGCAAGATCGCCGCAGGGCGACCAGCCCAACGCCACGATGCCCAGTCGGCGAGTTCAAACAGTTCCGGGGGCGGACCCCACCCGCTGACTTTGGTAATCGACTGAAGTGCGACACCCTGCGGGGGTACAACCCGATCTTCAACAACCCAGCCACCGACCCGACGCCCATGCAGTGGGATACGCACCATGGCTCCGACACGGATCTGCTCCGACATCGAAGATGGGACGAGGTAATCAAACGTCTTGTCAATCGCCGGTTCATCGGGACGCACGCGCACAACATGCTGATCGCCGACATCGACGGTCTCGATCAAAACCGAATCGTTGGGAGTGGGCGCAGACGCGTTTGATCGGCCCGATGCGGGCGGATCGAACGACAGCGATGGTTGGTCCGGATCGGCCGCCATGTCAGCGCCGTTCCGAAAGGACCCAGATGATCAGAGACCGAGTTCCGACTTGAGGGCATCGACGCGGTCGGTGCGTTCCCAAGTGAACGCGTCGCCAGTGCGACCGAAGTGGCCATAGGCCGCGGTCTGCTTGTAGCGAGGCTTACGGAGGTCGAGATCGCGTGCGATTGCTGCGGGACGAAGGTCGAAGACTTCGCGAACTGCTGCGGCGATCTTCTCTTCGTCGACGTTGTTGGTGCCGAAGGTCTCAACCATGATCGAAACCGGGTGAGCAACACCAATGGCGTAGGCAACCTGAACTTCGCAACGATCGGCCGCACCAGCAGCGACGACGTTCTTGGCGACCCAACGAGCGGCATAGGCAGCGGAGCGATCGACCTTTGATGGGTCCTTGCCTGAGAAGGCACCACCGCCGTGACGAGCCATACCGCCGTAGGTGTCGACGATGATCTTTCGACCGGTGAGACCAGCGTCGCCAACAGGGCCACCAATAACAAAGCGGCCAGTCGGATTCACGAGAACCTGGTAATCGTCATTCGCGAACTGCGCAGGGATGACCGGGCGAATGACGTGCTCGATGAGGTCGGGACGAATTGCGTCCTCGCGGTCGATGCCATCGTCGTGCTGCGTGGAAATGAGCACGGTGCGAAGACGAACCGGCTTGCCGTCTTCGTAGTCGAAAGTGACCTGAGTCTTGCCATCAGGACGAAGGTACGGAACGGTTCCAGCCTTACGAACATCGGCAAGTCGCTCGGCCATGCGGTGGGCAACGTGGATCGGGAGCGGCATGAGCACATCGGTCTCGTTGCACGCGTAGCCGAACATCATTCCCTGATCGCCTGCACCCTGTTTGTTGAGGATGTCTTCGCCCGAGGTGCCGGTGCGAACTTCTTCAGAATCGTCGACGCCCTGAGCGATGTCGGAAGACTGAGCGTCGAGGCTGACCATGACACCTACGGTCTCGCCGTCGTAGCCATAGGACTCGCGGTCGTAGCCAATGCCCTTGATCGTCTCTCGCACGATGCTGGGGATATCGACGTACCCGGAGGTGGTGACTTCGCCGGCAATGATCGCAAGACCAGTGGTGACGAGGGTTTCGCATGCAACACGACTCATGGGGTCGTTCGTCAGCATGGCATCGAGGATGGCGTCAGAAATCTGATCGGCCATCTTGTCTGGGTGGCCCTCGGTCACTGATTCCGAGGTGAAGGTCCAGCTGCTCACGGGATACTCCTGTGTCGTTGGTTCGGGGAGAAACCTAGTCGGGCAGAGACCCTCAGCGGTCGGACCTGATGGCCACAACTGCGTCGAGTACCGCCTTGGCGACCGCACGTTTGTCGGTCAGGGCGATGTTTTTGGCATCTCCCGTGCTTGAAAGAATGGTGACTTCGTTGGTGTCGTGTTCAAACCCGACTCCATCAGCACTGACATCGTTGGCCACGATGAGATCGAGGTTCTTGCGGCTCAGCTTGCCGCGGGCATTGTCAAGAACATTGGTGGTCTCGGCCGCAAAGCCAACGAGAACTTGCTCGGGTGTCTTGCGTTGTCCGAGATCGACAAGAAAATCGTGTGTCGGTTCAAGCACAATTCGTCGATCGCCTTCGGCCCCGAACTCGTCCTTCTTGATCTTGTGGTCAGCGACGTTTGCAGGCCGGAAATCGGCAACCGCTGCTGCCATCACGATGACATCGTGAGTAGGGGCGATCGGCATGACTGCGGCTTCCATATCGGCTGCGCTCACAACGTCAATGACGTCGACACCAGCGGGAACAGGAAGGTTTGCCGTGGTGACAAGCGTGACCTTTGCGCCGCGCGACAACGCCTCGGCAGCTATTGCATAGCCCTGTTTGCCTGATGATCGATTCGTGATGACGCGCACCGGATCGATTGCCTCGCGAGTGCCACCGGCAGTGACGAGCACACGGACGCCGGCGAGATCGTCATTTACTGAAAGCACACGTTCGATAGCCGCAACGATGTCGGCTGGTTCGGCGAGTCGACCGGTACCGACATCGCCACCAGCGAGGCGACCCTCGGCCGGAGGAACGATGATGACGCCACGGGATGCAAGCAGAGCGAGATTGTCTTGCACCGCCGGGTGTTCCCACATTTCGGTGTGCATGGCCGGACAAATGATGACCGGCGCACGTGTGGCAATGAGGGTCGCGGTCAGGAGATCGTCGGAATAGCCGTGGGCATATGCCGAAATCAGTCGTGCGGTGGCTGGCGCAACAACGATGAGGTCGTTGTCTTGGCCAAGACGGGTGTGCGGTATGGGAGAGGTTTCGTCCCACAACGAGGTCTGCACCTTTTCCGATGCAAGTGCTGACAGCGTTGTTTCGCCGATGAAGTTGTGCGCGCCTTCGGTCATGATCGGCACAACATGCGCGCCGGCGTCGACAAGTCGACGGCAAACGTCGACCGCCTTGTACGCGGCGATTCCCCCGGTAACTCCGAGAACGATGCGACGGGATGTGAGGGTCATGCCCGCAGAACCGACAACAGGTCGCTCAGTCAGCCTCGGGTGCTTCGTCGACGGCCTCGGCCATCTCGACGGTTTCATCGATGCCTTCGACGACGTCCTCGAGGAGGAGGTCGGCCGGATCGACGCGCACGGGGATGATCTTGTCGGCCGAGATTTCCTCGAACGCGATCGAAAGGGGCTTGCGGGCGAGCGAGGTCACCTGCGGCGGAACATTCGAGCCCTGACCTTCTCCAAGTTGGTTGAAGTAGGCGTTGATCTGACGAGCGCGCTGCGCGCCGAGCGACACCAGCGTGAATCGCGAATCGACCTTCGAGAGAAGAACTTCGATTCGGGGGTTCACCATCGAGTCATGGATCTGGGCCACGGCACACCTTCGCTACTGATTGGGGACAGAGAATTTACGAACTGAGAGTCCTACTGAAACCTGCAGAACCGCTTCAGAGAAGAGGGGCAATGCTACCGCAGTCACCCGCCGGGACCACATTGCTGAAAATCCTGGGCCGGACGGAGAACGCCATTAGGCCGAGCGATGCTCGGCAATTAACCCTTGAACCTCGGCCACCGTGCGGTCGAGATCGTCGTTCACGATGCAAATGGCGCCCAATCGACGGCCCTCGGCCAATTCTGCTTGGGCCACGGCGATACGGCGCTCGGCCTGCTCGGGCGGGTCTCCCCGACCCCGAAGGCGCTCGGCCTGGACCTCCGCTGATGGCGGCTCCAACAGGATAAAAAGGCAATCAGGGACCCGCTCGAGGACCTGCGCAGCACCCTGGACATCGATTTCCAGGATCACATCTCGACCATCGGCGCCATCGGGCCATGGGGTTCCGTAGAGATTGCCGAGGAATTCGGCATATTCGAGAAATCCGCCCTCTGCCGCATGGGCCTCGAACTCTTCCCTCGTGCGCCACACATAGGCGTCTTCCCGCTCGCTCGGGCGACGTTCCCGGGTACTCCATGATCGGGAAAGCCAAAGTTTTGGATCGGCGTCCACCAGACGAGCGACAACGGTGCCCTTCCCCACTCCCCCCGGTCCGCAGACGACGATGATCACGAGAGCGCGGTCAGCTACCGAACGAGGCCAAAAGGGCCTTGCGCTGCTGTTCACCGAGACCACGCAGACGACGAGTATCGGCGATACCGATCTCGGTCATGGCACGACGGGCCTTGACTTTGCCGACGCCGGGCAGCGATTCAAGGATGGCGAGGATTTTGATCCCAGCGACAAGTTCATCGGTGCCAGCAAGATCGAGTACCTGACCAAAGGTCAGCTCACCCGACTTCAGTTTGTCCTTGACGACGGCACGGGCTCGACGCGCTTCAGCGGCTTTCGCGAGCGCGGCCTGCCGTTGTTCTGGAGTGAGTGCAGGAGGCTGCGGCATGGGCGAGACCATAGCCGTTGCCCTAAGGGCGTCGTCCGGGCCATCCCCAAAACGGTCTAAGAATGCGCTGCAGCAACCTCTTCGGCAATCGAAATTGCCGCAGCAACGGGGTCATCGGCGTGAGTAACGGCACGCCCGATGACGAGGACATCGGCACCTGACGCCACAGCTTCTGTTGGTGTCGCTGGTCGCGCTTGATCGTTGACGCCGACCCCTGCCGGACGGATTCCGGGCACAACAGTGACGACTGCGGGCGCCAGTGCTCGGACAGTTGCGAGATCACTCGCCGAACACACCAACCCACCACACTGCGCATCGAGAACAATGCCAACACGTTGCTCAAGCGCAACAAGATCAGCGTGTTCGCTCGTAAGCACAGTGATGCCCAAACACGTTGGCGCAGGAAGACCTGCGGCAGATGCACCCTCGGCAACGCCTTCGACGCCGGCGCGGAGATGGTCAACGCCTGCACGCGTATGCACCGTGAGATACGACACACCAAGCGAACCCATGACTCGCGCCGCTTTGTTCACCGTGGTCGGTATGTCGAGAAGTTTGAGATCGGCGAAAACCGCAAAACCATCGCCAATCATTGCTTCAATCGCCTCAGGCCCGGCAGCGCTGAAGAGCTCAAGCCCCACTTTTGCTACGCCAAACCAAGGCTTCAACGCGTGAGCGATGCGACGAGCCGTCACGATGTCGTCAACATCGAGGGCCAGAGCCAGTCGAGAGCGAATTTCCTCGGGAGCTCCACCGCTGAAGTCAAAGCCATTAACGGGCATGGACAACTCCGATCAATTCGCTTACCGATCGCACGCCGTGTGCAGAACACCAGTCTTCGATTTCGTCCTGCACACGAGCGACGCTTCGAGGATCAGCGAACGATGCAGTGCCGACTTGAATCGCACTCGCACCAGCCATCATCAACTCGATTGCATCCACACCGCGTGCAATACCACCGACACCGACGATCGGAATTTCAGGATGCGCGGCATAGACATCATGAACTGCCCGAACAGCAACTGGATGGATAGCAGGACCCGAGAGTCCGCCACCGCCATTGCCAAGTCGGTAGGTACGCGTTTCAGGATCTATCGCCATACCGAGGACAGTGTTCACCAATGTGACAGCGTCGGCGCCGGCCTCGTGAGCTGCCTTTGCGATCGATGCGAGGTCGGAAACATTCGGGCTGAGTTTCGCCCACATCGGACGCCCGCAAACCGACGAAGCGCGAATCGCTTCAGCGGTTGTGTGCGGCGCATGCGCAAACATTCGATTGCGATCGTGATGATTTGGACAGGACACGTTGACTTCAACGGCAACAACTTCGGGTGGCGCGTCGCGCAACATTTCCGCAGCTCGCGCATAGTCGTCGATCGTGGAGCCCCAGATACTCGCAACAACGGTGGCACCGGTTGCGAGTACAGCAGGGAGTTCTTCTTCGAGCCACGCGCGCACGCCTGGACCTTGAAGGCCGACGCTATTGAGCATGCCCGCAGGTGTTTCGTGAACACGCGGAGCTGCATTCCCTGCCCATGGTTCGGGATACAGCGACTTCACCACGACCGCACCAAGTGACGAAAGGTCAACGTACGCGCTGAGTTCGTCGCCATGGCCGGCGGTACCTGATGCCGTCATCACTGGAGCACGCAGCGTGAGCGAACCCACGGTGGTCGTGAGATCGACCGAGCCTCCGGAACGACGGCGACGGGCCATTAGGAGGCTCCCCCAGTGCGCACGCCCTGGTGGTATTCCTGCAGCGGGCGCACCTCAAGCGGATGCGCAGCCCGATCGGCCATGCCATTCACTGCGGCGAGACCAGCAGCACCAGTGGTGAGCAAGGGGATGTTGTGCTTGCCCGCAGCGGCGCGGATGTGCGCGCCATCGGCACGTGGACCTCGACCGCGCGGCGAGTTGACCACAAGCACGACATCACCACTTTCGATGAGGTCGACAGCATCCTGACCGTCGGGCTCGCCGATTTTTGCAACCACGGTTGCAACGTCGATCCCGTTGCGAACTAGATAATCGGCGGTGCCAGAGGTTGCAGCGATTGAGAATCCGAGTTCGCGGAATCGTTGCGCAGTCTTGACACCGACTTCTTTGTCGCGATCGGCAAGCGACAGAAACACCGTGCCCGATGTCGGCAGGTTTGTACCCGCAGCCAACTGGCTCTTCGCAAAGGCGAGGCCGAACGTAAGGTCGATTCCCATGACTTCGCCGGTCGAACGCATTTCTGGTCCCAGCAACGCGTCAGCTTCGGGGAAGCGACTGAATGGGAGCACCGCCTCTTTGACGGCGATGTGATCGCCCTGCACGGGTTCCCGCAGAAGCCCTTCAGCGCGCAGTTCCGCGAGCGTTGCACCAAGCATTACGCGAGCTGCGACCTTTGCTAACGGAACACCCGTGGCCTTTGCGACGAACGGAACGGTACGGCTTGCGCGCGGATTGGCTTCGATGACAAACACCTGCCCGCTCTTCACCGCATACTGAACGTTGAGCAACCCAACGACGCCGAGTGCATCGGCGATGCGATGGCTGTAGTCGGTCAACACCGCCATTGTTTCGGCAGAGAGCGAATACGGCGGGATGACACAAGCGGAGTCGCCCGAATGCACACCGGCCTCTTCGACGTGCTCCATGATGCCGCCGATGACGAAATCGCCGTTGACATCGCGAATGGAATCAACATCGACTTCGGTGGCGTCTTCAAGGAACCGGTCGACGAGCACTGGCCGTTCCGCTGAGAGTCCGCCTTCTTTACCGAGGCTTCCGAACGTTGCCAACTGTGCCATTGCGACACGAAGACCATCGTCGTCATAAACGATTTCCATCGCTCGGCCGCCGAGGACATAACTGGGACGAACGAGAACCGGGTAACCGATGCGCGAGGTGATTGCCAGAGCCGCGTCGATATCGGCGGCTGTGCCTCCTGCTGGCTGCGGAATTTCAAGACGCGCACACAGCGCGTTCCAGAGCTCGCGATCTTCCGCCGCGTCGATCGAGGCAGGCGAGGTTCCGGCAATGAGTTCAACGGGAAGCGTGTTCGACAATTTGAGCGGGGTTTGGCCACCTAGCGACACGATGACTCCGACTGGCTTTTCCGCATCGATGACGTTCATGACGTCTTCATGCGTGAGCGGCTCGAAATACAGACGATCGCTGGTGTCGTAATCGGTCGAAACTGTTTCGGGATTGCAATTCACCATGATGGTTTCGAAGCCCGCTTCGCGAAGTGCAAACGACGCGTGCACACAGCAATAGTCGAACTCGATGCCCTGACCGATTCGGTTCGGACCAGAACCGAGGATGACAACCTTCTTGCGATCCGAAGGTGCGACCTCGTCGGTGTCTTCCCATGTTGAGTAGTGATACGGCGTTTTCGCATCGAACTCAGCAGCACATGTGTCGACGGTCTTGTAGGTGGGAACGACGCCGAGCTCAAGACGACGAGTACGAATCTCGGCTTCGGGCCGACCCCACAACCAGGCCAGTTGGGCATCGGAGAAGCCCAGTCGCTTCGCACGCTTCCAACCTGCACGGGTCAGGTCATCAAATCCGACGTCGGCGAGGTGGGCACGCTCTTCGGTGATCGCAGACATTTGATCAAGGAACCAGGGATCGACTTTGGTGGCGTCGTAGACCTCTTCGATTGACTTGCCGCGACGCATTGCGGCTTCGAGTTGAAAGATGCGTTCTGGCGTTCCGATACATGCTTGGGCGAGAAGTTCATCGATGGGCATGTCGTCGTAGGCCGCTTCGCCTGGATCGCAGTTGAGTCCGAGTCGACCTTGTTCAAGCGATCGGAGTCCCTTCTGTAGCGATTCGGGAAAAGTGCGGCCGATTGCCATGACTTCGCCGACCGATTGCATCTGGGTTCCGAGGACACCACTTGTGCCTGGGAACTTTTCGAAGGCCCAGCGTGGAATTTTGGTAACCACGTAATCGATCGTTGGTTCGAACGAGGCTGGAGTCATCTTGGTGATGTCGTTGGGGATTTCGTCGAGCGTGTACCCAACGGCCAGCCGCGCTGCGATCTTGGCGATCGGGAATCCCGTGGCTTTTGACGCCAACGCCGAGGACCGCGAAACGCGCGGGTTCATCTCGATGACGACCATGTCGCCGTTCTCGGGATTCACTGCGAACTGAACGTTAGAGCCGCCGGTTTCCACACCAACTCGGCGCATGACAGCAAAGGCCGCATCGCGCATCAGTTGGTATTCGTAATCAGAAAGGGTTTGCGCGGGTGCGACAGTGATGGAGTCGCCTGTATGGACGCCCATGGGGTCGACGTTTTCGATCGAGCACACGATCACACAGTTGTCGGCGTGATCACGCATGACCTCGAGTTCGTATTCTTTCCAACCGGCAATCGATTGCTCGACAAGAATTTCGGAGATGGGGCTGGACTCGAGTCCGTAGGCTGCGATTTTCTCGAACTCTTCCATGGTCGATGCAATGCCCGTTCCGCGACCACCCAAAATGTACGCAGGGCGAATGACAGCGGGAAGACCGATGGAGCCGATGACATCCATCGCCTCTTCAAGCGTGTGCGCGGTTGCCGAGATAGGCGTGGCCAAACCAATTTCCGCCATCGCCCGCTTAAACAGTTCCCGATCTTCTGCGGTTGCGATTGCCAGCGCATCGGCACCGATCATTTCGACGTTGTACTGGGCGAGCACACCAGCTTCTTCGAGAGCCATTGCGAGATTGAGTGCAGTCTGCCCGCCAAGAGTCGGCAACAACGCGTCGGGACGCTCGCGTTCGATGATCCGTGTAAGCACTTCGAGGTCGAGCGGCTCGACGTAGGTGGCGTCGGCGAAGTCGGGATCGGTCATAATCGTTGCCGGGTTCGAGTTGGCGAGCACCACCCGATAACCCTCTTGACGCAAGATGCGACACGCCTGCGTGCCGGAGTAATCGAATTCGCAGGCCTGACCGATAACGATCGGACCCGAACCGATCAGCAGAATGGTTTCGATGTCAGTACGGCGCGGCATCAGTTGGTTCCCTTCACGGAATCCATGAGTTCATCGAACATGGTGAACAAGTAGGCGGCATCGTGCGGACCGGGCCCCGCTTCGGGGTGGTACTGCACGCTGAATGCGGGAATATCGAGACAGCGAAGTCCTTCGACGACGCCGTCGTTGAGATTTCGATGCGTAACTTCGACCTTCGGCCCGATCGAACCATCGTCGACTGCGTAGTTGTGGTTCTGGCTTGTGATCTCTACCGTTCCGGTTTCGAGACGACAAACCGGATGGTTACCGCCGTGATGACCGAACGGAAGTTTGTAGGTCTCGGCGCCGAGGGCAGTCGCCAACAACTGATGACCGAGGCAGATGCCGAAGATTGGAACCTCGCCCAGCAACCCATCGATGATTTGCGGTGCGCCAACCACCGCCGAGGGATCGCCGGGGCCATTCGAAAGAAACACGCCATCGGGATTGCGAGCGAGGACCTCGGACGCAGGAGTGTCGGCAGGAACCACTTCGACTGTTGCGATGCCCGAGAGGTGACGGAGGATCGTGGTCTTGATACCAAAGTCGTAGGCAACAACACGCTTAGGAGTTCGACCATCAATTCCGGTGAAGGCGTACTCATAAGGCGACGCGCAGGTGACCGAACGAACAAGATCAACGCCGCTGGTGCCGTGTTCGGCCTTTGCTGCTGCCAGCAGAGCAGATTCCGATGCAGTGCCGAATGCGCCAGGCATGGCCCCAAGATCGCGAATGTGTCGCGTGAGGCGACGAGTGTCGATACCCGCAATGCCAGGGACACCGGCCTTCTGCAAGAACGACTGGAGATCACCTTCGGCACGCCAGTTGCTGCGGCGCCGGGCCATGTCGCGAATGATGATGCCGCGAGTGAATGGCCGGAGCGATTCATCGTCGAACGAGGTAACGCCGTAGTTGCCGATGTGGGGATAGGTGAACGTAATGAGCTGACCGGCGTAGGAAGGATCGGTGATGATCTCCTGATAGCCCGTAAGCGCCGTGTTGAACACAACCTCACCCGAGGTGATGCCATCGTTGCGTCGGGCGCCAATCGCTTCACCTTCAAACACGGTGCCATCGGCGAGAACCAACAGTGCTTCTTCGATACCGCTCATCGTTGTGCCTCTCCGTCGAACACCGTGGGAACGCCACACAGAAGCGTGTAGCGAACCTTGCCGCGCACGACGCGCCCCGCGTAGGGCGTGTTGTCGGATTTACTTGCAAGTGCTGCTGGGTCGACGGTCCACTCGAGCGCCGGATCGAAGATCACGAGATGCGCAGGGGCTTCGGCTTCGATTGTTCGGCCATGGATGTCGTCGATGCGAGCGATTGCTGCTGGATTCCAGGACATCTTCGCCATGAACTCCGTCATCGTGAGCACGCCGGGTTCAACCAACTCGGTGATCCCGAGCGCAAGCGCGGTTTCGAGCCCGAGCATTCCGCACGGAGCGTGATCGAATGGAGCTTCCTTTACGTCGGCCGTATGCGGGGCGTGATCGGTTGCGATGGCGTCGATCGTTCCGTCGGCAAGACCAGCCTTCACCGCCGCAACGTCTTCGGCGCTGCGCAGAGGAGGATTCACTTTGAACACTGGGTCGTACGACGCGACTTCAGCGTGTGTAAGTGTGAAGTGATGCGGTGTTGCTTCAGCGGTGACATTGAGGCCACGCGCCTTTGCATCGCGAACCAACGCGACTGCGCCGGCCGTGGAAAGGTGCTGAAAATGCACCGCCATACCGGTGAGTCGTGAAAGCGCAATATCTCGGAAGACCATGAGCTCTTCGGCCTCGGCAGGAATTCCAGGGATGCCAAGGCGACTTGACCACTCACCTTCGTGCATGTGGCCACCGTGGCTCAGCGCTTCGACCTCGCAATGCTGAGCGAGTACGACGGACTCAGGCAACCCTGACGCATATTCGAGGGCTCGGCGCATGAGGCGGTCGTCCTGAACGCCACAACCGTCGTCGGTGAAGATGCGCACACCAGCCGCAGCAAGTTCGGCCATAGGTGAGAGTGCATCGCCTTCGCGACCGATCGTGATCGACCCTGAGGAACGAACGTCGCACAGGCCTGCAGCGATTCCTGCATCGAGAACTTGGCGAACGACTGCAACGGAATCGATGGTCGGTTCAGTATTCGGCATAGCCACGATCGCGGTGTAGCCACCGAGTGCTGCGGCGCGACTTCCGGTTTCGATTGTTTCGGCTTCTTCACGACCCGGCTCACGAAGGTGGGTGTGAATGTCGACGAACCCAGGAGCTACGACGCATCCGGCGGCATCGATGACTGGCGCATTGGCCAAACCGAGAGCCTTGAGATCGAGAGCAGTTCCGACTGCGGCGATTGTTCCGTCGGGCCGCACTGCAACATCGGCGATTCGTTCACCGGTGCGGTCCACAACGAGACCGCCGGTGATGATCCATCCTACTGACTCGGACACTGTTGCCTTTCGGTCGGTTGCGTTCAGTTGTTCAGACATCGGCTTCGCCTCCCCATGTGGTTCCGCTTCCGAGAAGCAGGAACAACACCGCCATGCGAACCGCCACACCGTTACGAACCTGATCGACGATCACGGTGTTGGGGTGGTCGGCTACCGCCGCGTCGATTTCGACGCCGCGGTTCATAGGGCCGGGATGCATGATGAGTGCGTGATCAGGGAGCAATTCGGCGCGCTTTTCGTTGAGTCCGAATCGGTTGCTGTATTCGCGAATACTGGGAATGAGCGCTTCGGTCATGCGCTCGCGTTGCATGCGCAGCAGGTAACAGACATCGACCGTAGGCAACACCGCGTCGATGTCTGTGCTGATTTTGACGGGCCACCCTTCAAGACTGGGTGGCAGCAATGTTGGGGGCGCAACGAGTGTGACGTCGGCGCCGAGAGCGGTAAACGCCGCAACGTTGCTACGCGCAACTCGCGAGTGGCGAATGTCTCCAACAATCGCGATTCGTTTACCGGCGACGTCGCCAAAGCGCTGGCGAATTGTGTAGCAATCCAGCAATGCCTGCGTGGGGTGCTCGTGCCATCCGTCGCCTGCATTGATCACTGCGCTGCTCGCCCACTGGGCCACCTGACGAGGGACGCCCGCCGATGCGTGACGGACAACGATTGCGTCGACGCCCATTGCTTCAATGGTTTCGATGGTGTCGCGCAGCGATTCGCCCTTCTTAACCGAAGAGGTGCTCACGCTGAAGTTCATGGTGTCGGCCGAGAGCCGCTTCGCTGCAGTTTCGAAACTGAGCCGTGTCCGAGTGGAATCTTCGAAGAAGAGTGACACCACGGTGCGGCCGCGAAGTGCAGGCACCTTGGGAATGGTTCGTTCGCTGACTTCGACAAAGGAATCAGTGAGGGTCATGACTTCGTCGATACCGGCGGCAACGTCGGGGCCAAGATCGGCGATGGAAAGAAGATTGCGCATGCTGCCGTGTCGCGGGTTGCTGACTGGTCGGCTCACTTGACCATCTCCCCTAGGTCAACACCATCGGCGGTGACATCGACGGCTTCGTCACGTCGGGTGGGGAGGTTCTTGCCGACGAAGTCGGGTCGGATCGGCAGCTCTCGGTGGCCACGGTCGACCATGACAGCCAGCTGCACCGCTCGGGCTCGTCCGTAATCAGAGAGTGCGTCGAGAGCGGCGCGGATGGTGCGACCGGTGAAAAGCACGTCGTCGACCAGCACAACCGTGCGGCCATCGAGGTCGCACGGGATGTCAGTGACGGTTTCGGGCAGCACCGGGCGCAGGCCGATGTCATCTCGGTAGAACGCCACATCGAGACAACCGAGCGGCACTTCCGAGCCATCGATCAGTTCAAGCGCTTCGCATAGCCGAGCGGCCAGAGGCACTCCCCCGGTCTGCAATCCGATCACCACAACATCGTCGAGCCCTTGGTTCCGCTCGATGATTTCGTGAGCCATGCGCTTGGTGGCCCGCTGCATGTCATCAGCGCTCATCACCCGGGTCCGGGCAACAAAAACGCCCCCATAAGGGGGCGTCAAGCGTCGTTCACGTTCAGCCACGTTCGTGGTCCTTCCTGTCCGTTCGGGCCTCACGGGACCCGCTTCACGGTCAGAAGGAGAGTGTATCGCGAGTTAGCGAACCGCGCCTGCGACGGCTGAGAGCACACCATTGACATAGCGGCTGCTGTCATCGGTGCTGTAGGACTTGGCCAGTTCCACTGCTTCGGAGATCACCACAGCGGTGGGGACATCGGGCCGGTGAATGAGTTCGTAGGTCGCCAAGCGAAGGATCGCTCGATCAAGTGCAGGCATGCGATCGACATCCCAATTTCGGGCATGGGAGGCGATCACCGCGTCGAGATCTTCTTGGTTCTCCCCCACGCCAACCACCAGTTGGGCAGCAAACTCATCGGGGCCTACAGGAAGCGATGCAAGCACGTCGGCAATGGCGTCGCCCTTCATCTCGGTTTCGTAGAGAAGGTGGAACGCTCGCTCGCGGGCGTCGTGTCGATTGGTTGTGTTACCGAGGTCGTCGCTCACGCCCGGGTCAGATACTCGCCGGTGCGGGTGTCGACCTTGACGCGATCGTTGGGTTCGACGAACAGCGGCACCTGAATAACGAGGCCAGTTTCGAGCGTGGCCGGCTTGCGGGCACCCGAAACTCGGTCGCCCTGAATGCCGGGTTCGGTTTCGGCGATGTTGAGTTCGACGGCCGCAGGCAGTTCGACGCCCACGATTTCGTCGCCGTACATCTTGAGCACCGCTTCGCCGTTCTCGACGAGATAGTTCGAGGCATCGCCGAGCGATGCCGGACCCACGTTGAGCTGGTCGTAGGTGGAGTTATCCATGAAGACGTAGTCGTCGCCCGAGCGATAGAGGAACTGCATCTCTCGCTTATCGATCATTGCCCGCTCGACCTTTTCGCCTGCACGGAAGGTGCGCTCGACGACGGCGCCATTGCGGGCGTTCTTGAGCGTGGTGCGCACGAATGCCCCGCCCTTACCTGGCTTCACATGCTGGAACTCGACGATTTCGAACAGCACGCCTTCGATGTCGAGGGCCATTCCGTTCTTGATGTCGTTGGTGGTGATCGTGGGCATGAGGGCCTTCCTGATCCGAGTCCGTGACGTTGGTCAGGGAGTCGGTGACTTCGTTGTGTGAGTGAGGGGTCGACACCCATCGGGGGTGACGACGACGCTGTCTTCCATTCGGACCCCGCCGTGCGCCGGGAGGTAAACACCCGGTTCGACGGTGACGACGTCGCCGATTGAGAGCGTATCAGTGCTCGTACCAGCGACTCTCGGGGCCTCATGGATGTCTAACCCAACCCCATGTCCAGTTCCGTGGGTATAGGAATCGGCCCATCCAGCCTCGGCAATGATCAATCGAGCCGCCGCGTCAACCTCGCTGGCGGCCACACCCGGGCCAACGGCCCTGACACCGGCCTCGTTGGCGGCGGTAACAACTTCGAGCATCCGGGCACAGGTGCCGTCGACCGCGCCGATCGCCACTGTTCGGGTCATATCGGAGCAGTACCCATCGACGATGCATCCGAAATCGAGGACGACGAGGTCGCCCTCCTGAAGTCGACGATCAGTAGGGCGCGCATGAGGCATGGCCCCGTTGGGCCCTGACGCAACGATGGTCTCGAAACTCGTGCCTGACGCGCCGAGGCGACGCATCGTCGAATCGAGCGTGAGCGCGAACTCGGATTCGGTGAGTCCGTCGAGAAGACTTGACCGTCGCTCGGCGAGCGCTGCGTCGGCGATTGCTGCAGCGAGTTCCATGCGGGCCAGCTCGGCATGGTCCTTTGATCGACGAAGTGTCTCGACCAAGCCTGTGGTTGCAACAACGTCATGGCCACTCAACCACTCGTCGGCATAGCGACGTTGAGCCGACCAGGTGATGTGATCGGCTTCGAGGCCGATACGAGCTGCACGAGCAACGGTCGCAGCGATCGCCTCACGCTGACCGGTTGACGTGATCTCAAGGCGCGAAGGTGCGTTCGATGACGAGAGTTGATCGGCAGCCTGTTCGGTGTAGCGGCCATCGGTGACCAACACCATCTCGTCGGATGTCACGACGACAACGCCAGCGCTGCCAGTGAATCCGGTGAGATAGCGAATGTTGCTGGCAGCAGTCACCAGCAACGCATCGATCCGTGCATCGGCCAGCGAAGCTCTCAACCGAGCAACGCGATCGGCAACAAGCAACGGAGGAAGCGCTCCGAACCGATCCGCTATCGAGATCACAGGGAATGCAGCAGCCACGTTGGTCACTTCAGCAGTGTTGCCACAGCGTCGACTGCGAGGCGGTACCCGTCGCCCCCAAAGCCGGCGATCGTTCCTGTTGCAACCGGAGCAACGACCGAGGTCTTTCGCCATTCCTCGCGCGCAGCCGGGTTTGAAAGGTGCAGTTCAACCACTGGGCCTTCGAACGCTGCAAGCGCATCGTGGAGCGACCAGGCGTAATGCGTGAATGCACCTGGATTGAAAATGATTGCAGCGCATCGACGACGCGCTCCGTGGATGGCGTCGACGAGCTCCGACTCAGCGTTGGATTGCAAGTGTTCGATCGTGAGGCCGTGCGCTGTCGCTGCGGTCGTCGCCGTCGCAAGGTGGTCGGCCAACGTCGCGGTGCCGTAGATCTCGGGCTCTCGGTCGCCGAGAAGGTTGAGATTGACCCCAGAAAGCAAAAGCACAATGGGAGCGTTCGACATCAGCGGTCTCCTTCGACGCGGATCGCATTGATTGAGTCTTCGATAAGTGAAACGTCGACTCCGGTCACCGATTCAACTCCATCGGGACCATCGAGAACGAAGGTAATTCCATCGAGAGCTTTTTTGTCTCGGCCCATGAGCGCAATGAGGTCCGAATTCTCGAGACCGATTGGCAGTGTGAGCGGAAGGTCGTACGCACCCACGACACGGCGGTGTTCGGCAACACGGTCGACATCGATGCGACCCAAACGCTGTGCGAGTTCTGCAGCGAAGATGAGACCGATTGCAACCGCTTCACCATGACGGAGATCGTGATCGCCAGCGATTTCGATGGCGTGGGCCAACGTATGTCCATAGTTCAGGGTTGCGCGTGCTCCGCCTTCACGTTCGTCGCTCGCGACAACAGCAGCCTTAATCGCAACACAGGCCGCGACCTGTTCGTCGATCGGAAGTGAATCGAGCGCTTCGCCGCCGAGGAAGTGATACTTCGCGATTTCGCCGAGTCCGCAGCGGTATTCCCGTGGTGGCAGTGTGGAGAGAAGACCCGTATCGCACACCACTCCTGAAGGCTGCCAGTACGCGCCGATCAGGTTCTTGCCTTCAGGGATGTTCACGCCGGTCTTGCCACCGATTGCAGCATCGACCTGACCGACGAGCGTGGTTGAAACGTGAACGACAGGAACGCCACGGTGATACGACGCCGCTGCGTACCCGGCGGTGTCAGTAACGATTCCCCCGCCTACAGCAACCACGCAATCGGCACGGGTAAGACCCCACTGGGCAAACTGCCGACAAAGCGACTCGACGGTGGCCATCGATTTTGAATGCTCACCATCGCCCATCGTGAACACCTTGTGTTCGCGTCCGGGATCGACCTCGATACCGAGACCCTCTTGGGTCACGATCGCAACACGCTTCGCCCATTCGGGAATGACGCGTGAAAGTTCGGACCGAACGCCATCGCCCACGAGAACTTCATAGGAACGATCAGCGAGCTCAACGGGAACGATGATCATTGCGCACTCCCCTCGGCGACCAAGCGAACGATCGTGCTGACGACAGTCGCGATCGGAGCGGTGCAGTCGACAGTGATATCGGCAACTTCGCCGTAGAGAGACTCACGATCGGTTTCCATTTGCGTCAATGTTGCCCGCGGGTCGTTCGCAAGTGCGGGACGGTGGGTCCCGCGCGAGGTGCGGCCGACCAAAACATCGACAGGCGCCCGCATCCAGACCACCGTGCCGGATTCTCGAAGGCGCGCTCGAGTCGACGAACTCAGGACCGAACCTCCGGCCGCAGCGATCACCGATGGCGTTGGTGACGCCAAGAGATTCGCCATTACTTCTTCTTCAATGGCACGGAATGCAGGTTCGCCATCGGTCGCGAAAATTTCCGTGACGGCTCGACCAGTGCGAGCGACAACTTCGTCGTCGGAATCAACAAAGGGACGAGTGAGTTCCTTCGCGACGCGGCGGCCAACGGTGGACTTCCCCACCCCCATCATCCCGATAAGCACGATGTGTGCGGAACGAGATGCGGAAGTGTTCACGCTTTGGGCGCGTCTGCGCCGTCGGCGAACGCCTGACCAGCGTCCCAGTTCAGTGGGGTTGCCTCGGGATCGAGTGCCGATTCAGTGTCGATTCGAGCGGTTTGTTCACGAACCTGAGCGACGAACGTGTCGTGGTTTCGAACAAATTCTTGGAGCGAGTCGCCGCCGAACTTTCGGAGGCATTCGCTGGCCAACACGAGGGCAGCCATAGCTTCGGCAACAACACCCATGGCGGGCACGGCGGTGACGTCGGTTCGTTCACGGAACGAGACGCCGGCTTCTTTGGTGGCGGTATCGACGGTGGCGAGCACGGGCCGGTTCAGTGTGGCCAACGGTTTCATCGCGACGTGAGCGATAAGCACCTCGCCCGTCGACATTCCACCTTCGATGCCACCGGCATTTGCGCTGGTGCGGCGATAGGTCGAGGCAACGTCATCCCAAATGATGGGGTCGTGCGCTTCTGAACCAGGTCGGCCGGCGACGTCGAAACCGTCTCCGATTTCCACGCCCTTGACGGCTTGGATCGAGAGAAGTGCTTGGGCAAGGAGACCGTCGAGACGGCGGTCCCAGTGCACATGACTGCCGAGGCCGAGCGGCACGCCATGGGCGACGACTTCAACGACTCCGCCGAGAGAGTCGCCTGCCTTTTGTGCGGCCTTGATCTCGGTGATCATCGCCGCTTCCGCAGCAGCATCGAGACAACGAACCTCGGAATCGTCGACGGGACCAAAGCCACCCGGCTCCGGTCGAGAGGCAACCGACGCGCGCACCGGGCCGAGCGCTATGACATGGGAACCAACTTCGGCACCGAGATGAGAAAGGAGTGCTTTGGCAACCGCTCCGGCCGCTACGCGGGCGGCAGTTTCGCGAGCCGATGCTCGCTCAAGAACATTTCTCGCGTCATCAAAGTCGTACTTCTGCATGCCGGTGAGATCGGCGTGACCGGGACGCGGTGTTGTGAGTTTTTGAGAGGTTTGGCCGGGATGCGGCGACATCTCTTCGGTCCACTTCTTCTCCCATTCGCTATTGCCAATCTCGATGGCAACTGGGGACCCGAGGGTGACACCGTGGCGCACGCCAGCGAGGATCGTGACCTCGTCGGCCTCGAACTTCATCCGGGGACCGCGACCGAAGCCCAAGCGGCGTCGAGCCAGCTCGTTTCCAATTTGGTCGACAGTGATGGGCAAACCCGCTGGAAGTCCCTCGATGATGACGACGAGGGCCTTGCCATGGGATTCACCGGCGGTCAGATAACGCAGCACCGGTTCAATCTACCGGCCGCTGCTGCCCTCCCCCGAGCCAGTTTCCGCCAAGACCAATTTCAGCCCACCAGCGAGCGACTCACCAGCACCGTGACGAGCGTGCCGACTGCCAAGAATGGACCGAACGGAAATGGCTGATTACGTCCCCGAATGACCAAAAGCGCGAGTCCGCCGACCGTGCCGAATGCGAACCCGATGAGGAAAAGCCATAAGACGAGGATGACCACATCGACGACGGAACCAGCCTGCCAACCCACCATGAGCCCCAAAACCGCTGCGAACTTGACATCCCCGAAGCCCATGCCTTGGGGAGAAATGAGATGAGCGATGAGTAGGACCCCAAACGCAATCGCTGCGCCGAGAAACGCGTAGCGAGCCCGACCGCCGTCCCCGTCGCTCACCGAGCAGACGACAACGAGAAGGAGACCGATAGCAAGCGTGGGCAACACGATCACATCAGGCAATCGGTATTCCGTAAGGTCAACGGCGCTCGCCAGAATCACTGCTGCGAAACCAGCGAGATAGACCAAGAGTTCGAGCCACGAGGCATCGGCAAAGCGCCACGACAACAAAACAAAGGTCACGAGCGTGAGCGAACCGAGAACAATTGTTCGCTGCGAAACGCGCGGAGTTTCAGAAGGTTGAAAGAGCGGACGCTCCGTGACGAACGTTGCGGAAAGGCGCGAAATGAGAACACCGCAGGGAAAGGCGAGGACGATGCACACGAGAAGTCGGATCGCGTTCATCGGCCGCGCTTAACCCAATTGGCTGGCCACCGAGGCCAGCATCACTTCGATAGGTGCATCGACCCCGGTCCAGAGTTCGAACTGCACTGCTGCCTGATGCGCAAGCATCGCGACACCGTTCGCAACCGAAGCACCTTGAGCACGCGCTTTTGCCAACAACGGAGTTTCGAGTGGCTTGTACACGATGTCGATCAGAATCTGCCCTTCATGCAGTACCGACGCGTCGAACGGAACATCGTTTGGACCCGGTTCGCCCATGCCGACTGACGTCGCATTCACAACGAGGTCGGCATCGCTGAGATCGGAATGAGCGCCTTCAAGTGCGACAACCTCGCCACGGTCACCTGCGAGAGCCGCCGCGCGCTCGGCCCGACCCAACGTGCGATTTACAACAACGATCTCTGATGCTCCTGCATCGGAAAGGGCAAGAACGATCGAGCGAGCGGATCCGCCGGCACCTAGAACAACGCAACGCTTGCCGTTCGGATCGAACGAGAACCCATGCTTGAGCGAACGGACAAATCCTTCACCGTCGGTGTTATGACCGGTGAGAAATCCCCCACTGTTCACGATGCAATTCACTGCACCAAGTCGTTCTGCCGTTGGCGATAGGCGATCGGCACACGCCGCTGCACTCTCTTTATGAGGCATCGTGACGGAAAGTCCTTCAATGCCCAATGCTCGGACTCCTGCGAATGCATCAGGAAGGCGTGACGCACCTACTTCAAGGGCGACATAGGTCCAGTCGAGGCCAGCGGCGTCGAAAGCTGCGTTCATCAACGTTGGTGAAAGGGAATGGCGAACAGGATCGCCAATAACTGCCGCTAATCGGGTTGCTCCGGTCGGCGCCATCAGAAAACCCCGCGGGCCTTGGCATCGGCCACGGCGCGATTGAAATCGGACTGACTATTCGTGAAGTAGTGATGGCCGTCTTTGTCGGTGAGCACGTAGAACAGCCAATCACCTGGAACTGGATTCAACGCAGCGTTTATTGATGCCTGTCCGGGCGAGTTAATTGGTGCCGGCGGAAGACCCTTTTTGAGTCGTGTGTTGTAGGGCGAATCAGTTTTGAGATCAGAGTCGGTGAGATTTGCTTTGCGCTTTTGCAGTGCGTACAAAACCGAGGCATCGATGCCCAACGTTTCACCCCGCGCAAGTCGGTTGTAGATCACTCGAGCAATTTTGGGTCGGTCTTCATCAACCTTGGCCTCTGACTCCACAAGCGACGCGACGATGAGCGCTTCGTAGGGCGAGATGACTTTTGAACCGGCGACGCCCTTCAACTTCGCCGGGGCATCGGGGAGTCCTTCGACCTGCGAGACACGATCGAAAGCAGCGATCATCTGATCGATGAGCTTTTGCGCGTTCCCGACATCTTGCTGCGCAATCTCATAGGTCGCAGGGAAAAGAAATCCTTCAAGGTTGCTCGACCCTGCTGGCTGCAAAGACGGATGCGTGTTGGCCAAAGCTGCATCGAGCGCAGCCGGATCCATCGTTGGAAATTTTTCAAGCACGAGTTTCCTAAATTCCGAAACCCACAGACCTTCGCGGACAAGGAACGAAACCGTCTTCGGAGGCGGGGGGCCTGCTTTCAGAATGTCAACAACATCGCCCATCGAACTGTTCACGCGGAGGCCTTCATAATCACCAGCTTGGAACGGATCGCCACCCTTCCACTTCACGTACCACTCGAAGACCGTCGCACTCGAAACGATCTTCTTCTCTGCCAACGCCGTCGCAATCTGCGATGTCGTTGCACCCTTCGTAATAGTGAACGCGACTTCCGCACCGGGTGATCCAGGATCGATCTTCCCCTTGACCCAAAATCCGGCGGCGGCAATGACGAGCGCAATGACAAGGAGAGGAACACCAAGAAGAAGCGCCCACCTTCCACCGCGGCCACCCCTGCCACCCTTCACGGCGACGAACTCTTCGTCTCCCCCGCCGCCATTCGAAACCGAAGGTGCGGGAGCGTCGGCCGGAGCTTCGGCGTTTTGCTTTACTGACTCGTTCGCGGCTGTAGATGGCGCGACTGAAGGAGTCGCTTGCGTTGCCGAAGGGGTCGAGGACTCGAGCCCGAAAAGTTCGAACGGATCTGGTTGTTCGGGCACGGCTCGCTCTGTGTGTCGTGGTTAGGAATCGGTCTGTGCGGCTTGGCGATCGAGCCACGCTTGCAGCATCACCGCAGCAGCAACTTGGTCGACCATCTGGCGCTGGGAACGTCCCGGCACCGAACCCTCCTGAAGTAGGCGAGTGGCCGTCACCGTGGTGAGTCGCTCATCGTAGGGAACCACCGGGATCGATGTCGCCGCGGCCAATTCTTCGATCTCGGACCGCACCAATTGGGCAGCGACACCTTCAGAGCCGTCGAGCGAAAGGGGCAGGCCGACCACGAGGGTGTCCACCTCCCATTCGGCAGCAATGCCAAGGATTTTACGGTGATCGACAGCCTGATCGCCTGAGCGTTGCACTGTTTCTATTGGCGAAGCCACCGATCCAGACGAAAGAGCGATGCCGATGCGCCGCTCACCAAAATCGATGCCAAGGGCTCGCACTAGGAGCGAACCGCCGCCCGAACGATGTCGAGGGCATCGTCGAGGGCTTCGGGATCTTTGCCACCGGCGACAGCAAGATCGGCGCTCTTTCCGCCGCCGCCCTTGACCTTCTTGGCTGCATCGGCGATGAGTTCGGAGGCATTGAAACCCGAGTCAGCGGCAACAGCCGCAACGATCGTGACGCCACCGCCCTCAGGCGCGGTGCCGAGAACAACAGCTTTGATACCGGCGCGATCGCGAACCGCAACCGCGAGGTCGCGAACACCATCGCGATCAAGACCATCGACGCGGGCGATCACGATGCCATCGACGGCTTGTTCGGCGAGTTCACCGGAACGACCAGCAGCGGCCTGACGTTCAAGATCGCGAATTCGAGTTCGAAGGTCTTTGACTTCGGCAACGCGGCGTTCGACAGCGTCGACGAGTTCGTCGGTCGCGACACCCATTGCGTCGGCAGCGGCCTTGATGCGTCGTTCGTCTTCACGAAGTCGTTCAAGCGGACCCATACCCGAAACCGCTTCGATCCGACGGATGTTCGAACCGATTGACGCCTCGCTGATGATCTTCACGGGGCCGATATCGCCAAGCGCCTTGACGTGTGTGCCGCCGCACAATTCAGTGGAATGCGGTCCAGCTTCAAGAACCTTGACAACATCACCGTACTTGTCACCAAAGAACGCGATCGCGCCAATTTCCTCGGCTTTGTCTTTAGTTGTTTCGTAATGACGAGCTGGAGAGTTGGCGAGAATGTCAGCAGCAACAAGATCTTCGATGGCAATGATCTCGTCATCGCTAAGTGCTTCGTAATGAGAGAAATCGAAACGAAGTCGATCGGGTCCGACAAGTGAGCCCTGCTGCTTCACATGGTCACCGAGCGTTTCGCGCAAGGCCCAGTGAAGAAGATGCGTTGCAGTGTGATTGCGCCTGATTGCATTGCGACGCTCACCGTCAATGACCGCGTTCACCGTTTGACCGACTTCAATGTCGCCTTCAAGAACTTCGAAGCGGTGACGCACGACGCCGGGAGCACCGTAAAGCGTTTCGGTGATGCGGGCGCGACCCGTCGGTGACGTGATGACACCGGTGTCGCCCACCTGACCGCCCGATTCCGCATAGAACGGCGTGTGGTCGAGAACGATTGAATCGTCGGTGACTGCAAGAACATTCGCGTCGATGGCGTAGTTATCATCGCCAAGGAAATGCGTTGGTCCGTGTTCAGCGGAAACTGCGGCAAACACTTCAACGCTTTCGCCACCGCCGCCTTTCCGTGCATCTTTTGCCCGTTGGCGCTGTTCGGCCATCTCAGTGGCGAAGCCGTCTTCATCGACGTCGTGTCCGCGTTCGAGCGCGATCTCACGTGTGAGTTCGAGTGGAAAACCGTGCGTGTCATGCAGGAGGAACGCGACAGAACCACCGATGGTTGCGCCTGGACCCAAACGATCGAGTTCGGTGTCGAGCAGCGCCGTTCCCGACTTGAGCGTGGCCCGGAATCGTTCTTCTTCGCGCGCAACAACAGTCCGAACGAAGTCTTGCTGCTTCACGAGGTCGGGATAGGCCTCGCCCATAATCTCGACAGTGGTATCGACGAGCGTCGGCGTGACCAGATCGGCGACATCGAGCAGATAGGCCTCGCGCACCGCACGTCGAATGATGCGGCGCAACACATAGCCGCGGCCTTCGTTCGAGGGGAACACGCCATCGCTGACGAGAAAACTCATCGTGCGTGCGTGCTCGGCGAGAATCCGAAGCGAAATATCGGAACGCTCCCCTGCCCCAAGGCGCGTATTGGTAACGCGTTGTGCTGTTTCGACGAGCGGAGCGAGCACGTCGGTTTCGAAAACCGAATCGACACCCTGCAGCACACCAAGAATTCGTTCGAGGCCTGCGCCGGTATCGATGTTCTTCTTCGGCAACTCAGTGTCGTGACCGTCAGTGTCGCGCGCGAACTGCATAAACACGAGATTCCAGATTTCCAGGAATCGTTCGTCGCTACCCGATGCGGGGCCGCCATCGGGGCCGTATGCCGCGCCCTTGTCGACGTAGATCTCAGAACAGGGACCACACGGACCGGGAGGACCGCCGGGAGGGCCCCACCAGTTGTCAGCATCGAGGAATTGGATGCGGTCGGGGTTGACCCCAACCTCGTCGCGCCAAATATCGGCGGCTTCTTGATCGCTCAGATGGCAAGTGACCCAAAGGAGTTCCGGATCGATTCCAAAAAGATTGGTGACCATGTCCCATGCCATCGGGATGGCCTCGTGCTTGAAGTAATCACCAAACGAAAAATTGCCGAGCATTTCGAAGAACGAAAGGTGCCGGGCATCGCGGCCTACCTCTTCGAGATCAGAGTCCTTGCCGCCCGCGCGAACGCACTTCTGCACCGTCGTCGCCCGATTGAACGGGGGCTGCTGCTCGCCGAGGAAGTACGGCTTGAACGGCACCATGCCGGCAACCGTGAAGAGTAGATCGGGATCGTGGGGAATGAGGCTGGCCGAAGGAACAATCGTGTGGCCTCGGGCCTCGAAGAACGAGGTGAACGCACGGCGCAACTCGTTCGCAGTCATCGGATTCATGGTGCGCTCAGCCTAATGACTGACAACCGCACTGACCGATTCAGTCCGTCCCCTCAGGCCCCAACGGATCGTCCGCTTCCCAAGGCGCCGCTCCGGGATCGTCGTAGTCAACAGGTCCGATGATTCGAAAGCCTTCTCCGTCGTCGATGTAGCGCGCTTCCGGCGGTCGAGGTGGCGAAGGCGTGAGGGTCTCCGTTTCTGCCCCGATCGAGACGCCATTCCGTGCGCGTTGGCGACGAGAGAGAACGAGCTCGATCGTGACTCCCACGATGAGTCCAATCACGATCACAAGGACGGCGATGGCCACGCCAAACGGTAACAGACCCGAATAATTATTGTGCGCTATGTACTGACGGTCGAGGTGCTCACCGCAGGCAGGACTTACTCGGCGATGCTTGGGTCCAGCTCATTTGCGGACACGGACTCTCGCCCCCGGCGCCGGGCGAGGATGCTCGCACCGGCGCCAAGAAGAAGAAGGATCAGGCCGAGGGCCACAAACGGCACCACGTCGTTCGAGCCGGTGTATGGCAAGGCAGAACTTGGCGGAGCAGCAGGAGACACGCCGGGTTCTTCCGGAGTCGCGGTTGCTTGCGGGGTCACGGGGACCGAAAGCGACGGTGCTGCCGATCCAGCGGCGTTCGTTGCCGTCACTCGATACAGAACGGCAACGCCGTTCTCGAGCGGAGCATCGGTCAACGAGGTGGCCGAAGTCGTTGCGACTGTCTGCCAAGTGAGCCCGCCATCGATTGAAAGCTCGACGAGATAGGTCACCGGGCTGCCGCCGTCGTCTGCGGATGGGGTCCATGTGACCGTCGCCGCGCCATCACCAGCTGTCACGGCGGGAATTCCCGCTGGACTCGGTGGGTTTGCGGCGAAGGCGATGACTTCGGTCCAGGGGCTGTCACCAACCACGGTGTAGGACTGCACTCGGAACCAGTAGCGCGTGCCGGGCTGCAATCCCGTCACCGTCAACGACGTCGCATCAACGAGACCCGAACCTGACGGCGACAACAATCCGGTCACCACATAGTTCGTGCCGATCGATGTTGCCATTACTCCCGCACGGGACTGCTTGACGCCCCGTGGTGTCGATGACACCGAGAACGAACGGCTCGAAGGAGCAACGGTGTACACATCAGGGCCGAGCTGGATTGTGTCTGTCCACGTTGAGCCATTCAGCGATTGCTCAAGTCGATAGCCGACAATCGAAGTACCACCGTCATCAACCGGAGTTGCCCACTGCACTGTGACCTGACCAGGGGCGCTTTGCGTCGTCAACGCAGCGGGAACTGTCGGCGGTGCAACGGGAGCTGCCGTTACCCACGTACTCGCTGCGCCGATGCCTGCTCCGTTGACTGCGCGTGCCCGGAAGACGTAGGCAACTCCATTTGTCAGTCCAGTGACGACAGTTGACGTGCCACTTGGCGTGGCTGCTGATGTCCACGTACGACCACCATCACGAGAAATTTCAACAACATACGAAGTAACTAACGATCCACCGTTGTACACCGGGGCTGACCACGACAACGACACCTGACCATTCGACGCGACTGGCACGAGGTTGATCGGGGCTGCCGAGGTTGTGATCGGAACGACACCGGCAGCCGTCGTTGACGCTGCGCCTGCACCTACGGCATTCAACGCCGTCACTCGGAATCGGTAACTCGTTCCGTTTGCTAAACCAACAACTAAGTAATTACGTGTCGGCGTGGAGGTCACAATCGTCGTCCATGTGCTTCCACCGTCGGAACTTTGTTCAACGCGGTAACCGACAATCGACGCACCGCCACTGGTCAATGGAGCCGACCAAGTGATGCTCACCTGAGCATCACCAACCAACGTTCCGAGCGAAGTCGGAGCGCCAGGAACCGCGGCAGGAAGAGCACTGACAGTCGCGGTATTTGCACCTTCGCCTGCAGCATTCACAGCGCGAACGCGGAAGGCGTAGGTCGTACCGTTCGTAAGACCCGAAATCACCGCTCCAGTTGTCGAAGTCGTTGTTGCTGTCGACCACGTGATTCCGCCGTCGGCCGAACGCTCAACGATGTATCCGGTAATGAGCGCGCCACCATTGGAACTCGGTGCCGTCCAAACGAGCGCCACTGTGCCGTCCGACGAGACCGCTCCAAGATTGATCGGTGCACTCGGTGGCGTACGAGGGGCGACCGACGTCCCGAGGGATACCGAGGAACCCAAGCCAGCCGCATTTCGTGCCGTGATTCGGAATTGATAGACCGAACCGTTCACCAATCCGGTTTGGGTCGAGGTCCGGGTCGTCGTTGTGTCTACGAGCGTCCACGTAGAGCCGCCGTCGGATGAGCGTTCCACGAGGTAAGCGGTTATCGGCGCTCCCCCATCGGTGACTGGCGCACCCCACGACAACGTGACCGATCCGTCACCCAACGTTGCTTGCGGTCCAACCGGAGGACCAGGCGTCGTCGCCGGCACAACCGTCGTTGATGCACTCGCGGCCCCTGCACCTGCAGTGTTCACCGCACGAACACGGAACACATAGGAGGTTCCGTTGACGAGCGACCCAACGATTACTGATGTGGTGCCCGTCGTTGAGCTTGCGATCACCCAAGTCGCTCCGGCGTCTGAGGAGCGTTCGATTGAATAGCCCGTAATTGGCGTTCCGCCTGTGCTCGTCGGTGCGGTCCAGGCGAGAGACGCAGAGCCATCACCAATCGCACCCGTCAGCGCTGTCGGGGTTCCCGGAGTCGTGATCGGAGTCACTGTCGCCGACAATGCGGGCACGCCTGTACCGGATGCGTTCAACGCAGTAACGCGGAACTGTTCCACCGTTCCGTTTGTGAGTCCAGTTACTTGGTAGCTCGTTCCTGTGAACGAAGCAACGAGCACGGTCCATGACGCACCGACAGCTCGCTCGATGCGATAGCCAGAAATCGCGGATCCACCATTCGTGATCGGCGCCAGCCACGAAAGATTGACTGTCGAGTCACTTGGCGTTGCCGCAAGCGATTGCGGAGCCGATGCCGTGGTCGACGGAGTGACCGTTACGACCCCTGATGCTGCACCCGATCCAGCGATATTGATTGCACGCACACGGAAGACATACGGCGTTCCGTTGACCAGACCGGTTGCCGTGAACGTGAGCGCGGCTGTCGTCGCGACGCTCGACCACGTGAGACCGCCGTCTGCCGAGCGTTCAACGGAATAGGAAGTAATGAAGCTTCCACCGTCGAAGGTCGGGGCCTGCCACGTGAGCACGACATTTGCATCGCCACCCACACCAACCACAGAAATTGGCGCACCGGGGACGGTACGAGGCGTGACGTTGGAAGGCGAGCTCACAGATCCCGCTCCGGCGCTGTTAATCGCGCTGACACGGAAGTCAAGAGCAACACCGTTGGCCAAACCATTCACCAACAGCGACGTCACTGCGCTTCCCGTGTTGGCATTCACCGTCGTCCACGTAACACCGCTGTCGAGTGAACGCTCGACCATGTAACCAACGATCGATGAACCGCCATTTGAAACTGGCGCCAACCATGTCAACCACGCCTGCGCATCTCCAGGAGTTGCGGCTAGTCCCGTGGGAGCACCAGGTCGAGAGCCAAAGTTCGGCGTACCCGACGCAGTCGCTGTTGCACCGAACCCAACCGCGTTACGCGCAGCGACACGCACAGCCACAAGCGTGCCGTTCGTGAGTCCACCGATGACGGCTGAAGTGACGAGTGAGTTTGAACTCGCGTCAATCCACGTTGTGCCACCGTCTACCGAATACTCGACGGAGTACTCGACCAAAGGCATGCCACCGTTCGATACCGGCGATGACCAGGTCGCAACAACCTGACCATTTCCAGGAACAACCGCGAGGTTCGTGGGAGCGCCCGGCGCTCCTGCTGGCGTCGTTGCCACAAGACCGCTCGGCAGACCAGTGCCGGCGGCATTCGTTGCACGAACACGGAAGGCATAGGCCGTTCCGTTCGTCAGGCCAGTGACCGTTGCAGAGGTTGTCGCCGACGTCGAGATGGACGTCCACGTTGCCCCGCCATCAGAAGACACTTCGATGACGTACTGACTAATCGTCGCTCCCCCAGTCGATGCGGGTGCAGACCACGACAACACAACTTGACCACTTGAAGCGGTGGCCGACGGAGTTCCTGGTCGTCCGGCAAGCGCAGCTGGAGTACCAACGCTTTGTGCGCTCGGAGTACCTGCACCTGCCGCGCTAAGGGCAACGACACGAAGCGTGTACGCCGTGCCGTTCGTGAGGCCGCTCAACGTGGTCGCCATAGCGGGCGAGTTTGTTGTCGCAAGAGTTGCCCACGTCGTACCACCATCGGTCGTCTGCTCAATTCGATAACCCGTGATCGCCGAACCGCCGTCAGACGCGGGAGCCGACCAGTTGAGTGTCAGCTGGGAATCAGATGGCGAAATGGTGAGTGATGTCGGCTGTCCAGCGAGACCACGAGGTTGCGTTGAAGCGGGCGACGTCGCTGCTCCTGTCCCGAATTGAGTGATTGCTGCGACACGGAAGGTGTAGGTCGCTCCGTTCGTGAGCGAACTCATAGTCGCAGATGTCAAGGTTGTTGCCGTATCAGCTACCACCGTGGTCCACGTCGATCCGCCGTCGACTGAACGATCGATGCGATAACCCACAATCGTTCCGCCGCCGAGATCGACCGGTGCGGACCACGAAAGTGCAACGGACGCATCACCGGGCGTTGCCGAAAGTGCAGAAGGAACTCCCGGAACCCGGCCCGGCATGGCCGACGTTGCGATGCTCGTCGTCCCAATCGCCGATCCTGCCAGCGCGGCAACTCGGAATTGATAGGTCGTGCCATTCGTGAGTCCGGTCACGACAGCGTTCGGAAGGACCGAACCCGTGTCCGCGATTGCGACCGTCCACGTCGAACCGTCTGTTGAGGTTTCAACTCGATAGCCAGTGAGAACGCGACCAGCACTTGAAGCCGGGATCGTCCACCTCAACGCCACGCTGGCGTCGCCCGCCGTCGCAACGACACTTGTCGCTGCAAGCGGAGTTCCAACAGGCATCGCAATTGCCGTGCCACTCGCGTCGCCTGCACCCGCATTGGTCAGCACCACAACTCGGAAGGCGTATGCCGTTCCATTCGTGAGACCAGACACCGTTGCTGTCAACGTCGAATCGCTGACGTCGGGCGCGGCATCGACCCATGTTGCGCCCGCATCAATCGACCGCTGGATTCGATAACCAGTAACTCCAGCGATCTGAACCGCACCCCATGTCAACGACACCTGAGCGTCGCCCGCAACTGCTGTAACCGTTGTGACCGGCGCTGCATTCGGTGTTGTCCACGCAACTTGCGATACGGCTCCGACCCCGGCACGAGTAAGCGCCGAGACACGGAATTGGGTCAACACGCCAGCAGTGAGATTTCCGACAACGGCGAAGGTCGCGCTAGATGCAGTGTCGCTGAGCGCGATCGACCACGTAGCGCCGCTATCGGTCGACTTCTCGATTCGATAGCCCGTAATGGGCGAGCCACCATCGATCGTGGGCGTCACCCAGTTCAGGGTTGCTTCACCGGCGCCAGCGATTGCTATCAACGGGAAGGGGAGGTTCGCGGGTGCCAACGGAGTGGCGGTCGCAACCGCGCTCGAAGCCCCTGGCCCCCAAGCGGTTATCGCGCTCACTCGCACAAACACCGTGGTGCCATTGGTGAGACCGATCAACTGTGCCGTCACTGCCGTGGACCCTGTGTCTGCAAATGCATCGACCCATGTCGTGCCATTCGTCGATGTTTCAACTCGATAACCAGTAACGGGAGCACCACCATTCACCACGGGTGCAATCCATGTCAGCGTGATCGTCGAGTCGGACGCAACGACGCTCGACCAAGTCGGTGCCGCCGAGGAACCGAACGGGGTTGCAATCGCAACGTTTGAAGGCGTCGCACTCACACCAGCGAATGTCAGCGTGCGCACACGGAATCGATATTCGGAACCGTTTGTCAGCCCCGACACCACTGCACTGGTCGCAGGATTTCCCGTGTCGGCAATCACCGTCGCGTAGGTCGTTCCGCCATTTGCGCTGCGTTCGATCGCGTATCCCGTAATCGGGGCGCCACCAGTGCCAACCGGCGCCGTCCACGACAGGACAACCGACGAATCCAGGGCAATGGCCGACAACGAGGTCGGTGCGTCAGCAACAGCGAGCGGCAGTGCCATCACCGTTGACGAGGCGTTACCGATCCCCATCGCGTTGACTGCCGATACGCGGAATGCAACGGGAACACCGTTCGTGAGGCCTGTGACGGTCGTTGAAAGCGTGGTGACGCTGGCAACAACAGTCCACGCTCCTCCACCAACTGACTTCTCAACTCGATATCCGGTGATCGCAGATCCACCGCTCGTGGCCGGAATGCTCCAGCTCAGCACAGATTGACCATCGCCTGCGTTTGCGGAAAGCGAAAGCGGCACTGATGGTGCGCCCGCAGGAATGGCAGAGACCGGATTCGATGTCGTGCCGCCAATTGCATTCACTGCACTCACTCGGAAGACATAAGTGCTTCCGTTTGTAAGACCGGTGACAGTCGCAGAGTTTGTAACGAGGCCAGTGGCAAACGTTGACCACACGACGCCAGACGAGAGTCGATAGTCGAGGTCGTAACCCAACACCGGAGAACCACCAGACGTCGCGGGAGGTGTCCAGGAAACGAGAACGGCCGAATCAGAACCGACAGCGCTGACAATTGCTGGCGCAGCGGGTCGTGACGCAGGAATCGCGACGACGGGCGTCGACTTCGATCCCGCACCGACCGCGTTTTCAACAGAAACACGGAACCAGTAGGCCGTGCCATTTGTCAGACCGGAAATCGTTGCACTTGCTCCAACGACTCCCGTTGAGACCGTCACCCAAGAAACGCCATCGAGCGAACGTTCGACAATCGCTCCGGTAATTGCCGAGCCGCCATCATCGACTGGGTTCGTCCACGTGAGCAGAACGGCAGTGTCTCCAGAGATCGCCGAAAGTCCAGTCGGGATTCCTGGAACAGTTGCCGGGGTTTCGGCAGCCGAGGTCGCTGCAGCACCAACGCCAACTGCGTTACGGGCACGTACCCGGAATGTATAAGAGGCTCCGTTTGTCAGCCCAGTGACGACAACAGCAGGGGAAGGTGAGCCCGTGTCAGAAATTGCCGACGTCCATGTCGCCCCGCCATCGGTCGAGACATCGACTTCGTAACTCACGATTGACGAACCACCGTTGGAGGACGGGGCTGTCCATGTGAGAGCAATCGCGCCGTCACTTGGCACGGCAACAACTGCGCTTGGGACACCAGGAATTGAGGCCGGTCGCACTGAGACAAGTCCAGAAGATGGGCTCAGGCCGGCGGCGTTGATCGCACTCACACGGAAGGCATAGAGCGTTCCGTTCGTGAGACCAGTGAGAGTCTTCGACGTTGACGTTGAACCTGTGTCGCTCAGCGCGACGGTCCAAGTGAGTCCACCATCGGTTGAACGCTCAATGCGGTAGCCCGTGATCGCCGAACCACCGGTCGACGTCGGAGCTAACCAAGAAAGCGAAACCGTTGCGTCTCCTGGAGTCGATGCGAGCGCAAGCGGAGCGGTCGCCGTGCTGAATGGTGTCGCTGTTGCCGAGGTCGAAGCGGTGCCTGGGCCAGCAGCGTTACGAGCGCTCACACGGAACTGATACGCGACGCCGTTGGTCAAACCGGAAACAACAGCACTCGTAATCGTCGTCGCCGTATCAGCAATTGCTTCGTTCCACGTCGTTCCCGCGTCGGCAGACACTTCTACGCGATAACCAGTGATTGCAACGCCGCCGTTCGATGCTGGAGCTAACCAACGCAATGAAACCTGTGCGTCTCCCGCAAATGCTGAAAGCGCACTCGGCTGGTCGGGCGTAGAGAACGGCACTGCAGTCACGACAGCGCTTCGCGCACCTGCACCGGCAACGGTGAGTGCAGCAATTCGGAAGGAATAACTCTGCGCACTCGACAGACCGCTAACGGTTGCCGAAGTCGAAGTCGAAGCCGTGTCAGCGATCGCAATTGCCCACGTCACGCCGCCATCAGTTGAGCGTTCGACGAGGTAACCCGTGATCGGACGACCTCCGGTGTTCACTGGTGCCGTCCACGACAAAGTAACGGAGTTGGCGGAAGCGACAACAGCCGGACTGGTCGGTGCTCCTGCAGTGGCGAAGGGAACTGCAGTTACCGGCGTCGATGCGAGACCGACTCCACCCGCGGTTCGTGCACTCACAATGAATGCGTAGGTCGCCCCATTCGTGAGACCGCCGAGAACAAGCGATGTCGCCGTCGACCCTGTGTCAGCAACAACGACGGAATAGCCACCGCCGTTCAATGAGCGCTGGATCTGATAGCCGGAGATCGCCGCTCCTCCCGTAAGAACCGGAGCTGTCCAAGAGAGACTGACCTGTCCATCGTTGGGAGTCGCGACCACGTTGGTCGGAGCATCAGCAGTGCCAAACGGAGTGGCGGAAACCGACGGGCCGGCAAGACCCGCGCCGACCGTCGTTAGCGCAGCGACACGGAATCCATACGTCGTCGCATTCGTCAGACCGGTGATATTCGCGGTTGTCGAGGTTGAACCCGTGTTTGCGATCGCAACTGTCCATGTAAGGCCGCCATCGGCTGACGTCTCGACTCGGTAACCCGTGATTGCCGAACCACCGGTTGCACTTGGTGCAGTCCATGACAGCGCTGCCGAAGCGTTGCCTGGGGTGACGACGAGCGCGGTCGGGTTCGTCGCCAAACCGGTCGGCGCCACCGACACAGACGACGATGCCGTTCCAACACCAGCGGCGTTACGTGCAGCAACGCGGAACTTGTAGCTCGAGCCATTAACAAGACCAGCGATCGTCACGGTTTGACCATTCACCGATCCAGCCGCGGTGACCCACGTTGTTCCGCCGTCCGATGAAATTTCTACGAGGTACGAAGCGATCGTCGCCCCACCATCAACAGCAGGCGCACTCCAAGTGAGTGTCACAGATCCGTCTCCGGCGACGCCCGCAAGAGCCGTTGGGGTTCCGGGAACAGCGATCGGAGTCGCAGAGGAAACCGAACTTGGCGTTCCGGCGCCGCCACCGTTGATCGCCGCAACACGGAACAAGTAATACGTTCCGTTGGTAAGGCTCGTGACGTTTGCGGCCGTCGCCGTCGTGCCCGTATTCGCTATCGCAGTCGTCCACGTTGCCCCGGCATCGGTCGAACGTTCGATCTTGTAGCCAACAATTGCGGTGCCACCGTTGTTCGATGGTGCTGTCCAGGACAAAGCGACCGAAGCATTACCTGGTGTTGCAGCCAACGCCGTTGGCGTTGCTGCAAGACCCGAAGGTGACGCAGTCGCTGCTGACGTCGGCGAACTCAGTCCCGCAGCATTACGCGCGCTGACACGGAACTTGTAAGAAGAACCATTCGCAAGGCCCGTAATCGTCACGCTGACACCACTCACCGCACCAGCACTTGTCGACCATGTCGTGCCGCCATCAGTTGAAATCTCAACGTTGTACGAAACGATCGAGGATCCACCGTCCGAAGCTGGAGCCACCCATGTCAGCGCTGCGGAACCGTCGCCGGAAACCGCAGTGAACGATGTCGGGACTCCAGGTGTCGTCAGAGGCATGGCTGTCGCGAATGCACTCGGGACTCCGGCTCCGCCACCGTTAATGGCGAGGACTCGGAAGAGGTAATTCGTGCCATTCATGAGGCCAGTAACCGACGCGGTTGTTGCCGTCGATCCCGTATTCGCAATCGCGGTCGTCCAGGTGGATCCCGCATCTGTTGATTGATCAATGCGGTAGCCCACGATCGCCGAGCCACCACTCGATGTCGGCGCCACCCAAGAGAGGGCAACGGTTGCATTTCCCGGAGTTGCCGCAAGAGTGCTTGGAGGCCCGGCGATTCCTGAAGGTGTTGCAGTTACCAATGCCGAGGCTGGTCCGCTACCAGCCGCGTTCTGGGCGGAGACACGGAACTTGTACGCAGTTCCGTTCGCCAAGCCAGTCACCGTCACAGAAAGAGTTGGGACAGACGCAATGGCTGTGGTCCATGTCGTGCCACCGTCAGACGAGGATTCAATCTTGTAGCCAGTGATGAGGGATCCGCCGTTCGAGACCGGTGCAGTCCACGAAAGCGTGACTGCGGAGTCGGAAGCAGCTGCGACCGGCGAACCCGTTGCTCCCGGAGTTGTATACGGCGTCGCCGACGCGATTGCCGATGCCGCCCCAAGGCCGCTGACGTTCGCGGCCGAGATGCGGAAGGCATAACCGGTGCCATTCGTGAGGCCGGTAAGGGTTGTCGTCAGTCCGGTCACCGAAGCAGCAGCAAGCGTCCACGTGACGCCGCCATCTACCGACTTCTCAACCTGATAATTCGTAATCGCCGCGCCACCGTCGGTGGTCGGAAGTGCCCACGTGAGAACAACCTGTCCATTCGACGGGGTTGCCACTACCGAAAGCGGAGCAGAAGGTGCACCTGACGGAGTCGCAGTCGCTGAACCGGAAGCGGCGCCACTGCCAAGACCAGTAAGTGCACTGACGCGGAACGTCACAGCGATGCCACTGGCCAGACCCGCAACAACAATCGATGTAAGGGCGCTGCCCGTATTTCCGATCGTCGTCGACCAGGTTGTTCCTCCATTCGTGGAGGTTTCTATCCGATAACCAATAATCGTGGAGCCGCCCGATGAAGCAGGGGCGTTCCATGTCAAGGAGACCTGGTTCGGGCCACCCGTTGCGACGAGGTCAGTCGGTGCGCCTGGAACTGCGTATGGCGTTGACGTCACCACCGCAGAAGGCGTTCCCATGCCGGCGGCGTTCTGCGCGGTGACTCGGACACTGAGTGCTGTGCCATTTGCGAGTCCAACCATGGCGTAGGTCGTCGTCGTAACTGTCGCAACAGTTACCCAAGTGGCTCCGCCATCGGTGCTCTGCTCAACCAGGTACCCCGTGAGCACAGAGCCACCCGAGGATGTCGGCGCACTCCACGACAACGAAAGCTGCGTGTCACCCGCCGTTGCGACGAGTGAAAGTGGCGACGAAGGCGGACCAAATGGCGTCGAACTTGCTGGTGTCGACGTTGCACCGGCACCACCCGAAGTCACTCCTGCGACTCGGAATGAATAGGCCGAGCCATTTGTCAGACCGGTAACGGTTGTCGACGTTGACGTCGTTCCGGTGTTCGCGATTGCTGTTGTCCAGGTAGCGCCGTTATCAGCAGATTGTTCAATGCGATAACCGAGCAGATCCAAACCACCGGTTGATACTGGAGCTGTCCATGTCAGCGTTACGGCTGCGTTACCAGCCGTTGCAACGACCGAGGTCGGCGCGCTCGCCGCCGTGAACGGCGTTCCATTCGTAACAACGGATGCTGAACCATTTCCGGCAAGGTTCACGGCGGTAACCCGGAATGCGTAGGTCGTACCGTTCGTGAGACCAGTTGAGACATAACTCGTCGCCGAAGCCGAGGTCGTGGTCAACGTTGTCCACGTGACACCACCATCGGCCGAACGTTCAACGATGTAACCAGTAATCGGCGAACCACCAGTTGATGCAGGTGCAGTCCAAGAAACGGTGACCTGAGTGTTTGCAGCAACAGTCGTGACAGCGCGGGGAGCACTCGGTGTTGTAAATGGCGTTGAGGTCACGACAGGCGACGCCGTTCCCGTTCCATTCGCATTAATCGCCGAAACACGGAACTTATACGCGGTGCCATTTGTGAGACCGCCCACGGTTGCATTGGTAACGCCAACACCCGAGACGTTGGCTCCCGTCAGCCAAGTCGCGCCGCCATCAGCGGAGTACTCGACCAAATAGCCGGTGATGGGCGATCCGTTGTCACTCGGAACTGCCCACGAAATGCTTACCTGACCCTGTGAAGGGTTCGCGGTCGGCGTAGCCGGCGCCAACGGAGGTCCGGCCGGAATGACACCAACGACGTTGGACGCGTTTCCATAGCCAGCTGCGGTGTTCACCGTGACACGGAAGAACACAACGGTGCCGTTCGTAAGACCGGTGACGACCCGCGACGTCGCTGACGAAGCTGAATCCGCACCCACTGACGTCCAATTGACTGCGTCAGTCGAACGTTCGACCTTGAATCCGGTCACGTTTGCAACGCCAACTGGTGCACCCCAGTTGATCGTTGCCTGAGCGTTACCAGGTGTGCCGCTAATGGTGATCGGTGCGGACACAAGTGGAGTACCCGACGCGATCGACGACATTGCGCCGACTCCCCCGGAGGTCAACGCAGCGACACGGAACTGATAGAGCTGCCCTGCCTGCAATCCATCGATGACGGCATACGCAGCGGGTGTATTCGTGTTGGCGATTGCAACCGACCAGCTCGACCCGCCATCGAAGGAGTAGTCGACCTCGTAACCAGTTACCGGTGCACCGCCAGTGTTGGCCGGCGGAGTCCAGGTCAGAACCACCTGCAACGAACCGGGAACAGCCGCAAGGTTCGTCGGGGCATCCGCACGAGCTGCGGGAATTGCGTATGTCGGCAACGTCGGTGCACCCGAGCCCATGACATTGGTCGCGGTGACTCGGTAGACGTACAACGTTCCGTTTGTCAGTGTTCCTGGCGCACCAGTGTCGAGCACCGAAAGATCGGTGGTCGACGCAATAACTGTGGTCCAGGTGCGACCGCCGTCAGCGGAACGCTCCACCTTGTAACTGGTGATAGCGCTGCCACCAGTATCGGTGGGCGGCGCCCAAGTGACGGTCACTTGCCGGTCTCCCGGACTCGCTGTGACCGATGTGGGCGAGCCGGGCGTCGTGGCCGGCGTAGCGCCGGCAGTCGCACTTGGCGCGCTAGTTCCCCCTCGAGTAATCGCCGACACACGGAATGCATACGCGGTGCCGTTTGTCAGTCCATTCACCACTGCCGACGTCGTGGTCGATCCCGTGTTCGCTGTCACAACCGTCCAGGTGGTTCCACCATCGGCCGATTGTTCAATCTTGTAACCGGAAACCGAGCTGCCGCCGGTAACAAGGGGTGCAGTCCATGAAAGCGTGACCGCTGCGTTTCCGGCGACGGCATTGAGCGTCGGAGGTCCATCAGGCATGCCATATGGCGTGACGCTGATTGCTGCTGTCGGACTGCCTGCCCCGGCCACATTGATTGCAACCACGCGGAAGGAAAGCGCCGTTCCATTCGTAAGGCCATTGATGGTCGCCGTCAGCGCACCGCTGGTGGACGCCTTTGCAACTGACCATGTCGCTCCGCCATCAGTTGAGACATCAACTCGATAGTCGGTGATCGATGATCCACCATTCGATGCAGGAATGGTCCACGACAGCACAACGCTGGCATCAGCCGAAACACCAGCGAAGGTTCGCGGCGCACTCGGTGTGCCAAATGGTGTCGCAGGAGTCGACGCCGACATCGTTCCAGTACCGGCTCCGGTGATCGCAGCAAGACGGAACCAATAGGCAATTCCATTGGTGAGGCCAGTGACAATCGCCGTAAGTGCGTTCGATCCCGTGTTTGCAATCGCCGCCGTCCAAGTGACGCCGTCTGTCGAGGATTCAATTCGATATCCGGTGATTGCGAAGCCACCGGTGCTCGTGGGCGAGACCCACGTGAGTGTGACCTGCGAGTTACCAGGAGTTGCGACCACTGACGTCGGAGCATCGGCTGCGGTAAAGGGTGTCACTGAAATAGCAGTACTCGGCGAACTCTGACCGGTTGATGTCAGAGCAGTTACTCGGAACTGCACCGGCACCCCATTTTCGAGTCCGGTCACCGTCGTCGTCAGCACGTTGCCAAGGTCCGGCTGAGCCGTCCATGAAGTGCCGCCATCAACACTGACTTCAACGCGATAGCCAGTCACTGCTGGTCCGCCCGTTGACACAGGAGCGGCCCACTTCAAGATGGCCGAACCATCACCAGCGGTTCCCACAAGATTCGTGGGAGGAGCCGGTGGTGCATACGGCGTAGCAGTTGCCGCCGTACTTGGACGTCCCGTTCCTTGCGAGGTGACCGCGCTCACACGGAACGCATACGACGTCCCCACCGTGAGACCCGTCACGACATAGTTCGTCGCCGCTGTCGGCGTGCTTGCAGTTGCGACCAACCACTGAGCACCGTTGTTCGCTGAGTACTCAATCAAGTAACCCGAAATCGAGATTCCGGCAGCAACCGATGGAGCAGTCCAGTTCAACGTCACTGACTGCACGCCGCCCGTCGCAACGAGGTTTGTGGGAGAACCAGCCGTTGCCAATGGTGTCGCCGTGATCAGAACCGGGCCGGCGACTGCGGAGCCAGCAGAAAGGATCGGTGTGATGCGGAACGTCATGAGCGTTCCGTTCGTCAGACCAGTTGCGTTCACGGTCCGCGTCAGAGCGTTAAGCGTTGCAATCGTCGTGAAGTTTGCACTTGTAGTTGTGCATGCAGATCCGAGTGCGCATTGCTCAACGGTGTAACCGGTCAGTGACGTTCCTGCCGGCAATTGCGGTGCCAACCAATTGAGCGCGACCTGTGCATCAGAGGCCGCCGCGGTTGCCAGCAGCACGGTTATCGGGACGATCGCAACCGGCGTCGCTGAAACCAACGACGGAGGTCCGGCCACAACCGGTGAACCACTCTCGGGAATGATCTGGAAGTCGTACAGCGACGCATTGGTGAGCCCGGTCACGGTGAAGTTGAGACCGGATGTCGTGGTTCCCGCAGGTGCACCAGCGACCGCTGTTGCTGTGGTCCATGCACCAGCGCCCGAAAGTCGATACTGAATCAAATAGCCAGAAGGCGCAGCGCCACCGCCTGGAGGAGCCGACCAACTGAGGGCGACATTTGCGTTACCGGGTGTCGCGACGAGTCCACTGATTGCGCCGAGCGGCCCAGCAACGACGATCGACGAGGCACCGTAACCAACGTCGGTGAATGCAGTCACTCTGAAGTAATAGCTGCCGCCACCGGTGAGACCAGTTGCGGTGTAGGTCAGCGCCGTTTGCGAAGGAACCAACGTTGTCCACGTGATGCCATCGGGTGAACGCTCAACTTTGTAACCGTCGAGAGCAAGACCGCCAAGACTCACCGGCGCAGCCCACGTAAGGGTGACAGATCCAAGACCCGGTGCGGCGACCAACGAAGTCGGAGCGGTTGGAACTGCTGACGTAGCAATCGGACCAACTGGTGCACTTGCGGCGCCGGTTCCGAGTTGCGTGATTGCGGAGACTCGGAACTTGTAGCCCTGACCCGTTGCGGACTGAATCACTCCGGGAAGGCGATAATTCGTGTCCGTAGTTCCGGTGTTGTTGACCAAGGTCGCCCAAGATGCCGAACCAGGCGTCATGTACTCGATCATGTACCCGGTAATTGGCCACCCTCCCGTGTTGGCGGGTGCCGCCCACGTCAGAACGATGTCACCGTTAGTAAACACCGCTTGCGGCGGAGTCGGAGACGTGGAGGAAGGAGCCGCAGCAACGAAGTGCGCAGAAACTCGGGCAGCGCTCAATGCACCGCCATACACCGCGACCTCGCTCATCGAACCGATGAAACCGATTGCGCCATCAGCATTGAACGAGTTGCCAATCATGAACGGCGTCGTGGCGGTGGTGTTCACTGCTCCCCATCCGTAGTTCTCGGCCACAACTTGCCCATTGACGTAGATGCGAGCCACGAAACCGTCGTAGGTGCCTACGACGTGGGTCCATTTACCTACAGACATAACTCCGGGGGCGGTGTAGAGAACCTGAGATGTTGTTCCCGAGTACGTACACAAACTCAAACTGCCGTCGCCGTTGACGAACATGTTGTAGTTGCGGTTCGTCGTAGCCGCAGATCCACGACCAACCAAGGAGTACCAAGAAGCACCAGTCAGAGTGGTCGGCTTCGCCCAGAGTTCCACGGAGAACGTCGACAACTTGAGCGAAGCTCCTGCCGGATTTGCACCGGAAATTGAGCCAGTGCCCGCAACGGCGCTCGCCGGTGCCGCTCCACCAGGGAACGATGCAGAGCCTTCATTCGGACCAGTGAACGCCGGAGTCGATGTACCGCTGAAGGTGACTGCTCCCGTCACCGTTCCGGTAGCGCCGTTCCCTGAAGCATCAGTGATCGTCGTCGACGCCGCCGCGTTGTTGAGGCGCCACCACAACAATGGAGAATCGGCGGTGATCGCCGAGCCGTACGAATCGCTTCCCGTATTCGGTGCCATCGATTGCGCTGGGCCAGTCGGCTGACCCGGCAGCGTGGCTGGAGTGGCAGCGATGGACGCGGTCGCGCCGTACACAGTGGAACCAGCACTCAAATAGGCAGCGGACACGCGGAACAGCGCGGAGGTGCCATTGACCAATCCACTGGTTCCGGCAGCCACGGTGTAGGTAAGCGTGGCGGCAGCTGTTGTGGTGAGCACGGTGTAGGTCGGCGTTCCACCGGAGCAACTCGCGGTACAGAGCTCAACGCGATAACCGGTGATCGTGTTTCCACCAAGTGCGGATGGTGCTGCCCACGAAAGCGTCACCGCTCCCGTGTTCGGAGCCACTGCGGTCAGAGCACTCACCGAAGATGGCGGCGAGTTCGGCGTATCACTGACGACTGCAGCAGTCCCTTGACCGAAGGCGGTCATTGCGCGAACGCGGAACGTGTAGGCCGTTCCATTCGTGAGTCCGCTCACGACATAGGTACGCAGCGACGACGAAACCGTGCTCGAAACTGTCGTGTACGTACCTGCAACAGCGGTGCACGTCGGCGCAATACCGGTGCAACGCTCGATCATCCATCCAACAAGTGCAGTACCACCAAGATCGGTTGGCGCCGTCCACGACACGGTGACTGCGCCATCACTTGCAACACTTGAGAGGCCGGTCGGTGCAGCAGCAGCCCCGGACGGCAAACCGGTAGCAACCGATCCGGTCCCTGTTCCCTGCGTATTAATGGCACTCACACGCGCCGACACAACAACGCCGTTCGTAAGTCCCGTGATCGTGTACGCCGTCGCGTTCGATGCAAGCGTCGGCGTAATTGCGGTGTACGTCGTTCCACCATCGACGGAGTACTCAACCTTGTACCCCGTGACTGCAGAGGATCCAATAGAGGCAGGTGCTGCCCACGTAAGTGCTACCTGGCTGCTTCCCGGCGTGAGTACGAGGTTTGTCGGAGCCGATGGAGTGGTTGTGGGGACTGCGATCGGGATGAGCGAGGTCACAATCGACGGTGTTCCCAGGCCCGAAGGACCATTCATTGCACTCACACGGAACGTGTACGAGTTACCCGAAGTGAGCCCGCTCACTGCGGCACTCAGAGCGCCACCGTTATTTGCGGTAATGGTCGTGTACGTGCCCGAGGCCGCCGAACACGTGGGCTGGCCACCCGCACAGCGCTCAATCTTGTAGCCAGTAATTGCGCTTCCACCGTTATCGAGAGGCGCAGACCACGCGAGTGTCACCGATCCATCAGTGCCGGTGGATGCTTGGAGGCCTACAACTGCGTCCGGTGGATTCGTCATGGTCGCGCCAACCGAGGTCCATGCCCCAACACCAATGCTCGTGACTGCAGCAATGCGGAACATCACTGTCGAGCCAAGCGTCAAACCTGTAACCGAATAGGGGCTTTGAGCAATAGCGCTCACAAGCACCCAGGTCGTTCCACCGTCGAGCGACTGCTCAAGGCGGTACCCGGTGACCGAGAATCCACCGTTGCTCGCCGGTGCGGTCCACGACAAGGAAACGGCGCCGTTTCCGGAAACAGTCGCCACGGGGGTGAGCGGAGCCGAAGCAACACGGCCGGGAGTCGCCATTGAGATCGCGGTTGCATTGGAAACGGCACTCGACGTCACTGCCTTGACGCGGAACCAGTAAGTGGTTCCATTCGTCAGGCCAGAGACGGTGTAGCTCGTCGCAGTCGTCCCTGTGTTGGCAACGAGCACGGTCCAAGCGGATCCATTCGTCGATTGCGACACTTCGTAACCACTGATTGCTACGCCGCCGGTGTCTACCGGCGCGACCCACGTAAGAGCTGCACTCGCGTCACCCGGCGTCACCTGAAGTTGTCGCGGTTCGGTCGCTGGACCAAACGGATTGCCTGTCACCTGTGCCGGGAGACCGGGACCAAAACCGGTCAATGCAAAAACGCGGTAGCGATAAGGCAGACCGTTCAACACGTTGCCATCGACAAATGACGTACTCGATGCAGTCACCGCTGAACTGAGCGTTGTCCATGTGATGCCGCCGTCGCTTGAACGATCAACCTCAAACGAATTGATTGCGAAGCCGCCATTTGTCGTCGGGATCACCCAGGTAAGGGTGACCTGTTGGTTGCTGTTGACGGCGACGAGCGAGCCGGGAGCCGCAGCCGGAGCACCTGGCGCAACCGCAATCACGGTTGCCGCGCCCGTCCCTGCCTGCGTGAGTCCAGATACTCGGAACGAATAGGTCGTGCCATTCGTCAGACCCGATGCCGTGTACGTCGTCGCGATCGAGTTGGTGCTTACCGTCAGCGTGGTCCACGTGCCATTTGCGACTCCGCAAACGTTTGATGCACCCGTACAAATCTCAATCTTGTAGCCCGAAAGCGCGCTTCCGCCGTTATCCAATGGAGCAAGCCACGTCAGGACCGCCGTGCCGTCACCACCGTCGCCAACAATTGATCGAGGCGCCGTCGCCGGTGCCAACGCCGTTGCGAGAACCGGAACACTTGCCGAACCGATGCCACCGGTCGAGTCAAGCGGACCGGAACCGGTAATTGCACTCACGCGCACGTACCACGCAGTGCCGTTTGTCAGACCCGTAATCGTGAATGGAGACGTCTTCTGGTCCCCGGCAGTCGTCCAGACAACTCCATCTACCGAGCGTTCGACTCGGTAGGCATACAACGCGTAACCGCCGAGACTTGTTGGCGCCGACCACGAGACGGTGATTGATCGATCGCCACCGACAGCCGACACGTTGAGCGGAGGCGTCGCTGGCGCCCACGGAGCACCAACAACCGAGGCCGTCGCAGCAGTCCCGACAGCATTGATTGCTTGAACCGTGTATGTGTAGACCGTTCCGTTGGTAAGGCCAGAATCGGTGTAGGTGGTGGCCGTCGTTCCAGTTGCGGCAACGATCTGCACGCCGTTTCGAACGATCCGATACCCGGTAATCGCCGAGCCACCGTTGTTCGGCGCGGTCCAGTTCAAAACAACCTGCCCGCTGCTCGAAACCGCGGTCAGACCAGTTATCACGCTTGGCAAGGTCGAAGGCGTACCTACGACTGTTGCGCTTGCTCCGACGCCAGCCGCCGTAATGGCCGAGATACGGAATGTGTAGGCCGATCCATTTACGAGCCCACTCACGATTTGCGAGGCGGTTGTGCTCAGGGAGTTCGCAACGACTGTCGTCCATGTCGTTCCCGAGTCAGAAGACATCTCAACCTTGTAACCAAGAATTGAGAATCCGCCGTTGCTCGCCGGCGCTGTCCAGCCAAGAGTTACTTGACGATCACCGCGCGTGGCGGAAAGCGCAGTAGGTGCTCCCGCAGTTGCCAGTGGCGTCGCCCATACGACAGAACCCACTGCACCGGTGACGTTGTTTGGCGTCACTCGGAAGGCAAGGCTCGTTCCATTGGTGAGACCTGAAACCGTTACCGAAAGAATTCCCGAAGGAACCGCAGTCATCGCCGAGCTTGAAGGCTGACCAGACCAGGTGCCATTTGCGGTCGTCCACGTCGAGCCATTCGTTGAGGTTTCGACCTTCGATGTCGTCGACCCAATTGCTGCAGCCCACGAAAGGACCATCGTGCTGTTGCCGGCCACAGCGGTGAGATTCGCGACGGAACACGGAACACTCACGACGGGACTCGATGCGATCACCGTGCACACAGACGCCGGCGGAGCCACGATGCTTACGACCGACGATGCACCTGCTCCAGCCGCCGTACGTGCTGTCACGCGGAATCGATACACCGTTCCCGCAGTGAGTCCTGTTGCTGAGAACGTTGTGCCGACTCCGTTGTTGTCGGTAAGCATCAACCAGTTGGCGCCTCCATCCGAGGACTGCTCGACTCGGTAGCCGATAACGGCCGAACCACCGTTGTCTGTCGGTGCCGCCCACGACAGAGAGACTGTGGACGTTGCTGTCGGGACACCGTTGGTGTTTGTTTCCGTTGCACTCAACGCAAGTGGCGCGCTCGGGACTCCAAACGGAACCGCGACGGCCGTGGCTCCCGTGAAGTTGCAAGCACCGGACGTGAACGTCGTCACGATGGTTCCTGTCTCGTCGCAGCCCGTCGTCACTGCGGAAATACGGAACCAATACGTGGTGCCATTCGCGAGACCATTTAGTACCGCAGAAGTCACCGAAGGAGTTCCGGTGCTGCGAGTCAAAACGCTGAAGTAATTGTTCGCGTAATAGGTGGAGCCGACTGGGCAGTAGGCAACACCCGTTGTGCAAACTTCGATCTGGTAGCCGAGAAGCGGCAGCCCACCAAGGTTGAGCGGAGCTGACCAATTGAGTGTGACCGTCCCATTTCCTGGCGTCGCGGTTACAAGTGACGGTGAGCCCGGCGCCCCCGTCGGCAAGGAGCTTGCGACGGTGTAGAGGCCAACACCCTGACCTGTAATCGCTGCGATGCGGAACTGATACACGGTTCCGTTGTTCAGCGATCCAATCGTTTGCGTCGTTGCGGTTGAGTTTGAGTTCGCCACAACAACGGTCCATGTCGTTCCGTTATCAGTCGATTGCTCAATTCGATAGCCAGTGATCGACGTGCCGCCGTTCGTACTCGGGGCCGTCCAAGAAAGAGCAACCTGAGAATCGCTGGGCAATGCTGTGAGGCCCTGCGGCGAAGAAGCGACCGAATACACCGTGGATGAAACCGTCGATGACTTGCCACCAATTGGCGTCACTCGGATGACGTACGGCGATCCAAGCGTGAGACCACTGAGGCTGACGCTCGTGGCAATAAAGCCTGAGCCCGTGCCATTCCACGTCGTCCAACCTGTCGTACCGACAATTCCGTACTCGACGGTGTACCCCTTGATCGGGACACCACCGGTATCGGTCGGTTGGTCCCACGTCACAGTGATCACACCGTTCGCGGGTGTCGCAACCAAGTTGTTCACCGCACCGGGATCACTTTGTGTGAGGTACGAGATGTATGAGGGAGTTCCGGTACCCGTCAGGTTCTCCGCCGTCACTCGCACCCACACTGTTGTGCCCGATGCGTAGTTTGGAAGATACGCCTGAAGTAGAGCAGTGGTAGCTGTCGTCACCAACGACCATGTGGCCTTGTTATCGGTTGACGCCTCGACGAGATAGTCGGTCACCGGGCGACCACCGGTACTCACCGGAGCGCTCCATGTCACGTAACAGGAATAGGTCGGAGTTCCGTTGCAGCGCGCATACAGATTCTGCGGACCAGTTGGTGTGGTCGCAGGTACCGCGGCGATCGTTGCCGGCTGTCCACCGGCTGCGGCAATGCCGCCTGCTTGGGTGAGAGGCGTCACGCGGAACCAGTAGGTGGTGCCGTTCGTAAGGCCGGTGGCCACAAACGTGGTTGCGGTTGATCCCGTATCAGCCGTAACTACCGTGTAGTAGTTGTTCGCGTAATACGTGGAACCAATTGGGCAATAGATCTCGCCCTGGGTACAGCGTTCAATCTTGTAACCGATGATGGGACGCGAACCAGTATCGATTGGTGCCTGCCAACTGAGCGTCACGATGCTGTCGCCTGCGTTTGCGCTGAGACCAAGAACATTCTGCGCAACCGTGGTTGGAATCGCGGAAACAAGCGCAGGTACTCCGTCGCCAACCGATGTCAGCGCACGCACTCGGAACCAGTAGTTCGTCGCATTCGTCAAACCATCAACAACGATTGAGCCGCTTGTGCCTGCGTTGCCGGTAACGAGCACCCAGTTCGTCCCGTCGAGGGATCGCTCAACTCGATAGCCGCTGATTGCGTAGCCACCAGTCGTGGTATTTGCAGCAGACCACGTCAAGGTCACCTGCCCGTCGGCCGCGACAGCAATCAGATCCCGAGGAGCACCAGCAATTGAGGCTGGCGTTGCGCTGACGATTGTTGCTGCCCCCGCGCCAGCCGCGGTGATGGGAGAAACTCGGAACCAATACGGAGTGCCGTTTGCGAGGCCGTTTACGAGCCACGAGGTTGTTGTCGACCCTGTATTCGCCGTGATGGTCGTGAAGTTGGCGGTGTTGGTGAGGATGCACGTTGCGGCGTTCGTCGTACAAACCTCAATTTGATAGCCGATGATCGAAGATCCATTTGTTGCTGCGGGCGCAGTCCACGTGAGGCTTACCGTGCCATCACTGCCAATGCCCGCCAACCCGCCGATCGCGTCAGAAACTGCAATCGGTCGCGCCGTCGTCGTGCTGCCTGCCCCAATTCCACCTGCAGTAACCGCTGAGACTCGGAAGTTGTACAGCGTTCCGTTGACAAGACCGGTCACGACGTACGACGTGAGCGTTGAACCAGTCGATGACGTGAGAACCGTCCATGATTGAGCACCTTGCACCTGGTACTCAACCTTGTAACCCGTCGGCGTCACACCGACGGGCGCAGTCCACGTCAACGAAACCTGGCTGTCCCCTGTCGTCGCACGAACAAGTGGTGCTCCGGCGACCTGCACAGCACCGAGAATCGTCACGACTGCTGCGGCTCCAGGACCGAATGCCGTCACTGCAGAAACGCGGAAGCTGTAATACGAACCCACAACAACGCCGCGCACCGTGTAGGCCGTCGCCGTACCGGCGTTGTCGGAGATGGTCGAGTACGCACCACCGCTCACCGAATACTCGATCTTGTAACCGAAGATCGAACTTCCGCCAGTTAACAGCGGAGCGGTCCATGACAGACCAATTTCACCCGTTGCCAAGTTTCGCGTCGCACTCAGAGTGCCGGGAGCCGAAGCGCCAACTACCGGAAGCACGGACACCACTGCCCCATCGCCAACGCCAGCGATAGTGATTGCTGAGACTCGGAACCACGTGCGCACACCCGGAACAAGGCCCGTAATCGTGGCGCTAAGAGCGCTGATATTGGTCGTCGGAGTAAGGACTGTCCACGAGGTGCCATCGGTTGATTTCTCGATGCGATAACCAGTGACCGCGTTTGTGGCTCCACCTGTATCGGCAACAGCCGCCCAGGTGAGTACGACCTTTGCCGATGTTCCGAACGCCGGATTCGGAGCGGACGACGAGGCATCCGAAACAACTGCAGTGAGGTTTGTCGGAGCGGTCGCAACTGCCCAAGGGCTCACGACCACGCCCGCTGCAATCGCAGTCGGCACGGTTCCATTCACAAACGAACCGACATATGGCGTCGAAATCGCTCGTACCGCACTCACCGAGAAGCCATACGTATTGCCATTCACTAGGCCGTTCACCGTGTAACTCAACACACCCGCCGGAGTGAGTTCGGTGATCACCGTCGGCGCTGCCGAGTTTGTGGTGATGCCACCACAGGAAAGTCCCGAGCCGGCAATGCAGTACGCCGACAATCGATAGCCGAGGATCGAAAGTCCACCGTTACTCAACGGCGCTGACCACGTCACGGTCACCTGACCGTTTCCACGGGTTGCTCGCAGACCCACCGGAGCACTGGCGCTACCAAATGGCGTCGCCGTCACTGTCGACGCGGCTCCAGTTCCTACAAACGAATACGCCGAAACACGGAACTGATAGGTGGACCCGTTCGTGAGGCCGGTCGCGTACCACTGAATGTCGTTGGTGATACCAAGTCGAATCCATGTCACACCGCCATCGGCCGAACGTTCGACGATGTAACCAGCGATCGCACTCCAACCAAGGTTTGTCGGGGCATTCCAGAACAGATCAACTTCACCATCAGTCGAAACCGTCCGCAGATTGAGCGGCTGCGAGGAAAGCGCTTGCGGGCGCGAGTCGACTTCCTGCCAATTGCCCGAACCTGCGGCGGTTACGGGCATCACATAGAACTGATACAGGGAACCGTTTGTCAGGCCGGTGATCGTGTAGTTGGTTACCGCTGAACCGGTGTTATAGGTAGTGATGAGACCCGGGATCAAGATCTGATAACCGATCACTGGTGAACCGCCGGTGTCGGTCGGCGCTGTCCAGTCCAGGCGCATCTGACCGTCACCTGGCGTTGCGCGAAGATTCGAAACGAAGCCTGCGCTTGTCGTGTACGGACGAACGCTAACGACGCCGCTCCATGCGCCATTTCCCATCTTGGTAATTGCGGCGATTCGATATTGGTAGTTCACGCCGTTCACGAGTCCCGTAAGCTGGACGCCGCCTCCGTTGACTTCACTACCAACGCTCAACCACGTAACTCCGTTATCGCTTGACTGTTCAACCCTGTAGGCAACTACTGGGTAGCCACCAGTTGATGTTGGGGCGTTCCATCCGAGATACACACACCGCGAACAGTTACTGAAGCCGTAGGCATTAAGCGGAGCACTGGCCATTGTCGCCGGGGTCGCAGCGATGATTGCATCTGGCCCGTTGCCGGCATCGGTTACGGCGCGAACTCGGAAGTTGTAGAGGGTGCCATTCACCAGTCCGGTCATGACGTAGCGAGTCGACAACGATCCAGTATTCGGAGTAAGGACGTCCCATGCGCCGCCATTTCCTATACGGCGATCAATCGCATAGCCAAGGATCGGCGTCCCGCCATTACTCGCCGGGGTTGCCCACGTAAGGGTGACGCTTGCGTCGCCAGAAACACCAGAGAACTGCCCGACAGCAGATGCCACGGCAAACGGCGTTGCCACAATGATCGTCGAAAGCCCTGCGCTCGATGTCGTGATCGGGGTAACGCGGAATCGATACTGCGTTCCGTTCACAAGTCCGCGCACCGTGATTCCGAGCGTCGAAATGGAGTTAGTTGCTGCCATCGGGCTGACGAGCGTCCAGTTCACGCCGTCTGTGCTTTGTTCGACGCGATAGCCGAGAAGCGTGCCGGCATAAGGCGCCTGCACGTTCGCGTTCATCGACGTGGTGAGCAGAACCGAACCATCACTCGGCGTCGCCGCCACCGATGGCGAGGCAAGTACCGCATACGGTGTCGCAATCGACCATGCACCGATCGTGCTCACACCAACTGTGGTCACGGTCGAGACGAGGAATGTGTAGGACGTTCCGTTTGTAAGGCCATTCACAACGAATGACGTCGACGTCGGATCAGCTATCTGTGACACGACAGTCCACGACGAGCCGTTATTCGTCGATTGTTGAATCTGGTAGCCGAGCAAGGAGCCGCCAGCAAGCGTCGATGGCGCGGTCCACGCGACTGTGACGACCCCGTCGCCAGCAGTTGCTGTCGATGCAGATGGAGCCGCGGGAAGTCCAACAGGAATCGAAGACACCGTTGACGTCGCCCCAACACCACGCGTCGTTACCGCAGCGATTCGCCAGGTGTAACTCGTTCCGTTTGTGAGACCTTGAATCGTCTGAGTCGTCGTGGACACGCCTGAGTTCGCCGTAAGCAACGTGAATGGAGCGTTCGCGCCACCACAAGCGCCCGTGCATTGTTCAATCTGGTAGCCGAGCAGCGTGGATCCCGACGCAACCGTCGCCCCGGACCATGAAAGTGCGACGGTTCCATCCCCCGCTGTCGCCGTAACCGTCGGAGCAATTGCTGTTCCATTCACAAAGACCGTGACGACGGACGCCTGGCCAGCGACTGCACCAACCAATGGAGTGACGCGGAGGTAGGTGACGACTCCGACCGTCAGACCTGACACCATTGCGTTAAGGGCTGTCGTCGTGGAAGGCGTAGCAGCCGTCCATGTCGAGTTATTCGGTGATGTCTCAATCTTGTAACTCGTCGGCGTTCCCAGTGCGGGAGCAACCCAGTTCAATGTTGCCGTTGTCGATGAAAGCGAGGCCGACAAATTGAGAACTGCGCTGGTTGCCGTGACCGCGGGACCGGTGACCGCAACGATTGCTGACGCACCGTTTCCAAACGCGTTCGTTGGGGTGAGACGGAAGAGTGTCGAAACTCCGACCGTAAGACCATCGACGACGTAGGTGGTAACAAGACCCATCGTGCCGACCGCCGACCAAGTCGTACCACCGTCCGTGGATCGATCAAGCACGTACCCAACGACCGCATAACCACCAGCGTCGGCCGGCGCCGTCCAAGAGAGAGTCGCGGTCACACCCGTGACACTGGCGGTGAGGTTGAACGGTGCACTCGGCGCATTGCCGGGCATCGCGCTCACAACTGCGCAGGGAACCGTGGTCGAACACACAACTGCACCGCTGGCATTGAGAGTTTGAGCAGCGGTGATCGCTGAAACTCGGAAGTACATCACCGTTCCGTTCGTAAGACCGGTGATCGTGTAGGGCGAAATCGCCGATGTAGTAAGCACCGTCCAGGTCGAATTGTTGGGTGAAGATTCGACTTGATAACCGGTGACGGGGAGCCCCCCCGTCGATGCCGGAGGGGCCCAGGAGATCGTGACTTGTGAGTCACCTCCTGTTGCTTGGAGCGCACTTGGCGCTCCTGGTACTCCCGGTGGAACACCGCTGACTTGTACCGGCACTGTGGTACTGATCAGAACGCCTGGACCAGTACCCACAACATTCGATGCGCGAACACGGAAAACCACGATCGTGCCAGCGGGAACACCATTCGGAGCCCATCTGTAAGCGGTCTGCGTCTCTGCCGCCGAAAGCATCGTCCAGGTCGTGCCGTTGTCCTTTGACAACTCGACGGAGTACGAAACTCCGTTGCTGCTGCCACGAATATCAGGCTGCGTCCATGACAACGTCACATACGTCGCTTGCGTTGCACCGGTTCCGACATTCGCAGTGGAACTCGAAAGATTTGTGACAGTGCCAGGAATTCGATCAGGAACAGCCGCCACTGTCGATCCATTGGGATCGAGGCCTGCAGCATTTCGGGCCCGAACACGGAAGTTGTACGTACTTCCGTTCGTCAGACCGCTATAAGTAAACGAAGTGACAGACGGATCAAGGTTGTCCTCGGCCAACGTCGCGGGCGTGGCGCACCACGGTGTGCAGTAGTCGATTCGATACCCGGTAATCGCTCCACCACCATTGGAAACTGGAGCGCGCCAGTTCAGCGTCACCGAAGCATCGCCGGGTGTCACTGAAAGATTTTGAACTCCCGTTGCGGTTGTCACCGGAGTTGCCGAGACGACTGCAGGAGTGCCAACTCCCAGTTGTGTGACCGCGCTAATACGGAACTGATAGTTCGCTCCGTTTGTGAGACCGTACGCGGTGAACGTACGGCCCGCAGCGATCGGATCGCCAAGAATCGTCCAAGTGGTGCCATTGTCAGCGGACTGTTCAATCCGGTAGCCGACGATCGACCACGGACCCCCAACCGCCGTATTCGAGTCCGTAAGCGGAGCATTCCAAGAAAGATCAACCTTTGAGTCGCCCGGCGTCGTCAACAAGTAATACGGACTCGAAGGTGCAACGTACGCGGTACCTAAGGTCTGGGAGCTGTACTCACCGACACCCGCACTTGTGATGGCCGCGACACGGAACCAGTAGGTCGTTCCGTTTGTGAGGCCCGGAACCGTTGCCGTTGTTCCTGTTGAACCCGTGTTCCCGATAATTGTCGTCCACGCACCCGGGTAGTACTGCACCTGGTAGCCGACGATGGGCAAGCCTCCGCTACTGGCCGGTGTCGTCCAGTTGAGAATCACGCGACCATCTGCGCCCGAGGTGCTCAGATTCTGCGGGGCGAGCGCAAGTGCTTGTGGCGTGCCACTCACATAGGCCCACTCTCCAATTCCGCGAGCAGTAACTGCGGCAACTCGGAATCGGTAATTCACCCCGTTAATCAGACCTCGAACCTGGAACGCCCCTGAGCTCTCGGTCGCTTCGAGAAGCGTCCAGTTCGCGCCATCCGAAGACTGCTCAAGTCGATAGCCATAAACGGCGTAGCCACCATTGTTCGCAGGACCCGCCCAATTGAGATTGATCTGCCTGTCGGCAGATGTACTCGACACATTGGTCGGCGCGCTTGGCGTCCACGACACCAACACCGCAGTCATCGCGCCACCAGCAGTTGCGACACCGGCATCGGTAATCGAACTCACTCGGAAATACCACGTGGTCCCGTTTGCGAGACCTACCCAGTCGTAGCTCGTGACGTTCGGTCCGACTGTCGTAAGAGTCGTCCACCCGGCGGTAAAGCTCGATGCGTTGTATTCGATTCGGTAACCCGTGAGCGGAAGGCCGCCGGTGAAGAGAGGTGCGGACCAATTCAGCCTCGCCACACCCGACAACGGCGCGGTTGCGGTGAGATTCTGCGGCGCACCCGATAACGAAACCGGCATCGCTGTAACAGTTGCGGCAGCTCCGGGGCCAGCCCACGTGAGTGCACGAACCCGGAATTGGTAGGTCGTTCCGTTGGTGAGACCGCGAACGGTGTAGGTGGTTCCGCTGAGAAAGTCAGGAGTCAACGTGGTCCACGTCGAACCACGATCGCTTGATTGCTCTACCTGATAGCCCGAAATCGTGAGCGAGGCCTGCTGTGTCGGGGCATTCCACGAAAGAAGAACTTGCCCATCACTCGCCACCGCAGTCATCTGATCCGGAATCGACACCATTGCGTTGGCTGCCGAAGACGTCGTCACCGTTGCCGGCTCACCCAAGCCCGCTGCGGTAATCGGCGTCAACTTGAAGGTGTAGGCGTAGTTGTAATTGAGCGAGGTCCACGTAAACGATGTTGCCGTTCCCGGAATCGAACCGTCGATCAGTGTCGTCGCATTACACACCGCGCTCGACTGACACTGCTCAAGTTTGTAACCGGTAATGATCGATCCACCCGAATTGAGCGGAGCCGTCCACGTGAAGGCAAAGGTTCGATCTCCGGGCACAACCGCGAAGTCTCGAGGTGCACTTGATGCACTCGACGACGTTGTCGTTGCGGTTGCCCAAGAGCCCTGTCCCATCGAAGTCACAGCGGCGACGCGGAACATCATCGAGGTTCCATTCGCAAGACCACTCACCGTGTAGGAGGTCGTTGTCGTACCCGTATTCGGCGTAAGCGTCGACCATGAGGTTCCGCCATTCGCCGATTGTTCGACTCGGTAGCCGACGATTGTCTGACCACCGTTAAACGATGGCGCTGTCCATGAAAGGGCGACCTGACCAGAGTTCGGGGTACTCACGCCGAGACCGGTGGGTGGGCCCGCAAGCCCGAAAGGAGTCGCCGCGACCGGAGCACTCGCTGTGCCCGCGGTGATCGTCGATCCAATCGCCGTGAGCGCGGTAACGCGGAACCAGTACGCCGTGCCGTTGGCGAGCTGTGTCGATGCCGCTGTTCCGGTGACGAGGAATGTCGTCGATGCCGACCACGTATTGGCGACGACGGTGCTCCATGTCGGCGACGCGGCGGAACCATTCGTCGAGAGTTCCACCTTGTAACCGATGACAGGTGAGCCACCGTTGAACGTCGGAGCAGCCCAATCCAGACGGACCTGCTGATCGCCAGCAGTTGCAGTGGGCACCACTGCGGCGCCGGGAGCGTTGCCGGCAGCCTGCCAATGGGTCTGGATCTGCGTTGAGTTCAGCGCGCTTGCATAGACCGCGACCTGAGCGATCTTGCCAACAAACCAATTCGATCCAGTCGTACCTCCAGCGTTATTCGCTGCCGAACCGATTAGCTCCGCAAGGTCGGAACCGGCCGGATCAGCGGTGAGCGCAACCGGTCCGCTCGCAACAGGCGTGCCGTTTACATAGAGCCATTGTGTTCCGCCGGAGACGCTCATGGCGACATGAGTCCATCGACCAGCAGGGATCAACCCGCTCGCCGAGTTCACCGAAGCACCGCCGAACCACCCCAGAAGAGACCCGCCTGGCTCAACCGTCAGACCAATCTGCCCGGCAACGCCCGACTGCCCCTTCGAATAGACCCACTGGCGCGCCGAAGTACTCGAGGGATTAATCCACGCCTCAACTGTCGAATCACCAGCGACAAAGGCGGGCGAACGGGGCAGAAGAATCTGGCTGCTCGTACCGTTGAAGGTTGCCGCCGATCCGCCCACTGGCGAGGAGTTTGCGGCACCGAACGTCACGGCGGTCGGAATACCGGGCAGACCATTGCCAGAGGAGTCAGCGGCTGTGGTCGCGGCTGCGGCCTCATCAAGCTTCCAATAGCCAGAGGGAGCATCGGCAATCACGGCTGCTGGGTACCCACCCGTCGGGGTTGGGACGGTCCCCTGCCCGGGGGTGAGAGGCGAGGACGCGTTCGTACTCGGAACAACAGTGGTCGAGGACGCGGGACCAGAACCGACAGAGTTCTGCGCGGAGACGCGCACGTAGTACGCGGTGCCATTTGTGAGTCCGGTCAGGGTGGTGCTCAACGCGGAAGTTGCAAGGACGGTTGCTGCGGTGCTCCACGCCGCGCCGTCGGTGCTCTTCTCGACGTTGTACTGCGTCACGGCGCTTCCGCCGTCGCTCTGTGGTGTGCTCCACGTGAGCGTGATCGTTGCGTTGCCGGGGGTGGCGGCAAGAGACAACGGTGCAGACGGCGATGTTGTCGCCGCCGACGTTCCGTAACTCATTGACGGCGCGAACGAATCACCAACAGACGATGTGCCGTAGCTCACCGTCGGTGTGATCGGCGCGTTCGCCGTTGCGTTCGCGTCTGGGGTGGTTGACGCGTTCGCGGTTTGTGAACTCGGTGTCGAGTTCAATTGACTCGCCGTGGAGGCTGAAGCTGTTAACGGGCGCAACGTTGCTGGGACCACCCCGGCCAACAACGCGAACGCCAGCACAACCACGAGCCCACGACGTGTGGGTTTGGGTATCTGGAGCACCCCGGAAATCTAGGGAAAGTCGCGGACATTTGTTATTCGGGAACGCGTGTTTTGTGTTCCGTTCGGGCCCGAGTCGATTCGGAAAATGGTTCCGCCAGGAACGCGCTTTCTCAAAAACCCTCAACCTCTGAAAACGAACCCTCAACCGCTTCCTGAGGGTTCTCGCGAACTGCCTGTTCAGAGACCGGCGCGCTCGAGTTGTCGCCGAAGCAGCGCTTCGGCCTGCTTACGGGTCTGCTTTGTGCTTTGGGCATTTGTACGCAACCCGTCCACCAAAACGCTTCCGCGGTCAAGTGCCACACGCACCCCAGAATCGGCCAATTCCGCTGCGCGAACTGCGGCATCGCTCACATTCTCGGGCAGATGGCGCCGAGCCAGATCACGAGCTCGGAGGTATCCGACCACTGTTCCGGTGACACCAACAGCCGTACCAACGGTGAACCATGTGACGCGCTTCAACATCAACTGACCCGTCGTTCGCGACGCGATGTGGTGTTTCGCGCGCTCTTCGAACGACGGGAACTACCGCGTGTGCCGTCGGTTATCGCGAGCGGTTCAACTGCATTGATCTGCGCATCGTTGCGCGTAAGACGTCGTGCATTTCGATCGGTCGCAACGGAAACCGATGCCAACTTCACGAGTGGGTTTCGCATGACCAACCATGCGAGACGCGACGTTGCTTCCACGCGCGCACCAACCGTTTCGGCAGTGTCAAGCAATGAGTCAACGCGTTCGATCTCGCCATTTGCCAACGCAACCGTGGCGCGAAGTTCAGCGACGGCGGTCATCGTTTCTACGCGCAGATCTTCCACCGTCGTTCGAAGCGACCGCAGCGTGGTGATGAGCGACTGCACCGCCATTGCGACGACCACAAGACCAACGATTGCGATAACGATCAACACGACCGAAATGGTGCTCATGGCTGAGGCTCCTGTGGGTGTTGGCTGTGTTCGTCCATACGGTCTCGGACCTCGGCTTCGGCGCCATGGGGGGATGGCTCGTAATAGACCCGGCCCTCGAGTTCGGCCGGCCGGTACTGCTGGTCGACCCAGCCCTCAGGCTGGTCATGAGGGTACTCGTAGCCCTGTCCGTGCCCGAGGCTTTTCGCCCCCTTGTAATGGCCGTCGCGCAGGTGAATGGGCACCTCTCCCCCGGCCTGATCGCGAACATCCGATTGGGCTCGGCCGAGGGCCACAGTCACCCGATTCGACTTCGGCGCAGTCGCGAGATGAACCACAGCGTGGGCCAGATTGAGCTGTGCCTCGGGCAGACCGACGAATTCGACTGCCCGAGCCGCTGCATCGGCGATCACGAGCGAATTCGAATCAGCCATGCCGATGTCTTCACTGGCCAAAATCACAAGACGGCGGGCGATAAACCGGGCGTCCTCCCCTGCCTCAAGCATGCGAGCCAACCAATAGAGACCGGCGTCGGGGTCAGAGCCACGGATCGACTTAATGAATGCCGAGATGACGTCGTAATGATCGTCTCGGCCATAGCGCAGCGCTTTCGTGCCGAGAGCGGCCTCGACATCAGCGGCCGTGACTCGAATGGCTTCATCGACGATCGATCCCGATCCGTCTCGAGCGGCATCGGGATGCTCATGAGCCAGCGCTACGGCAACTTCGAGGCTGGTGAGGACGTGTCGACCATCGCCATTGGCTCGATCGACCAAAAGTTGACGAGCATCGTCGTCGATTGTTGCGCCTTCGGCGGCCAAACCGCGGTCTACCAGATGCCCACACGCGTCGGCCGACAAAAGGTCGAGCCGAAACAACGTCGATCGACTTAACAGCGGAGGATTCACCTCGAAGAAGGGGTTCTCGGTCGTTGCGCCGATAAGAACCAGTAGGCCGCTCTCCACCGAGGGTAACAACGCGTCTTGTTGCGACTTGTTGAAACGGTGTACTTCGTCGAGAAACAGAATCGTTCCCTGACCTCGCATGGCCAATCGCTCTTGGGCCCCAGCAGCAACTTCGCGCACGTCTTTCACCGATGCGCTCACTGCAGAAAGTTGCTCAAACGCTTTTGACGTCGTGCGGGCGATGAGTTGCGAAATTGTCGTCTTGCCGGTCCCCGGCGGGCCCCAAAGGATCACCGAAGAAAGCCGGTCAGCTTCGATCAATGCCCGTAGGGGTTTGCCAGGGCCAAGCAGATGTTCTTGACCGACGACCTCGTCGAGGTTCCTTGGTCGAAGCCGAGCAGCAAGCGGAGCCTGCCGTGCCAGCCGATCTTCGGCAGCAGCAGCGAACAGATCCTCGGTCATCGCCCGAGGCTACCGGTCGCCCTTGCCTGAACTCCGGAGGGTCAGTCGGTCTTCTTGGTGGGAAGAAGCCGCAGCCCGAGCTCATCGAGTTGTGCGGTGTCGATCGGCGTCGGTGCATGCGTGAGCGGATCGGTACCCGACTGTGTCTTGGGGAACGCAATGACCTCACGGATGTTTTCTTCGCCCGCAAGCAATGCAACAAGGCGATCGATGCCGAACGCAAAGCCAGCATGTGGTGGGGCTCCGAAACGGAAAGCATCGAGCAAGAAACCAAACTTGCTCTGTTGCTCCTCGACGCCGATGCCAAGAAGTTCAAACATTCGGCTCTGGATATCGCCTCGATGAATTCGAACGCTGCCCGAACCAAGCTCCCAACCGTTGAGCACAAGGTCGTAGGCCTGCGAACGAACTTTGAGCAGGTCCTGCGGGTTACCGGTATCGAGCAATGCAACATCTTCGGCATGCGGCATCGTGAAAGGGTGATGCGCAGGCACCGGGTTACCAGCATCGTCGAGCGATTCAAACAATGGGAAGTCCACAACCCAAAGGAACTGCAAGCCACCTTCGGTGACGGGCGGACGACCAAGTTCGAGACGAAGCAGGCCGAGCACATGACAGACCTTCGGGCGGTCGTCGGCCACGAGAAGAAGCAGATCGCCTGCCTTCGCTCCGGTTGTTGCAACGAGGCCAGCAAGTTCGTCGGCGGAAAGGAACTTTGCGACGGGCGAATCGAGTTCGCCCCCATCCTTGACGCGCATCCACACAAGGCCCTTGGCGCCCCAGCGCTTTGCTTTGTCGGTGAGCTCGTCGAGCTTCGAACGGGTGAACTCCGCGCCCCCGTCGACAACGATGCCCTTCACGCAATCGGCCTTGAAGGCGTTGAACTCCGTAGTGGCGAAGTTCGGCGTGAGCTCAATGAGCTCCATGCCGAAGCGAATATCGGGCTTATCGGAACCGAAGCGTTCCTGTGCCTCTTGCCAGGTCATGCGAGGGACACCGCCCATCTTCTGACCGGTGACTTCTTCGACTGCAGCCGACACGGCCACCGAGATGAACGCAAGAACTTCTTCCTGCGAGACAAAGCTGGCCTCAGCATCGAGCTGCATGAACTCAAACTGGCGATCGGCACGAAGATCTTCGTCACGAAGACAACGAGCAATTTGGTAGTAACGATCGATACCGCCCACCATGCACAATTGCTTAAACAACTGTGGACTCTGCGGCAGGGCATAAAAAGAACCCGGAGACAGACGACTGGGCACCACGAAATCGCGTGCACCTTCAGGCGTGGACGCGATCAGCATCGGGGTCTCAATTTCTACGAAACCCTGATCGTCCATTGCCCGACGCAGAGAGCCATTGACCTTGGCGCGGATCCGGAGGTTGCGCTGCATGCGTTCGGTGCGCAGATCGACATAGCGGTGTGCAAGCCGAACCATTTCGTCGACTTCAACTCGATCGTTCAACTGAAACGGAGGCGGTTCGGCCACATTGAGAATCTCGACACTGCAGTCGCCGATTTCGATCTCGCCGGTGGGCATGTTGTCGTTTGTGGTGCCATCGGGGCGCTGACGCACGGTGCCCGTGATGCGGACCACGTACTCGGACCGAAGGTCGGCGGCGCCATCGACCACACACTGCACGAGACCGGTGTGATCGCGGAGGTCGATAAAGGCCAGATGCTCGCCGTGCTCACGTCGGCGGGCCACCCACCCACAGACGGCAACGTCACGACCGATGTCGGCGGCTCGAAGCGTTCCGCAATGGTCGGTGCGCATGGAAACGGAATCAGTCACAGATGGTCCTTCGGGTTCAGGAGAGTCGGGCGGCGAGCACGGCAGCGGCGGTGGATCGATCGACCGCCTCTTGACCGGTATCGCCGCGCAGGTCACGGATCGTTACGGTGCCAGCGGCTGCTTCGTCGTCGCCGATAATGCAGACAAATGCGGCGCCGGACTTATCAGCGGATTTCATTTGCGATTTCATAGAACGACCGTCGAATGCTCGCTCTGCGCTGATGCCAGCTCGGCGCAGTTCAATCGTGAGGTCTCGTGCAGCCGTTCCCCCGGTCGTATCAACAACGAAAACATCGGTCGTGTTGGTCGGCGCAGGAAACACATCCTCGGCATCGCACGTAAGCAGCACGCGTTCGATACCAGACCCGAAACCGATTCCCGGTGTTGAGGGGCCACCGAGTGATTCGATGAGGCCGTCGTAACGCCCTCCACCACCGATGGTGGATTGAGCTGCATCGAGTGCACCGCTCACGAACTCGAACGTGGTGTGGGTGTAGTAATCGAGACCACGCACCAGACGAGGCTCCACGGTGAAGTCGATACCTAGCGAGGCGAGGCCCGACTTCACACGCTCAAATCGCTCCGCCGCTTCTGGAGAAAGTCGATCAGTGATGCGTGGCGCATCAGCAATTGCCGCGATGGTGACGGGCCGCTTCGAATCGAGCACTCGCATGGGGTGGTCGACAACTTTCTCGGCATCTTTGGGGTCGAGAGTATCGAGACGTTCGTTAAGCCATGCCCGCACGTCTTCGATGTAGCGACGCCGATCATCGGCGGTTCCCATCGAATTGATGAGAAGCGTGACCTGCTTCAACCCAAGCGATGCGTAGAAATCGTGAAGCATGGCGATGACTTCAACATCGAGATCGGGATCTTCCGAACCGATTGCTTCAGCGCCAAGCTGATGATGCTGACGAAAACGGCCCGCTTGCGGACGTTCGTAACGAAAAGACGGCGCCGCGTACCAAACCTTCCAGGGCTTCGCCTCGCCCTGTGCATGTTGAATCCAGGCTCGAGCGATTGAGGCGGTGCCTTCGGGGCGAAGAGCGATATGACGCTCGCCTTTGTCAAGGAAGTCGTACATCTCCTTGCGCACAAGGTCGGTACCCTCGCCCACCCGAGAAAAAACTCCGATTTCCTCGAACATCGGACTCTGCACCAATCCGTACCCTGCCCGCCGCACATGGCCTGCGAAAAGGGCGATCAGGGCCTGCCAACGATCTGATTCAGGAGGCAGGACGTCGCGAGTCCCGGTCGGGGCCTTGAAGGGCTCAATTCGGGGATTCGTCGGCGCGGACACGACCGATGATCCTACCGGTGCCCTCCCCTCCCTCACGAACCCTTTGGCGAGAGGACTTCGGTGAGGCGACCTGAGGCTTGACCCAACTCGCTCCCGATCGCCACGGAGAGGAACGAACGACGCAGCGCCAGTAATGGAACGCTGGAGTTACGAGCGATCCCCGAGTTCACCATCGCCGTCGGAGTCACCCTTGCCGGGCAGCACGCGATAGGCGTCGTAAATGCCATCGATCTTCTTGATCGACCAAAGCAGTGGAGTCAACTGCGAAACATCGCCTAACTCAAAGTCGAACCGCATCGACGAGATCCGGTCGGAACCAGTGATGGTATTGCACGCAACGATATTGACGTGATGATCAGCCAACACCGCAGAAACGTCGCGAAGGAGTCGTGAACGATCAAGGCCTTTGACTTCGATTGATGCAATAAACGTCGCTGCGATGTCGGCGTCCCACTCGACATCAATCAAACGATCGGCTTGACCATCGGTAAGCGACATTGCATTCGCACAATCTGAACGATGCACAGAGACGCCACGTCCGCGAGTGACGAAGCCCATAATTTCGTCGCCCGGAACCGGAGTGCAGCAACGCGACAAGCGAACCATGACATCGTCAAGACCTTCGACATGGACACCAGAAGGACTTCCACCGACACGGCCCGAACGACGTGGGGCATGAACCGTCGTCGAAAGCTGCTCTTCGCGTCCCGGTTCCACAGATTCGAGCTTCTTGCGGATTCGTTCCGCTACCGATTGGGCTGACTGGTGCCCTCCACCAATCGCTGCTTGCAACGACTCGAGATCGGCGTAGTTGAGTTCGGTCGCAATTTCGTCAAGGACTCGAGACTGGCGGATCTTCTGAACAGGCAGACCCTCGCGCCGAAGCGCCTTGATGAGATCGTCATTGCCATTTTCAATCGCATCTTCGCGACGTTCTCGCGATTGCCAAGCCTTGATTTTATTTGCAGCCTTGTGCGAAACAACGAAGCGCAGCCAGTCTTGCGAGGGTCCGCTGCTCTCAACCTTCGACGTGAAGATTTCGATGGAGTCGCCGGACTGCAGTTCCGTATCGAGTGCTACGAGACGGCCATTCACGCGAGCACCAATGCACGAGTGACCAACGTCGGTGTGAATCGCGTAAGCGAAATCGACAGTGGTGGCACCGAGAGGAAGGGTGACGACTTTGCCCTTGGGCGTGAACACGAAGACTTCGTCTTGCTCAAGGTCGATCTTGAGATTCGCCATGAACTCTGATGGATCAGAAGTTTCAGTTTGCCAATCGACAATGCGGTTCAACCACGCCAGATCAGCGGAACTCTCGTTGTTGTCTTTGTAATTCCAGTGAGCAGCGACGCCGAATTCGGCTCGACGATGCATTTCAAGGGTGCGAATCTGAACTTCGAGAGACTTACCGCCGGGACCCACCACTGTCGTGTGTAGCGATTGGTAGAGATTGAACTTGGGCATCGCGACGTAGTCCTTGAATCGCCCCTGCACCGGTTTCCATGTTGCATGAATAGAGCCGAGTGCCGCGTAGCAGTCCTTCACCGTGCCGACGATGACTCGAATAGCGACGAGGTCGAAGATCTCGTCGAAGTCTCGACCCTTCACCACCATTTTCTCGTAGATGCTCCAGAGGTGCTTGGGTCGGCCCGTCACCTCGGCGGTGATATGCAGTTCGCTGAGTCGACCGCGGACGTCTTCAAGCACATTGGTGAGGTAGACGTCTCGCTCAGGTGCTCGGGTGGCGACCATGTGGTCAATTTCGGCGTAACGCTTGGGGTGAAGCGACGCGAAACAAAGATCTTCGAGTTGCTGCTTGAGTTCTTGCATGCCGAGGCGATGGGCAAGTGGTGCGTAGATTTCGAGCGTTTCCTGGGCGGTGCGGTGCTGCTTCCACGCCGGCATCGCCGCGATGGTTCGCATGTTGTGAAGGCGGTCGGCGAGCTTGATGATGAGGACGCGGAGGTCTTTCGCCATCGCCACAAGCATTTTCCGAACCGTGGCTGCCTGCTGTGCCTCTTTGCTATCGAATTTGATTCGATCGAGCTTCGTAACACCATCGACGATTCGGGCCACGTCTTCGCCAAATTCTTTTTCGACGTCGATCAAGGTTGCGCCGGTGTCTTCCACGGCGTCGTGCAAAAGTGCGGCCGCGATCGTGACATCGTCGAGTCCCAGTTCGGCACAGATTTTGGCCACCGCAACCGGATGCGTCACATAGGGCTCACCCGACTTGCGAGATTGACCTTCGTGCGCAGCCGCAGCTCGGTCGTAGGCGCGCGTAATTAGCGACGTCGAAGAGCGAGGATGATGGGCCTCAAAAATCTCAACGAGCGGAGCGACCTCTTCGGACGGTGCTGCGACATGACGACGCCACGGCAGCACACGATTCACGGTCGCCATCGGTCAGACCCTCGTTCGATCGCGACCTGGGGGACATACCCAGGTGGCGATTGCGACCGAACTCATCATGGCTCCACGGTACAGGCGATGAGCCCCCACCCCGGCGCGATTGTTAGCGCTTGCGCTGGTTTTTGCGAGGACGCGGCGGGATGACACCCGAAGGACCAGCCGATGGAGTCGGCGCACTCGAAGAATCGCCGGCCACCGGTGTCGTGGTGGCGGTGATGGCGGCTGAACCAGCACCAACACCCACAAGATCGACTCGGGCCGACGCGTGTTGGACGTCGACACCCTGCGACTGAAGGCGTTCGCGAATGACCTTGTACTTCGACTGGTGTTCCTTGAGCCACACAAGAATTGGTGCGGCAACAAAGATCGACGAGTACGCACCCGCAAGAAGACCAACCGTCAAAGCGATTGAGAATTCTTCGAGCGTGACCGCGCCCATGATTCCGGCACCGACCACCAAAAGGGCAATGACGGGCAGGAGCGAAACAACTGTTGTATTGATCGAACGCAGCAGCACCTGATTCATCGACATGGACGTCATCTGCCCGTAGGTGAGGCGACCCGACTGACCAACAAAGCGTTCGTTTTCCTTGATCTTGTCGTCCACCACGATCGTGTCGTAAATCGAATAACCAAGAATTGTCAGAAACGCGATGACCGTTCCCGGGGTCACTTCGAATTGGAAGACCGAATAGGCGCCAACGCTGATGAGGACATCGTGGATCACCGCAACAAGCGCAGCAACCGCCATACGCCATTCAAGGCGAACGGTCAGGTAGATCAGAATCGCGATGAAGAAGAACACCAACGCGCGAATTGCGGACCGGGTGACGTCGCCGCCCCATGACGCTCCAACAGTCGAGAAACTGACATTGGCAGGATCGGTATTGGCGAGTTCGGCGAGGGTCTTCGTCACTTCGACGGTGTGTTCAGGAGTGCTTTCCGGACCTTGCACGCGAATGATGTCGGTACCAACGATCTGAATTTTCGCTGATCCTTCACCCACGGATTCGAGCGCCGTTCGAGTTTCGTCTACTGAGACACCAGGGGCGCTGACCTCCCACGACACACCACCCTTGAAGTCGATGCCGAGGTTGAGGCCACGAGTGAAAAGTGAGCCGACACTCACGACCATCAAGAAGACGGAAACGGCCAGGCCAATCTTCCACCACTTGAGAAAATCAATATTCGTTTCGCCCCGGTTGAGGCGTCCGAGCTTGCTCATTGCGACACCTCCGCATTCGGGCGATTTGAGGACTTGGCATTTCCGCGCTCCTGCGTCTTCTCAGCCGGAAGGCCAAGGATGCGAGGTCGAGAAAGCAGGAACTTCGAACGTGTCGCCAACTTCACGACCGGGCGCATATACGCCCACGAGGTGAGGAGGTCGAGTGCCGTGGAAAGACCGAGGTAAAAGGCGAAGCCTCGAACCGGACCGACCGTGAGCCACCAAAGGAGGGCAGCACCGATGAGAGAAGCAACGTCGGCCTTCACGATGGTGGAGAACGCAGACACGAACGACTTATCGGTCGAGCTGCGGATTGAGCGACCGTGGTTGATGTCTTCCTTCAGGTGCTCGTAGTAAACGACGTTCGAGTCGAGCGACACACCGATGGAAACGATGATGCCGGTGATACCTGCGAGCGTGAGGGCAAGACCATTGTTGGCACCAAGCCACGAAATGATCGACCACAACAATGCTGCTTCGATGCCAAGTTTGAGCACTGCGAAGAGTCCGAGGACTCGATAAAAGGCGATCATGTAGATCGCAACAGCAATCAGACCAACAAGACCAGCGATGAGACCAGCGTGAAGCGCATCGCGACCAAGCGTTGCGGAAACAACTTGTGCTTGCTGCTGTTCGAACTCAACTGGCAGAGCACCGTACTTAAGTGCGGTCGCAAGATCCTTCGCGGTGCGTTCGGTGAACGAGCCTGAAATTTCGATCTGGTCGGCTTTGAAGCTTTGGCTATTGATGCTCGGTGCGGAAAGAACACGACCATCAAGAACAATCGCCAGCTGGCCAGTCGGGCAGGTTGAGCCCTTGGTGAAACACTGCCCGGCAATGGCATTGAAACCACCGATTCCGTTATCGCCACTCTTGAACGTCGGGGCAACGATCCATTGACCGTTATTTCCCAAATTCGCTCGTGCGGTATCGAGAGCGCTACCCGTGAGGGCTACAGGCCCAACAGCGTAAGAACCAACAAGTTCGCCGTCCTTACACTGAGGAAGAATCGCTTGACCCGTGGCATTTATCTGTTCCGTTGAAAGCCCCGAGGTGCAGACATCGAGCGGAAGTCCGCCGACAGTCTTGGTTGGGTCAATCGTCGTCGTTGTCGTTGAAACGTCGGGTGCAACCGTGGTGGTTGTCGCAGTGGGGTCGCCGCTTGTGGTTGTCGTGGCTTCCTGAGGAGTCACAGGGACATTGGCGAGAACGGGCCGGAACTGAAGCTCTGCGGTTTGACCAACCAGCTGAAGGGCTCGGTCCTTGTCCTTGACGCCAGGGATCTGAATAAGGATGTTGTTGCCCTGACGGGTGATTTCCGGCTCGGCAACACCGATGGCATCAATGCGCTGCCGGATAATCGCGATCGCTTGATCAATCGTGTCGTTCTCGACCTGTTGCTTTGGCTTCAGAACCACAGAAACGCCGCCTTGAAGGTCGAGACCAAGAAGGGGCTTATTTCCAGCAACCAGCGTGTAGATCAATGCCGATGCTGCGACAACGACGATGACCAACAGCGAACCGAATCCTCGAAGCCTTCTCACGAGTCTGCGTCCTCGTCGCCCGACTCATCTGCGACATCGGCAGTTGCTGGGGCTGGGTCAACGACCTTTGACGCAATTGCGCGGCGGGCGATTTTGAGTTCAACGCCAGGCGCAACCTGAAGCAACACCGTGGCGTCGTTGATCTCGACGAGAGTCCCGTAGAGCCCGGAGCCCGCCATGACTTCATCCCCGATAGCCAGCGTCTCGATGAATGAGTTGTGTCGCTTCACTTCCCGTTGCTTCGGGAGGATCAGCACGACCCAAGCGATAACGAACAGAACAATGATGATGAGAAAGGACATGGTTTCGGAATCACTCGTTCGTAGGGGTTCCAAGGCGGAAACCGGGCCACGTTAGCCCCCATCTCCCCTCCCCCATTATTCGCCCGCGCTGGCGTTCAGTCCCAGACCGCAGCCACCGACGCCCGAAACTGGTCATAGGTGCCGGCAGCGATCGCCGCCCGAGCTCTTTCCATCATCCGCAAGAGCCAGTGGACGTTATGAATCGTGGTCAGACGGGCCGCGGTCGGCTCGCTCACCATGAGCAAATGCCGAAGGTAGGCCCGAGACCAGCGGGCACAGGCCTCGCACGTGCAGCCGGGCTCAAGGGGCTCGGGATCGTCGGCGAACCGGGCGTTGCGGAGATTCATCCGTCCCGAACCGGTGAGGATCGTTCCGTGGCGAGCCAGTCGAGTGGGCAGGACACAGTCGAACATGTCGACTCCAAGTGCGACCGCCTCCACGATGCTGACCGGATCGCCAACACCCATGAGATAGCGAGGACGATCGGAGGGAAGTACCTCGGTGACCGCCGCAAGCGCCGGGAGCATCTCTTGCCGAGTCTCACCAACCGACAGGCCACCAATGCCGTAGCCGTCGAAACCAATTTCAAGAGTGCGCTCGGCACTTTCGGTGCGCATGGCGACGTCGATGCCACCTTGGACGATGCCGAACTGCGCTTGCTGTGAGCCATTCATGCGCGCTGGCGCATGCGCGACTTTTGCTCTTCCTGCCCACAAAACCGAACGTTCAAGCGCGGCGCGAACTACTTGTTCCGTCGATGGAAGCGGCGGACAGACATCGAGCACCATCTGAATATCGGAACCCAACTTCTGTTGAATCTCAACGCTGCCTTCGGGGCTGAGGTGGTGATAGCTGCCGTCGTAGGTCGACTTAAAGGTTGCGCCTTCATCATTGACCTTGGGTTCAAGCGAGAAGATTTGAAAGCCACCCGAATCGGTCAGTACGTGACCGTGCCAGTCGGCGAAGCCGTGAAGTCCGCCGAAACGATCGACGAGATCGGCACCCGGTTTCAACATCAGGTGGTAGGTGTTGCCCAAGATCACCTCGGCGCCGAGCTTCTCGAGGTCTCCCGAAGTGAGCGTGCGCACCGCAGCTCGAGTGCCGACTGGCATGAAACATGGAGTACGAAATGAACCCCGAGCAGTGTGTACGACACCGGTTCGAGCGTGTCCGTCGGTTGCGTCAATCTGCAATCGAAGGACGGTTTCTGTTGCGTCGGTACTCAACACAGCTCCAATGGCCTCGAAAAAAATATTCGTCTCTGGGCTCCATGTCACCACAACTGACCCGTTGAGAGCATTATCGTCGTGAACATGTCAGACACCTCCCACAACACCTACTTCGATGGTGGCGTTCAAAGCCTCGGCTTCGAGACCGCTGCAGGCCGTGCCACCGTCGGCGTCATCGCCCCTGGCACCTACGACTTCAACACCGATGCCCCGGAACGCATGACCGTGGTGAACGGTGTCATCGAAGCAATCGTCGACGGCGAAAGCGACTGGGAGATCTACCCAAAGGGCTCAGGCTTCGAAGTTCCGGCCTCGAGCCATTTCCAGGTGCGAGCCGAAGCGCCTGCGGCCTACCTCTGCGAATTTCTCTGAGTTCGTCCTGAACAATTAACGACGCGTTAGCAACATCGCGTCGCCAAACGACAGGAATCGGTAGCCGTCGCGCAGCGCGTCGGAATAGAGGTCGCGCCACCTCGGCCCAATGAACGCGTCGATCATCACGATGAGTGATGACTTCGGAAGGTGGAAATTCGTCATCATCCGATCGACGAGCGCGAAGTCGTAGTCACCGTGAATAAATAGTTCGGTCCGACCGTCAGTCACGCCGAAGGCTGCTGCGCTTTCGAGCGCGCGCACCGCTGTCGTACCCACGGCCACCACTCGCCCACCGTTCGCCTTTGTTCTTGCGCACGCATCGAGTGTTTCTTGCGGCACACGAAAAAATTCTCCGTGCATGACGTGATCTTCAATGTGATCAGTCGCAATCGGCCGAAACGTTCCGAGACCAACGACGAGTTCGACATTGGCACGTCCGATGCCTCGTTCGACGCACCGAGCCAAAACCTCTGGGGTGAGATGCAGCCCCGCAGTCGGAGCAGCTGCAGACGCCGGCCTCTCAGAAAAAACCGTCTGGTACCGCTCTTGTTCGGCAAGCACCTCGGTGATGTAGGGAGGGAGGGGCATCACACCAAACTGCTCCAAAACCTCAAGCAAAGGCCCCTCGACATCGATTGTCACCGCCCGCCGTCCGTCACCCAGATCGGCATCGATAGTGACTTCAAGTCCGACGCCGTCGGCAGGACGCACGATCGTGCCCGGGGGTAGCTTCCTCCCCGGTCGAACCAATGCTTCCCACCGAGACTGACCGGAATCGGACAGCGATCCGCCATCGAGCCGTTCAAGTAAGAGCACTTCAACTGCAGCGCCCGTCTCTTTCCGAAGTTCGAGGCGGGCGGGAAGAACGCGAGTGGTATTGAGGACGAGAAGATCGCCCGGTTCAAGAAGATCAGGAAGATCACGAACGATGTGATTCGACGGAGCGTTTCCCTCGCCCTGATCAACCAAAAGGCGCGCTGCGTCTCGCTCAGCGAGTGGATGCTGCGCTATCGCCGACTCGGGCAGTTCGTAATCGAAGGCAGCAGTTTCCATAGCGTGACGAGGCTAGAGCCTCGATACCGATCGCTTACTACGACTCGAACAAACTCCGCGATGGATCGGCGGTCAGCGGCGCACTGGCCGGAGCCACCATTCCCAGGTGTGCCCAAGCTGCAGGCGTTGCGACACGACCTCGAGGAGTACGCATGAGCAAACCTTGCTGTATCAGGAACGGTTCGTAGACGTCCTCAACTGTTTCTTCCGCTTCGCCGACACTGATAGCCAGCGTGCCAAGCCCGACGGGACCACCGCCAAACTTCTGGCACAGGTTCGAAAGTACGGCGCGGTCGACTTTGTCGAGACCGAGGTCGTCGACGCCAAAGACTGCAAGACCTTCGTGCGCGGTTGCTTCGTCGATCCGACCATCGCCTCGAACTTCCGCGAAGTCGCGAACACGACGAAGAAGACGATTGGCGATACGGGGCGTGCCGCGTGCACGGCGCGCGATTTCCGAAGCGCCGCCATCGTCAATACCAATACCGAGAATGCCGGCCGCACGCGAAACGATCGATTGCAGTTCGTCGGCGTCGTAGTAATCGAGGCGCGCGACCAAACCAAAGCGATCACGCAAGGGACCGGTGATGAGACCTGTGCGAGTTGTGGCTCCAACGAGTGTGAACCGCGGCAGGTCGAGGCGAATCGAACGGGCGGCGGGGCCTTTGCCCAAAACAATGTCGAGTTGGAAATCTTCCATCGCGGGATAGAGCACTTCTTCGACATTGCGACTGAGGCGATGAATTTCATCGATGAACAAGACGTCGCCCTCACCCAATCGGGTGAGGATGGCGGCAAGATCGCCGGCTCGATCGAGAGCGGGACCAGAAGTGACGTGCAGACCTACTTGCAACTCTGCCGCAACGATGCCGGCCAGAGTGGTTTTGCCGAGACCTGGTGGGCCAGCGAACAGTAAGTGGTCGACGGCCTGTTCGCGCCGGCGAGCGGCTTCGAGGATGATCCCAAGATGTTCTTTGAGTTCACGCTGACCAACAAACTCGTCGAGGTGACGCGGCCGCAATCCACCTTCTTCGCCGATGAGGTCGGCACCAGACGGACGATCGGATAACACCGGTTCGACATCGTCGGGAGTGGGTTCGGGTGAAAGAAGTTCGTCACGCATCAGGCGGCCAATCGTTGCAGAGCCAGACGTAGCAATTCAGCAGTGTCGTTGGAATCGGGAAGTTCTTTCACGGCTTCGGCGACTTCTTCCGGACCGTAGCCAAGTTCGGAAAGGGCAGTGCGAACATCGCCGATTGATGACGAACCACGCTCGAATCCGTCTGCCGATACAGACGTCGCTCCAAGATCGAGGCCAGGGATATCGAGTTTCGATTTCAGCTCAATGAGAAGTCGTGCCGCGGTCTTCTTTCCGACCCCGGGAACCAGACACAGCGCATCGATGTCGTCGTTTGCCAGCACTCGAACCAGTGATGCCGGCGGATGCACACTCATGATGCCGAGGGCGAGTGCCGGACCGATACCGTGCGCCGACAACAACGCTTCGAACACCATCCGCTGTTCGGAAGAGGTGAATCCGTACAACGTTTCGGCATCTTCACGCCGGTGATGATGCGTATGCAGAAAGACTTCAGAACCAGTGTCGCCAAGCGACGCAGCCGTTGAAGGCGCAACGATCACTCGGTACCCGATGCCCGAAACTTCAACGAGCACCTCGCCCGAAGGCAACCGCTCGAGCAACGTGCCGCGCACTGAGCCGATCATTTCACGCCCGCTTTCGACACGGCACGGTTCGCAGCGGCTCGCATCGGCGCCATTGCCACATGACACAGCGCGAGAGCTGCAGCATCGGCCGCGTCGAATGGATGTGGCGGTTGCGCAAGGCCAAGGAGTGTCTGCACCATCTGCTGCATCTGCACTTTGTCAGCATTGCCCCAACCAGCCACTGCAGACTTGACCTCATTGGGCGAGTACTGCACAACTTCGCAACCGGCGTTGACCGCTTCGACCATGGCGATGCCACTGGCCTGACCAACCGACATTGCGGTACTCACATTCACTTGGAACAACACGCGTTCAACTGCCATCGCCGTGACCGGAAACTCGGCGAGCAAGGAGCGAAGCTCCGTCTGAAGCTCAGCCAATCGGAGATGTACTTCGTCAGACGGCGAGGTGCGGATCACACCGAGCGCAACAGCACGCGGTGATGCCCCATCGCGCACTTCGAGCACGCAATACCCACACCGGGTCAGCCCAGGGTCAATCCCCACTACGAACATGCGTACGAATCTACCCCGTCGACCCCCGCAATCGATGCACCCGAGAACGAAGGAAGCCCCGGCTCAATGCCGGGGCTTCCTTCTGCGGCCTCACAAGATGAGGCACGACCGAGAGGTCGGCCGTCTGCGGCGGCGGGTGGCGCCGAGAGGAGGGCATCCACGCGCAGCGGAGCGAGCATGGATGTGCCTCTCGGTGACAGGACCCGCCGACGCTGACGGCCTCAGATCACTTCGGGCCGAGGCGAGCTCCACCATCGACGCGAATTGTCTGAGCGTTCATATAGGAGTTCGTGACGAGCTCGAGCACCATGGCCGCGAGTTCGCTGGAGTAACCCAGACGCTTCGGGAAGAGCACGTCCTTCGAGAGGTTCGCCTTGAACGCTTCGCTGCCTTCGCCTTCGCCGTAAATCGGCGTATCGATGAGGCCGGGAGCAACGGTGTTCACACGAATACCGACAACCGCGAGGTCACGGGCGATCGGAAGGGTCATGCCAACAACGGCACCCTTTGATGCCGAATATGCGGCCTGGCCGATCTGACCGTCGAATGCGGCAACCGATGCCATGTTGACGATTGCACCGCGTTCACCGTCGGCCGACACCGGTTCGGTGCGGCTCATGGCGGTAGCCACGAGACGGATGCAGTCGAACGTTCCGGTGAGATTGATGTCGATCACCTTGCGCCAGTAATCAAGATTGAACGCTGAGTCGTAGGAACCGTCCTTGCCAATCGTGCGGCTCGCGGCACCAATGCCAGCGGAGTTCACGAGGGCGCGAAGCGGGCCCATTTCCTCGGCCATGCCAATGGCGGCCTTGATGTCGTCGGAGTTGCACACATCGACATGGGCAAACGCGCCACCAATTTCGGTAGCGAGCGCATTGCCCTTTTCGTCGTTGAGATCGGCGATAACGACCTTTGCGCCGCCAGCAGCGAGCTGACGTGCACATGCTTCACCGATGCCGGAAGCGCCACCGGTGACGATTGCTGAAATTCCATTGATGTCCATGGGTGCAGAGAATACGGGGAGCACGAGCCCCGCACCGCATTTCTGGCGACATCGCCAAATTAGAAGAGCGAAAGCTGTTCATCGTCGGGGTAGGCCCGAGACGAGTCAACCATTCCCTTCGCCGATTCCCCGGTTCCGAACGTATCGGGAGGCCCGAGATTGGTCGGTGGCGTCGATCCGGCGGAATCCATCTGTGTCGTGGCTGCCGCGACCGCCAAGCGATCGACAAGATCATTCATTGGGTCACCCGAATGACCCTTCACCCATCGAAACGTAACGTCACCACGGCTCAAAACGAGGTCGATGAACGGCTCCCAAAGGTCTCGGTTCGCGACCGGCTTCCGTTGGGAGTTCTTCCAGCCTCGACGCTTCCAACCGTCGTGCCAACGATCACGAAAGCAGTGCACGACATAGGTGGAGTCGCTCACGATCTCAAGCGGACCCTGATGCGATTTCACAGCCTCGAACGCCGCCATTATTTCCATCCGCTGGTTCGTCGACTGCGCTTCTCCCCCGCTGCCGTAGCCACCATCGACGCGAGCCCAGGCCCAGCCGCCGGGGCCAGGGTTACCGCTGCACGCACCATCGGTGTACACGACCGTTGTCACCGTTCCAGCGTCCCACAGGTCCGAGTGAACAACCGACATACACGATTCACACAAAATCAACGTTCCTACCTGCGGGTAACCCGTTGGGTGTGGGCATCATGGTGGCAAGCAATTTTTGAAAGGCGCCTCGTGGACCTTGATCAGTTCGTCAGCCAACTTCCCGACTCCGACCCCGGAGAAACGGTTGAGTGGCTCGACTCTCTCGATGCCGTCATTAATACCGCGGGGAAAACTCGTGCTCGCTACTTAGTGTCTCGGCTCACCGAGCGTGCCCGTGAACTTCAGATCGGCACACCGGCTGAGGTGTCGACGCCGTACATCAACACGATTCCCGTCGAAGAGCAGCCATGGTTTCCCGGCGACGAGGAAATCGAAAAACGAATTCGCCAATACCTGCGGTGGAACGCAGCGATGGCGGTTGTCTATGCCAACAAAAACGCCGACGGCATTGGCGGACACCTCTCTTCCTATGCGTCATCCGCAATGTTGCTCGAAGTCGGCTTCAACCATTTCTTCCGCGGCCGCGCAGGATCACTCGTTGGCGATCACGTTTATCTACAGGGCCACGCGGCGCCAGGCATTTACGCTCGGGCCTACCTTGAAGGCCGACTCAGTGAAGAGGAGATGGCGAAGTTCCGTCGCGAAATTGGCGGCGGCGGGCTCTCTAGTTATCCGCACCCGTGGCTTATGCCCGAGTTCTGGGAATTCCCCACGGTGTCGATGGGCCTTGGTCCGCTCAATTCGATCTATCAAGCCCGATTCAGCAAGTACCTCTACAACCGGCAGATTGACGACACCAGCGCGACAAAAGTCTGGTGTTTCCTTGGCGATGGTGAAACCGACGAACCCGAAACTCTCGGATCGATTTCACTTGCTGCTCGTGAGCAACTCGATAACCTCATTTGGGTTGTGAACTGCAATTTGCAGCGTCTCGACGGACCGGTACGCGGAAACGGCAAGATCATTCAGGAACTTGAATCGGTGTTCCGTGGCGCCGGCTGGAACGTCATCAAAGTTGTCTGGGGAGCCGGGTGGGACGAGCTTCTTGCTCGTGACGTGGACGGCGTCTTGCTGTCCAAGATGAACTCAACTCCTGACGGCGAATGGCAGCGCTACGCCATCGAAAGTGGCGCGTACATCCGCGAACACTTCTTCGGACCTGACCCTCGTTTACGCAAGCTCGTCGAGCATCTTTCCGATGATCAGTTGCGTGCCCTTCCTCGTGGCGGCCATGACTACAAGAAGATCTACGCCGCCTATAAGTCCGCAGTGGAAACGAAGGGGGCACCTACGGTCATCCTCGCAAAGACCGTGAAGGGCTGGGCTCTTGGCTCAACCGTTGAAGGCCGCAATGCCACCCATTCCATTAAGAAATTGAGCCACGGCGAAATCCTCGAATTCCGCGACCGCTTACAGCTCACCGATCAAATTCCCGAATCAGCGATCGATGCCGAGGACCCTCCGTTCTACCGACCACCAGCGGACTCGCCAGAGGCGCTTTATCTTGCGCAGCGTCGCGAAGCACTCGATGGATTTGTCCCAAGTCGTTCGCTCGAGATTCGCCGGCCCCTAACACTTCCCGATCCATCCGTCTACGCCGAGTTCGCGCAGGGCTCGGGCACACAAGCAGTTTCCACAACCATGGCGTTCACGCGGTTGCTGCGCGGCCTGTGTCGATCAGAGAACTTCGGCCCGCGCGTCGTGCCGATTATTCCCGACGAAGCGCGCACGTTCGGGATGGAAGTTCTGTTCCGTGAACTCGGCATTTATGCGTCGCAGGGTCAGCTCTATGAACCCGTCGACCACGAACTACTCATTTCTTATGTGGAGTCCAAGAGCGGGCAGTTGCTCGAAGAAGGCATTACCGAAGCGGGCTCACTTGCGAGCTTCACTGCAGCCGGAACGAGTTACGCGACTCGTGGCGTTCCGATGGTTCCGTTCTTCACGCTGTATTCGATGTTCGGTTTCCAGCGCGTCGGCGATTTGATCTGGGCCGCGGCCGACGCACAGGCCAAGGGTTTCATCATCGGCGCGACCGCCGGACGTACAACACTCCTTGGCGAAGGTTTGCAGCACCAAGACGGCCACAGTCTTGTGCTCGCATCTACGGTTCCCACCTGCCAAGTCTACGACCCTGCCTTTGCCTACGAACTCGCAGCCGTCATCGACAACGGTCTTCAGCGCATGTACGGCGGACCAGACGGCGCCGGCGAAAGCGTCTTTTATTACCTGACCGCGTATAACGAAAACCAGGTCATGCCCGCCCGCCCTGAACACGTCACCGATGCCGACATCATGAGTGGTCTCTACAAATGGGCTGACGCTCCCGAAGGTTGCGAGGCGAAAGCAACCATCGTGTTTTCCGGCACCATGAACCAAGGCGCCAGCGACGCTCAAGTTGCACTCGCTGCTCGCGGGATTGGTGCGGAACTTTGGAGCGCAACCTCCTACAAGCGACTTCGAGAGGACGCCCTCGAGGTCGAACGATGGAACCGACTACACCCAACCGAGGCGCCACGTTCCCCACAGGTCACCGATCAACTCGGCGCCGCTCCTGGCCCTGTCGTTGCCGTCACCGACTTCATGAAGTCGGTTCCGGATCAAATTGCGCCCTATGTACCAAAGCGTTTCGTATCACTTGGTACCGATGGTTTCGGTCGTTCCGACACTCGGGCAGCGCTGCGCCGCTTCTTTGAGATTGACGCAGCGCACATTGAGATCGCCGTGCTGTCGGCGCTCGCTGCCGATGGGGTTATCGAACCATCAGTTGTTGCATCGGCAATCGCTGATCACGGCATCGATCCCGATGCTCCGAACCCGCTATTGAGTTAATTCAACTCGCGCGTTCGGCGGCTGCTGCAGCGCGCTGTCGGTCGAGCCAACCAAGTAGCACTGCAACTGCACGAGGATCGTGACGCAATTGATGCGCGCCGCCCTCGATGATGCGAAGGTCGGCACTTCCGTGAGCATCGGCGAGCACTCGGGCGTCGTAGACCGGAACGGTTTCGTCTTCTGAGCCGTGCATGATGAGCGCTGGTCGAGGAGCAACCGCTCGAATCGCGGCGACGGCGCGCACATCGCGGATTTCCTTGGCCCATTCGTCGAAGTTTGAAGGGAATGCTGAGGAGCGAATTATTCCGGTTGCGCGCGCGTGCTGCAGCAATAACCGCGGGTGATTCGCCCAGTCGTCGAAGTCGGCAGGCGAGCCCATCGCAGCAACACCGCGGATCTCAGGGTCAAGCGCTGCGGCTGCAATTGAAAGCGATCCACCCGTTCCATAGCCAGCTGCCCACACTCCGTGAACACCCTCGACAGTGCGCAGATACGCAGCGGCAGCGAGGAGATCGTCACGCCATCCGTGCAGAGAAAAGTTCCCTTGCGAGTCGCCTGCACCGCGGAAATTGAAGACGAGGACCATCCACCCCATTTCGGTGGCGATGCGTTCAGCAAGTTCAGGGAAGGAACGGGCGGAAAGCGCGCCGCCCTGATTCAGGTTGGGAAACCCATGACAAATAAGCAGACCAGGAACCGAGGTGCCTGGAGCAATTCGCGGACGTGCCAGGTGCCCTGCAAGTTCGATATCGCCAGACCGGAAGAGTTTCTCCACGAACATCAAGCCTAGGACGTGTTTCGTTCGCCCACTGTTCAAAAGTTTTCTCACGAACTAGCAATCGCCACAACTGCTCACGCGCTAGACACTCCGAGTGAACTCTTCTCCGTTATCGCGACGTCGGTTTCTCGCCATCGCTGGGGGCACTGCCGGAGCAGTTGCACTGGCTCCGCTCCTTTCCTCCTGTGATGCATCTCCACCTGCAGGACCATCGGCATATTCAACGCCGGAATGGCACGAAAGCTTTGTTGGAATCACCGCCGTGAATGCACTCGTGCTGGCCGCCGCTGGCGGAGTTCGCCTTCAGCAAAATTGGGGCACGGGCAACAAGATTGATCTCGTGAGAGACGACAAGGTCATCGCTTCATTCGGCACTGTTGGCGACACAAAAACTTTGAACTTCGCGTCAGACGCGGCCTTTGCTCCTGACGGATCAGTGTGGATTGTCGATCGAGGAAACCGCCGATTGCTCCACCTTGACCAATCCTTGCGTCCGATTGCCAGCATCAACACCATTGATGCAGCCCCCTTGCGTTCGCCCTTCGGCATCGCCGCACTTTCGGATGGCCGCCTTGTGGTGACCGATACCCGAGTGGGAGTGCACGTCTTGCGTCCGACTACCGAGTCCACCCTTGGCAGCGCGTCACGAAAAATCGATGCATCCGATGGAAGAAGCGGCACTGCAGTCATCCCGCGTGAGATCGCCGTCAGCGGCGACGACAAAATCGTCGTGCACGATCGGTCTAATGGGGCAAAGCAGCGAATGCTCAGCATTCATCGCGATGACCCCGAGTTACTCAGCCATACTCCACCGAAAGGCATTCACACGAGTATCGCCATCACCAAGTCGGGAGACATCGTCGGCGTGAACGGATCAACCCAGACACTCAGTCGAATTGGTTCTGATGGTGCCACCAACGTCATCGACCTCAACGGCATCAACTCCATTATTGGTCGAGCGCTTGTTGTTCATGACACACAACATCAAGCCATTTCGTCTGACGATGCAGCTTCACGACGCCAAGACGCAGTACCGATGCGCATTACCTCCGACCGCATCTCGCAACAACTAATTGTCTCAACATTTCTTGGGTCATGTAACAACTGTCGCCCGGGATCCCAGACCGACACTTTGAAAGCAGTGAACTGATATGGATTTCTACATCGGACAAATCATCCTCGGCGTATGGCGCCAAGCCCCTTCGTATTTGATGCTCTGCAATGGAGCGACACTTCAAGTCTCACAATACGAAGCTTTGTATTCGCTCATTGGAAACAGTTTCGGTGGAAGTGGACCACAGACGTTCAACCTTCCGAATTTGGTGGGCCCGACATCGTCTAGTCAGGGCAATAACGAGTACCAGCCGAAGTACTACATGTGCGTCGAAGGCCTCTACCCCAACTTTGACGATTGAGCGCTCGCTTACAATCGGGCGTGAGACGCCCCCGCTGGCCGATTCAGCCCTCGACGTCGACAAGTCCGCTGCCATTGCCTTTGTAAGGCTTGTAGCAACGGTTGCGTGCTTCGTCGACCGTGTCTGGTCCAAAGCAAATGAACGTCTCGGCTTCCATCAGTTCTTCGATGATGGACGGATCGTCGATGTTGTCGACGTCGTAGACGACCTGCGTGCGCTTGTCGCCCACCCAACGGTTGTGTTCGAACTTCGTCGGACGATGCATGTCCTCATCGTAGACGGCTGAGATCCAACGACCGTTCTTTTGCCGGCAATTACTTACCCGTTGGATCCTCGGGCATTGGAAGTTCATTGCCGATTGCCCCGATGGCCTCGAGGTACTTTTCGTTGCCTTCGATGACCTGCACCACGGTGACGTCGTCGACGGCAAGTCCGGCCTCGGTTGCTCGACCAATCACGAATGCCAACGCATCGTCTTCCGCCGCCACGAGGGGCCCACTGGCGACGTGCTCAACGCCTTGGGCTCGTGCGACACCCAATTCTTCGAGATAGTCGAGATGCCATTGCAGGAGTTGCGCGAGTTCGTCGTAACTCAATTGCGCGGTGACATCGTCGGGAAGACGATCAGCAACGAAATCAACCGCTTCGGCACGGTCGTAGACCGCAGGACGAGGCTGTTCCGCAAGCTGACCCGCGAGCCGTCCAACGGCCAGAAGACCAATCACAAGCACCGCAACCGCGGAGAGGACGATAAAGACGACGATCACGATTGGCTCGTCGCTGCAGTCAGCGGATCAGATGCCGATGCGCTGAGCAAGAAGCTCGCGGTGATAGGTGGGATCACCGAAGAGAAGTTCCGAAGACTTCGCACGCTTGAAGTACATGTGCGCCGGGTGTTCCCAGGTGAAACCAATGCCACCGTGGATCTGAATGTTCTCGGCAGACGCATGGAAGTACGCATCGGAGCAGTAGGCCTTGGCCAGCGACGCAACTGCAGGCAATTCGTCGTTGAGTTCAGACGCACACCAGCCGGCGTAGTACGCAGCGGACTTGGCCGACTCAACCTCGAGCAGCATGTCTGCGCACTTGTGCTTGATGGCCTGGAACGAACCGATCGGACGACCGAACTGCACGCGATCCTTGGCGTACTGGACGGCCATGTCGAGACACATCTGAGCGCCACCAACCTGCTCGGCGGCAAGGCCGACGGCGGCGAGATCAAGAACGGTCGAGAGGATGTCCCAGCCAGCGCCGTCGGCACCGATAAGCGTGCCTTCAACATTGGCGAATTCGAGCTTGGCTTGCTTGCGGGTCTGGTCCATGGTGGCCAGTGCGGTGCGGGTGAGGCCAGCAGCATCGCCAGCGACCGAGAAGAGGCTCACACCAGCACCGGTGCGGGCGGCAACGATGATCACGTTCGCTGTGTGACCGTCGATGACGTAGGACTTGGTGCCGTTGATCTTCCAGATTCCGCCATCGTTCGTGGCGGTTGCTTCGATACCGGACTCGTCCCAACGACCATTGGGTTCGGTGAACGCAACAGTGGCGATGGTCTCGCCTGACGCGATGCCTGGAAGGATCGCTGCCTTCGCAGCATCGTCACCGGACTGCATCACCGTGTTGGCGGCAAGAACAACTGAGGAGAAGTACGGCGCGCACAGAAGCGCGCGGCCCATCTCTTCGAGAACAACGATGAGTTCGACGTAGCCGTAACCCTGGCCACCGAACTCTTCGGGGATGGTGAGACTTTGCAGACCGAGCTGTTCGGCCATCTGCGCCCACACGTCGGGGTCGTACCCGCGCTCGGTTTCCATCTGCTCACGCACATCGGCTTCTGAGGACTTGGCCTCGAGGAACTGACGAACGATGTTGCGAAGCTCTTCCTGCTCCTCAGAGAAGGCAAAGTTCATGGTGGTGGCCTCCGGTCGCGAACGGGGGTCGGTCCCCCGCCGGTTGACGTGTGCAGCAACTGCCGCAGGGGGTAGTTCTAGCCGACACAAGAGGCGAACGGCACATCTCTGGTCCGATTCGTTTCGGTCAGGGAACGAGGATCGCCTTCCCTGCGACCTTGCGTTCCTCGAGGTCGGTAAGTGCCCGAGCAGCCTCGGCCAGCGGGTAGGCCACCGGTTCGACCGGATTTAGCCGTCCAGCAGTGATTTCCGCCAGAACCTGGGCCGTCAGTTCTTCGTTGCGCTCACCGTTGCGAAGGGCCCAGCCGCCCCAATCGACGCCGATGACCCGGCGGTTCCGCAGGAGGATTTGGTTGGCCGGGAGGTTCGGAATTCCGCCCACGAACCCGATGACGAGGTAGGCCCCGTTGTCACCCAACGCTCGGAGACAGGTCGTGCCGAGGTCCCCGCCGACCGGGTCATAGAGAACGTCGACGGAACCACCGCCAAGTTCTTTGGCTCGTTCCTTCACATCTTCGGATGTCGAGTCGATCACGGCTTCGGCACCGCGTGAAAGCGCGAGTTGACGCTTTTCTTCGGTGGAGGCGACAGCAACGACATGCATGCCGAGCGATGAACCGATGTCGACCGCAGCGAGACCCACGCCGCCACCTGCGCCAAGAACGAGAAGGTTCTGTCCGCTTTGCACCTGCGCGCGTTCGCGAAGTGCGAACCAGCCAGTGAGATAACTCTGCGTGAACGTCGCTGCTTGTCCGTCGGAAACCGAATCGGAGAGCAGCACCGTGCGCGCTTCGCCAACAACAAGTTCGCTCACATACCCGCCGAGCCCAACGTTCACAAAGACTCGGTCGTCAACCGCTCGGGTGCTGACATCAGAACCGACCTCAACAACGCGGCCTACAACTTCCATGCCCGGCACGAATGGAACCGGAGGCTTGATTTGATATTTGCCCTGCACGAAGAGCCCGTCGACGAAGTTCACGCCACAGGCCGTGACCGCAACCCGGACGTCGTTCGGGCCAAGAGGAGCGCTGTCACGTTCGACCACTCGGAGCTCACTTACCGGCCCAAATTGTTCGCAAATGATTGCTTTCATGGCCGAACGGTAGCCCTCAACGGCCAATCGCCTGCGAGACTATTGCTATGACGCTTTTGCTCGCTGATACCGGATACGAAGTCCATGCCGTTGTGGTCGGACCGATGGACAACAACGTTTTCGTCATTCGCTGCACCGAGACCGGCGCTGGCGTACTGATCGACGCTGCAAATGAACACGAGCGCTTGCTGGAACTTTGCAGCACTCTCGGCGTGCGACGCGTGATCGAAACTCACGGCCATTGGGATCACATCCAGGCGGTCCCCGCTGTTCGTGATGCCGGGTACGACGTGGCCGTGACATCTGCTGATTCGGAAATGCTTCCCGCCTACGACAGCATTTTGGAAGACGACACCGTCATCGAAGTCGGCCGTCTTCGTCTCCGCACCATCGCCACACCGGGCCACACTCGCGGTTCGATGTGTTTTGCCCTTGAGGGAAGCCCGCTGTTGTTCTCAGGCGACACCTTGTTTCCCGGAGGACCCGGCAATACCTCATTCGAAGGCGGAGATTTCGCGACGATCATCGATTCGCTTGATCAGCGGCTCTTCACCTATTCCGCCGACACCATCGTGCTTCCCGGTCATGGCAACTGGACGACCATCGGCAACGAACGGCCTCACCTGCAGGAGTGGGTCGACCGAGGCTGGTAACCACTCCAACCTCCGCCGGCAATTTCTCCTACGGCGGTAGTGCGAATCCCCAGCAGGTCCTAGACTGCGGGCATGTCCCCCCTCTTCACCATCGAGGATCTTCACGTCTCAACTGCGGGCGAGAACCCCGTCGAGATTCTGCGCGGTGTCGACCTCGTCATCGGCGCCGGCGAGGTCCATGCCCTCATGGGCCCCAACGGTTCCGGCAAGTCAACGCTTGCCTCAGCGTTACTCGGCAGCCCCGAATACCAGGTCACTTCGGGACGCATCCTTTTCAAGGGCGACGACGTCACCGATTGGTCCACCGATGTTCGGGCCAAGGCCGGCATGTTCCTCGCCTTCCAGTACCCGCAAGAGATCCAGGGCGTTTCAGTCCTGAACTTCCTTCGCCAAGCATGGTCTGCCCGCCGCGGCATCGACCTTTCCATGCTCGAGTTACGACTCGAGATCATGGACTGGATGACGCGACTCGATATGGATCCGTCATTCGCCGACCGCTACCTCAACGAAGGCTTTTCCGGTGGCGAAAAAAAGCGCAACGAAATCCTGCAGATGGCAATCCTTCAGCCCGATATCGCAATCCTCGATGAAACCGATTCAGGCCTCGACATCGACGCTTTGCGGGTCGTCGCAAAGGGCGTACGCGAGGTTCTTGCCGCTCGACCCGAACTCGGCATCCTTGCCATCACGCATTACCAACGATTGCTCGATGAACTGAACCCTTCGTTTGTTCATGTGCTCATCAACGGTCGCATTGTCGAATCCGGGGGCCCCGAACTTTCTCGCAAGCTCGAAGCTGAGGGATACGACGCATGGCTGTAAGCACCGACCCCATTGATGGCACTCGCCTGAAAGAGCAATTCCCGCTTCTTTCTCGCGACGTCCACGGCAAGCCCATCGTGTATCTCGATTCCGCGGCGACTTCGCAGAAGCCGCTCTCGGTGTTGAAGGCGATGGACGACTACTACCGCACGATCAATTCCAACGTGCACCGTGGCGTGTACATGATCGCTGAAGAGGCCACGAACCGAATGGAAATTGCTCGAGCCTTGGTTCGCGATTTCATCGGCGCGCGTTCTTCGACCGAAATCATCTTCACGAAAAACGCGACCGAATCCCTCAATATGGTTGCGCAGAGTTGGGGACGAGCAAACCTTTCTGCCGGCGATGTCGTCGTGCTCAGCCACATGGAGCACCACGCCAACATCGTTCCTTGGCACATGCTTGTTGCCGAGATTGGCATTCAACTTCGTTGGATTCCGCTCGATGCCGAAGGCCGCCTCGATCTCACCGATCTCGACTCGTTGCTCGATGGCGCCAAAGTTCTCTCTGTCACCGCAATGTCGAATGTGCTTGGCACCATGAACCCGGTGCGCACGCTCACCGATGCCGCTCGCAAGGCGGGCGCAATCAGCATCATCGACGGTTGCCAGTCAGTGCCTCACAGCGCAACGAACGTGCAAGAACTCGGCGCCGACTTCCTCGCCTTCTCCGGGCACAAGATGTGCGGCCCCACCGGTATCGGCGTTCTCTACGGACGCGAAGAACTCCTCGAAGCAATGCCACCATTTCTTGGCGGCGGCGAAATGATTCGTGACGTCCGACTCGATGGATTCACCACAAACGATCTTCCCTGGAAGTTCGAAGCTGGCACACCTCCCATCGCAGAAATCATCGGACTTGGTGCCGCGGTCGAGTGGCTTAACGGTGTCGGTATGGACAACGTGCGCGCTCATGAAATCGCCCTCACCGAGTACACGATTTCCACCCTTCAGGAACGCTTCGGCGATCGCATACACATCCACGGACCATCAAGTCCGCTTGAGCGCGGCGGCGTCTTCAGCTTCGATTTCGATGGCCTGCACCCGCACGACATTTCCCAGGTACTCGACCAGCACGCGGTCTGTGTGCGGGCCGGTCACCATTGCGCCAAGCCACTCATGAAACTGCTCGGCATTGGCGCTACCGCCCGGGCCTCGGTCTACGTCTACAACGACACCGCCGATATCGATGCCCTCGCCGACGCCCTCGACGCCACTGGCGCGTTCTTCACCCTCTAGTCCCCTACGCTCAACTACACACCACGCACAGGGAGTGCCGCCGATGCCCGGCCTCGAAGATCTCTACCGAGAGATCATCCTCGACCACTACCGCAACCCGCGCAATCGCGGCGAGCTCGAAACCCCTCCGGCGCACCGCGTCGAAGGGTTCAATCCGCTGTGTGGCGACGAAATCGTGCTTTACCTCGACCTTGATGCCGATGGCCGTGTCGCTGACATTCGAATTTCCGGCCAAGGCTGTTCGATTAGCCAGTCATCGGCTTCAATGATGTCCGCAGCCGTCAAGGGCAAGACCGCTGCCGAGATCGACGACCTCACTCGTGCCTTCAAGGCGATGATGTCCATTCACGAGAACTCGCTTGAGGGTGCCGAGACCACCGAACCAATCGAAGTTCCCGACGTGAAACTCGGCGATCTCGAAGCACTTCGTGGCGTGGTGAAGTTCCCCGTTCGCATCAAGTGCGCAACGCTGGCCTGGAACACACTCGCTCAGGGCATCGAAGAAGCTTCGGCTTGAGTGTTCAAGGGCATTAGCCCTTTGTAACTCCGTCGATGCCTTTGGCTAACGCAAAGCATCGTTCGGTCGGGCCACCGCTGTCGTGGCTGGTGATGTCGATCACGACGCTGTTCCAAACATTGGACCAGTTCGGATGATGATCGAGTTGATCAGCGATCGGTGCCACTCGATTCATGAACGCCCACGCTTCGGTGAAGTTGGCGAACGTGAACTCGCGGTGGAGGTGACCATCAACCATCTGCCAGTCGGGAACAGACGCCAATCGGTCAACGACTTCCTCAGCGGTAAGAACGCGGTCGCGTGGGCTCATGCGAATGGATCGGCAAAGGGATCTGCAAAGGGATCGACTGCAGCCGCAGCCGGAGCATCCTCTTCAACCCATTCGGCGTAACCAGTTCGTTCGAGTTCATCAGCGAGTTCAGGACCACCAGAAGAAACGATGCGACCCTGGGCGAGGATGTGTACGACATCGGGCTTGAGTTCTTCGAGAAGGCGTGAGTAATGGGTAATTGCGAGAACACCAAGATCGAACTCGGTTGTTGCCTCTTCGACGCGACGTGAACATGCACGGAGCGCATCGACATCAAGGCCCGAATCGAGTTCATCGAGAATGGCGAACTTCGGGCGCAGCACGGCGAGCTGCATTGTTTCGTTGCGCTTCTTCTCGCCACCGGAGAGATCGACATTGACAGGTCGATTCAGAAGACGGGTTGCGAGGCCGATTCGTTCCGCTTCAGAGGCAACAGCGGCATGGACGACAGAGGCATCACGGCCCTGAGCCGAAAGCGCTTCGGTAAGGAGCTCCTCGAGACTGACACCAGGAACCTCGACCGGATACTGCATGGCCAAGAACAAACCCGCTTTGGCTCGTTCGTAGGTAGGAAGTGACAGCAGATCGATACCGTCGATCGTGACCGAACCACCGGTAACGGTGTAGCCGGGCTTACCCATGAGCACATGCGAAAGCGTTGACTTCCCTGCACCATTGGGACCCATAACGGCATGGACCTCGCCGGACTTCACGACAAGATCGACACCATTGAGAATTTGTCGGCCAGCAACCTCGGCCGTAAGTCCTTGAATACGAAGTTCACCCATGTCAGTCGATCTCCACGTACACATCGGCGTCGTCGATTCGCACGACATAGGTCGGAACAGGCTTGGTTGCAGGAAGTGAACTCGGGATGCCAGTTTCGAGCGAGAAGCAACTGCCGTGCTTTGGGCATTCGAGTTCACACGTCTTGGCGTGGACTTCACCTTCGGAAAGTGAGACATCAAGATGGGTGCAACGGTCCCCGATTGCGTAAAACGTGCCGCCTATGTGAGCGAGCGCAATTCGCACTGACCCGAAATCGAAACGTCGAACCTCGCCATCGGGAACATCCTGGATGGAACAAACACGTTCGAGCGTCATGAGTTCACTCCTGCATCGAGTCGTTCATCAATTGCGGTTGCAATCAACGGCACCGCAGCAGCAACCGGGAACTCTTCAAGAACTTCGTCGAAGAAACCAGCAACGATCAATCGCTCAGCGATTTCGGTTGGCACGCCCCGACTCTCCAAATAAAAGACTTGCTCTTCGTCGACCGGACCAACTGTGGATGCATGACTGCACTTCACGTCGTTGGTTTCGATTTCGAGATTGGGAACTGACTCTGCCCAAGCAGTGTCAGAAAGTTTCAGATTGCGGTTGGTCTGGAAGGCATTCGTTCCACGAGCGTCTTTTTCGACGCGAATAAGACCGGTATAGATCGACCGCGACTGCCCGCCAACAGCACCCTTGAACAAAAGATTCGAGTTCGTATCGGGCGCGGCGTGGTGCTGAAAGGTTCGGAAATCAAGCGTTTGTGAACCCGTGCCGAAGTACACAGCGCTGAGATTGCCTGTGGCCCCTCGGCCGAGGAGTTCGCAATCGGTGCGCATGCGGCCATAGTCGCAACCAAGTCCGGCATGCGATGCGTTCAGTGTTCCGTCGTTGAGTACGCGACTGACCTGTGAAGCAATTTGCCAAACACGAGGCCCACGCAACTGCACGTTGCCGTACGAAAGACGTCCAGCACGATCAACATCGAGTTCAACGAGGGGTGAAACGAAGGCAGCAATATCGGCTGACCCGTGCCAGTCAAGAACGCGCACGTCGGCGTCGGCGCCTACGCGCACAACAAGGCGCGGGTACACCGCAGCACCGTCGAGGTCGACCCAGTCGATGATCGCAACGGGCGCTTCGACCGTGACACCAGCGGGAACATGCACGAGCACACCATCGAGAAAATTGGCATCGTTGAGACGCCCAAAGACATCGGGGCCACCTTCGGCGACAACACCAAGCGACGTCTGTGCATCGGGGCCATCGACAAGTGAGCCCACGTAGACACCCTTGGCGGCAAGCGCATCATCGATTCGGGATGCAACGACAGCGCCATTGCGCACAACAACGGCTCCGGCGAGATGTCCGAGAGATTCAAGAAGGGCTGCCGCTTCAACGGGAACGCCCTCGGAACGATCGACGACTGGTGTCCAGTCGTTCAGATCAAGCTCGGCGACCCGGCTATAACGCCAGACCTCTTCTTCGGAAGAAGGCATGGCGAACTGGTCCGCGTGGACGGCCGCGGAACGACGATCAACAAGCCATTGGGGGGAAGACACGGGAATAATCCTACCCGCATAGGAGAAATTACGGCCAGTTACGAACGACGAAATTTCCGCTTGAGTCGACCAAGTGGGCTGTTGGCCTTCTTCTCCTGGGCAGCGAACTCAGCGAGGATCTCGGGGCCCACCGCATTCACAATGTCCTCGGCCTCATCGAGCAGTTCGGCAATCCCCTGCCCCTGCGGTTCGGGTGGAGTTGGCGGCGTAATCAGCGAACCGTGCTGCCAATCGACGTCGACGAGACGCACTTCGTACTTTGGGCAGTTCTCCGGGCAACGCCACGGCGCCTCAGGAGCGAGGTCGAGGTTGCACTTCCGGACGGTTTCGCCGTTGCCATAACTGCGGCTTTCGAACTGTTTGCATTCCTCACGCATTGGCATGGGGACAGTGTTTCATCTGCGAATCAGGATTCCAACGCGAGGCCGAGCTCAGGCTGTCGTCGAAGACGCCAGCGCGCAGCCGAGACCACTGCAGTCGCCCCCAACAGTGCCGCAAGGAGCGTGCACACGAGACTCACCGGAGTCACCGAATCATTCAGTAACAACACGCCACCGAGGGCAGTGAACAAGGCGTTGATTTGTGAACTGGCGGCAACAGCAGTGACACCGGCAGCAGGAAGCGCAGCGGTTCGCAAAACCCGACCAATCGTTCCGAACAGCGCGACAGCAAGCGCAGCGCCGAGCGCGCCCCAGATCGTCCATGGCTGTTGGAGAGTGCCGAATATCAGACCAAATGGCAGGAGAATGACCGTTCCACTGATCATCGTCGACGACACGATGGCGGTGGGATTGAGCCCATCTTCAACTGCGAGTTCAGAGGTACGGAGCCCAATCACTTCAATTGCGACAAACCCAACGGCGATCGCAGCACCGGCCCAAGTCACCGAATCGACGCCGTCTCCCCCGGCGGCGACCGTGAGCCCGATGATCGCCGCAAGCGAAGAACCCAACGCCGCAAAGGTAGAAAATCGCCCAGCCCGATCGCGCACCAACAGTGCAACAGCTGGCGTGCACGCGAGCGCCAGACCGGCAAGCGGACCATCCAGAGTTCGAAACATTGTTCCTGCTGCAACAAGCCCGACCACTTGAACGGCGACGGCGATGCGACCCGATCGAACTCGTAGCGGATCCAACCAGGACCCAGCACTTTGCCGACGGGCAATTGCCACTGCAACGAGCGCACCTATGGCAACGCGGAATCCGACGATGCCGATCGCGGGACCGCTGCCATAGCGCCACGCGATATTGCACCCGGCGAACAACACCGACGAAATAAGAACGTCAGCAACAGCGCGATGTTCGCGCCGCTCAATCAGATGTGTGTCGTTCGCGTCGATGACGTGAGCGTACGGCAGCCGAACTAGCCGACTGAACCTTCCATCTGCAGTTCGATGAGACGGCTCCACTCAACTGCGTATTCCATCGGCAGTGTGCGAGTAATTGGTTCGATGAAGCCGTTGACAACCATTCCCATGGCCTGTTCCGACGAAAGTCCGCGGCTCATGAGATAGAAGAGTTGTTCGTCGGCAACCTTTGAGACCGTTGCCTCGTGGCCTATGACTGCGTCACCCGAACCAATTTCCATATACGGGAAGGTGTCGGAAATTGATTCGTCGTCGAGGATGAGAGCGTCGCACTGCACGTGGCTCTTGCAGCCGTAAGCATCGTCTTCGACACGAATCAGACCGCGGTACGAAGTGCGACCGCCATCTTTCGAGATCGACTTCGACACGATCTTCGAAGTGGTCTCGGGCGCAGCGTGCACCATTTTTGAACCGGTGTCCTGATGCTGACCAGGACCGGCGTAGGCAACAGACAGAACTTCGCCAGAGGCCTTGGGGCCAACGAGCCATACCGCTGGATACTTCATGGTGAGACGGGAGCCAATGTTTCCGTCGATCCATTCCATATGGCCTTCGGCTTCAACACGAGCACGCTTGGTGACGAGGTTAAACACGTTGTTCGACCAGTTCTGAATGGTCGTGTAGGTCACGCGTGCGCTGGGCTTCACAACGATTTCGACTACTGCCGAGTGAAGCGAATCGGAGGTGTACACCGGCGCCGAGCAACCTTCGATGTAATGAACTTGGCTGCCTTCGTCGGCGATGATCAGCGTGCGTTCGAACTGACCCATGTTTTCCGCGTTAATGCGGAAGTACGCCTGCAGTGGCATTTCGACCGAAACGCCCGGCGGCACGTAGATAAACGAGCCACCAGACCAGACTGCGGAGTTAAGAGCAGAGAACTTGTTGTCATTCGACGGAATGACAGTGCCGAAGTACGCGCGCACGATTTCGGGATGTTCACGAAGTGCGGTGTCCATGTCGGTGAAGATCACGCCTTGGGCTTCAAGATCTTCGCGGTTCTTGTGGTACACGACTTCGGATTCATACTGCGCGGTAACGCCGGCGAGGTACTTGCGTTCGGCTTCGGGGATTCCGAGCTTCTCGTAGGTTTCCTTCACTGAGTCTGGAAGTTCGTCCCACGCGTCGACCTGATGATCGGTCGGCTTGATGTAATAGAAGATGTCATCGAAGAAAATCTCGGACATGTCGCCACCCCAATTGGGCATCGGGCGCTTCATGAATTGGGCGTAGGACTTGAGGCGGTAATCGCGCATCCAGTCGGGCTCGCCCTTCATCCACGACATCTCTTTGATGATGTTTTCGTCGAGGCCGCGCTTGGGCTTGAAGACGTAGTCCTCAGCATCGCTCCAGCCGAGTTTGTAGCGGCCGAGGTCAAGATCAAGTTCGGTGCTGGCCATGAGGATTCTCCGGGAGGATCGACGGGGGGATTTCTCCTATGGCGATAGTAACAAATACCCCCACCCAATCCACCCCTTGAGGCGGGAATCCCTGACGTCGTTCTACATCTGGCCGAATGAGGTCTTCAGGCGAGCAAATCCCTCATCGAGACCGATTGTCGGTTCCCACTCCAGAACCCGTCGTGTCTCGCGCTGATCAAACCAATGAGCCACCGAAAGTTGGCGAGCAGCGAAGTGAGTCAACGGCGGCTCGGACCCAGGCCACACGCGGTCCATGACGGATCCGAGGAGTCCGGCAATCGGTGCGGGAATTGAGCGTGGTGCTCGGTCGAGACCCGCAGCGTCGAGGATGGACGCGACGAGATCGCGCAGTGGCCGCGGTTCACCACCGGTGATGACAAGTGGTTTCGTGGTCGCCTCATCACCAGCGATGCAGTGGTCAAGTCCGGCGACAATTCCCGAAGCTGCATCATCGAGGTAGGTGGTGTCGACAAGCGCTCGCCCTCCATCGGGCAGAACCAACTTGCCGGCACGCGCACGATCGATGATTCGACCGATGAGTTGCGTATCTCCCGGGCCCCACACCAAATGTGGTCGAAGGATCACAGTTGGAACTGACGATTCGGATCGCACAACGTTTTCGGCGAGAGCTTTTGATCGGGCATAACCGTCGCTCCCTGAGTAATCAGCCGCGAGGGCCGTCACGCCAACACTTGCCTCATCATGAAACGCAACGGATGGACTTGAGATGTAAATGAAGCGCCCACCAGTCGCTGCGGCAAGAGCATTACGAGTTCCATCGACGTTGATGGCGACCATGTCGTTCCATGGCGCTTTCGGCGCAACAAACGCAGCGAGGTGCACAACAGCATCGGCGCCATCGGCCGCCGCACCTACGGCAGCACGATCTCGAATGTCGCCAAGCACATCAGCGGCAAGTGAACCCGACGCGCTGCGCTGGAAGCAGGTCACATCGTCGCCTCGGGCAACGAGAAGATTTGCCACGGTACGGCCAAGAAGACTTGAACCTCCGGTGACCAGAACCTTCATCGACCCGCCAGGAATTCTGCGGCCGAGACCGCGAGAACTTCGCGCTTGACCTTTGACTGATGGCGAATGTCGACGGGAAGCTCACCTTCCAACACTGCAGCGATTACAAACGCTGAACACTGACGCACACGCGCCGCCGATTTGGTATCAGCAAGCCGAAGCTTTCCTTCTGCCTGAATCACAACTGCGATTGCTTGGGTACCGACTGGGCCAATACCTACCGCAGCTACCTGCCGACCAAGCTCAGCGGAGATTGGGTCTTCGACGTGAACACTCGGCACCGTTTGCGAGGCCAAGAACAGCGCATGTTGCACCCGACCGAGTTGATGAACGTTGCCACTGGCATCGATCAAACCGAGATCGCCAGAACGATGGAATCGTCGACCGTTCACTACAAGTTCCGAGCGATGCTCGATCCCCCACTGCTGGTCATAACCGTCGAACATCCACGGCGCATGTAGCGCGAGCTCACCCCATTGACCGTTCGCTACCGGCTGAGGATGTGACTCATCAAGCGAAAGCACCACTACCTGAGCTCCCGCAAGTGGCGTTCCCGTGTTTGTTCCATCGGCAACCGGTGCTGTTGCACCAACGCCATCAGTAAGGGGCATGGCCTCGGTCATTCCCCATGGCGACCGAACATCGGCGCCGGTGATCGAGGCGATAGAAGATGCCAGTTGGGTGGAAATGGGCGCGCCAGCAAGCATCACAAGGCGCAGTTGCACGGTTCTGCCCGCTGCGGTGTCAACAATGCGACGAGCCGACGCTGGCGAAAGCCAGGCCACATCGACCTGAGACGATTCGATGACCTGAGCGAAACGATCGAAATCGAGTTCCGAAGGTTTCGTGACATCGATATCGGGCAGAACACACGGAACACCAAGTGCCGGGCCCAACAAAATGAACGGCGCGAAAGAAGTCAGAAATCCCCGCTCAGACCACATCGTAAATGAGTCGACTATGACGTCGCGTTGCGCAGCCAAGGCGCCATGTCGATAGCGAACGGGCTTGGCCGGACCGGTTGAACCGGAGGTGTGCACAATTGCTGCCTCAAACTCGGGCCGCAGTTCCGGCAGTTTCGATGCCGTTAATGAGCGATGCGTTCTCAGCGAAACCGCATGCGGGAATCGAGTGGTGCACACCATTCGTGCGCCAGGAGTCCATCCCAACGACTTGGCGGCGGCGAGAGTTTTCGATGTGCCGAATACCCATGTTGGGTTGGCTCCGCGCAGAACTGTTCGCAGACCGCGCGCACCGAGTCCGCTATCGGCGACGATGAGTACGCCGCCTGCGAGCCACACCCCAAATGCGGCGGCGAGGAGATCTGAACTCGGAGGTACGAGCATGGCGACTCGATCGCCGACCTTGAGACCGGCGTGTACCAGCATGCGTGCCGTGTCGGTTGCGTCTTGTGCGAGCGATTTCCAAGAAAGCGCACCAGCGCGATCGGTGAAGGCTGCCGTTTCATCTTCCGATCGAGCTATCAGCCCGTTGGTGATTGCGACAAAGGCATCAGCGGGAGCGAAAGACTCTGCTGAATCCGCACGCGCAGCCCTAGAGCCAAGAACGTCATCGAGCCAGACCGATGCAACAGTTGCCATTGGCTCGTCGAGCGGAACGAGGTGCGCTGCGTCAGGGAACCGATGGACATCAGCATGCGGAGCCCGCTGCAAGAGATCGGCCAAGAAGCGATCGTGGAAGACGAGATCGCGGCCACCCCACACAAGCAACAGCGGAACGTCAAGATTTGCGAGGTTGTCGGCGGACTTCTGCAGCGCGTTCCACGAAACATCTTTTTCAGAGAGCGGAATATCGGCAACAAAATCTGCCACCGCTTTACGACGATCTGCAGTCCGATACGGAGCTCGAAGCGCCTCGCGATGCTGCTTCTTTGTCATCGCTGCTGTTCCGCTCACAAATGCAGAAGTCCGACGACAGGTCAGGTCGACGAACCGGCGCGCCGTTGAAATAAGTGGCGGCATTGGTGTGCGCGCCGGGAGACCAACCCCGGTATTGCCAAGAATCACCGCCTCAACATCGAGAGACGAGGCTGCACCAATCGCAACGGGGCCGCCCCAATCATGCGCGGCAAGAACCAGCGGGCCCGAGGTGTGCTGTTCGCAAAACGCAACAAGTTCAGCGACGCGAGTCTCGAGCGTTCGCGATGTGGATCGTTCCGACCAACCCATGCCGGTTTGATCAACAGCGATCACTCGCCATTCAGGGCTAAGCGTTTCGAGGAACCCTTTCCAGAGAAAACCCCAAGTTGGGTTGCCGTGAACACAAACGATCGTTCCGCGTTCACCAACACCGGTGTCGAGGATGCTCCACTTGATGTCGGCAGCATTGGAACGCTGAATGCGCACCATTCGATGCCACGCCGGATTGATCCCCCACTTTTCCCAGTCAGCGGCGGACGGGGTGTCGATCGACAAGGCCGACTACCAAACCAGTTCGGCGACTGAACAGTTCAATCCTGACCCGATTCCCATGAGCAGAACTCGATCCCCCGTCGACAAACGATCTGCAGTTACCGACAGCGTGTACGGAACGGCAGCAGGACCAATGTTTCCGAATTCGGGATAGGTAAGCGGGACACGGGCGGTATCGATCGACAACAACTCGCAAAGTTTTGTTGTGTGAACGGCAGACACCTGATGAAGGATGTAGGTGTCGCAGTTCGACCACTGCCATCCCTCGGCCAGCGCGTCATTAAATGTTGCTTCGGCAAGATCAAGGCCGGACTCGAGGAGCGCCGCAGTGTCCGTTCGCATTTCGTCAAGATCGCCGACACAGAGATCGTGGTATTTCGTTGCTGCGCGGGTGACGCCACCAAGGAACTGATGTGAACCGGGTCGAGGACCACCCATCACCATTGCTGCTGCGCCAGATCCAAGGGTTAACGAGGCGAACTGGTCGAAGACATCGGTAAGTGTCGACGAAGGATCTTGCAAGCGTGCGATGGTCTGAGTCTGCGGTTGACGACTTCCTTCGCCGTCCACGATCAGCACAACCTTCACCTGACCAGCGTCAATCATCGATGACGCGATTGTCATCGCATTAATAAAGCCCAAGCACGCGTTACCGAGATCGAAGTTCATCGCGCTCGGAGAAAGCCCCAAACGGTTATGCACTGCGCATGCGATGCTGGGTTCCAAATGGTGCTTACAGACCGAGGTGGAGATCAGAAGATCGACCTCGTCGGGTGCTACTCCAGCCTGTTCAAGTGCGAGAGCACCAGCGCGCGCGGCAGCATCGTCGAATGTGACATCTTCAGGCCACCAACGGCGAGCCTTAATTCCAGCTACGGACTCAAGCAGGCCGGGGCGAACGCCAACGCGTTCGTAGGTTTCGGCAAGCTGCTCGTCGATCCAAGCCGAGGTAACGATCTCGGGAGCATCCACATGGGAGACCGACCACACATGGGATCGAGCGAACGTAACCGGAGAACTCACCCGTGCAGCCTAGGGCCCGATCGGCCAGTTCAGAGTCCGGTCAGCCCAAGAGGGCTGGGGCAAGGCGTTGCCACGTCTCCATCGGGATCGAAGTGCCGTCCGCAGGCAGCACCTGAATACAGACATGGTCAGCCCCAGCATCGTGGTGGGCTTTGACACGATCGGAAATTGCCGCTTCGTCGCCCCACGCCACGATGGCATCCACCAGACGATCTGACCCGCCATCGGCGATGTCATCGTCGGTGAAACCGAATCGCTTCAGATTGTTTGTGTAGTTGGGCAGCGTGAGATACATCGCCATGTGGCCGCGTGCGATCTCTCGCGCCTTTGCCGGATCAGATTCGAGCACGACTGCTTGTTCCGGGCACAGCCAACCGCGATCGCCCATGACTTCGCGGGCAAAGGCGGTGTGCTCAACGGGAATGAAATACGGATGAGCACCCTGCGTGCGCTCGGCGGCAAGTTCAAGCATCTTCGGCCCAAGAGCAGCGAGGACTTTCTGGGGCGCAGATGACGCGGGCGACGCGGTGAACAAGCCGTTGTCCATGGCGTCGAGATAGGACTTCATTGCAGAGAACGGTTTCGAATAATCGTGACCACGAAGACCCGACACCATGACTTCGTGACTCACTCCGAGACCGAGAAGGAAGCGGTCAGGGAATGCCTCGGAAACGGTGTTCCACGCGGAGTTGGCGCACAGTGCATCACGCGCATAAATCGATGCGATACCGGTTGCGACGACCATCTTCTTTGTGCCGGCGAGAAGAAGCGTGGAACTCACGAATGATTCACGCCCGATCATCTCCGGGATCCAGAGTGCCCCGTATCCAAGTTCCTCTATTTCCGCAGCAGTTTCCTGCGCCTGAGTCGAAGGAACAAGATCAAGTTGATAAGCCCACAGGCCGACGCGTCCAAGATTCATGACTGCACCCTAGGCAACGACAGCCAAACGAGGCGAGGTCAGCCCTAGACTCAAAACGTGCTGAAGAACCCCGTCGATTCGGCAACCGAGGGCCCTCCCCCGCCACCTGCCGGAACGACGCGTGTGCGGCGCGGCCGCTCTGGGCTTTGGATTGCCGGCGGCATCGCCTTTGCCGGTTGTGTCGCAGTCGGCGTGGTTGACCCGAACACGACACACATCTTCCCGACATGCGCGTTCAAAGCTGCGACGGGCCTCGATTGCCCGGGCTGCGGAATGACTCGGGGCCTGCATGCTCTTTTGCACGGAGACGTGGTGCGAGCAATGAACCACAACCTCCTTCTTGTCGTGATTCTTGCGACGTCAGCGGTTTGGTTCGCCTGGAATGCGGTCGCTCGGCGTATCGGAAAGCGTCAGCTTCATTTCGAATTCAAGCGATCGACATGGATCGCAATCGGACTCGCAGTGTTCGCTTTTTGGGTCGTGCGAAACTTGCCGTGGGCGCCGTTCAACTGGTTGGGCTCAGGCGCGTAACGCGCCATCGCAACTTCAGTCGATTCGACGCATCTGCGCTTTGTACAACTTGCCGCGTTCGGCGTAATCACGAACTGCGATTTCTTGGATGAAGGGTTGGTTCGGTCCCAGCTCGCGCAGCTTCGCCGGAATACCGAGCGCCATCATGCCGGTCGGAACTTCCATGCGATTAGGTATGACTGCATTCGATCCAACGAGAGAGCCGGAACGGACAATCGCTTCGTGCAAAACGACCGAACCATTGCCAACGAGTGAGTTGCTTTCGATTGTGCAGCCCTCGAGGTGGACGATGTGGCCGATCACGCAGTCGTCCCCAACAATCGTGGGTCGGGTCGGGATGCAGTGAATGACGGTGCCATCTTGAATCGAAGTGCGCTCGCCAATGCGAATACCGCCGTTGTCGCCGCGCAAAACCGCACAAGGCCAAATCGTGCTGTCCGCGCCGATGGTGACGTCGCCAATGACGACGGCCTCTGGATGCACCCATGCGTCGGGATGAATTTCGGGAACCATGTCGCCCAACGCGTAAATGGCCATGGCTTAGAACGCCACCCGGCCGTAACCGCCGCGGAAGAACACGAGTGCTCCACCTTCGTGCTTCACGTCAAGATCGGTCACGGCGCCAACAATGATGTCGTGATCGCCGCCATCAAGCACCGAATGAAGATCGCAGTCGATGAAGGCGAGCACTCCGTTGATGAGCGGTGCGCCGTTGCCTGAGTGCTTCCAGCCGATTTCCGAGAACTTGTCGTCGGACTTTGAACCAAAGACTCGGCTCACGTCTTCCTGATCATCAGCGAGGATGTTCACGCAGAACTTGCCCGCACCACGTAACTTGCCCCAGCTCGCCGATGTCTTCGTTGCACTGAAAAGCACAAGCGCCGGTTCGAGGGACAACGATGTGAACGAACCAATCGCCATGCCCGCAGGGCCCTCATCGGTCATCGCCGTAATTACGGTGACGCCGGTGGGGAAATGCCCAAGGACCTGCCGGTACTTGGCACCATCAAATGCTGTGGTTTCTGAATTCTCGCTCACAAGGACGAGAGCCTAGGCGAGGGTGATGCTCAGACCCTCGAACGCTGAAACGATCGAATCGACGCCCAACGTGCGACCGGCTTCTCGCGCTCCGACAAGGAGTTGATCAAGGGTTTCATCGTCGTGGGAAGGATCGTGATGGAACAGGACGAGCTGCCCAACCTCAGCGGCAGCGGCAACACGAACGGCGTAGTCGACGGTACAGTGACCCCAAGTTGGCTTACACGCAAACTCTTCCGGCGTGTATTGCGCATCGTGAATGAGCACATCGACGCCTCGACAAAGTTCGAGAACCGAGGGCTCGACAGAAACTCCATCGCTCGGCTGCTGATGGTCACTCACATACGCAACCGAGAAGCCATCACGTTCAACTCGATACCCAAACGTTGTATCGGTATGAGGAACCTCAAGCGAAGTGACTTTTGCGCCAGCAATCTCGTGCACACCTTCCGCAAGAGTGAAGAAAGAAATTTCACCGGGGAGGTCTTGACGCGTTACCGGGAAGAACGGAGGGCGCATCAGGTCGTCAAACGCGTCAGCGAATCCGACACCGTCATGATCGGGCCCGTACACCGAAAGCGTCGAACCGGGAATGAGAAGCGGCTGACAGAAGGGAAGCCCCTGAACATGGTCCCAGTGAAGATGGGTTACAAGCGCATGCGCATGGAGCTGTGTACCCGCACCTTGGTCAGCCCCGAAATAACGAAGCCCGGTTCCGAGGTCGAGCAGAATCGGCTCAGCATCAGCGCTGCGAAGCACGACGCTTGCGGTATTGCCCCCGTACCGAGACGTGCTTTCACCAGCACATGGCGTTGACCCTCGAACTCCGTAGAACGTGATCTCCACTGCCCACCTCCTCCCAGTGCACGAATGGATGGCGAACGCTAGGACAAGGGTCAAACGATGTGAAGGGGAAGTGACATGTCTCACACCTCCACTCGAATCTCGCTACCGTCGCACCATGCAGATCGACAGCGTCACCATCCCGACTCGTGAACTCTCCTACGGGTGTCTCACCGCAGGCGATTCGGGCCCCCTAGCCCTTTGCCTCCATGGGTTTCCCGATACCGCTCATGGCTGGCGTTATCTCCTCCCAGCGCTAGCCGATGCTGGATATCGGGCGGTTGCTCCATTCATGAGGGGCTACGCACCCACCTCAATCCCCACCGATGGCCAGTACCACGTGGCCACGCTCGCTCGCGATGCGACCGTCCTTCATGAAGCACTCGGTGGAGATGGCGAGGCAGTCATCATCGGCCACGACTGGGGCGCACTCGCGACCTACGGTGCCGCCGCCTTTGCTCCTGATCGTTGGCGTCGTGTTATTACCGCCGCAGTTCCACCGGCAGCTTCGATGGCCACTGCGATGACGACCTACGACCAACTCAAACGATCGTGGTACATGTTCTTTTTTCAAGTCGGACTCTCCGACTTCGTCGTCTCAATGAACGATCTTGATTTCATCGAGCGACTGTGGGCCGATTGGTCACCGGGCTACGACGCAGTGATCGACATGGAACACATCCGCGAATCAATCGGAAGTCCTGAACATCTCGCTGCCGCACTCGGCTACTACCGCGCCACGTGGGGAACCGATCCAGTGTCGGCTGCGTACCAAGACGTTCAAGATGCGCTGGGCACACCCCCACCACAACCAACCCTCTACATCCACGGTCGCAACGACGGCTGCGTTGGGGTCGAGTTCGCGGAGAATGCAGCTTCCGGACTCAGCAAAGGTTCACGCGCAGCAATCATCGAGGGTGCAGGACACTTCGCTCAGGTCGAGAAACCCGAGGAATTCAATCGACTCGTGTTGGAGTTCATTCAGTCCTGAGCTCAGGGCAGAGATAAGGCCCCGTCACAGCCTGCAATTGCGAGCCCGTCACGAACAAGAGAATCAGCAGCGCGCACCGAATCGAGGTCGCCTCCCTCACGTTCATTCCAGCCGCACGCGTCCCGGAACTGTTCCGGTGCTACTTCAACGCCAGTTCGCAGAACATCGAGAAGTCGAGCTCGACCTTCTCGAAACGAACCGATGAATTTCGATTGACCTTTACTCACCGCCGCCGAACCGATTGCGGGATCGGGCGCAAGGGATCCTCCTCGAAACCAAGAACAGGTCGTTGAGGTTGGGCATGCCTCACAATTCGGCGAGCGCTTGGTGCACACAAGTGCGCCAAGGTCGAGCATGCCCTGGTTCCACGACCAACCCATCCCGATCGGAACGATGTCGTCGGCAAAGTTCTGAGCAACACGAGCGGTGAGCCGCTCACCACGTTGACGGGCGAGGATTCGACCGACATTCGTATCGACAACCGCAACATCTCGCTCGTAAGCAAACGCCAGCACGGCCCGAGCCGTGTACGGACCGAACCCCGGCAACGCAAGGAGTCCGTCGAGATTGTCGGGAACCACCCCTCCATGCCGCTCAACAACCGCAACTGCAGCACGATGAAGATTCACCGCACGACGGTTGTAACCAAGGCCCGCCCATTCAGTTACGACATCGCCAACAGGAGACTGCGCGCAAGCTGCAACCGTTGGGAATCGTTCAAGAAACTGATGCCAACGCGGAACGACTCTCGCGACCTGCGTTTGCTGGAGCATTAATTCCGAAACGAGTACCGCCCATGGGTCTCGAGTTTGTCGCCACGGCAACTCGTCGCGACGACCAGCGGACCAAGCAAGTACCGCCTCGACGTCAGGCGATCCGAGCACGAATCAGTCTTCTGAGAAAACGTCTTCGCCGTACGGGAGGCCACGTGTCGGAGCGAACTCTCGCTTCCACACCATGACGCGGCGGCGGAATTCGCACACCTCTTCGGAACGCTGGTTGATTCCCTTGGTTTCGACAGTGACGATGCCGCGCTTGCCGTCGGAGGTTTCCTTCTTGGCTAGGACTTTCGTGACGGCATAAATCGTGTCGCCATGAAACGTGGGCTTGGCGTGTTTCAACGATTCAACCTCGAGGTTGGCAATTGCTGCGCCGCTCACATCGGGAACACTCATGCCAAGAACAAGCGAGTACACAAGGTTGCCCACCACGAGTGCCTTACCCATGGGCGATTCATTCTCAGCAAACCAGTTGTTGGTGTGGGTTGGGTGATGGTTCATCGTGATCATGCAGAAGAGGTGGTCATCAGCCTCGGTGATGGTCTTCCCTGGCCAGTGGCGATACACGTCGTCGATCTCGAAGTCTTCGAATTGGCGGCCAAACGGGCGGTCGTAAACGGTCACGGCATTTCTCCTCTACAGATGACGGCGCTGAGCCTAGGAGTTTCCGCAACTAGATTCGACTCAGACAAAGGGGGAACCATGACTGATCTTCTGATTACTGGCGGAACAATCGTTGACGGCACTGGCGCAGCTGCGTACAAGGCCGACGTTCGCGTCCGGAACGGTCTCATTGCTGAGATTGGCCAAGACCTCACCGCCGAAGGTGAAACCGTTCTCGATGCCACAGGCTCGTACGTTGCCCCCGGCATCATCGACACCCACACCCATCTCGACGGCGCGATGTGGTGGAATCCCGAACTTGATCCGCTTCCGGCCTATGGCAACACGTCGATGGTCTTCGGCAACTGTGGAAATTCGATCGCCCCGCTCAAAGGTGACCAGCGCGAAGAAATCGTCGACCTTCTGTGTTTCCTTGAAGATCTCCCCCGTAAAGCATTCGAACAAGAGATCCCGTGGTCGTGGCAGTCATGGCCCGAGTACATGGATGCACTCCGCACCCAGCCAACTTCGGTGCATGTTGCCGGCTACCTCGGACACCTTGCGCTGAGAACGTGGGTTATGGGCCCCGACGCGTGGACTCGTGCTGCAAGCGAGGAAGAAATCGCCGAAATGTGCGCAGTCCTCGACGAGGGTCTTGCCGCCGGCGCACTTGGACTGAGCATTAATCACTTCGATAAAGATCGTGCGCTTCGACTGGTTCCCGGCTACTTCGCCGACGACGCCGAATATCTCGCGTTGTTCCGAGTTGTCGCCGACCACAAGCCGGCAACTGTGCAGATGATCACGCGTTTCAACGATCCTGAACTCTCAATCGCCGATGCCGAACGATTTGGTGAGCTTGTGCGTGAAAGCGGCGTGCGTGCTCAGTACACCGGCATCCCGTTCAACGAACGCGATAACGATCGCCGCGACGAGTGGTGGGCGCTCCACGATCGCTTGCAGTCCGCCGGTGCCGACATGTGGCCGATGGTGAACTGCAAGCCGCTGGCACCGTTCTTCGGATTCGAAAGCTCACTTGTGTTCCAACGGGTACCAGCGTGGAACGAAGTCATCAACGGACCGACCGAACTCAAGCTGTCCACGCTTGCCGATCCTGTATGGCGCGATCGGGCACGCACTGACTGGGACAACCGCACGCGTTCAAGCCTTTCGCGCATCGATCGACCCGCCGAAATGATCCTCACAATTTCCGAAACCGGCGCCGGGCCACTCGGAATTTCACTCCAAGATCTTTCCGATCAAACGGGTCTGCATATTTCCGATGCGCTCGCCGACTGGGTCATTGCAAATGGTCTCGCATCGCAAATGATGGGCATCCCTGAACGACTCAGTGAAGTCGATGTCGTAAGGGCGCTCCGCGACCCTCACATGGTGTTCAACATCAACGACAGTGGTGCCCATCTTCAGTTGTTCTCCGCCGCTGGAGAGCACCTCTACATGCTCACGCATTACGTCCGCGACGCCGGCCTCATCACGATCGAAGAAGGCATTCACGCCCTCACCGGCCGTACCGCAGAATTCTTCGGTCTCTCCGACCGTGGCGTCATCGCCCAAGGCAACGTTGCCGACATCATCGTGTTCCGCCTCGATGAACTTGAATTGCGCCCCGAAGAACGGGCCTACGACGTTCCCCATGGCACGTGGCGATTCACTCGCGCCCCTGCGGGCTTCCGAGCGACCATTACCGCCGGTGTTCCCACCTGGATCAACGGCGCCAGCACGGGGGCCCGTCCCGGTCAGGTATTGCAGCCAATTCCATCCTGAGCCTGATGAGAACGCCAAGGTGACCGGTGGGTAACCTTCGGCCCATGACTGCTCCGGATCTCACCACTGCCGCCTCCGTCATCGACCTCGCCCACGGGGTGGTCGACGCCGGCATTCGCCACATCGCCGCCAATGGCGGTCCCGATGTGCATCAGGTCGTGGCCTATGACATCGCCCATGCTGCGTCGGCAGTTGAGACCGGTCGAGCGATGCTCGTCTACGGCACCAAAGGCGAGCTCGAAGCCAAGATCACCTGCGCCTTCATCGCCGACGCTGTTGGTGAACTGATTCCCAAATTGTTCGGTCGGGAAGCCGATTGGAATATCGCTCCTGGCGCGCTCGACGGAACCCGCGAGTTTGTTTCCACCTACCGCGCCCCTGAATTTCTCGCCTCCCTTGCTGACACGCCCGGACCCCGTCATCTCGACAGCGACTTCGAACTCGTGCAGGACACCTTCCGCCGATTCGCGAACGAAAAGATCGGTCCCGTCGCCGAACACATTCACCGCGAGAACGCCGACATTCCCGAAGATCTCATTCAGGGCCTCGCCGAACTTGGCGGCTTCGGCCTCTCGGTGCCAGTCGAGTACGACGGTTACAGCGAGGGCGGCGAAAGCGAATACATGGGCATGGTCGTCGCGACCGAAGAGCTCGCAAAGGTCTCTCTCGGAGCCGGCGGTTCGCTAATCACTCGCCCCGAGATCCTCACTCGTGCACTTCTGGCGGGTGGAACGGAAGAACAACGTCGCGAGTGGCTCCCCAAGTTGGCGTCCGCCGAAGTTATGGCTGCCGTTGCGGTGACCGAACCCGATTACGGATCTGACGTTGCCGGCGTGAAGGCAACCGCCACTCCCACCGATGGTGGTTGGCTCATCAACGGCGTCAAGACCTGGTGCACCTTCGGCGCTCGTGCCGATGCGCTCATGCTTCTGGCTCGCACCAACACCGATAAGTCACTTACCCACAAAGCACTCACGATGTTTGTGGTCCCCAAGCCTCGCGGCGAAGGACATGGTTTCGCGTTTGTTCAGGAGGCCGGTGCCGATGGCGGAGCACCCGGTGGCGGAAAGATGGAAGGCCGAGCAATCGACACCATCGGCTACCGAGGTATGCACTCCTACGAAATCGCGTTCGACAACTGGTTCGTTTCCGAAGCGAACCAGGTTGGTGGCGACGAAGGTCTCGGCAAGGGCTTCTATTACCAAATGGCCGGTTTCGAAAATGGTCGTTTGCAGACCGCTGCTCGCGCTGTTGGCGTCATGCAAGCCGCGTACGAAGACGCTCACCAGTACGCACTCGACCGCGTTGTGTTTGGTCAGCCGATCGCCGACTACCAGCTCACCCAGGCCAAGCTCGGCCGCATGGTGGTGCTTACGCAGGCAGCACGACAGTTCTCGTACGAGGTTGCCAAGATGATGGCAAACGGCGGAGGAATTCTCGAGGCCTCGATGGTGAAGGCGTATGTGTGCAAGGCCGCTGAATGGGTCTCGCGTGAAGCAATGCAGATTCACGGTGGCTTCGGTTACGCCGAGGAATACAACGTCAGCCGCTACTTCGTCGACGCACGCGTGCTCTCAATCTTCGAAGGTGCCGATGAAACGCTGTGCCTCAAGGTGATTGCTCGCCGCATGCTCGATGCGGTGAAGTGAACCCCTAACCCAAATCGTTAGCCGAGCGCTGCGATTGCGTCGGCCACAGCCAGGATTCGACGAGCGTTGTCGACGTGCAGGTTTTCGATCATGCGACCGTCGACCGTGACGACACCACGACCTTCGGCCTGCGCCTCGTCGAAAGCCGCGATGACCTTGCGCGAGTGTTCGATTTCGTCTTCGGACGGAGCAAACACCTCGTTGCACGGTTCGACCTGGCTCGGATGGATAAGGGTCTTGCCATCGAATCCGAACTGCTTGCCTTGCAGCGCTTCGGCACGAAAGCCCTCGTCGTCTTTGATGTCGTTATAGACACCGTCGAGGATCACCTTTCCGGCCAAACGAGCTGCCATGAGGCACTTCTGTAATCCGAAATGCAGTGGAGCGCGACCGGGTATGTGTTCGGCGTACAACTCTTTGGCGAGATCGTTGGTGCCCATCACCAAGACGGTGAGGCGATCTGAAGCGGTCGCAATTGATTCCGCGTTGAGAATTGCCACCGGCGTTTCGAGCATCGCCCACAACTTGGTGTGAGCGGGCGCACCCGCAGCCTCGAAGGAAGCGACGAGTTGGGCAACTTCATCCGCCGAATTCACCTTTGGCACAACGATTGCATCAGGACCAGCGGCAGCAGCGGCAGCGATGTCGTCGTCGTGCCATTGCGTACCGATGCCGTTGATACGGATTGCGATCTCTTTCGCGCCATATTCCCCGCTCGCAGCAGCGGCGCACACCCTCGCACGCGCTTCAGGCTTGGCATCGGGAGCAACGGCATCTTCAAGATCGAGAATTAGCGCATCGGCAGGAATGCCTTTGGCCTTCTCGAGCGCCCGCTCATTTGCTCCAGGCATGTACAGGACGGAACGGCGGGGACGCAGTGCTTCACTCATGTCGTTTCCTCAAAGTCCGTACGCGGCTGCAAGTTCGGAATCGTCAGCAGCAAGTGATGTGGCGAGCTCCACCATCACTCGACATTGCTTCACTGACGCGTCGTCTTCCATTTTCCCGTCGAGCATGATGGCTCCGGTTCCGTCGCCCATCGCTTCGATGACACGACGGGCATGAGCGACATCGGCCGGATCGGGACTGAAGACGCGCTTCGCGATTGCGATCTGCACGGGATGGAGACTCCAGGCACCCACGCAGCCAAGAAGGAAGGCATTGCGGAACTGGTCTTCGCAGGCAACGACATCGGCAATGTCGCCGAACGGGCCATAGAACGGAAGAATGCCATTCGCGACGCACGCATCGACCATGCGAGCAAGTGTGTAGTGCCACAGATCTTGTTGGTAGATCGTGCGATCGCCTTCGATGTTTCCGTCAATCGGATCTTGACGAACCAAGTAGCCCGGGTGACCGCCGCCAACACGCGTGGTCTTCATGCGGCGATTTGCCGCCAAGTCGGCCGGACCAAGCGAAAGGCCCTGCATACGGGGGCTTGCTCCGCAGATCTCTTCAACGTTGGCAACGCCACGCGCGGTTTCAAGAATTGCGTGCACAAGAATCGGGCGATCCAACTTTGCTTTCGCCTCAAGCTGCGCCAGCAAACGATCGACATAGTGAATGTCTTCAGGACCCTCGACTTTCGGGATCATGATGACGTCGAGTTTGTCGCCAATTTCGGTGACAGCCGTGACGATGTCGTCGAGACCCCATGGCGAATCGAGCGAGTTCACACGAGTCCAGAACTGGGTCTTTCCGAAATCGATGGTCTTGCCCACATTCACGAGACCGGCACGCGCTGCTTCTTTGTCGGTAGCGGGAACGCCATCTTCGAGATTTCCGAGCAACACGTCGACGGTCGGAACGATCGTGGGGAGTTTGCTCACCATCTTCTCGTTGGACGGTGGGAAGAAATGAATCATGCGGGCGGGCTTGACCGGAATCTCTCGAACCGGTTCGGGGGCACCCACAGCGAGGGGGCGGAAAAAGTCCTTGGGGTTTCGCATCCCCTGAAACTATCGGCCGCCAGCCCCCGGCAGGGCCGTTGGCTGAGCAGATTCCTTCACCATGAACCCACTGCGACCCTGAAGTTGGAACGAATCAACCAATCCGAGGATCCGCCGCACTGCATCGTCCGCGCTCACGCCAGAGGGGTGAATGTTTGAAACGAGATTCCGCTGTGCATCAGTGTCACCGCTTCGGGGGCGGTGGGCCATGTAGGCGGACAGACTCTCGGCAGTTGCGAGTCCGGGACGTTCGCCGATCAGAAGCACAACGTTCTTCGCATCGAGGGCCTCGCCGATGTCGTTGATGACCCCAACACGGCAATGGCGCACGAAGAACGGACGACCAACCGACCAACCACGAGCCGATGCGTGCTCCATCAGCGGACCAAGGACCGACGGGACCTGCGCCCTCACTGCCAGTGGTGAAAGACCGTCGCCAATCACAAACTGCACGTCGACACCGGATGGACAGTTTTGGCGCAGCGTTTCTGCGACCCCACCCGCCAAGCGACGACCCTTATCCGGTCGGGCCAGATATTCCTCATGGGACTCCGCCTCGGTAGCGACTTCGAAAAGAGCGAAGCGCTCAACAAGGTCGTTCATTGGTTGCTCATGAAGAGAAAGAGACGCGTCGAGGGCATCTTTCGCAAATGCGTGATCGGCACGAAGTTGCAGTTGCGTTGATGTCCGGTACGCCGTTCCTGCGCGGCCGATGAACAAGCGGGCAGGCGTGACGTTGGCGCTGTCGTCGCCGACATCGACTGCGCGTTGAAGTGGCGTCGGGAGGCTGTCGCTCACAAGCCGATGGCTTTCAAAGAGTTACTGAACGCAAGCAAAGATTCAGGACCGGTCGCTGCGATTTCCGACAGCTTCCCGCCCTCGTAGATACCAGAGAGCTCAAGCCACTCTTCGAACTCAGGCGCGGGACGCGCACCAATGAGTTGACGGACGCCAGCAGCGTCGTGATAGCTGGTGGATTGATAGTTGAGCATCACATCGTCCGAACCAGGAACGCCCATGACGAAATTGCATCCTGCAGTAGCGAGCAGAACGAGCAACTGATCGGTGGTGTCTTGATTCGCTTCGACATGATTTGTGTAACAGATGTCAATACCCATGGGCAGACCGAGCAATTTGCCCATGAAGTGATCTTCCAAACCAGCCCGCATGATCTCTCGCTCATTGGCGAGATATTCCGGCCCAATAAAGCCGACGACAGAGTTGACGAGGAACGGATCAAAGGAACGCGCAACTCCATAGGCACGCGCCTCGCATGTGAGCTGATCCATCCCACCGTGACCATCGACGGAAAGTGCAGTGCCCTGACCGGTTTCGAAGTACACGACGTTCGTGCCGATGAACTCCTCGCGGGCTGCATGCGAAGCCAGTACCGCTTCGCGTCCTTCAACCAACCCTTGCAACGTCACTCCGAATCCAGCGTTTGTTGCCTCGGTGCCACCAATGCTCTGAAAGAGCAAATCAACAGGAGCGCCGCGTTCAAGTGCTGCAAGTTGGGTCGTGAAGTGCGCAAGCACACACGACTGGGTGGGAGCACCAACCGTGCTGATCAAATCGTAAAGAGCATGTTCGAGGGCTACGACGTTTTCAATTGCGTCACCGGTCGGGTTCACTCCGATCACCGCATCCCCGCAACCGAACAACAGTCCATCGAGAGCCGAAAGCAGCACACCGGCAATGTCATCGGTTGGATGATTCGGCTGCACTCGCACTCCGAGAACTCCGCGCTCCCCCATCGTGTTTCGGCAGCGCGTGACGGTTCGCAGCGGGGCTGCAGCAGTAATGAGATCGCGGGCACTCATAATGCGAGCGACTCCCGCAACCATCTCAGGAGTGAGTGCAAGCTTCAGCCCTCCCTCCCACTCATGCGCGAAGGTCGAGGAGAGGATGAGTTCTCGCAGTTCACCCACGGTGAGCGAACGAATCGAAGAAAACGCGTCAAGATCAATCGACGAAACGATCAGGCCGGTGACATCGTCCTCAAGCAGTGGTTCATCGAGGAACGCGCTGAGCGAGACATCGGCCAGCGCCATTTTGGCGGCCACCCGCTCACGTTCTGAACTCGCACCGATTCCTGCCAAACGATCGCCGGCTTTGGGTTCGTTTGCCCTCGCCATAAGTTCACGAAGATCAGCAAACCCAAAGGTTTCGCCGCGCAGCGTTACCGATCGCTTCACGCAAGCACCAGATCGGCCGGAATTACCTGTTCAGTTAGCAGCGTTTCAAAACGAGAAGAGTTGCCGCCCACCCAATTTCGGCAAAGCGGTAGTCCTTCGACATAACAGGAGATGTATGCCCGCCACGTAGGTGATGTCAGAAACTCGATCGCCTTCGTTGCACGAGCGTGAGGAAGTAGTCCCCAACGTTCGATGTATGCGACGACGTCGTCGACCGCGACACCATCTTCGTGAAGCAGCCACGCCGCATTCGCTCGAACCGCATCCATCGATTCGCTTGCGACGCGAACAGCGTGAGCAATATCCGGATCAAACTCGATCCCGTTGCTGCGCAAGTGTTCGGCCACCAGTTGATCTGGGATTTCTCCAGCGATGATCTCCAAGGCCAGATCAGCCAAACCTTCGGCGATCAGACACTGCGGTGTCCCGACACAGAAGATCGATTCCTCTTGCCATCCACGAGAACGGACGAGGCCCGACTCTTTCCGAGAATGTTCGGTGTGGTGACCGGGATAGGCCTCGTGTGCGACCAAGTGACCAATGCTTGGTGCGAGCACGGGCAAGTCCGTATTGATCGCCACGCGACTTTGCAGGTCACCCTCGTAATAGTTGAAGCCCGACCATGGCTGATTCGTCGCGAGTTCCCATGCGATGTGCTCGCCCTCGGGCAAACCGAACAGTCGTTGTGTGCGCTCGCGAAAATCCTCGGCGATCGAGCGCAGCACAGCATCCAAGCGGTCAACGGGAATCGCTTGCGCTTCACGCCACTCGATGATGCGTTCACGTACCGGGCCAGTGCCCGGCAACGCCGCATTAAGCCGTTCGTGGGCCGCAGCGAATTGATCTTCATCACGAAACGTCGGGCGCACGCCGTAACACCACTCGACTTCGTCGACGTAGGAGATTTCTTCCCCCGCCATCTTGCGCGCAGAGGTGTGCATTCCCGTCACTTGTGCCCGCAACCAGCGACGACGCGATGCGCCGAGAACGTCGTCGTCGATACCTGCGTCAAGATCGACAACAAGTTGGCGAGCGGTCGCAACTAGCGAATCGGGAGTTGAAACAGGTCCGCCGGCGACTCGATCAGCAATGACACTCGGGCCGTAATAGGCATCGACGAATCCGTCGATATGACGCCCCATGCGCAGACCAAGTTCGAGATACCGATCGACGATCGACGAGTCAGTGATCGGCGCGGTCATGGCCGAAACCCTACCGGCGAGTTAGATGACGTCACCTTTAAACAACTCAGTTGCGATCGGACAATCGGTGCGACGCAATGCGTCGCCAACAGAAAGCGGTCCAGTCGGGCCCACAATCCGATCGAGCATCGAGAGAGGGACTACCTCGTCGTCGGCGTCCCATGGTTCATCGGGGATGATCCGTTCTTTGACGGGTTCCCACATTCGCTGCGGAAGGAAACGCCCCACGCCAGCGACCGCCCATACGGGAACCTCGTGCGATTTTGCGACCGCCGCTGCCGCCAATGAACCCGAGATGCCGAGCCATTCCGATGGAGCAATGACGGAGGCTTCGAGCACAACGAGATCGGCATCAGCGACGGCTGCGCCCAGGCCTGCCAGTGGGACATCAACTGCGTTCACATCGGCATCAACAAGTTGCATCACCAGTCCCCCGCCTTCCTGGTGCACGTCGACGACCAAGACCTCGATATCGCCGCGGCGAGGAAGTGCAGCACCGATCAACTCGGGCCAACCCAAGACAACGATCGTTGCTTCATCAGGAAGCGAATGTGCGAGCTCTACCGAGGTGCGATCGCCTTCAAGTTCTTCGAGTGCCGCGCGAATTTCTGCATAGGGATCGCCAGCGCACAGAACACGAGCGCATAACCACACCAGAGGGGCGGAACCGGGCTGGCGCTGAACCATTCGGCGACATGCGGTCACGAGCCCTTGTGGATCGTTCGCGAAACTTGCAAGCGCACGCGCAGTTTCAGAAACGATCACACTTTGGGGATAGCCCGTGGCCCTAGCCACGTAGCGGAGTCGTTCAACGGGGTGCATCAGAACCGCACCCTACCGAGAGGAATCAGGCGCCCGGCTTGAAGATCATGAGATACAGCATGACGACGAGAATCAGGTGGCCGATGCCGGTCGCCATCATGATGCGACCACGAGCAGCAGCGTCACCGTCACGGAACGCCTTGATGGCCGGACGAGCGACGAAGAACAGGACCGCCAAAAGCACGACCCAGAGGACGGCAGCGATGGAGATCCAGGTCTGCGACATCTTGTAAAGCGGCTCGGTGGCACCGTCGACCTTGCTCATTGCCGAAAGTCCAAAACCAAGCAGACCGGCGAGTCCGATACCTGGAAGCGAAAAACGAAGAATTGAAACCTCGAGGCCGTCAGCCGCGGCCTTATCACCGTTTGAGGTGAGGCGAACCAAGAGCGGCGTCAGCCACAGCGGAGCAAAGCCCACAATCACGGCGAGAATATGAAGAAGAAGAACAACCTTGTACCCGGCGTTAAATTCCATCTCAGCGAGGATGTTCATTGTCACTCCAGAGGTTCGACACGGGCAGGTGGCCCATGTGTGCTGCCAAGAACCTACTCGCGCTACCTTCTGAGGCTGTGACTACCGATGTGCAGGCTGCCGTGGAACTGATCCCCCTTACCGGCGAAGGCCGTCCGATCTCGGAATGGACCACCAACTTCCATCTGGCGATCGTGGCGCTCGACCCGTATACGAACGAAAGTTCCTGGATCATCGATACCGCCCTCCGAATCCTCCGGAACTACGCAGAGGCTGATGTTCGCGTCGCCCTGCTTGTCACCGCCTCGGTGGACGAGACCCGCGACTACGTGGGCCCCCTTGCTTCAGAGATTCTCGTGTTCGCTGATCCTGACCGGAGCGCAGTGAAAGCCTTTGGTCTCGAAGCGCTTCCGGCGTTCGTCCACATCAACCAGGCCCATCAGGTTGAAGCTTCCGCTCAGGGCTGGAACCCAGCCGAATGGGCCGCTGTCGCAGCGAACCTGTCCGCCCGCATGGACTGGAGCGTTCCAGAGATTCCCGCCAACGGTGACCCTTCCCCGTTCGCAGGTACTGCACTCAACGCGTAATTCAGCGGGCCAACCAAAGTTGCGCCAGCGACACCGTTGCGTTGTCTTGGCCGAGTCCATCTGCACCTGAACCGCTGGACCAGTTTGTAACGTCACGCAACTTCGGCGTGGTCACGACCACCTCGCGGATTTGAACGAGGAACAAATACGGAAGATCGATCGTGACTTGCTCTTGAATCGTCCCGTAATCGTCGACCTGACGGGTCACGTCGGCGGTGGAGCGAGCGTCGGCAAATGCTTTTGTAACCAACGGGTTGATGTAACGAGTCGTATTGCCGCTGATCACCGCTTGCTCGGCAGGGATTCCACGAAAAAGCGGCTCGTACGCATCGGGATGCGAGGAATCGAAGCCGATCTGCAGGATCGCTTGGAACTGCCCGAGGACCGAAGCAAGGGAAAGCATCGACGGCTCGACTAAGTCGATCACCATGTCGATTCCTGCCTCTTGAAGTTGCAAACGCCAGAGCGAGGCCACACGTTCAAGCGTCGTTCCGGGCGCAACGAGAAGATGAAAGGTCAGTGGAAGTCCCGTTTCCTTCGTGTACTCCTCGACCTGCTTCTTTGCCCGCTCAACATCGCGAGCGGGGGTGGAGTGATCTACAAACCAAGGAGAGGTATCGCTCACCATTCCCCGAGCGATCGAACCCTGCCCAACGAACGCTTTGGAAAGAATTTCTGCTCGGTCGGTCGCAAGAGCAACGGCACGGCGCGCGGTAATCCGATCAAACGGGGCACGACCAGTTTCGAAGGCAACATTCACCTTTGGTCGTTCCGCATTGCGATCATCGTGAATCGTGATCTTGTCGTCACGATTCTGAACGGTTTCGAGTCTTTGCAACTGCCGAGGTTCGTCGACCGCCACCATTCCAACTTTGCCTTCGATGGCGGCGGTCACTCGATCGGCGGCATCGGGAATTGGAAGGAATCGCACGGCATCAAGATGCGGCAATCCCTTCTTCCAGTACGTCGGGTTCTTGACGAGGATCGTGATTCCCGCTTCATCGACGCCGGACCACATGAACGGGCCGGTGCCAATTGGATGTTCATCGAAACCAAGAAGCGTGGTTGGAGCAGCAATCGTCCCGACACGCGTGGTGAGTGCTTCAGGGAACGTCGACCAGGGCGTAAACATCGATACAACGACAGTCTGAGCATCTGGAGCCGTAATCGAAGCGATCGGGGCTAAGAGCTCGACATTTGAAGAATCCAATTGCTGGGCGCGCAGATTGAACGCAACAGTCTCAGCAGTCAGTGGAGAACCATTGCTGAACGCAATCCCGCTGCGAACCGTCAGGGTCCACGAGGTAAACGTCGAATTTGGAGTCAGCTTCGCCAGCAATTCCGGAACTGGTTGATCATTTGAATCACGCACCATCAAGCGGTCGTAGATCGCTCGCGCTGCTTGAAGTTCGTCGGTCGTCCACGGCCCTGAATTCGGCGACCACTTGGCGGGGGCGGCTGCTACCGCAATATCGAGGGTGCCACCCGCTACCGGCCCCGAATTGGCAGCAACCGTTGTGGCAGTGGACTCCGTCGTTGCCGTCGGCGTTGTCTTCGCCCCAGAGCAACCCGCCACGCCGAGAACCGCGATTGACACCACGAGAACCGCAGTGCGACGCGCACGACGCAGGAAAGAGAAACGGGGGGCGTTCAAGGACTACGACTGTACGCGGCCGGGCCTCCCCACCGAGGTCGCTTCCACTCGAACCCGCATCCTTTGAGAGGGAAGTGCAAGGATCGACAAATGAGCGGCGCCATGAAAGTACGAGTGGGGATTGGCCTCGGCACCCTGTCCGGAGCAGCAGACCCCAATCGCTTCACTTCAATCGTTGATCGTTGCGAAGAACTCGGATTCGATTCGCTCTGGATGTCAGAGCGAATCGGGGCCGAGACGCCCGACCCCATGATCGCCCTCGCCATTGCTGCTGGACGCACGTCTCGAATGAAGCTCGGCACCTCAGTACTTGTCCTTCCGGGCCGCAACCCCGTCATCCTGGCCAAGGAAATGGCCACGCTTGATGTGCTCTCCGGCGGTCGCTTTCTTCCCGCGGTCGGTCTCGGTGCCGTCGATCCGCCTGAACAACGCGCGTTTGGGGTTGAGCGGACAGAACGAGGTCGGCGCCATGACGAAGCGCTAGCGCTCATGCGCGCGTGTTGGACAGGCGAGGTCATTTCTCATCACGGAGAGTTCTTCTCTGTTGAAGATGTGCAGGTGTTGCCACGCCCCACACAGGAACGACTCGATGTGTGGCTCGGCGGAATCGCTCCAAGCGAACTTCGACGAGTGGGTCGAGTTGGCGACGGTTGGTTGCCGTCGTTCTGCTCACCAGCCGACGTTGCGGAATCGATTCCCGTGATTGAAGCGGCTGCAAACGAGGCCTGTCGAACGATGGACCCTGAGCATTACGGGGCACTCATTTCTTATTCGGACGGCCCGCTACCTCAACGATTTGTCGATGTCATCGAACGTCGACGTCCCGGACTTGACCCTCGCTCGGTCATTCCAACCCGTGACGCACTTCCGTCACTACTAAAAGAGTTCATCGACGCCGGAGCTTCGAAGTTCGTGATCATCCCCCTCGTGGGCGATACCGATCCCGATGCCGAGCTCGGCTCACTCGCCGACGAACTGCTGCCGCTCGAGACGTAACAATCAGTCGATCTCAGTAGCTCGTTACCCAGATGGCGCTATCGAAGGTTGAGCGGCGCATCGCTGAGCCCCATCTGCACTCGATCGACGACGCCACCAAATTTCTGTTTGATCTCGGCGCTGACCGATTCAAGGTCACCAACGACCGCGAACTCTCGAAGCATTTCATCGGTGATGAGATCCCCCATCGCGACCCACTCGCCTTGCTTCGAAAGACGATTGAGTTCGTCACCAACTTCACCCCAGCCGTGATGCTCAAGTACGCCGCGATAGGCGGGCGTCGATCCGTAAAAAGCGAGCTGCTGGCGAACAGCTGCGAGTTTCGGAGCAACTTCAGCATCGTCGCGACCAACCGCCGACATGATTGGAATCGTCACTTCAATATCGCGGCGCGAACGGTTTGAGCGTTCAAGCCCTTTCGCGAGATTCACCAGCGTGACATCCCGCAAATAGCTCGGGGTCGTGAACCCATGAGCCATGAGTCCGTCGGCGACCTCGCCGGCAACGCTGGTCATAGCCGGCCCAACCGCAGCCACAAAGATGCGCGGGTCACCACATTCGCTCGGCCCCTGGTTAAACATCGGCGTCATCAATGTGTGTCGGTAGTACTCACCGCGGAACTCAAGTGGCGTCCCTCCGTTCCATGATTCCCAGATTGCACGAATGGCAAGAACGAACTCACGCATTCGAGCAGCGGGGTCCGACCATGGCATCGAGAACCGCTTGGTGATGTGGGGTTTGATCTGGCTGCCAAGCCCGAGAATGAAACGGCCATTGGAAAGGCGGTTGATGTCGTTGGCGATGACCGCCGCGTTCATGGGATTTCGGGCAAACGCCACCGCAATACCGGTGATGAGATCGACTCGCTCGGTCGCAGCAGCCCCCAAAGCCAGCGGCAGAAACGGGTCGTGGGAGATCTCAACCGAAACCGCTCCATCGAAACCGGCGTCCTCGGCCTGCCGTATTGCGGTTGCTGCCTCGGCCAAGTTGCCATTGATGATTGCATCGGTCTTCATCTCGCCATTCTGACCGCTCGCCCACATAGGTGCGGTTGCTGGTGGGTGGATACGCTGCCGCAGTCACACTTCCCTCTTTGGAGCGCACCCGAATGTCGATCGCCATCACCGAAGACCACCGCACACTGGCTGACGTCACCGCGGATTTCCTCGAACGCCACAATTCACGAGGCGCGGCTCGAGAACTCCTCGAAGCCAAGGTCGAGGCCATGCCCTCTTTCTGGTCTGCCCTTGCAGAACTCGGATGGTTGGGCCTGCACATTCCCGAAGAATGCGGCGGCTCCGGGTTTGGAATGCCTGAACTTGTTGTTGTTGTCGAACAGATGGGCGCGGGACTTGCTCCAGGTCCGTTCGTTTCCACTGTCATTGCCAGTGCCGCTCTCGCCGCAGAAGCACCCGGTGATATCGCAGCTCGACTTCTTCCGGGACTCGCAGACGGAAGCGTCGTTGCCGGCATCGGGTTCGGCGATCCTCTCTCTGCAACGTCGAACACCATCACCGGCACTGCACGCAGCGTCCTCAGCGCAACACTTGCAAACCTCATTGTGGTGACGGTCGGCGATGATCTCGCGATCGTTGATGCAACGGCAAAGGGCGTCGACATCCGCACGATGACCAATCTCGACCCCACCCGTCGTAGCGCACAGGTCACCTTCGATGGCGCTGAAGCGATCATCATCCCGGGCGGCGCTCAGGCCCTTCTTGATTACGCGCGCCTCCTTCTTGCCGCCGAAGCAACTGGTGTGGCGCGCGCAACCACCGATATGGCCGCCGACTACGCCCGCGAGCGTCAGCAGTTCGGCCGAGCGATCGCCATGTTCCAAGCGGTGAAGCATCACTGCGCCAACATGCTCGTCGAAACCGAAATCGCAACCGCCGAGGTCTGGGACGCAGCTCGTGCTGCTTCGGCCGGAGGCGAGCAGTTCTCGTATGCCGCGGCGATGGCAGCAGCCACCGCCGCCCATGCTGGTGATCGGAATGCCCAGCTCAATATTCAGGTCCACGGTGGAATCGGTTTCACGTGGGAACACGATGCCCATCTCTATCTGCGACGTGCACTCGCAATTGAGGCACTCGTCGACGCGGAAGCAGCGGCAGTTGACGTCACAAACCTTCTTCGCAAAGACGTGAAAATTGTGCGCGCGGTTGAGCTTCCACCTGAAGCTGAAGCATTTCGCGCCGAAGCACGCGCTGCCATCGAAGCAGTCAAGGATCTCGACGGCAATAAACGCGTTCGCGCTCTCGTTGCCTCGGGCTACGCCGTTCCGCACTGGCCCAAGCCATGGGGCCGCGCCGCAAGTGCGATTGAGCAGCTCGTCATCGAAGAAGAATTCAATCGTGCGGGAGTGAAACGACCCAGTTACCAAATCACTGGATGGGTCATCCTCACACTCACCCAGCATTCCAATGACGACCAACTCGCCCGCTGGATCATGCCTGCCCTTAATCAGGAACTCATCTGGTGTCAGCTCTTCAGCGAGCCCGACGCCGGTTCCGATGCTGCTGGTGTGAAGACCAAGGCCACACGCGTTGATGGTGGATGGCTCATCAATGGCCAGAAGGTTTGGACCACAGGCGCACACCTCGCGTCGTTTGGCCTCATCACCGTTCGCACTAACCCGGATGTGCCGAAGCATCAGGGCATCACGTGCATGGTCGTCGACATGCACGCCGAAGGTGTCGAGATTCGCCCGCTGCGCATGGTCAACGGTGGCGCTGAATTCAACGAGGTCTTCTTCAACGATGTCTTCGTTCCCGATGACGATGTAGTAGGCCCCGTCGACGGCGGTTGGACCGTTGCTCGCGGAACCCTTGGAAATGAAAGTGTGAGCATCGGCAGTGGCGACGGCGCGATGGTTATTCCTCCGGCATCGTTCCTTGCGCCATTTGATGCACATCCCGATCGACTCTCCGGCGGCGCTGGTCGGATCGGTCGTGCCACTGCTCGATCGCAAGCGGCCGAAACCCTCAACGTGCGCAGCGCGCAGCGAGCCGTTGCCGGCGGTGAACCCGGCCCAGAAGGCGCCGTCACCAAGCTCCTCCTTTCGGAGAACGCCGAGGAAGCCGCGGCGATTCTCTTTGAACTCGCTGGCCCCGTTGGCGTGTACATCGAGGACGAAGGCTTCATGGGCGGCACGTTGCAACTCATGCACCGCGCGCTTGCCATCGCCGGTGGAACCTCAGAAATCAAGCGCAACCAAATCGGCGAGCGCATTCTGGGACTTCCTCGCGATCCGCTGATCAACTAACCATTCGCGCCAAGACGAAGTACTCGCGTGTTCAGTCCCAAGGCGCCCAGGTGCTTTTGGGGTGAACAAACGCGACATCGTTCACGTACCCGTTGCCCTTGACGACGGTTTGCAAATAACTCTGAGTCTGATGCGTTCGAGTGAACTCTCGTTGCCAAGCGGCGAGGTCGACGGACGACGACGAGGTCCACGCATCGTTCATCACGAAGCGAGCTTCGTAGCCAAGATTGGCCATTGTTGAGATTGTTCCGTTGATATCTGTCATGCGCTCTTCAAGTTCAACGAAGAGCACAGGGTAGTCTCGTTGGATCGTTTGCAGCGCGCCCTTGATAACTGCGTCCTCGTGGCCCTCAACATCGATCTTGATGAAACGGACATCGGTGAAACCCATTTCGTCGATGCGCTTTGTTCGCACGGAATGGGAACCTGCCCCCTCGACACCAGGAACAATCGATGCTGTCCCTTCGGATCCGACACTGAGATCTTGAAGAACCAGTTCGGCAGTGCCCTCAACATCGGAGACTGCGAATTCGTGCACTGTCACGTTTGAAGCAACCCCCCGACGGAGAACTGCCGCGACTGCCGGGTTCGGCTCAAATGACTGAACATCGCGAACACGCTTTGAAAGCCAATACGTCCATGGCCCGTACCAGGTGCCAACGTCAATCGCTGTGCCAGAGGGGTCGCAGCGATCGATGATGCCTCGCATCTCGGGCTCAGCTCGAAGATGAAGGCGAGCAACAACGGGATGAAATGCGGATTTGGGCACAATCGACGTCGCAACTGAGAGCAGCTTTGTGGGCAGGCCTCGCCGGTAGTCGACTGATTGATCTCCCATGGTGAACTCTGCCCCGAATCCTCGTGCATTCACCACAGTGAAAGCACGGTCGAGAGTAGTGGATTTGCGACGGTATCCTCAGCGAATGTCATTTCGGGATGCAATCGGAAGAGTCGTCTCTCATCCCACAGTAAACGACATCCAGACACGACTCTTGGGTCGGAGTCGTGTCGAAGCGCATCTAGCCCCGGTCGCTGCAGGCACCTTCGCAACAATGTCGCTTGGCACTGTGGTGGACATCGGCGGCGGAACTGCGCGTAGTCGATCTATGTGGCCCGCAGGATGGACGTACTACAGCATCGATCCCGACGCTCGAGTCCTTGAAGTCGAACCAACAGACAAACCGATTGAACGACTTGTGGGCGATGCAGCGGCACTCCCACTCCCCGACAACAGTGCGGATGTGGTGTTGATGCAGTGCGTTTCACACCACCTTGATGATTCCATCTGGCCGGTATCGCTTGCCGAAGCTCGTCGTGTTTTGAAGCCTGGTGGTTCATTCATTTTTCTTGACGGTGTTTGGCGCAGGCGCCGCTGGTTCTCCCGTGTCTTCTGGAAACTCGATGCTGGGCACCATCCACGCACCTCTGAGCAGCTCGAACGTGCCATCGCGAAAGAATTTCAGGTAGTCGAGACCGACCGTTTCAATGTCGTCCACCACTCGATCCTTGTCACCGCCAAGCCTGCTCAAAAGTAGAGGCCCTCACCGCTGGAGTCGTTTTCACCACGGAGCCCTCTAATCCTCCATGAGAAATCACTTACACTCGAAAGGGTGGGGGCCGAGCGAAGCATCATCATCCCGATGTTTAACGAAGCTCGAGCATTGCCCAACACGCTCGCTGAACTTACGAAGTACTTTGCAGACGCTCATACGGAAATCATCCTTGTCGACGATGGCAGCACGGACGACACTGCAGGACTCGCAGAACACCTCACCCGGGGTGATGATCGGGTCGAGATCGTCCGTCTCCCAAAAAATCTCGGCAAGGGAGCCGCACTGCGGGCCGGCGTTGCACGCTCATCTGCCGATGCAGTCCTCTTCATGGACGCGGACCTCTCAACTTCCCTTGAACACGTCCATGAATTTCTTCACCGACTCTCTTCGTTCGACATCGTGATCGGTTCGCGAAGTGTGCCTGGCTCTGTCGTGAAACGATCGAATCCACTGCGGACACTCATGGGTCGCTCATTCAACCAACTCATGCGCGTGGCGACTGACCTCCACATTCACGACTCGCAGTGCGGATTCAAGGCATTCCGCGGCGATGTCGCCCGTCTACTTTTTACGCTTTCGGTAAATAATCGGTTCGCGTTCGATCCTGAGATATTGCGTCTCGGAGTTGCTCTCGGGTATTCAATCGATGAAGTTCCCGTTACGTGGGTCGCTAGTGACCACTCAGCAGTTCGCCCCGTGCGCGATTCCCTCCGCACAGCAGTTGACCTCATCCCGATTCGCGTTCGCACCCGTGCTTCTCGCGTGCAAGCTCTCGCCTCCCGGTGCGGGCTTCCGGTTCCCGCACCGATCACTTCCTCGCCCGATCACTAGAGACTCGACTGAAACGTGCGGATTGTTTTTCTCGCGTGGCGTGACACCGCCCATCCACAAGCTGGTGGATCCGAAGTCGTCATCGATCAACTCGCTTCAAGGCTCGCTGAACGGGGTCACGAGGTTCAGTTGCTCCACGGGGGACCGTCGGGGGAACACACGTACCGCAGCACCAGAATCGGCGGCAACTACACGCAGTACTTGCGCGCTCCCTTCGCGTTTTTCCGCCGCGCCAAAGGCAGCGACGTTGTCGTCGACGTCGAAAACGGCCTCCCCTACTTCGCACCATTGTGGCAACGAACCCCTGTCATCGGCTTGGTTCATCACATCCACACCGAACAATGGGGAATGCAATTTCCCGAGCCAATCGCTGCGATCGGGCGTTGGCTCGAAGGTCGACTCATGCCTCGCGTGTATCGCCGGACACCGTTCGTTTCAGTTTCGCCGTCGACAACAGATGGATTGGCCAACCTCGGCATCAACCCAGAAAACGTCACGACCATCGAGATGGGGCTGGATTTCGAACCGCTTGAACCCGCACCTTCGGAAGAGCCGAGGTTTCTCGTGCTCAGTCGCCTCGTCCCCCACAAACGAGTGGAACTCGCCCTCAAAATGTGGAACTCCGTCCGGCCTGCGACCGGCGGCAAGCTCGTCATCGTTGGCGACGGCCCTGAACTCGGCAACCTCCGCGCTCTGGCTGGTCCTGATGTGGAGTTCACTGGATGGGTGGATGAAGACCGCAAGCGAACCGAACTCTCCCAGGCTTGGCTGTTGATTCATCCTGCACACCACGAAGGCTGGGGCACCGTGGTGATGGAAGCAGCAGCGGCTTCAGTTCCGACAATCGCTTTCAACGTTGCCGGAGTTCGAGACTCCGTCGAGAACGGAGTCTCGGGATATCTGGCAGAAACCGACAATGACTTTGTCTCACAGTGGATCTCACTCACTTCATCGACCGATCGCCGAATCGAGATGTCGATAGCAGCAAAGGCCAGAGCAGCAACATTCACGTGGGATCGAGCGGTGGATCTGTTCGAGTCAGTGATTTCGACAACGACCCGTGGGCGATGATGAGGCCTTCAGTCCAAACAACATGACTTCACCCACCGACACCGCTCGAAAAGTTGCGGACGAAACTTCAGCTGATTCACCGACTCCGACAACGTGGATCGCTTTCGCAACGCTCCCGATCCTCATCGGAGCGTTCCTCCAGCGATTCGGCGAGATTGTGTACCTCACACGCCTTGATCGAATCCTCGATCCTTTCACGATGGCCGCGCGCGGATTCGATTTGTGGAATCCGTACTGGGATTTGGGTGCTGTTCAGTTTCAGCAGAACGGCTATTGGTTCCCTTTTGACCTTTGGTTCGGACTCGCGAGGTCACTGCACATTCCGCCGTGGATCACCGAACGACTTTTCATCTATTTCTTTGTTTCACTAGCGCTGTGGGGATTCGTTCGACTCGCTGATGCGTTCAAAATCGGCCGACCCTCCACACGCATCGCCGCAGGACTTGCCTACGCGATTTCACCGGTCATCCTCTCCCGCGTCGGTTGGCAATCTCCTTTTGCCATGGGGGCGGTATTTCTTCCATGGGCGTTGTTGCCACTCGTGCGTGCTTCGAAAGAAGGCTCGACCCGAAAGGCGGCGGCAAAATCGGCGGTCGCTATCGCACTCATGGGTGGAGCAAACGCCGCTGTCGTAATCGCGGTCCTACCGCTTCCCTTGCTCTACCTCCTCACTCGCGCCCGAGGACCCCGCCGAGCAAGCCTCTTGCGCTGGTGGATTCTCGCCGTCCCAATGGCAACAATGTGGTGGCTTGTGGGCCTTTACCTTTTCGGCAAATTTGGTCCCGATGTTTTGCAGTACACCGAGTCGGTCAAGGCAACAACAGGTCCAACATCGATTTTCGAGGTGCTCCGAGGAACAGCCGACTGGGTGTCCCGATTACCAGGGGGAACCAATCCTTCTGGTTTCGCCCTCACACTTCGTTCAGCCCCAATTCTTGCGACCTCAATTGTCGCGGCCGCCGGAATCACCGGTTTGGCACGTCGAAAACTCCCTGAACGAACGTTCCTCGTCACGAGTTTCTTGCTGGGTGTCGCCGCCGTTGGCGGCGGTTTCGGCGGGCTCTTTGGCAGTCCTGCGACGACGCAGTACCGATCGTTGCTTGAAGGCTCTCTCAATGCATTCCGCAATGTCTACAAATTCCAGCCCTACATCGCTCTTCCACTTGCTTTCGGCATCGCTCACGTCTTAGCAGGCCTACTCGAAAACAGTTTCCTCCGAAATCAAGCGATCTTGAAGCGGAGCCTCGCCGCGATCGTGCTCATCGTTCTTGCGCTTGCTTCTTGGCCACTTTGGCGAAACTCCCTTACTCGTGGTCCCGGCACTTCGGAGATTCCCAAAGCATGGGTCGACGCGAATGCTTGGTTGTCGCAAAACTCACGAGGCCGCACTCTGGTCCTTCCCGGCATTCCCGATGCCGATTTCGACTGGGGCTTTACCGCTCAGATACCAATTGAATGGGGTTCCGATATCACGTGGGCGACACGAAGTCAGGCCCCACTTGGCGGGCTCGACGTCGTGGAGTATCTCGATGCCACCGAGTCCGCCATCGAACGAGGCGGAGACACTGGACTGATGGAGTACCTCCGACGAGGTGGATTTACATCGGTTGTCGTTCCAAACGATCAACGGTCAGAAGCAAATGGCGCTCCCCCGCCCGAGACAGTTCGTAATGCCATGACAGCGAGCGGATTTACAGTCACTGCCGCGTTTGGGAATCGCGGGTACGGCTTCGGCGACCTCCAACAAGTGGACATTTACTCGGTGCCCGGTGGTGCCGTCGCGACAACGTATGCAGCATCTTCAACAACATGGTTGAGCGGAGACATCGCATCGACACTTGCGATCCCTAAGGCCGTCTTCGGCGATCGCCCGTATCTCCTCACTCGAGATCGCACCCCATCGCCGCTTGTGCCATCACAGTGGATCATCACCGACGGCAATCAAGCCTCAACCATCGACTACGGACTCAATCGCAACAACAAGAGCTACATCCACGATTCAACGAACGACGTCGTTCCCGCCGGACAAGATCCGGCGAGTCGCACCTACCAAAACCTCGACGGCTTCACGTCTGTTACCGCCTCAAGTGTCGGCCCCGGAATGTTCTCGGCTGATATCCCCGCATTCGATCCCGCAAATATCCTCGACGGCGATTCGAACACATGGTGGGTTCCCCACCGCGACCAAGTCAACGGATTCGATGCTTGGGGAACGGTTGATCCATTTGTCGACGTCGAATTCACAACGCCGACAGCAATCAATCAACTCAATGTTGCGCTCTACATCGGCCCGTACGCCACGCTGTCTCCAATTGATGTCACCGTCCAGACAGACGCCGGAAAAGCAACCACCACACTGCTGCCGATTCAAGCCAAGCAATCGCTCAACATCATTCCCGGCGTGACGAAGTCAGTAAAGGTTTCCATCGCCCGCAGTTCCTATTTCGCGGTCGACGACGTCATCGGGATTCGCGAACTGGCTCTTCCAGGAACCCCCGTCAGTCCCCGACTAGTCGTGCCCAGTCAACTCACGAGCCAATTCTCAACTCCGGGAACTCCCGACCCCGCGTGGGTATTCACGCGCAACCGTCCGGCGACCTCGCCCATCGTTTCGCTGAACTCTGAACCACAGATCGCACGCGCATTTACGGTTCCGAAAGACGGGACGTTCACGCTCTTTGCTTCTGCTTCCGCAACAAAGGGTCAGCATCTTCTTCGCTGGCTTGGTACCACGCCAAACTTTTCGATCACTGCCGATTCCACCTGGGGCGAGAATCCAAAAGCGGGCCCCCGCAACCTCGTTGATCGAGACAGCACCACCCATTGGCGCAGCGGAAATGACATCACCGAAGCCGGCGGCAGCGCACTCATCGATATGAAATGGACTGAGCCGAGAACAATTTCGTCACTCGTACTGGTCCGCGACACAGGTGAAGCAATGCCCCGCGAAGTCATTCTCTACGCCGGTGCCGATGCACGTCGTGCTCCCGTAAATGCCGATGGCATCGTCAGCTTCGAACCGGTCACGACCGATTCTCTGAGCATCCGCCTTACCTACGCGCCGATCCCACTCGCCGACAACATCTCCTCGCGCGTGATTGGCTTTGGCTCCATCGATGTTTCAGCGGTTACCGACCTTTACCCCGGTCCTGTCGATCGCTCAGCGCCCTACGTGGCGACCTGCGGCGCTGGACCAAGCGTCGCTCTCGGTTCGACTTCAGTGTCGTATTCCATCACCACTTCGGCGGGCGCTCTCATTGATGGCACTCCCTTCACTCTGACGCCCTGTAGCGACGACCGACTCGCGCTCAGCGCAGGCACCGCTCTCCTTGACACATCGAGCGGAACGTCACTCGGCACTATTGACCAGCTTGTTCTTGGCAACTCACCCACGATGGGAGCACCCTCCGAATTGCCTCGGGCGCTCGCCATCAATAAGTGGGGAACTAACGATCGCACCGTCACTATTGGGACCGGTGCCGAAGGACTGCTTGTCGTCAACGAAGCCTTCAACAAGGGCTGGGAAGCAACACTCAATGGAACCAAACTCACCTCGCTCAAGATCGACGGTTGGCGTCAAGCCTTCGTGTTGCCCGCTGGCAACGGGGGCACCGTGCATTTGAGGTTTGCCCCTGACCGAATCTTCAAGATCGGAACCATCTTCGGTTTGTTTACATTGCTTGCGGTCTTTGTTCTGGCCCTTTGGCCCGACCGGAAAAAGCGTCCGCTCGACACACTCCATGAGGGACAGCCAGCGAAAGCGCTCCTCGTCGCAGGGGTCGTCCTCGGCGCTGTTTGGTGCACCGGCATCGGAGCGGTTCTCCTCGTGCCCGCTTTGTGGCTGCGAAACCACCGACGCTCGTTGCTGGCGCCGATTGCGTTTCTTTCAATGAGCGCGGCCGGCGCACTCGTTGTTCTCGGAAAGCGAATCGTCGACTACCCCTCCCATCTTTGGGGTGCTGCGTCGTACCCAGTGAGCGCGCTCGCGGCAACAGCATTCCTGTGCGCCCTCGTGACGCTTCTGCCGAGCCGAAATGACGCTGATTCGGAATTGCCCGACAGCACATCGGCACAGACCACAGGCGAACTCAGCGCTTGATTCGTTGTCGTGCCCGGAGTGGGATTTGAACCCACAAGGAGTTGCCTCCCGGGGGGTTTAAGCCCCCTGCGTCTGCCAATTCCGCCATCCGGGCGGGAACCGAACAACGGTACCGCTCAAATCCGATGCGGTACGCCGTGAGCGCTATGCCACCTTGGCCTGCGGTGCGCCTGCTGGCTGCGGACTCCGACGCCCGGCAGGAGCAACCGGCACCCGACCCGATCGCCGCTGCCCCTGCCCGGCCGGAACTTCGAGGTCGGTCCCTCGAATGACGTCGGCCTCGACAGCACTCCACATGACGGCACGAGCGGCGCCAGCGGTGGGACCCGTAAGCCTGTTGGCCGCCAGGACGCCGTCGATCATGTCGGCCAGCACGGAGACCCAAGGCCGGCCTTTGATGCGAACCGACACCGTGACGGCCTCGAGTCCGGCGGCATCACGTTGGCGCTTCATGGTGCGATCGACACCGTCGATACGGGGCGGGCTTCGGAAGCCCGGCACAACTAAGCCCGCGGCTCGCGCCACCTCTCCAAGTGTTCGGGCAGCGGCTGCGAAGCGCAGCGAAGAAGCTTCCATGGCCGCGATGATGCCCGAAGCGTGTGACAGTCCCCGCCGATGTCCGAACCGATCCGTACGATGCAGCGAAATGACTGACGCCGAGACTCCGCTCAACCCCGCGCAACAAGATGTCCTCGACCTTCTTGGCGCGGCCCCCGAGGATCGTCCGTCGTTTCCGCCCACGCTCAAGGCCACTCTCCGCGCCGATCTCGAAGATGCGCTTTCCGACCTCGCAGACGAGATCAGCCCCGAGGCACCGCTGTTCGTCAATAAGCACGACCTCTCAATGGTGCATGGCTGCGAGCTTCGTCACCTGACCGAGAAAGAGACTCCTTTCGAGTGGAGCCCTCCCCTCGCCCGCGGCACCATCGCTCACAAAGCCATTGAACTTTCGATGCACCAGCGTCGCCGACCGGTTCCACTTGAACTCGTCGACGAAGCACTCGACCGACTCGAACGATCCGATGACTCAATTTCGGGCTGGCTCGCAACCTGCTCCGAAACCGATCGGGCCGAATTGCGTGCTTTTGCCAACGAACGAGTGGCCACATTCCTCGAATGCTTCCCGCCGATGAAACCCAGCTGGTCGCCAGTCACCGAGGCCCGCATGCGGCTCGAACTTCTCGACCACCGCATCGTCATCTCCGGCCGATCTGATCTCACCTTGGGTCGTGCCGATGGACTCACTGCTGGCAAAGTCATCATCGATTTCAAGACTGGGTCGATGTCTCCGTCGCATCTCGACGATCTGCGCCTCTATTCGCTTCTCGAAACGATGCGAATCGGAACACCACCCCGTCTTGCTGCCTCGTACTACCTCGATGCCGGCGTCGCTCAAGCCGAAGCAATTACCGAGGGAGTTCTGCATTCGGCCGTCGCTCGCACCGCCGACGGCATCCGAAAGTTGCATGAACTTTCGGTGGGCACACGTGCACCGGTGGTGAGGCCCAGTTGGGGATGTCGCTGGTGTCCAGCACGTAGTACGTGTGCGCAGGGCCAGGCGCACCTTGGTGAACTCGACGAGGAAAACGAACGTTTCGACGAGGACTAGACCCCGACACGATTCAGATCTAAATCGGATCGATTGCCGCTTCGGTTGCTTCCGCTTCAGCAATATGCAGCGCATCCTCAGCACCGAATGCATGATCAACAGCATCCATTGTCGACAGTCGATTAAGCCCGAAGCGAAGCACGACGAAAACTGTCAGGAATAACGCTCCTGCACCGGCAACGGTCTTCTGCACGCCGATGATGTCGACGAGCCAACCCTGAACAAGTGCGCCAAACGGAACGGCAGCAGTAAGCACCATTAGATACAAGGCCATTGTGCGGCCCCGCATTTCCTCTTTCACCTGCAGCTGCACCGTGGTGTTGAGGCTGGCGGTGATTCCGAGGTAGCCAGCACCAGCGACCAACAATGCTGCCGCTCCGACGAGAACAACTGGCGCTGCGCCAAGTGCAACAAGTGCCGAACCGTACGCGACCATCGCGATCGTTAAAACGCGGCTGCGGCTGGCTCGGCCGCCAGCACCGGCAACAATCGGCGCAACAATGATCGCTCCAGTACCCAAACAACCAGCGAGCAGGCCGTAGGCGCCATCGCCAATTTTGTAGACGTCCGTCGCGAACACAACGAGCAGATTGAACAGCGGACCACCGAGCATGCCCAATGAGAACACGACAATCAGGCACGTGACGATGCCAGGAACGGTGCGCACGTAGCGCAGAGCGTCTCGCATTTCGGCGATTGGACGCGACTTTCCAACTTTCGCTGCACGTACAAGCGGTGGCACCGAGATCACAAGCAACCCACCAACCATCGCGAGGAACGAAACGGCGTTAATAAAGAAACACCAACTCACGCCAAGTGTCGCGAGCACGACACCTCCAAGCGCTGGGCCGAAAGCTCGAGCAGCGTTGAACTGCGCGGAATTCAACGTCACTGCATTGAGGAGGTGTTCACGCGGCACAAGTTCCGTCACAAATGACTGCCACGACGCGACCGTGAAACCACCGGCGAATGCGCCAAGAGTGAGGATTACGAGAAAGAAACCGATATTTCGGACGCCCGACACCCATTCGAACCAAAGGACGAACGTGATCGCGGCCTGGATGATCCCGCCAATGATCAGAACCTTTCGCCGATCAAATCGGTCGGCCACTGCGCCCGCGTATGGTCCGGTAATCACCATTGGGGCGTAACCGAGGAAGCCAGCAAACCCAAGCCAAGCGCCGCTTCCGGTGATCGTGTAGATCACGTAGGGAACCGCCACCATCTGAAGCCATGAACCGCTGCTTGATAGCAACGACGCGCTCCACATCCACCGGAAGTTTCGATACCGAAAGGCCACGAAGGCACCGTCGCGTTTGGGTTCCGATGTATCGATTGCTTGGTCGGTCACGAAAGCCACGCATCACACAAAGCGGGTCCGTGCTCGAGCCAGTCTTCAAACGTGAGGCCGTAACGAACGTGGTCTTCCCAGTTGCCATCAATTTCAAGGAAACCTTTGGCGAGACCTTCTTCTCGGAGTTCTAACTTCTCGACAACACGACGGCTGGCGCTATTGCGGGGAACAATCGCGATCTCCAGTCGGTGAAGATGGAGATCGTCGAAGCAGTACTTCGCCAGCACCACGACTGCTTCTGGCGTGTAGCCGTATCCAGCTCGCGCCTCGTCGATCCAGTAGCCAATGCTTGCGCTTTGGAACGGACCCCGCTGCACCGATGACAAGTTGATCTCGCCAGAGAATTCTCCGTCGACAAAAATTCCGAAGCCGTAGCCCGAACCCAATTGCCGTTCACGCTGTCGAGCGTTGCAGCGAATCGTGAATGCCTCTCGATCCTCGATGACATCCGGAGCGCCGGGTGGTCGTGTTGGCTCCCACTTGGTGAGCCACTCGCTGTTTCGGCGTCGGACCTCGCGCCACGACGGGAAATCTGTTGCCACGAGAGGACGTAGCAGCACTCGACGTCCGAACAAGGTGGTCACGGGACGTGATCCTAGCGACGATCCAATACGGGCAATCGGTCCACGCGTGGCGCTAACGGGACAGAGTCGTTCAGTCGCCAGAAAGAAGCGACATCGCCAGACCGTCAAGAATGTCTGACTCCGAAACCAAGCATTCTGCGAGCCCGAAACGCCGCATCGTGGCCACCAGAACGCACAGACCTCCGACGATGACGTCGGCCCGTTGCTCCTCAAGCCCGGGGTTCTCTTTGCGCTCTTCGACCGACTCAGTGGCCAAGGTTCGAAACACGTCTTCGACTGCTGGACGTGTGAGCACGAGGTGATGGATCTGATCGCGGTCGTACTCCGCCAATCCGAGCTCTACCGAAGCCGTATTGCTTACCGTTCCGGCAAGACCAACAAACGTCTGAGCGTCACCCAACTGCGGAATTTCACGCAGCACGTCATCAAGATGAATATCGATGACGGAAAGAGCCTGTGAAAGTTCTTCCGCTGTGGGTGGATCGTGATGCAGCCATGCTTCGGTTATGCGCACACAGCCCATATCGACCGAAATCGTTGATTCAGCCTCGGTGGTTCCGAACACAAACTCTGTTGATCCCCCACCGATATCGCACACAAGGAATGGCCCGAGTGCTGGATCGAGATCGGCCGTTGCTCCAAGGAACGAGAGGCGACCCTCTTCTTCGCCTGAAATCACTTCAGGCATGACACCCAGAATTTCTTTCGCGGCGTTGAAGAACTCGTCACGATTCGACGCATCACGAGATGCGGACGTGGCCGCCATACGGATGCGCGTCGCTCCGTGACGATCGATGACCTCTCGGTACTCGCGCAGCACTACGAGCGTTCGCTCGATTGCGTCTGGATCGAGACGTCCCGTCGCGTCGACACCCTGACCCAGTCGCGTAATGCGCATGAGGCGCTCGATCTGCGTCCGACCGTCGGCAGTGATGAGAAGGCGAACAGAATTCGTACCGCAGTCGATAGCGGCGACAGGTGCTGTCATCGTTGGACTCGCTTCGGCGCGTCGGCGGGTAATAATCCGCGTTCGATCATCTGTGCATGTGTCCACTCACCCACGGGATCGTCAGCGCCAGCAAGCCAGTTTGCGTAGTGCGCATGCAAACACTTCAGTCCCTCTCGGGTGCCACCTACACCGCCGTATGGCGCCGGGCCCTCATGATTTTCGGGCATCGCCTTTTCGCGCTCGGCCGAATACGCGGCGTGCGCCTCTGCAATCACGTCAGGACCAAGTTCCGATTCGGCGTTTCGTACGCCACCATCAGACTCAATCGTTCCGATCGCTGACCGAACGCCCGGATCGCATAACCAATAGAGCGTGGGCATTGGCGTTCCGTCGGGAAGAAGCGGCGCGTTACGCAGCACCGCGGGATCGCCATTGCTCCTCCGAACGACTATTTCGAACTCTCCCATTGGCGCACGACCAAGCAGCTCGGCGACCCGGGCTCGATCGTCAGCCACTGTGGTCACTTACGACGGCGACGGACGAGTCCGTAGACGATGAGTGCACCGATTGCGACTCCGAGCACCGGAACTGCACGCTTCAGGACAGGTGAACCAGCCTGTTCGAGCAGATTGATTGCTTCGGGTTCGGGCTGATCAATTTTGCGGATTGTCGGCGCTTCTTCCGATGCCGCAGCGGAAGGCGCTTCCGCAGTAGGTGCAGCAACCGGCGCCTCAGCGGCGGGGGCAGCAATGACGTCATCGACAAGAACCGTCTGCTCAAGATTGTCAACGAACTGCGTCAGCAACTTTGCGCTGACGTCAGCCAGAACTCCACGACCGAACTGTGCGACCTTGCCAGTAACCGTGAGATCAGTGGTCACGGTGACGTGGGTACCTTCACCGGCGGGTTCAAGTTGTGCAGTGATGATCGCGCTCGCATTGCCTTGGCCACGGGTGTCGCGGCCCGCAGCATCGAGCACGGCTTTGAAGTTGACGTCGTCGCGTTCGAGGAAGGTGGCCTTGCCCTTGTACTGGGCCTGAATCGGTCCGACCTTGACTTTGACGATGCCGCGGTACTCGTTGCCTTCGATTTCCTGGAGTTGTGCGCCGGGCAGACACGGAGCAATGCGCTCAACGTCGGTCAGCACCTTCCACGCCGTTTCAATCGGCACGCTCACATCGAAGGTGTTGATCAGTTCCATCGGTCGAGATCCTCCACGGTGTCGACGTCCGACGCGTCGCCCTGGCAGGCTACCGCCGCCACGAGGTCGGACCTTCTTCGCAAGAGCACCCGGGCCCCTTCATCGCCCTTGCGAGGCAGGTCATTCCAGACCTCCGCACCTAGTCGGACGGGATTTCCCCGCACCCCGCTGTATGTCGCCACAACGATCGGGAGTTCTGTCTCGGCCTGCGATATCTGCCGCCAATCCTCGGCCGTCACCCCTGGTTGATCGGCCAAGCCGACGACCACGGCCCCCGCCCCAGCCATCCGAGCCGCTTCAATTCCGCTCTGCAATGAGCTGGCCTGCCCCGAGGCCCAGTCCGGGTTCTTGATCACTCGCGCCCCTTGGGGAAGAACGACCTCGAGGGGAACTGCCCCCTCTACGACGATCACCTCGGCGAAACATCCCGCGTCGAGGGCCGCTTGCACGGCGATCGCCACGAGAGGCTGGCCGTCGACTTTGGCGAGCTGTTTCGCCCCTTTGACAAAGCGCGTGGAAGCACCCGCTGCCAACACCACGGCGAACTGCGGTTGCGGGACACTCACGGCAACAGTCAACCATCCGGAGGGCCGGATCGCTCCCTTGCTCGGCTAGTCTGAGATCCGTTCGTCGGTGCACTTCCGGCGAGTTCGCGCCGAGGGGGAACATGCAGATCACGGTGACGGTCAATGGCGTGGAGCGGTCAGGCGATGTTGAGCCTCGCACCCTTCTCGTTCACTTCCTTCGCGATGAACTGGGCCTTACTGGCACCAACATCGGTTGCGACACTTCGTCATGTGGCGCATGCACCATCCACGTCGAAGGCCAGTCGGTAAAGTCGTGCACCATGCTTGCGGCGCAGGCCGACGGACTTTCGGTCACCACGATCGAGGGACTTGCCGACGGCGACACCCTGCATCCGATGCAGCGTTGCTTCCAAGAGAACCACGGCCTTCAGTGTGGCTACTGCACACCGGGCATGGTCATGGCCGCTGTCTCGCTTCTTGACGAGAACCCCAATCCTTCAGAAACCGATGTTCGCATCGGACTTGAAGGCAATCTCTGCCGCTGCACCGGTTATCACAACATTGTGAAATCCGTGCTGGCCTGCGCCGCCGAATCAACTGGGGCGTCCAAGTGATCCCCGCGTCATTCGATTATGTCCGCGCCGACTCTGTCGATGCCGCGATTGCTGCCCTCACTGAACACGGCGACGAAGCCAAACTCCTTGCTGGCGGCCACTCACTTCTTCCGCTCATGAAGCTGCGCCTCGCGGCGCCTTCGGTTCTGGTTGATGTCGGCCGTCTCGACGACCTTCGCTACATCAACGATGCCGGCGATCACATCGCCATCGGAGCACTCACTCGTCACCGCGATCTCGAGATCAGCACGCTGCTTGCCTCCGCCGCACCGCTTCTTTCTCATGCCGCCGGTCATGTCGGCGATCCCCAAGTCCGTCATCGCGGAACGCTCGGCGGTTCGCTTGCTCATGCCGACCCTGCGTCTGACCTTCCCGCTGTGATCTTGGCCATGGGCGGAACGCTCGTCGCTACTGGCCCGAACGGGTCCCGTGAAATCCCAGCCTCAGAGTTTTTCACTGGGTTCCTCGAGTCAGGCCTTGCTCCCGATGAACTCCTTACCGAGATCCGAATCCCGAAACTCGATGCGCAGGGTTGGTCATTCCAGAAATTCAACCGACGTGCACAGGACTGGGCCATTGTCGGTGTCGCCACCGTGCGGGCCAATGGTTCCACCGGCGTTGCCCTTGTGAACATGGGCTCCACTCCACTGCTCGCCACCGCAGTCATGGACGCAGTGAAGTCCGGAGCCACTGCCGCCGATGCGGCTGCGCTTGCCAACGAGGGCACCGAAGCACAGAGCGATATCAATGCATCGTCCGAGTATCGCGAGCATCTTGCTCGCGTTCTCGTGCGTCGTTCGCTCGAAGAATCTGGCTTGGCCTAACGCTGGTCGCATTTTGGCGATCAGGAACAACCAGTTCTCAGTGGATACTTCCGGTTGTGTCGCTCAGTGACGCGCTCACACGACCAGTGCGCGAGGCAATGACTTCCGCGCATATAGCAATCGCAGTTTCTTCTGGCGTTCGCCCGCCAAGGTCAAGACCAATCGGGGCATGCAGACGTTCGTTGACCTGTTGCATGTCGGCACCAGCATCGGCCAATCGTTGAAGGCGCTCGGCACAGGTTCGGCGACTTCCCATGGCACCGAGATATCCGACCTCAGTGGCAAGTGCAGCCTGAATCGCCGGCACATCGAATTTGTGATCGTGGGTAAGAACACACACTGCGTCGCGCTGACCTAACCGATCACCAACTTTTTCGAGGTGACGATGGGGCCAATCGACGACGACTTCGTCGGCCGACGGGAAACGTCGCTTTGTGGCAAAGACTTCACGCGCATCGCAGACGGTGACGCGGTAGCCCATGACCTTGGCGACCTTCACCAGTGCTCCTGTGAAGTCGACGGCACCGAAGATCAGCATGTGCGGAGGCGGAGCAAAAGATTCGATGAAAATTGAGACGGCGTCTTCACGGGCTTCGCCATGCGGGCCGTAATGACGTATGCCGCTGCGGCCACCCGCGAGTTCTCCGACCGTGTCGCGGATGACGACTCGATCGAGATCTACATCGCCGAGGGTCCCCGTGATTTCGATGCCATCGCCAACGATCACCTTGGAACCGACATTGCCGCCCTCGATCATCGTCGCAATGGCGACAGGACGATGATCGTTGACCGCAGCGCGCCAAAGTTCGTAGATCGACTCGGACATTTCGTTCACCAATCCAACGGTTCAATGAACAGATGAATTGTGCCGCCACAGGTAAGGCCAACTGCGAATGCTTCGTCATCGCTATAACCAAACGTCACAACGCGACGATCACCAGTAGCGAGAATGTCGAGCGCCTCAGAAACAACAGCCCCTTCGACGCAGCCACCCGATACCGAACCAGCGACTTCGCCAGTATCGGCCACAGCCATCGACGCACCTGGCAGACGAGGACCAGAACCTTCAATGTCGACGACTCGAGCGAGCGCAACCCGATGACCGGCGCGGCGCCACCTATCGATGTCATCCATGATTTCCTTCATCGGGTCACCTCCTCAGACGTTGACGTGAGATCGTACGGGCCGGCTGCTGTTGCCCGAAAGAATTGATGAAAGCCGGTCGAGCGATTCCAGCGAATGACCTTCGATGAACTCGTCGAGATACGGCAATGCGGCTGCCATTCCCCGAGCAAGCGGGGCGTAGCCGTCGGAGGCCTTCAGCGGATTGACCCAAATAATCCGATGAGCGACCCGAGAAAGCCGAGCCATCTCACTCCCCAATTGCTCGGGTTCGCCGCGGTCCCAGCCATCAGAAAGGATGACAACAATCGAGCCGCGCGCCATCCCTTTTGTGCCCCACTCGTCATTGAATTGCCGGAGACCCTCACCTATTCGGGTACCGCCCGACCAATCGGCAACCGAAGCAGACGCGCGCTGAAGTGCTTTATCGGGATCTCGCGTATCGAGTTCCCGCGTAAGTCGAGTGAGCCGTGTGCCCAGCGCAAACGCTTCCACCTGACTTCGGGCCGAAACCGCTGCATGCGCATACCGAATGAGTGAACGGCTGTAAGAAGCCATCGAGCCACTGATGTCCGCGATAATGACAACTCGGCGAGCAACTCGTGTTCGTTGCAATGTTCGTCGCTTGATGGGTTCGCCACCCGTTCGAAGGGACTCGCGCACGGTGCGACGAAGGTCAGGTACGCCTGTGGCTCGCTTGGACGGTCGGCGTCGACGCGAACGTCGAGTCATTGCGTTAAGACGCATGTCGGCAATCAGTCGATCGACCTCGGAACGCTCCTCGGTATCGAGTTCGGCAAAGTCCATCGAACGAAGCGTTTCGGTTCGGCTGAACCGAAGAACGGTGCTGTCGTCAGTCTCGACATCGGCCGACTCTGGCTGCTCACCATTCGTCACTCCGTCGTCGTCAACAACGAGGGATTCGGGGAGAGAGGCGACCATCTCGGTTACTCCAATTTCCGTACCAAGAATCCAATGCCGGTAGACACCGTCGTACAGATCAATATCCATTGGTGAATGCGTCAATGTCGATCGTCCGCACCAATAGATCGAGCGCAGATCGCTACCAGCAATTCCCACCGCCTCAACGAACGAAACGAGGTTTCCGACGGGAACCGAGAGTCCGGCGGTTCGGAGCAGTTCGACCAGGCCCAGTAGTCCTTGGTCGCCCATTGCGGTCATTTCGTGGGCGTCGTGGCCGAATCGACCAGCACGTCGATTCCGTGAGCGCGCACTCGCTCCGCATCTTCGCGATATTTCACAACCGCACCAAGTGACGCGTCGACAGATGCCGAATTGAGTTCGGTTCGACCTAAGGCCGAAAGCGCCATGACCCAATCGATGGTCTCGGCAACACCAGGTGGCTTAAACAAACCAATCGTTCGCAACTCAGCTACTAAGCGCGATACCTGACGAGTAAGAAGCTCGCTTGCCCCCGGAACTCGCGACTGAACAATCGCGATCTCGCGTTCAAGGTCGGGATGTTCGACCCAGTGATACAAACAGCGGCGCTTCAGAGCGTCGTGGACATCACGGGTTCGGTTGGAGGTAATGATCACAATCGGCGGAACTACTGCGCGAAACGTTCCGAGTTCGGGGATCGTCACCGCATTATCGGCGAGCACTTCGAGGAGAAATGCTTCGAATTCATCATCGGCACGGTCGAGCTCGTCGATGAGAAGCACCGGCGCAACAGCGTGGCGGTCAGAGATTGCATCAAGCAGAGGACGGCGCACGAGGAAACGTTCGCTGTAGAGCTCGTTCTCGACTGCAGCCACATCAGAACTAATAGTTCCCGCTGCTTCGGCAGCGCGAAGGTGAAGCAACTGACGCGGGTAATCCCACTCGTACAGCGATTGCGATGCGTCGAGGCCTTCGTAGCACTGAAGACGGAGGAGTTCGCCACCTGTGAGAGCACTCAGCGACTTCGCCACTTCGGTCTTTCCGACACCGGGTTCGCCCTCGAGCAACAGCGGCCGACCCATCGACAACGCGAGAAAGATTGCCGTCGCAAGACCCTCGTCGGCCAGGTAGCCGTTCGCGGCCAAACCGGACTCGACATCAGAAACAGATGTGGGGGTTGCGAAACTCACGAGGGTCAGGCTACCGGTGAGCGCCTTGAAGGTTCGAAGCGAAGGTCAGGCCGTGGCCCACACAATGAGTTCGGCGCCATCAGAGCCCGCCGTGACAGTGTGGGCGCCTTCACCGGTCAAGCGCACGGCATCGCCTTCGCCGAGAGCTTCCGACTCGTTCAGCGTTGCTGAACCAAGCGCCACGAAAACATGGATGTGAGGAGCAACCGGGATCGACACCGACTCCCCCGACTTCAGCCGTCCGGCATACATCACCGCATCGCGCTGATTGATCGCGATGACCGCACCACTGTCGGGACCGCCGGCAACTGCAACCAGCCCACCTAGGTCCAACAAGTGGCCGACCTCCTGCTGTTCATAGCCGGGTTCAATGCCCTTCGTATCGGGCAGCACCCACATCTGCACGAAATGGGCCTCGACATCAGGGCTGGGATTGTGCTCGGAATGACGAATGCCGGTTCCTGCAGACATTCGTTGCGCGAGTCCCGGACGAATGATGCCGTGATTGCCGAGAGTGTCGGCATGCTCGACTTCACCCGATAGCACCCACGTGATGATTTCCATATCGGCATGTCCGTGTGTGCCGAAACCCGTTGCTGGCGCGACTCGGTCGTCGTTACTTACGAGCAGGAGCCCGTGACCAGTGTTCGAATGATCAACGTACGAACCGAAACTAAAACTGTGTTTCGAGTCGAGCCACCCGATCTGCGTTTCGCCTCGGGAACTTGCTTTGCGGATCTCAATAGTCACGGCTCGCTTAGCCCCTCAGGAACAACAAATAGAAAACCAGAAACATCCCCACGGTGACCCCAACCGACGCAACCAGTGTCCACTTCGCCGAACTTTGCCAGCGTTGTTTGGTCGCAGGAACTTCACGTGGTTTTGAATTGATCGGTTGGGTCATTGTGTGAGATTCAGCTCAGAGTCCGGTGACCGCACGCCATACGCGTTCGGCCGTGTACGGCATATCGAGATGCGTAACACCAAACGGCGAGAGCGCATCGATAACCGCGCTTTGCACCGCAGGTGTGCCGCCGATTGCACCGGATTCGCCGATGCCCTTTGCGCCGAGCGGATTCACTGGCGAAGGAGTCTCGAGCGGAACGAGGTCAAAACTCGGGAACTCTGCCGCTGAACCAAACGCGTAATCGGCGAAGTTTGAGGTCTGCGGATTGCCGTCTTCGTCGTACATCATGTGTTCGAACAGCGCCTGACCGACACCTTGGGCGATGCCGCCATGACGCTGACCTTCAACGATGAGCGGATTCAAGATGCGGCCTGCATCGTCGCAGGTGACGATGCGTCGCAACGTGACCTTGCCGGTTTCGGTATCGACTTCGACCTCAGCGACATGAGCACCAAACGGGAACGTTGCATTCTCAGCACTGAAGGTGAGCGATGCTTCGATGGGCAGCCCAGTCGCTCCGGCCCCAATGGGATCGACGATGTCGCCCGCAGTTCCCACTTCGGCCCATGTCTTCGACACGCTTGGGGTCCCAGCTACGTGGAAGACACCACGATCGGCATCAAGTTCGATATCGGCAACGTTGGCTTCAAGGAGCTCCGCAGCGACCTGGCGAGCCCTGTCGACAACCTGACCGGTTGCGGTCCAGACCGCTGAACCACCCAGCTGCAACGAACGAGAACCCATCGTGCCCATACCTTCGGCAACACGATCGGTATCGCCGGCAACAACTTCGATGGCATCCATTGGGATTCCTGTGAGATCGCTCGCCAGCATCGCCCACGCCGTGTTGTGGCCCTGACCATGCGACGAAGAGCCGGTGTACACCGTGAGCCCGCCGTTCTTACCAAGCACAACTTTGGCGAATTCGCCGTGGCTACCTGCGGGACCTGCAGTGATCTCGACGTAGACCGACACGCCAATCCCGAGTTGGACAGGATCCCCAGCGGCACGACGAGCGGCCTGCTCCGCCCGCAGACCTTCGTAGTCGGCTTCGGCCAGTGCCAAATCAAGTGCTTCTTGGTAATTACCGCTGTCGTAAATCGCGCCAGTCGGGGTAGTGAATGGGAACGCATCGGCAGCAATGAGATTGCGACGACGAACCTCGACCGGGTCCATTCCGATTTCGGCTGCGAAAAGATCGAACGCGCGCTCGACCGCTGCCGTCGCCTCGGGACGACCTGCCCCTCGATAGGCCTCGATCGGTGTCGTATTCGTCATTACTGACTTGGTATTGCATTCAACCTTCGGAATGTCATACGTGCCCGGCGCCATGGTGCGCGTCATGAACGGCATGAACGTCCCCATACCCGGGTAGGCGCCCACGTCTTGCAGAACGGTGAGACGGTAGGCCTCTACGTTTCCGTCGCGCGAGCCACCGATTTCAATTTTGTGGACCTGTCCGCGACCATGCGGCATCGAAACCATGGATTCGCTTCGCGATTCGGCCCATCGAACTGGCCGGCCAACTTTGCGTGAGACCCACGGCAAGAGAAGTTCATCGGTCTGCAGGTTGATCTTGGCGCCAAACCCGCCACCCACAGCAGGCGCAATCACATGCACCTGCTCTGGTTCGAGTTCGTATGCGCCCGCAAGTTTGCCCTTCACCGAATGCGGAGCCTGGGTCGACACCCACGCGATCAAGCGGCCTTCGTGCCACACGACAGCGACGCCGCGTGGTTCAAGTGGAGCAACGGCAACGCGTTGGTTCACGATGTCGCGAGTTACGACAACTTCACAACCATCGAACAAATCCTCGGTGTAGCCAAACGGAACTTCAAGTGCCGTGTTGGAGCCGTGTCCTGGATGCAGCAACACCTGATCGGTCGCAGCAAAGACTGGATCGACGACCGCATCAAGCGGATCGAAATCGACGATGACAAGTTCGGCAGCGTCTTCGGCAGCCACCGCAGATTCCGCGAGGATCACCGCAATTGCCTCGCCGACATAACGCACGACGTCGATCGCAAGCCACGGACGAGCCAAGGAGTCGGGGATCATCCCGGCAATAACAGGTTGCGGCGCGGCAAGGTCTCCGGATGCAGCGATATCGGCAGCGGTGTAGATCGCTACAACGCCGGGGGCTTCAAGCGCCTCGGAAACATCAAGTTCGGTGATTCGAGCATGCGCGATCGTGGACCGCACGAAGTGGGCGTGAAGCGCGCCCTCGAGCAGTGGCTCTTGAAGGTCGGCGGTGTATCTGGCCCCGCCAGTAAGAAACAGCGGATCTTCCCGACGCTGAACACGGGTTCCCATCACGCTCATGTGGTCCACTCCCCCTCAAGGTGCCGGTGCGGCACTCAGAGGTTAGTGGACGGCTGTAAGGAACTTTCTCAGCGGACGAGAGAGGAACCCAAACCCTCGAATGGCCACGCATCGGGGACGCGGACCGGATCTCGAGCCTCGGGAAGCAGGTGATACACCTCTTCACCGGCCTTGGCATAGCCGTATTGCTCACGAGCGATTCGCTCGATTTCGGCATCGGTTTTCAACGCGTCGGCCTCGGCCTGGGCGTCGGAGTTTGCCTGATCGAGTTCGGCCAGTCGTTGCTCAGATGCTGCAGCGGTTCGACGCTGGTCAAGCAACGTGCGGGTCGGAGCAAGAAACGCCACGGCAGCGACGGTCAAGATCACCAAGACGACTGGAGCAACAATCATGGTCGAGCGAGCCATCCAAGAACGCTGAGGTTTGGCGTACTTGGGCCCCGACGACTTCGCGGGCGCGTCGGAACGCCTCCGCGGCGCGGAGGATTCCGCGCGAGATCGACGGGGAAGACGAGCCATCGTTAGCGGCCGACCTGCTTGATGGCCGCAGCACCCCAGTAGGCAGCGGCGTCGCCGAGGTCGTCTTCAATGCGAAGCAATTGGTTGTACTTGGCAACGCGATCGCTACGAGCCGGAGCACCAGTCTTGATCTGACCGCAGTTGGTGGCCACAGCAAGATCGGCGATGGTGGTGTCTTCGGTTTCTCCCGAACGGTGCGACATGACAGCGGTGTAACCGGCACGAGTTGCCATGGCCACCGATTCAAGAGTCTCGGTAAGCGAACCGATTTGATTGACCTTCACCAAAATCGAGTTGGCGACACCGACCTCGATGCCGCGAGACAGGCGCTCGACGTTGGTGACGAACAAGTCATCGCCCACGAGTTGGACCTTGTCGCCAATTGCGGCGGTGAGCTTTGACCAGCCATCCCAATCCTCTTCGGCCATTCCGTCTTCAATCGAAACGATCGGGTACTTCGAGACGAGCTCCTGGAGGTAGCCAACCATCTCCGCCGGAGCCAGTGATCGGCCTTCGCCGGCGAGGACGTAATTACCGTCTTTGTAGAACTCCGTCGACGCCGCGTCGAGGGCGATCGCGATGTCAGTACCAGGCGTAAAGCCGGCCTTTTCGATGGCTTCGAGCAGGAGCTTCACTGCATCTTCGTTTGATGCAAGGTTCGGGGCGAATCCACCTTCGTCACCAATTGCCGTGGAGAGATTGCGATCGTGGAGAACCTTCTTGAGCACGTGATAAGTCTCGGCACCCCAACGGAGTGCCTCAGAGAACGACGCAGCGCCAACAGGCATGATCATGAATTCCTGAATGTCGACGTTGTTATCGGCATGTTCACCACCATTGAGCACGTTCATCATTGGAACGGGCAGAACGTGGGCGTTCACGCCACCGACGTATCGGTAGAGGGGCACTGCGAGTTCGTCGGCAGCAGCGCGAGCAACGGCAAGCGACACACCAAGAATCGCGTTTGCGCCGAGGCGGCTCTTGTTGTCAGTGCCATCAAGTTCAAGAAGTACGCGGTCGATATCGCGCTGATCCAGGGCGTCGAACCCAACAAGTGCATCGTAAATTTCGTCGTCGACATGAGCGACGGCGTCGAGCACACCCTTACCCATGTAACGAGCTTCGCCATCACGAAGTTCGACGGCCTCGAACGCACCAGTGGATGCGCCAGACGGAACCATGGCCCGACCAGTCGCCCCCGATTCGAGGATGACTTCGACCTCGACGGTCGGGTTGCCGCGACTGTCGAGAACCTCGCGGCCAGCGATATGTTCGATGATGCTCATGGGATCGGGGGCTCCTCGTCGATGGGGCTTCCGTGGAAGTTTTCCACGTCGACACGCGAGCGGTGGGGACGGTCAGAGACCCGCGCGTCCACCTAGTTCAGCACTCCGAGCGGCATCGCGGTAGTTCACCGCTGCCGCGCGCAACGCGGTCTCCGGATCGATCCCGGCGCGACGGGCCTCGTCGACAATCGCGAAGAGCAGCGCTCCGGTGGTTTGATCATCCGCTGTCTCCCCAAAATCGCGAACGGCCGACTCGACGGATACCGGAACCGGAAGGGCGATCGGATCGACGTCGGTGAGAGCGCCGGCCTTCTTTTGAATTTTGAGGGCGTAGAGCAGCGCTGGAATCGCGTCGGGTACGCCGTCGAAGACGCTCTCGCGCCCTTTTTCATCTTTCTTGATCTGTTCCCAATTACGAACAACGGCGTCGGAATCTTCCGCGTCGACATCTCCAAAGACATGTGGATGACGAGAACGCAACTTGTCATGCACGTTGAGAGCGACATCAGCGATGGTGAACTGCCCTTCTTCCGAGGCCAATTGACTATGGAAGAGCACCTGGAAAAGGAGATCACCCAATTCCTCTTCAAGATGTTCGTACCCGGTACCAGCTTCGACGTCGAGATGGTCGATCGCCTCGAGCACTTCGTAGGACTCTTCTAAGAGATGACGCCGAAGCGACTCGTGGGTCTGTTCACGATCCCAGGGGCATTCAGCTCGAAGTACGGCAACCAATTCCGCAAAACGAACGAACTCCTGCGCAACTGGAGCGGCGAGTTCCGGGATGTAAATCGAAGTGAGATGGTCAGCCGCGATGCGATCAAGGTCAACCCACGAAACTTCCTCAACGACTTCGTCAGGTAGGCCGAGACGTTGCAAAACCGTCACCGTGGCGTCGGCGGCAAGACATGAATCGATACCGGCATCAAGAGCGAGCTTTAGGTCCGAAAGAACATCAGCGGAGTCGCACTGGGCAACTAAGAGTGGACCGCGCTCCCCTGCTGCTTCGGCGGCGAACCGATGACCATCGATAATCCTCACACCGACCGACACCGGATCGATTCCGAGACGAGCCCACGTGAGATCAAGAAAGGAAAGAGAAGGGATGATCTCGACCTCGCAGCGATCATCTGCCAGCAACAACTCCACGGTGCGTTCGGCAACGATCGGAGATCCCGGTACCGCGTAGAGGATTTCACCGCTTTCGACCGCAGCACTGACTAACCGTTCCACGATGGTCGGATAGACGTCGTCGATAGACGACGCCGATTCGTAGACATCATCGAACGACGTTGCTGCTTGAATAACAACGGCCGCCGGGTGACGACGAGTGCGAACAAATTGCGTTGGAATCGCGTTGATCGCCTCGCGAGTACCAACAGTTAAGAGTTCAACATCTCCAGGCCCCAGCCCGACGATGACAACTCGCGGCATCATCGGTGACTGCAGATCACTGCAACGGAAGTCCGGCAACGGTGGTTGCGGTGGCCCCTGAGGGAGCCGTGATCTTTGCTGAGGTCGCATTGAACGTTCCATAGCGACCGTTCACCGAAATCTTCGCTGTTGCCGCAATGCGCATCAGTTCAGCACTCACAATGGAGTCGGCGTTGTCCACGACTGACTGCTTGAGTGACTCTTTCAGTTGCTCAAAGGTCAACTTACCGCGAGCCGTGACGAGCACAAGGTGATAACCGAATTTGGTCTTAACGGGCTCTCCGACAACCCCGATCGGCTGCGTCCATGCTGCATCGTCGAATTCGGTCACGTACGTGCCCTTGGCGCTGCAAGGAAGCGCACCACCAGATGACGCCGAACCAGTGTCTTGAGACTTTGCCGAAGCAATTGCGGCGAAGTTCGTCGTTCCCTTGAGTTGTGACTGGATGTCTTTGATTGCGGTCAGCGCCGCTGCGTATTGCGCATCGGTGGCCGTCGTTGAGCTGGAACCAGAACCAGCGAGCACAAGAATATGGCTCGCACACACGAGATCGCCTTGATACTGATCCTTCGTTGACTCGTAGAGTTTGCGAAGACCTTCGTCGGTTTGCGCTTCAGCGACGACAGCTGCGCCGAGAACATTCTGTGCGGCGACGCCGTCAATAAGCGTCTGCTGGTAAGTAACGGGAAGGTCGCCGAATACCGACGAACCGGAACCAGTAGTGAAGTTTTTTTCAAGCAGCGTTTTCGCGCTCGCTCGATCGGCGTCTGTCACCGTAAGGCCGCGATCTTCGACACCGATCTGAGCCAGCTGAAGATTCAACTGATCATTCAGGAACGCCGACGTATATGACGTTGCCCACGAATTGCCGTCGGCTGACTTGAGCTGGCTCGCACCGCCCGACGTTGCATACACCTTCGAGAAGGCCTCGATCTGTGACTGGAACTCGCTATCGGACAGGGTCCACTTGTTCACGGTCAGAGCAGTTGGGTTCACCGCCGAACATGAGGTACCCACGAGCGAGAGCACGAGGGCGAGCAGGATGGCGGCGATGGAGATGTTGCGCGTCGTCTTCACAAGGTTTCTCACACTAACGGAGCCAGCAGAGGCCCCGACAGTCATCCCTCGTCTTCTGGGACCAGATCGGCGAAGGCCGAGACAAGGTCTTCAATGAGTGATCCCGCCGAATTCAGGTGTAACTGGAGCTGTTGAGGCTCGGCCTTATACACCGACCCCTTGTAGAGCCGGTCAAGTCGGATCGTGGCGGAGGTTCGCAGGGCCAATGGCGAGATCCGAGCAACGAACTTCGGCCCTCCAAACCCAGGTCCTTTCGTCACGGTGATGTCGGTGACACCTGTCCTCACGCATTCGGCCCGCAGGCGGGCGACCTCGAGCAGGGCTTCGGCATCGGCAGGAACCGGCCCGTACCGGTCTTCCCATTCCGCCCGAATATCGGCAACCTCGGCCGACGAAGACACCGCTGCAAGTCGGCGATAGGCCTCGAGTCGAAGATCTTCGCGCTCGACATAGGACGAAGGAAGCGAGGCGTCGACCGGGAGTTCCAGTTTGATCTCGGCCGGCTCAGGGATTGGCTCGCCCTTCAATTCCGCAACCGCCTCGGTCACCATCTGGCAATACAGGTCGTAGCCAACCGACGAGATGTGCCCGCTTTGTCCACTGCCAAGCAAATTGCCTGCACCTCGAATTTCGAGATCGCGCATTGCGATGCGGAAACCCGATCCAAGTTCGGTGGCTTCACCAATAGTGCGAAGCCGTTCGAACGCCTGCTCGGTGAGTGCACGATCCGGAGGAAAGAATAAATAGGCATACGCGCGACTTCCCGAACGACCGACGCGACCGCGCAACTGATGCAACTGTCCGAGCCCAAGCAGATCGGCCCGATCGACCACCAACGTATTCACTGTGGGCATATCGATTCCGGACTCGATGATGGTGGTGCAAACAAGCACATCGAATGCGCCCTCCCAGAAATCAAGCACGACCTTCTCGAGTGTTCCTTCATCCATTTGGCCGTGAGCAACAGCAATTCGCGCTTCCGGAACGAGCTCAGCAAGATTTGCCGCGACGCGCTCGATGTCTTGCACGCGGTTGTGCACGAAGAACACTTGCCCTTCACGCAAGAGTTCGCGCCGAATCGATTCGGCCACTGCTCGCTCGTCGTATTCACCGACGTAGGTGAGGATCGGCTGACGTTCGCTCGGCGGCGTATTCAGCAACGTGAGATCACGAATTCCAGTAAGGCTCATCTCAAGCGTTCTCGGAATAGGCGTCGCAGAGAGCGTTAGAACATCAACGCCAACTTTGAGACCCTTGATGGCCTCTTTGTGGGAAACGCCAAATCGCTGTTCTTCATCGACAACAAGTAGTCCAAGATCTTTGAAAGCAAGTCCTTCGGCCAAAAGCCGATGCGTTCCAATCACTACATCGACGTCACCAGATTCAAGATCAGCGATGACCTTCTTGGCCTGCGCATTCGTCAGGAATCGACTGAGCATCTCGACACGAACTGGATAGCCAGCGAATCGCTCGCTGAAGGTTTGTAAGTGCTGTTGAGCGAGAAGCGTGGTGGGGACAAGCACTGCTGCTTGTTTGCCGTCTTGCACCGCTTTGAACACGGCGCGCACAGCAACCTCGGTCTTTCCGAAACCGACATCACCGCAAACGAGGCGGTCCATCGGCGACTCGCCTTCCATGTCAGCCTTGACCTCGGCGATCGCAATCTTTTGGTCGGGAGTGGGTTCGTACGGGAACGACTCTTCGAGCTCGCGCTGCCAAGGCGTATCGGGTGCAAAGGCGTGGCCCGGCGCATGAATTCGCTTTTGGTAAAGAACAACGAGTTCCTGCGCAATCTCCGTGACCGCTTCGCGAACTCGGGCCTTGCTCTTCTGCCATTCTCCGCCACCAAGACGACTCAAACTCGGTGAATCGCCTCCGGTGTAGGGACGAATCGCATCGACCTGATCGCTCGGAACATAAAGACGATCGTCGCCGCGGTATTCCAAAAGCAGATAGTCGCGCTCAACTCCCCCAATTGCCCGCTTCACCATTCCGCCGTAACGGCCAACACCATGCTGATAGTGCACGACGAAGTCGCCAGGAGCGAGGTCATCGAAATGACCTTGTGAAACTGCCTTGCGCGGTCGCGCGCGCCTATGCGCACGCCGGCGACCGGTGACATCAGATTCGGCGAGAAGAGCAAGGCCGATTTGCGGCAACCGGACGCCGCGCTCAAGCGGAGCAACAACAACGTGACCACCGGGCGCAGCAAGATCCTCAAGTCCACGCTCATCGAAGGAAAGGTGGACGCCTTGATCGCCGAGGAGTGTCACCAAACGATCAGCAGAGCCAGTTCCATCTGCAGCGACAACCACCGTTGCACCGTCAGACAGCATCGAGCGCAATTGATCGACAAGCATGGTTCCGTCGCCAACTACTGGATCCCACCCGGAAGCACCGATGACCGGAGTGCTTGGCGAGTCGGGAACATCGAGCACTGTCCACATCGGCGCAGTCGTTCGTCCAAGAAGACGTTCAAAGGGAACATGTAACTGTGGGAACGATCCTTCCGCTCCCCACGTACGAGAGAGGGACTGCTCAAGGTCTTGTTCTTCGGCGAGAATGTCACCTGCGCGATCTCGCATTCTGCGCGGTTCGATCAGCAATACCTGCGCATCGTCACGAAGCAGATCGAACAGCACATCAGGATCATCGGCATTGTCATCCACCAGCCACGGCAGCCAACTTTCCATACCATCAAACATCTGCCCTTCGGAAAGTCGCTCCCATTGCTCGCGGCCCCACGGCTGCGCACCAACAAGTGCCGCAGCGCGTTCACGGACCTCGTCCGTTGGCAGAAGTTCGCGACACGGAAAAATCGTGACTTCGGCGACCGACACCGTTGCTCGCTGATCGGCGATCGAAAACTCTGTGAGTCGATCTACCTCGTCACCCCAAAGGTCAATACGAACAGGAACGTCGGCCGTACTCGGGTAAATATCAACGATCGAACCGCGGACTGCGACTTCGCCACGGTGCTCGACCTGCACCTCGCGTCGGTAGCCGAAACTCACCAGGTGTTCGATGAGTTCAACCGGATCGGCAACATCGCCGACACCAATCGTTATCGGTTCGATTTCGCCAACGTGGGGGCCGAGCCGCTGCACAAGCGCCCGAACCGGCGCCACGATCACTGCTGGCGCTCGTTCGGGTTCATGAAGTCGCCACAGCACCCGTGAGCGCCGACCCATCGTGTCGATCGCCGGACTCACGCGTTCGAAGGGAAGGGTCTCCCATGCGGGAAAGAGTTCGACCTCGTCATCTCCGAGGAAGGCAGCGAGGTCGTGGACCAGACGTTCAGCTTCGGCAGTCGTTGGAACAGCGACAACAACAGGCCGACGTTCCGCCCGCTGCACCAACGAGGAAATCGTGATGGCTCTGGCCGGTTCAGGGATCACGATCGAACCCTCACGGCGACCAAGGATCGAGACGAGCGCAGGCTCGTCAGCCATCATCGGGATCAGATCGGACAGAGCCATGGGACCTCAGGACACGCGCGTGTGCCCGGCACGAGCCGAGCCGGGGGTAGGTCCGAGAGGGTACCCGGCGCCGGTCACCAGAACGGCCTGTGGGGAGCGGAAAGAGTGGATTCAGGTTTCGGCAATGTGAAACTCGTCTCTGGTGATTGCGCTGAGTGCCTCTGCGGGTGTCAACTAGCCCACGTATGACTGCACCCACAGAGAGTCAAAGTTCGACCGGTCCAGCACCACTGCCGGCGACAGCATCCGTAGAGATTCCCGAGAGCCGTTCCTTCCGGTTCAAGAACAAGGTTCTTGGTCGCGCGCTCAACACCGATCAGCTCGAACACGAGCGCCTTACGAACACCACCGCACTTGCGGTTTTCTCTTCTGATGCTCTGTCATCTACGGCATATGCGTCAGAAGAAATTCTCCGCACGCTGCTCGGAATCGGCGTCGTAGGTGGCATCGGCGCCCTTGCCTTCAATTACGTGATGCCGATCACCATCGCGATGGTTGCGGTGCTCGTGATCCTTATTTTCAGCTACCGACAAACCATCAAGGCCTACCCGTCTGCCGGTGGCGCGTACATCGTCACGAAAGACAACCTCGGCCTGCTTCCCGCTCAGGTTGCCGGTGTCGCGCTTCTCACCGATTACATCCTCACCGTGTCGGTGTCGGTATCGGCTGGCGTCGCTGCCCTCTACTCGGTCTTCCACGGGGTCTACCCCTATCGAGTTCCGATCGCCGTTCTCTTTATCGCCATCATCGCTTGGGGCAACCTTCGCGGCGTGAAGGAATCGGGAAAGCTTTTCGCGATTCCGACCTACGCATTCCTTGTTTCGATGATCTTGATGATCCTTGTCGGCATTGTGAAGAACACCTTCGGCGGCGGGCTTCACGATGTCCCGCTTGATCATGTGCAGGTCGAGGCGCTTCAGACCACTGGTGTTGCCGGAATCTTCCTCATCCTCCATGCCTTCGCTTCTGGCGGCGCGGCCATGACCGGCGTCGAGGCCATCTCCAACGGGGTGCCGGCATTTAAGGCCCCCGAGTGGAAGAACGCTCGCAAGACCCTCATGGTCATGGGTGGTTTCCTCGGGTTCATGTTCCTCGGAATTTCCTGGCTTGCCACCGCAATGCACGTCGTTCCCAGCGAAGACAAGACGGTTCTTTCACAGATCGCCCAAGGCGTCTACGGAAATGCCGCGTTTGGCAAGGGTCTCTACATCTTCACTCAGGCAGCAACCATGCTCATCTTGGTGCTTGCGGCGAATACCGCCTTTGCCGACTTTCCCCGTCTTGCCAGCTTCCACGCTGACGACGCGTTTATGCCGAAACAGCTCACAAAGCGCGGTCATCGACTCGTTTTCTCAAACGGCATCATCTCGCTCGCCATCGTGGCTGCCTTTATGGTGGTTCTCCTCGGTGCAGACGTTTCAAAGCTGATTCCGCTTTATGCAATCGGCGTATTCACGAGCTTCACGCTTTCGCAGGCTGGTATGGCTCGTCGCCACGTCCGCTTGAAGGAACCAGGCTGGAAGCTCGGCCTCTTTATTAATGGACTCGGTGCGATTGCTACCGGTGTCGTCACCATCGTCATCGGCTACACCAAGTTCATGCATGGCGCATGGGTCATCGTGCTACTTGTTCCGATCCTCGTGTACCTCCTCGTTCGCCTGAACCATCAGTACGAATCTGAAAAGGCAGAACTTGAGGAAGATGCAGTACTCGCTGCGACCGCGCCAATCCTCAAGCGACACGCGGTGGTCGTCCTCGTTGACCGCCTCGACCGCACCTCGGCTCGTGCCCTCCAGTACGCCCGCACACTCAACCCCGACCGTCTCGGAGCGGTGCATATCGCCGTCGATGAGCACCGAGCAGAATTGCTGGCAGACGAGTGGAGTGGTCTGGCTCTCAAAAAGTTGCCTCTCGAAATCCGCGAGTGCCCCGACCGTCGAATCAACCGCACGGTGCTTGAACTCGTGACTGAGCTCGCCAGCGATGGCGATACCGAAGTCACGATTCTCATTCCCCGTCGCGAGTACCGCTCACGCTGGCATCGTCTCCTCCACGACCACACCGCTGACAGCATTGCGAAGGCACTCAGCGATGTCCCTCACGCCAATGTGACCTTCGTTCCGTATCACCTCACTCGTTCCGCCAAGGGCCAGCACGTGCACCATGTCGAACATGGCGCAGTGTCAGGAACTTCGGACATTCACAACTGAGATGGCTCTTTTCACGTCAAAGGCAAAGCGCGCTGAAGAGGCGCGAGTCACTGAAACCCGGGCTGCGTTCGAAGAGCTGGGCCGGCTTTCACTCGATGGTGTCATTCCCATCGCCGACGTTGCCTGGCGAGACCACGTCAAGGTCGCGGGGCGCATCAAAGCGATGAGGATCCAACCCTGGGCAGAACAGGTTGCAAGCCTTGAATTGACCCTTGCCGATGAAACCGGCGGCATCACCGTCGTCTTTATGGGTCGTCGCACACTTGGCGGCGTGAAACTCGGAACCCATCTCGTGGTCGATGGCATGGCGAGCGAAAGTCATGGCTTGCTCACCATCTTGAACCCGGCCTACCAACTACTGCCCCGCCAGGTCGCGCTTCCTTACTGAAACTGGTCTGCGAGACAACAGCACGCCTCGCTGCTGATTCGTTCCTGAGGCTTAGGCGGTCCGGGCGTTCACGCGGTTCATCGCCGCGTCGGGCCCATCGCTCACAATCAGCTCCACCGCATCAGCGGCGATCTCAATAGCAACATCAAGCGCCTCACGGTCAGCCTTCCCGACACGCTTCAAGACGTGATCGGCGCCGCCTTCTTTGCTCGGTGGCTTACCCACGCCAATCCGAACACGCACGAATGCATCGTCGTGCAAATGGGCCTTAATCGAGCGCAATCCGTTATGCCCGGCGAGTCCCCCGCCGATCTTCACTCGCACCGTGCCCGTAGGCAGATCAAGCTCATCGTGAACAATCACCAGAGCCGTCGCATCTTCGATACCGAAACGACGCACCAATGGTGACACCGATTCACCCGACAGATTCATGAACGTTGTGGGCTTGGCCAGCGCAACTCGCTTCTGCCCAATCCGCACCTCATCAACAAGCGCTCGTTCTTTTCCGGCTTTCAAGCGGCCGTTATGACGTCGCTCAAGGAGATCGATAACGGCAAAGCCGACATTGTGGCGTGTGCCGTCGTACTCGTTCCCTGGATTGCCCAGACCGACAACGAGAACGTCTGCCGGAGTGCCGCGTCGGGGGCGGTCGCCACCCCTGCCGCCAAAAGCCACTTACTCGGCGTTGCCCTCGGCGGCACCCTCAGCCGGTGCACCGTCGGCCGCTTCACCCTCGGTCGCGCCGTCTTCCATTGAGAAGCGAGTGGCGAGGCCGAGAACGAGCTGGATGCTGTCTTCAACGTCGGTGGTGACGCCGGCAGGAAGGCTCAGCGTTGCAACAGTGATCGAGTCGCCAATGTCGAGGTCAGTGATATCGATTTCGATTTGGCTCGGGATGTCTGCAGGCTTTGCGGTGACTGTGAGGGACTTGAGCGGCTGATCAACAATGCCGCGACGGCCTTCAACCTTCTTGGCTTCGCCCACTAGAACAAGCGGAACTTCAACAGCGACGCCTGCATCGGGATCAACACGAAGAAAGTCGACGTGGAGAACGTTGCGACGGATCGGGTGACGCTGAAGATCCTTGATGATGGCGAGGTCCTTCTGACCATCGACATCAAGAGTGATAAGGGCGTTGAGGCCAGCTTCGGTCATGAGCGCACGACGAAGGTCGGGCCACGGCACCGAGACTGCAACCGAATCGCGGCCCAAGCCGTAGACGACCGCTGGCACGAGACCATCGGTCCGCATGCGGGTCGAAGAACGGGAACCGGCAGTGCGTCCGGTTGAGGCGGTGAGGGTAATGGCCATGATTTGGTGCTCCTGGAGGCAGCGCTGAAGCGCGCCGTCGGCTGACGTTCGTGAAACGGGTGGCAATCCTACTGATCCGCCCCCAAGAAGGCGAACTCGCTCCCGCGGACCCCTCTCGGAGTGCCTGCGCACCCAAGGGACTCTGGAAATCGCAGCACATTCAGCCCTGGGAAAGGTTGAGGGTGCCCGTGCCCTGACGATCAGCTCTGGTTGTGACCGTCGAAGATTTCGCTTACCGACGTGTCTTCGAACACTGCATCGATCGCGTCGGCGATGATGCCGGCAACCGAAAGCACTTCGATCTTGTCCGACTGCTTCTCAGGAGGAAGCGGCAACGTGTTCGTCATGACGACCTTCGAGATGCAGGAGTCGTTGAGACGCTGAATTGCTGGACCACTGAACACACCGTGAGTGCATGCTGCATAGATCTCTGTCGCGCCACGAGCCTTGAGCTGTTCGGCGGCAGCAACGATTGTTCCGCCCGTGTCAATCATGTCGTCGATAAGCACACAGATACGGCCGTCCACTTCGCCAACGACGTCACGCGCTTCGACCGTGTTCTTCAAGCCTTTCACTCGACGCTTGTGAACGATCGCGAGATCGGCATGCAACTGGTTGGCGTAACGCTCAGCAACCTTCACTCGACCTGCATCGGGTGACACGATGACAAGATCGTTACCAAGACCGGCCATGTAATCAACCAAAACAGGCATTGCGGTGAGATGGTCAACAGGACCATCGAAGAAACCTTGGATTTGGCCAGAGTGCAGATCGACCGAGATCAGTCTCTTCGCGCCGGCCGCTTTGAACATGTTCGCGATCAATTTCGCCGTGATGGGTTCGCGACCTTCGGACTTACGGTCCTGACGGGCGTAGCCATAGAACGGTGCAACCGCGGTGATGCGCTTGGCTGACGCGCGCTTTGCGGCATCGACCATGATCAGTTGTTCCATGATCGCGTCGTTCACCGTCATTTTTCCGGAACTGACGTGCGACTGAATGATGAACACATCGGTGCCACGCACCGATTCACCAAAGCGAGTGTGCAGTTCGCCATTCGCAAACTCGGCGAGATTGGCGTCACCGAGATCGACACCAAGTCGTTCGGCAATTTCCTCAGCGAGTGGCAAGTTGGCTCTACCCGAGACGATATGCAGCCGCTTTTTGGTGACGAGTTCCATTCGGTTTCTTTCGCCGGCGTTTTGATTGGTCATTCTGGTGTCGAAGTGTAGAACGCTCCGGGTCGGGCGCCGTCAGAAACGACGGCACCTTCCTCGAGCACCGCGTAGGGGCCAAGGCGAACGTCATCGCCGATCTCGGCACCGCGTCCGACCGAGTTCTCCACGACAGATCGGGCGCCAACTCGGCAATCGACAAGTCGAGTGTTGGGTCCTATCTCGGTACCGGCCCCGATCACGCAGGCACCTTGCAGAATCGTGTCGGGGAAGAGCGTGACGTCAGCGGCCAATTCCACAGTGGTGTCCACGTAGGTGCGCCCCGGGTCGACCATCGTGACCCCTTTGCGCATCCAGGCATCGTTTATGCGTCGACGCAATTCGGCCTCGGCTGCTGCGAGTTGAAGCCGATCGTTCACGCCGTTGGTATCAGCCGGATCGTCGGCAACCACTGCCGAGACCCGATAGCCAGCACCGGCGAGCACCTCGACAACGTCAGTCAGGTAGTACTCACCCTGCGCATTCTCTGGAGTAATCCGGCGCAGTGCCGGACCGAGAACGCTGGCCCGGAAGCAGTAGATCGATGTGTTGACCTCGTTGATCGCCAGTTCGTCGTCGGAAGCATCGGACTGCTCGACAACCCGTTCGACACGATTGTCACGACCACGCACGACTCGGCCGTATCCCGTTGGGTCGGCAACCCGAGCCGTAAGGAGCGTGCACGCAGCATCGGTGCGCTGGTGGGTTTCGAGCAGCGCAGTAATGGTCTCGGTGCGAAGAAGTGGCGTATCACCGGGCAGCACGATGAGGTCGGCGTCGACATCGTCGAGTTCCTCGGCACTAAAGGCGGTGAGTGCGACTCCAACTGCGTCGCCCGTTCCTCGCTGGACTTCTTGTTCTACGAATTCAAGGGGAACGTTCGGGGCGGCATCGAGAAGTTTTTTCGTGACCCGCTCGGCACCGTGACCGACGACCACCACCGCACGACGAACCTGGGCGCCGGCCAACGAATCGAGCACGTAAAGGACCATTGCCCGCCCACAGAGCAGGTGCAATGGCTTCGGACGAGTTGAACGCATTCGAGTGCCTTCACCGGCGGCAAGCACAATTGCGGAGAGCGGCCTCGGAGACATGCACGCCTTTCTAGTACGGTCTGACTCGCCTTTCGGGGCCTCACCTTTCGGGGGTGGTGTAATTGGCAACACGGCTGGTTTTGGTCCAGTCATTCGGGGTTCGAGTCCCTGCCCCCGAGCTTTCCTTTCCCACATGATTCCCCTCCGATTTGGAGCGGAATCATGACCAACGGTTCCATCTGCGACACGGCCTCACTTGCGTCGTTTCGCACCGGAGCACACCTTGCCGCTACAGTCGCTCCGCCATGGGATCTCTCATTAAAAAGCGCCGCAAGCGCATGCGTAAGAAGAAGCACAAGAAGATGCTGAAGCGGACTCGCTTCCAGCGTCGAGCTGCCGGTAAGTGAGCTCAGGCGTCTCTGACGCCCGCTGTGCCAGAACGATTCTCGTTGACTCCACCCGGCCCGAGAGCCGGGTGGGTCCGCGTACGGGCCCACATGACGGACTCAAGCGAACCTCTTCCCTCTGGGTGCTACCGAGCCGGACTGGTGTGGGCGACGACGCGCCCCGCGCCAGGGAACGATCCCTCGACAAACCAGGTCGACCCTGAGCCGGCAAGGCGAGGTCGAATTCCGGTGGCCTCCGCCAAACCATCGCGCCATCGAGCGAGCTCTGGAGCCACCACAAGCGCCGCTGGTTCCAGATCGTTGCCGTTCTCGCCCATTGGGCCCCCGAGTTCGTCCCAGGCCTTATAGACCGCAGGTGTGGAACAGAGAACCGGTGGCGTCACCAACGTGAACGTGCGCGCTTCAAATGGCAACGGTTCGATCTGCTCGCCGATACCTCGGACCCGAGCACGCCCGCCCGAGAGACAGAAGGCCACATCCGCCCCGAGCGCCACGGCATTGTCGAGATCGGTCATTCCCGCCCAATGAAGGATTGCCGCTGCGTCGGAAGAACCCCCACCGAGTCCGGCACCAGCAGCAATTGCCTTTTCAACCTGAACGATCGATTGGCGACCGACCATTGCTAAGGCCCGAGTGACGAGATCATCAGGGCCAATGTTGATGATGTTGCCAGCCCCGTCGGTGAAGGTCACCACCGAAGGCCCATCGATGTCACTTACGACAACAAGCGAATCACCGAAATCGAGCGACACCATTTCGGCATCGATCAAGTGGTAGCCGTCCTCGCGACGGCCGACCACGCGAAGTGAGGTCGTGAGTTTGGCGGGAGCAAAAAGGCGGACCGATTCGGCAGGCACAGCACTCATCGAATCACGCTCCGGCCAACACCGCTGCAGTGAGTGCTCCCCATTGGACGACATCGAGTCGCTCCGGCCGCTCTGATGGATCGATGCCGGCGGCTTCGAACTGCTCGGTCGTGACTTTCGCCGCCAACGATCGACGAAGCATCTTTCGACGCTGCCCAAAGGCCGTGCGAACCAGATCCATAAGCGCCTCGTGATCGACGTCGACAACTGGAGCTGACCGCCGCTCAATGCGAACCATTACTGATTCCACTCGCGGTTGCGGAATGAACACCGTCGCCGGGATTCGCGCCGCAAGAGAAGCGGTGGCCCAGAGTGACAACTTGACGGACGGAATGCCATACGCGCCATCGCCCGCTTTTGCCGCGAGTCGCTCTCCGACTTCGCGCTGCACCATCACCAACATCGTTTCGATTTGCGGCACATCGTCAAGGAGATCGAGAACAATCGTCGTTGCAACGTTGTAGGGAAGATTCGCAACAAGGTGCCACTGCTTCTCGGCGGGCAGAACTTGCGCCCAATCCGTTGCAAGAGCGTCACCGTGGACAACGCGAACACCAAGTGGTTCAACTGTTTCCGCTAGGACCGGCAACAAGTGGCGATCGAGTTCGACAGCAACCACGTTCGCGCCCGTCGCTGCGAGTTCGGTCGTTAAGGAACCAACACCAGGTCCAATTTCGACGACGTTCGAATGTTCGTCGATGTTCGCCAACCGAACGATGCGACGAACAGTGTTGGGATCAGCAAGAAAGTTCTGCCCAAGCGCGCGACTTGGTTCGAGACCGTGACGCGCGAGCAACTCTGTGATGTCGCGACGCGTGAGAGTCATGAGATCACCGCGAACCTTCCGCGGAGGTGTTCACCTACAACTGCCGCCCCACGGAGCACGACCAGAGAACTGCAACATCGCTTTCGCGATTGCATCCTGGTCGGAAGGCGATGCCTGATTGGGGGGAATCCCCACGAGATCTTCGCGACCAATGCGGCTGGCAACGGAGTCCCAGCCACCTTGGTAGATCTGATACGCACCCAGGAAGGTTCCCGATGAATCAGAGGCCGCGTAGTCATTGTGGGACTCTCGGTTCCGGACACAGGCCAAGAAAGCGTCATCCGACTGCGCCGCTGGCGCAGAGATAACGACGGGAGCAGGCGCTGTCGTCGTTGTGGTCTGCACGGGGCGCGGCACCGTTGTTGCGACCGGGGCAACCGTTGTCGCCGAGGTGGCGATGTCAGTGGCTACGACGACGACCGTGGTTGTCGTCGTATCTTCGGTCGAGGGGACGGCAGCAACCACAAGGCTTGAGTCGGATGAGCTCGCCGACTCGGTTGCACTACTGGTCGGAGAACCCTGGAGCATGTCGATCACCAGCAACGGCAAACACGCGAGTGTGACGATGAGAGCAATCATCAGTCGGCGTTGCGTCGGGTGCACGGTGGTGTTCAGAACTGCGTCCTTCGTCGAGCAATAGATCCTGGTGACGGACGAAGAACGCCCTGCGCGATCGCACAGTGCAAACTCCGCCCGGAGCCGTCCGAAGAACCTAGGAGGGTGATCCGGGACCCGCAACTATCGCGGGGCCGTGTGACACCCCCCGTTCAACTGCGCGTAACCCCTGCTCAGGCCCTCGCGTCGGGTTGTCCACAGATATCCAACTACGCGAAAAACTCGCGAATCCCCTGCTACGGGAGCCGATACACCGTCGCGGCATTTCTCCATGTGACATCGGCCACATCAGCCACATCGATTCCCTTTGCCTCAGCGATTGCCGCTCCCACAAAGGGAACGAGGGCAGGGCGGTTGGGTTTTCCGCGATGTGGCACGGGCGTCAAAAACGGAGAATCGGTCTCGACGAGGAGCCGATCGAGGGGGCAAACCGTTGCCGCAGCAAGCACTTCGGGAGCTCCCGGGAATGTCACGATGCCGCTGAACGACAGCCATGCCCCAAGTTCAAGACAGGCCTGTGCTTCATCAGGGCCGCCAGTGAAGCAATGGATCACCGTGCGAGAGGGAACGCCTTCACTCGCAAATAGTGCGAACGTGTCCTCCCACGCTTCCCGCGTATGAACCACGAGTGCGAGGTCATGTTCGTGGGCCAGAGCGATCTGACGGACGAACACCTCACGCTGCACGTCTCGAGGCGAGTTGTCGTAGTGGTAGTCGAGCCCGCACTCCCCCACAGCAACAACCTTGGGGTCGGCAAGGAGATCCTCAATGCCCTCAATGCCATCAGTTGCGTCATGAGGATGCACACCAGCAGTTGCCCAGACGTCATCGAAGCCGCGTGCGACCTCAATCGCCAGTTTCGATGAGGCGAAATCACACCCGACGGTGATCATTCGCATGACTCCGGCCTCGTGGGCTTCTGCAACCGTTGTCGCAGCCTCGGGCCAACGGTCGGAACCGTCGCCCAGGTGGCAGTGATCGTCGATCCAACGCATAAAGGCTCCGTTAGCCGGCGGCGGGTTTCGCAATGCGGGGAAAGAGACCATCGCCCTTCACGACGGGCAGCCCACCGGGGTACCCGCCCCACGCCGCGCCGGCGACGCCAGCATCGGTTGGCGATCCTGCTAGCCCGATGCGTTCCCAAATCTGCGCGCAGGTTTCAGGCATAGCTGGGGTCGCAAGAATCGAAACGATGCGAAGCACTTCGAGCGCGTCACCCATCACCGCGTCAAGTGCAGGACTGGGATCCATCTTCCACGGCTCATTTGCCTCGAGGTGAGCGTTGGCCGCACCAACGAGACGCCACGTTGCTTCAAGAGCGATGCTCGGTGTGATGTTGTTCCAACCAGCAATCGTGTCGGCAAGCGATTGCGCCGCAATGTCGGCAAGAGGCGAATCAGCAGCAGGAGCTGGTCCGATTCCGTCGCACTTCTTGCCGACAACAGTCGCGACGCGCGACAACAGGTTTCCGAGATTGTTCGCGAGATCAGCGTTGTAACGCGTGACCATCGACTCGTAAGAGAAATCGCCATCGGGACCAAACGGATTGTCACGAAGGAAGTGATAACGGAATCCGTCGACGCCAAAATCGGCGACAAGGTCAGCCGGAAAAATTTGATTGAGTCGGGTCTTTGACATCTTCTCGCCGCCAACGAGCAGGAAGCCGTGGACCGCAAGTTTCTTCGGCGGTTCGATTCCCGCCGCAAGACACATCGCAGGCCAATACACACAGTGAAAGCGCAGGATGTCTTTGCCAAGAAGGTGGTGAACCTGAGGCCACCATTCGGCAAACCGCTCAGGGTCGGCGCCGTATCCAACCGCTGTTGCGTAATTAATGAGGGCGTCGTACCAGACATAGAAAACATGGCCTTCGTCCCACGGCACCGGAACGCCCCACGAGATCGAGGTACGCGAGACCGAGACATCGTCAAGGCCTTGCTTGATGATGCCGAGCGCTTCGTTGCGCTTGCCTTCTGGCTGCACGCATCCGGGGTTCGCCGCATACCAATCAAGTAGCGGTTGTTCGAACTTCGACAACTCAAAGAACCAGTTGTCTTCTTCAAGCCATTCGACGGGTCGTCCGTGAATCGGACAGTTGCCGTCCACGAGATCGGCCTCGTTGTAATACGCCTCGCACGGGACGCAATAGTGACCCGAATACGAACCCTTGCGGATCCAGCCGTTGTCGAAGATCGCTTGCATGAACGCCTGCACGGACGTGATGTGTCGGGGCTCGGTCGTGCGAATGAAATCGTCGTTGCTGATATTCAGCAATTCCCACACTTCACGAAAGCGGGCGCTCGTGCGATCGGCTTGTTCGAGCGGAGTGATGCCGTTGGCCTCGGCCGAACGCTGAATCTTCAGACCGTGTTCGTCGGTGCCCGTGAGGAAGAAGGTCGGGTCACCAGCAAGGCGATGCCACCGGGCCAATGCGTCTGCCGTCACCGTCGTATAGGCGTGCCCGATATGGGGCACGTCGTTCACGTAATAGATAGGAGTGGTGACGTAGAAGGGTTGAGACACACCGCAAGGCTACGGGTCCACGACAACTCCGACGAACCACAAGCGATAGACCACGCTGATCAGCCTTCAATCCGGTGATGAGGTGCGCGTGTCAGGATTGACGGAGCGGGCCAAGTGGCCAATTCGATTGGGGAACTCATGGGACAGCTCGACGGACGCGTTGCAGTGATCACCGGCGGCGGCCGAGGAATCGGTGAGGCGATTGCGCTTCGGTATGCGGCCGAAGGAGCGACCATCGTTGTCTCGTCGCGAACCGCCTCTGATCTTGAGAACACACTCAGTACGGCCAAGCTCGGTGCCGACAGGGGTCTCGCCGTTGTCGCCGATGCGACCGATCGAGACGATGCCCGTCGACCTGTCTACGAGGCACTAACGCGCTTCGGCCGAATCGATGTGCTGGTGAACAACGTTGGCGGAACGGTCGGAAAGAACGATCCATTCCTTGCCGACGACGAAGCATTCGAGGCGACACTCGTTCTCTGCCTCACCAGCGCTTGGTGGACAACGAGCGCGGCACTTCCGAGCATGCGAGATCAAGGATTCGGGCGGATCATCAGCATCGGTTCCGGCACATCGAAGACAACCGGCGCATCACTCCCCTACACAACGGCGAAGCATGCGCTCGTTGGTTTCACCAAGGAACTCGCCAAGACCGGAGCACCGTTCGGCATCAACGCAAACCTCCTTTGCCCGGGTTGGACCAGAACCTCGCTCGTAGATTTCGAGCGCATCGCCCAGGCTCGCGGTACCTCGGTTGCGATTGAAGAGGAACGTGCTGCTTCCGAAAGCCTGCAACATCGGGTACTCGAAGCCACCGAGCTCACAGGAATGGCCACGCTGCTGGCGAGCGATGACGGCCGTGGCATCACCGGTCAGGTCATTAGCGTTGACGGCGGATACAAGGTCTGAACCAGCGGCCGCAGTTTTCAACGATTGTCGAGAACCTCAAGCGCGCGTTCGAGAAATCCCATAGCGCCGGCTCCGACATCGACAAGGTCTGGCCGAGTCGCGTCATGCAATGACCGTTGGTAGATCCCTTCGAGCAACACCGCCATGCGGAAGTTGTAGAGCACCTCGTAATAGGTGAGGTCTGAGGGGAGTTCGATATCGCGCTGTTCTCGATAGCGACTGATCAGTTCGGCGCGACGAGGCCAACCCGGCCCCGAAGTCGACTTCCCCCAGATTTCACAGAACCCGATGAGATCGAGAAGCGGATCGCCGATCGTCGCCGTTTCCCAATCGATGATCGCCGTCACCTGGCCCGGCGGTTGCGCAGCAATCAGCGCGTTGAACATGTGGAAATCACCGTGCATGAGAGAAGGCTCGAACGATGCAGGGAGGTTTCTCGAGAGGAACGTCGTCACTCGTTCGAGCCCAGGGAGTTCGCGGCCGTTATACGACGCAAGTTGACTCGTCCATCGTTCGACCTGACGTTCGTGGAATCCGTCGGGCTTGCCGAAATCGGACAGTGAACTCTGCCGCCAATCAAAGTCATGAAGAGCAGCGAGGGCGTCAACCATTGCAAACGCAACGCTCGGTTGGTCCGCTGCGGTGAACGGTTCGGGAAGTGGAGGCGCAGGGTTCACCCCTTCGACCTGCTGCATCAAGAAAAACGTGCAACCGAGCACGTCATGGTCCTCGCACAACGCGACAGTCTCGGGATGGGGGACGTTGGAACCGCTGAGCGCATCGAGAATTCGGAACTCGCGGCGCATGCCTTCATCCGCTCGCTCAATTGCGACAGCGGCAGGACGACGAAGCACCCAGCGCGATGACCCGCGATGAATCGTGAACATCGCGTTTGATCGACCTGAGGTCAACGGTGCGACCGCAATCGGCAATCCCGATTCGAGGCCTCTTCCGTCAAGCCACACACGTAGTCGTTCAACATCGACAAGTTCCGAGGCAACGTGGACCTCGTTCACGAACCGCCGCCGTCGAGATTGAGAAGTGCGCCTGTCATATAGGAGGACGCATCTGAGGCCAGCAGCAACGCAGTTCCCACGATCTCTTCGGGCTGGCCAATATGCCCTACCGAAATCATTTTTGCGACGCGTTCAGCAGCTTCGGGAGTAGGGATCGCCTTGCTGAAACTGTCGGTGATGAACGGCCCGCAAACGATCGCGTTCACTCGAATACCCCGCGGACCGAACTCCTGGGCAGTCGCTTGCGTAATTGCATTGAGCGCCGCCTTCGAACCGGCGTAGACAACTGTGAACGGCGAAGGTCGCTGCGAGGCCTTTGTGCTGATGTTGATAATCGAACCACCAGCGGGCATGTAATCGGCCGCCATCGCCATGAGCCGCAACGGACCCTTGACGTTCACTCCGAATGTTTTGTCGAACAATTCCTCGGTGACGCCAGCGAGAGATGGCGGAACCGGGGCGATGCCCGCGTTATTCACCAAAATATCGATCTTGCCGAATTCTGCGACCGACGCCGCAATGAGTGCGTCGCATTGCGCCCAGTCCGCCACATGACAAGCAACCGCAAGCGCCCGACGCCCCTTCGCGCGGATCTCTGCGGCAACTTCCTCACACGCGTCGACTCGGCGGCTTGACACCACAATGTCGGCGCCCGCGTCGGCAAAGCCAAGCGCCATCGCACGGCCGAGCCCCTTGCTTGCGCCGGTGATCACCGCGACTTTGCCGGTGAGGTCGAAGAGCGCCGCAGTCATTTCAGAACGTTGTCTCGTGCGTTGCGTGGAATTCCCACTCGCCTTCGACGCTCACAATGTGCCCAGCGCTCGGGGCCGCGTAATGGGTGCCCAAAATCAGGGTGCCGGTGTCGCCATGCTCAGCGCGCATCTGCCGCCGAGAATCGCTGGCCTGCGCGCCGTTCCAGTCACCGCTCATGCCCCATTCGATCTCCGCCCACTGCACCGGATGGTGCGTGGCATCGCCGGTGATGAGCGCACGCGAACCGTTTGACTCGATGAGCACCGACATGTGTCCAGGCGAATGACCGGGCGTGGGGATGAAACGCACCTCGCTCGTGACGCGGTGATCAGCGTCGACGAGATCGACAAGACCTGCTTCGACAACAGGCGCAACGGTGTCGGGAAGGTTCCACGCATAACCGCCGGGTTCGGCCATCCACGCCTCGTACTCGGCTCGACCAAACAGATAGCGCGCGTTGGGAAATGTCGGAACCCAATTGCCGTCTTCACGTTTCGTGTTCCAGCCCACATGATCGAAATGCAGGTGAGTGCAGCAAACAATGTCGATCGACTCTGCGGGAAAGCCCGCTGCGGCAAGCCGCTTCAGAAACGCGGGGTCGCCAGTGAAGCCAGGTAATCCAGCCATGTCGCGATCGCCGACGCATGTGTCGACGATGATTCGAACGCCGCTGCTTTCAATCAGGAATGCATGGATCGAGAGATCTGTCATGCCCTCGTCATCGATGAAGTCAGGCATGAGCCACGACTGATGGGCGGCAAGCGCTTCCTCGGTGGCCAGAGGAAGCAACCCGCTCAGGGGAAGTTCTTGCTCGAGTTCAACAACCTTCGTGACTGCGACTTCACCAATTTTCCAACGCATGTGTCCCCCAGACGCGATCTCGTCGAGCTCGAGCTCCAAGCGTGCCACGCCGCAGGCGGCTCGGCGACCGCAAGGACCGCGGTAAGACCCGCCGTCTTGGCGATAACACGACGTAAAGATTGGCCGAGTTCGTCGGGAGATCAACGGCGGCTGGGGTTCAATCCGTGCATGACTGAAGTCTCTGATGCCCCCGCCACTTCCGTAGGACCACTTCCGGCCCCGATTTCAACGCCGATCCCAGAGTCAAAGGGATACCGAATCAAGTCCAAGATCCTCGGACAACCACTCACGAATGATCAGCTCGAACACGAGCGGTTAGGGAAGCCAACCGCTCTGGCGGTGTTCGCATCGGATGCGCTGTCCTCAACCGCATACGCCTCAGAGGAAATTCTGCGAACCCTGTTGATGATCGGCGGGGCTGGCGGCATCGGCGTCCTCGCTTTTCGTTACCTCACGCCGATCACGATCGCTCTCGTTCTTGTTCTCGTCATTCTGATTTTCAGTTATCGACAGACCATCAAGGCCTACCCGTCAGCTGGCGGCGCATACATCGTCACCAAAGACAATCTCGGGCTTATTCCCGCCCAAATCGCAGGCGTTGCGCTTCTTACCGATTACATCTTGACGGTCGCCGTTTCGGTCTCCGCTGGTGTTGCTGCGCTTTATTCAGCGTTCCACCCGCTCTACCCCTACCGAGTTCCGATCGCTCTTGCCTTCATCGCAATCATCTGCGTCGGAAACCTCCGCGGAGTAAAAGAATCCGGCAAACTTTTTGCCGTTCCGACGTATGCGTTCATCGTCGCGATGTTCTTGATGGTCGGAACAGGCATCTTTAAAGCCATCTTCGGAGGCGGCTTGGAGCATGTGGTCCCGCAGGATCCCGCCGCTCTTGAAGCAACGGGCGCGGTTGGAATCGTCCTCGTACTTCACGCATTCGCCTCTGGTGGGGCTGCAATGACCGGCGTTGAAGCAATTTCCAATGGCGTGCCGGCGTTCCGACCCGTTGAGTGGAAGCACGCTCGAGAAACCCTGACCGTTATGGGTCTGCTTCTCGGTTCCATGTTTCTCGGAATTTCCTGGCTGGCAGCAAAAATGCAGATCGTCCCCAGTGACTCGAAGACGGTGATCGCGCAGATGGCGCAATCCATCTACGGATCCGGAACTGCAGGGCACATTCTCTTTCTGCTCACGCAAGCAGCGACGATGCTCATCCTTGTACTCGCCGCAAATACAAGTTTCGCCGACTTCCCTCGGCTTGCGAGCTTCCATGCGGACGACGCATTTATGCCGAAGCAACTCACAAAACGTGGTCACAGGCTGGTGTTCTCCAACGGAATCATTGCTCTTGCAATTGCGGGATCAATCCCCGTCATCATTTTCCAGGCAGACGTCACCCATCTGATTCCGCTTTATGCAATTGGCGTCTTCACCAGCTTCACACTCTCGCAAGCGGGCATGGCGAGAAAGCACATCAAGGACAAGGATCCGGGCTGGAAGTTGGGCCTCGTCGTCAACGGCCTTGGAGCAGTAACGACACTTGTCGTAACTGTCGTCATTGCGATCTTCAAATTCTGGGGCGGAGCATGGTTCATCATGCTTCTCGTCCCGATCATGGTTCTTCTTTTGATGCGCCTTAACAAGCAATACGAGTCGGAGAAGGAAGAGCTCGAAGTCGAACTCGAAAAGGTGAAGACGCTTTCAGTTCGACCGCTTCATACGATCGTGGTCATGATCGGCGAGATCGATCGAAGTTCGGCGAGAGCACTTCTCTATGCCCGATCCCTTGCCCCTCAAACGGTACGAGCGGTCCACTTTGCGACCGATGAAGCTCACGCCTCTCAACTCATGGATGATTGGCAGTCCCTTGATCTTGAGCAAATCCCTCTAGAGATCATTGAATGCCCAGACCGACGAATGAATCGAGCTGCACTCGAAATGGCAGCTTCAATCACCAGCAATCGGGATGTCGAATTAACGGTCCTCATCCCGAGACGCGAATACCGGCACCTGTGGCATCGATTGCTCCATGACCGAACCAGTGACTCAATCGCTCACACTCTTGCGGGCCTCAAGCACACAAACGTCACGTTTGTTCCGTACCTCCTTGGCGATGGCGTCTCCCAAAATGCTGGAAGTCCCACTCCGTAGACTCATCCCGTGCGTCCTCGTCGACTTTTCGCCGCAGCGGCTTTCTCCATCACTTCCATCACCGCGCTTATCGCGATCGTTGACCGTCTCTCCACGCCACCGAAACTTTCCACCGACCTCTTGCTCTTCCTTGGGATCGTGGTTGGCGCCGCTTTGATCGGAGGGTTCTTGGCTGGAGTGGCGACTGCAGTCATTTCGTTTCCAACCATCGTCTGGTTCTTAACGAAACCCGTCCATTCGTTTCGAATCGCAGGAGGCGAAGAATTCGCTGCTCTAGTGGTTTTCTTCGCTGTTGCGATCATTGTGAGCGCTCTCGTCGACCAAGTTGCTCGCCGATCGGCTGATGCCGAATCCGCACGGGGAGAAGCCGCCACGCTCGAGGCTGCCGCAGAAGGAGACAGGCTCCGTACCGCCATTCTGCGCGCTGTCTCTCACGATCTCCGCACTCCGCTCGCGTCAATCAAGGCGTCGGCATCAAGCCTCCTTCAGCAAGATATCGAGTGGAATGAACACGACAAAAGAGAATTCCTCACAACAATCGACGAAGAAGCAGACCGACTCGATCGAATAGTTGGGAATCTTCTCGACCTCAGCAGACTCCAAGCTGGCGTCGTGCGACCAGAGTTAACGAATGTGACGGCAATCGTGGCCATTCGCAACGCCATCGGCGGCATCGGCGCCGAACACGCAGACCTTTCTATCGACATCAAAAACAACGACCTCGAAGTTGCCGCCGATCAAGTCTTGCTGGAACGAGCTATCGCCAACCTTGTTGCCAATGCGGTCCGGCACGGTTCGCCCGATGAACCGATCGAGATCCAAGCATTCAGCAACAAGGAAATGGTTTCGATCCTCGTCATCGATCACGGACCAGGCATGACCAAAGCTGACCGCGCATTGGCGTTCGAACCATTCCACACGGCAGGCGACCAAACCTCTGGAGCTGGGACAGGCCTTGGCCTGGCAGTTGCGCACGGATTTGTTGAAGCTATGGGCGGATCAATCGCTCTCAAGGAAACTCCCGGCGGCGGCCTCACCGCCGAACTGCTGCTCCGTTCCCCAACCCCGTCGCCAGCGATGAAGAATCGATCGGTGGCGTTTCAATGACCACAGTCCTTGTCGTCGACGACGAGCCTCAAATTCGTCGGGCACTTGTCACCAATCTTCGCGCTCGAGACTTCGAAGTCGTCGAAGCATCCTCGGGCGAAGAAGCGCTCCGCCTCGCAGCAGAACGACATCCCGATGTGATCATCCTCGACATCGGACTTCCTGGAATCGATGGCATCGAGGTTGTGCACGGGATCCGAGGATGGAGTTCGGTCCCCATCATCATGCTCTCGGTCAGACAGGACGAGGCCGACAAAGTTGAGGCACTCGACGCCGGCGCCGACGATTACCTCACCAAGCCATTCGGCATGAACGAGCTTCTGGCACGACTCCGGGCGGCGCTGCGTCGCTCCTCAACAGCGACCGAAGAACCCCTCATCACGACCGAATCGTTCACGATCGACCTCGCCTCAAAGCGTGTTCATCGCGGAACTGAAGAAGTCCATCTCACTCCCACCGAATGGGGAATAACCGAACTCCTGGTTCGGAATCCCGACCGACTTGTTTCTCAGCAAACGCTCCTCCAATCGGTGTGGGGGCCGGCCTACGGCAAAGAGGGGCACTACTTGCGGGTCTACATGTCGGCAATCCGTCGCAAACTCGAGGCCGACCCCGCCACTCCCCGACACTTCATTACCGAACCAGGCATGGGGTATCGCTTCGTCCCCTAATCCGAGTGCCGGGTTCTCATCTGTTCGACCCTGCACAGCAGTTCGGCAAGACTGCGACGACTCGCACTTCCGTAGGGGGAACTATGGCCGGACAGGTCCTACTCGAGATCGATGGCCCGATCGCCGTCATCACGAACGACAACCAAGAGAAGCGGAATGCCTTCTCCGACGACATGGACAAGCAGTTGTTCGACATTCTCGGCGAACTTCGCGCCACGCCGTCAGTACGCGCCGTTATTTGGCGAGGCGAAGGTCACTCGTGGTCGTCAGGTCGCGATGTCGGTTCAATCGGCAATGACACCACTGGCCTCACCCATCACGAACTCATGACCCGGGGCCACAAGGGCATCCAGCAGTTGTTCGAGCTCGACGCGCCAGTGATTGTTCCGATCCAAGGTTGGGCCATCGGTGGTTCTTTCCAGCGAGCGTTGTTATGCGATATACGCATCGCCGCAGAGGATGCAAAGTTCATGCTTCCTGAAGCGGGTCACGGCGTGATTCCCGATACCGGTGGCGTTGGCCGACTGTTTCAAATGTGTGGTCACGGCGTCGTCAGCGACATGGTTCTCACGGGTCGTTCGCTGAACGCACAAGAAGCGCTTTCGCTCGGAATCGTTTCCCGCGTCGTGAGTCGCGAAGAACTTGACGACACCGCCATGGAAATGGCGCAGAAGATCGCAGCCGCCCCCGCCGTCACCATCAAGTTGGCCCGACGCGTGATTTCCCACTTGGCGCAGCCAGAGATCACTACATCCATGGCCGACGAGCTGATTTACCAAACCTTCCTCAACAAGTCCGAGGACTACGCCGAATTCCGTGCGGCTCGCGCGGAAGATCGCACACCCAACTACCGCGGGAGCTGACATGTCGACTTCAGAACCAATTGGTCTTCCCGATGCCCCGGAACTTGGCGCTCACGCGCTACCTGCCGGAACCTACGACGGAAAAGTCGTGTTCATCACTGGCGGCGGAACCGGTCTCGGCCGTGCCATCGCGACCGAATTCGGACGGCTCGGCGCCAGCATCGTCGTAGCGAGTCGCAAGCCCGAGCATCTCGAGCAAGCCGGCGAGGCAATGACTGCACTCGGTGCACCCATTCTCACTGTGCAATGCGATATCCGTGAACCTGAGTCGATCGCAGCGGCATTCGATGCTGCCACTGCCGCATTTGGTCTTCCCGATGTTCTCATCAACAACGCTGCCGCGAATTTCCCGGTTCCCGCCGAAGACATGTCGCCAAATGCATGGCGCACAGTCGTCGACATCACACTGAACGGCACCTACTTCTGCGCTCGCGAATTTGCCCGTCGCCACCTCGACGCCAACACACCCGGCTCAATCGTCAATGTCGGAGCGACCTATGCATGGACCGGCGGCCCCGGCTTCGCCCATTCCGCTGCAGCAAAGGCCGGCGTAAAGAACATGGTCGAAACGCTTGCCGTTGAATGGGGTCCCTATGGCATTCAGGTGAACGGACTCGTTCCCGGCCTGATGCCCCACGAGGACATGACCGACGACATCAAGGGAAACCTTGCACGCACAAACGATAAGGACGCATGCCAGCCGGCGCTGCGCGTTGGTCGTCCCCGTGAATTGGGATGGGCGGCAACATTCCTTGCGTCGCCCTATGCACGATTCATCAGTGGCCACACGCTTGTTGTCGATGGCGCGAACTGGCAACGTCGGTCCCTCACGCAACCCGAAATCATCACCGTGCGCGATCAAATGGGTAAAGGACCGTTCGAACTGTGAAGTTCTCACTCTCACTTCCACTGCTCAAGGACTTCACGTCGCCTGATCCGTTTCGCGAAACCTTCGATCTCGCGCGTATTGCCGAGGAATCGGGTTTCGACACCGTCACAATCGGCCACCATCACTTCATGCCGGGGAATCTGAGCGATCCGCTGACATTTCTCGCAGCGGTGGCCGCGCGCACGTCAACGGTTCACGTTGGTACGGGAATCTTCCAGTTGCCAATTCACAATCCCGTTCGCGTTGCCGAACAGGTTGCGACCATCGACCAGATTTCTGGCGGCCGCGTCACTCTCGGCGTCGGTATGGGTTGGTGGCCCCTCGAGTACGACGTGCACGGCTCAAACTTCAAAGAACGTGGCGCACGCATGGAGGAAGCCCTCACGATCATGCGTCTCGTGTGGCAAAATGAGAACGTTGCGTTTGAAGGGCGGTTCCATTCGTTTCCCGAACTCACCGTGCATCCGCGTCCGTTGCAGTCCCCGAATCCCCCGCTGTGGGTCGCCGGCGTTGCTCCCGCCGCAGTTGATCGAGCGGCACGACTTGGCGATTCGTGGATCTGCGGCCCGGTGCAATCACTCGCAGCCGCGCTTCGATGCCTCGACATCTATCGACCGGCCTGCGCTGCGCTCAATAAGCCAGCCGATTGGGTTCTGCGCCGCTATGCCTGGGTGGGCGAAAGCGACGAACAGGTCCGCACCGAAGTGCTTCCCGTGTACGTCGATGGTCTCATGGTCCACTGGCGCGAATCGGCAGAAGAGAAGGAAGAAAAGGAACTCTTCGCTCGTATCGATGCCGGTGAGGACATCACCGCCGAAGACATCGCTGCCGATCGACTCTTGTGGGGCGACCCCGAACGCGTCATTGGGCAGATCCGGGACTACGAAAAAGCCACCCAGTGCGACCACGTCCACACGGCCTTTGGTGCTGGGCTTCCCGCCGATACGGGCCAAGCCTCATTGGGCACTTTTGAGGACATCGCCGCGATGATCCGCCTTTTCGGACGAGAGGTCATTCCAGCATTTGAGTGAACGTTCGTTGTCCTAAAGTCCCATCGGTTACCCGACGAGAAAAGGACACTATGAAGAACCAGTTCTCTACCAAACGCGCAATCGGTGCAGTCGTTGTCGTCGCTGCACTCTTCCTTGCCGGCTGCAGTAGCTCCAGCAACGACTCGTCGTCGAAAGCCGATTCGAGCACAACGACAGCTGCGCCAAAAACCCTCAAGATCGTCGTAACAAACGACGATGGGTACGACTCACCAGGCATCAACGCAATCACTGAGGCATTGCGCGCGCAACCCAATGTTGAGGTCACCGTTGTTGCACCTGCCACGAACCAAAGTGGCAAGGGAAGCACCGTCACTGGCGGAACCCTGAGCGCGAGCGATCTGAAGACTTTGGGCGGCTACCCGGTCAAGGCCGTTGCCGGAACCCCAGCGGATTCGATCATTTGGGCTGTCGACCAAAAGGGCATCAACTTCGCTCCCGACTTCGTCGTCTCGGGAATCAATGCGGGCGCAAACCTTGGTCCTGTTGTCGATCTTTCAGGAACGATTGGCGCTGCTCGAACAGCAGTTCAGCGCGGTATCCCCGCAATTGCTGCCAGCAACGGCGCACTTGCAGGTCCGTTTGCTCCCACTGAAGCAGCCAAGGTCGTCATTGAGTGGTTCCAGAAGAACCGCGACGCGATTGCGAATGGAACCATCGACAAGACCCAGGTCTTCAATATGAACGTTCCCACCTGTGCTTCAGGTTCGGTTCGCGGAGAGGTTGTTGTTCCGATCTCAACAACCGACGTCTCGTTCCTCAAGGACCAGCCCGACTGCACCTCAACAGCACCAGCTCCGTCGAATGACGTTGGTGCGTACATGATCGGCTTCGCTCCACTGTCAATGCTCAGCGCAAAGCCTGCGGCGTAATCGCCAAGTCATAGACGCGGTTTCGAGCGACGCCGAACTGTTCGGCGACTTCCGTCGAGGCATCTCGTTTCGAGAGGCCTCGACGGAGCGCTCCCGCGACTGCTTCACGAAGTTGCTCATCGGTGGCCTCAGCGGCGGGTGGTGCACCAGCGAGCACGAGGACATATTCGCCACGCGGATCCACCTCGGCACATCGCTGAATCGCCGCTCCAAGCGAACCTCGCCAGAATTCCTCATGGAGTTTCGTTAACTCACGCGCAAGAACGACCTGACGATCAGATCCGCAGACCTCTGCGAGATCTTTCAGCGTCCTTTCAAGGCGATGCGGAGCTTCAAAGAGCACCACCGTTCGATGCTCGCCGGCGAGCTCGCGAAGCTGCAACGCACGCGACGATCCCTTCCGAGGAAGAAATCCTTCAAAGACAAACCGCGACGTCGCAAGTCCGCTTGCTACGAGTGCATGCAACACGGCGGAAGGACCTGGAACAACTTCGACGGTGACTCCGGCCTCAATCGCTTTCGAGACCAAAAATTCGCCAGGGTCGGAAACTCCGGGCATCCCTGCATCGCTGACGAGAACCGCTATGTCGCCGCGCTGGACGTGACCGAGTACACGCTCAACGGCGTCACCTTCGGTGTGTTCATTCACAACGATGTAGGTCGGCGACGAAATACCAAAATGCGAAAGCAAGCGACCGGTCCGGCGCGTGTCTTCACATGCGACAACTGCTGCTTGCCCAAGTGCTTCGAGCGCTCTCGGCGAAATATCTCCAAGATTGCCTATTGGTGTACCAACGAGAACCAAACGACCAGGCATCGAAGAACTCATCGAATCTCCAATCGGTCACCCTCGGACACACCCCAACGAGCGAATGCACCAGCTTCGGTTTCGATCACTGAACGCGACCGAAGCACAAAAGAACCGACACGAGTCGGCTTCATCGTTGTCAGGCGAAGCACGGAACCATCGCCATCAAGGTGGGCGACATCGATTGGGAACCTCATACCGAACGTATGCACCGACTTCGCCGGTCGCAGCAAGAGCGCGCCGTCAATTCCGTCACGACCGAGAAGGCCTCGCCGCCGATCGCGTCGAGTTGTTGCAATCTCGAGGGTGGCGAGCACGCGACCATCAAGGACTAACCAATTCCCTGAATGCTCACTCGACACCATAGAGGCGATGCTACGAGCCTCAGACGTTGAAGCGGAACTCCATGACATCACCGTCAACTGGTTGGTATTCCTTGCCTTCGACCCGCAGAATGCCGGCATCGCGAGCCTTTGACCATGACCCCACTTCGAGCAATTCATCCCAGTGGATGACCTCCGCCCGAATGAATCCGCGCTCGAAATCCGTGTGAATGACACCAGCACATTGAGGAGCCTTGTAACCGGCGCGGAATGTCCAGGCTCGTGTTTCCTTTTCGCCCGTCGTGAAATAGGTGCGGAGACCAAGCATTCCGTAGGCAGCGTGAAGAAATCTCGGCAGAGCACCTTCACCGAGACCAAGACCTTCAAGCATTTCGACTCGTTCGTCGGCGTCGAGCATGGCGGCTTCGGCTTCAAGCTGCACACACATCCCAATGACTTCGCCGTGACCGCCGAATTCTTCGATCACCGGTGCGGTCTTTTCGTCGATGCGGTCGAGGTCGTTTTCGCTGACGTTCACAATCGCCAGCACGGGCTTATTCGTTAGAAGGAAATAGCTCTTGATGAGGTCGCGGGATTCGGCGTCGAGGCTGCTTCGGTACAGCGGCGTTCCTTCCGAAAGGATCTCAAGCGCTTTGCCTAAGGCCTCGACCTCGTCAGCAATGAATCGATCTTGCTTTGCAGCCTTGCGGCGCTTTTCGATTTGGTTCTCGACCGTTTCAAGATCGGCCAGTGCGAGTTCAGTCTCGACAATGCGGAGGTGTTCGAGCGGATCCGACGGTCCGGGGACGTCGTCGTCTTCGAAGGCACGAAGGACAAACACGATCGCGTCGGATTCACGGATGTTTGCCAGGAACTTGTTTCCAAGGCCTTCGCCGGTACTTGCGCCTTCAACAAGCCCACCGATATCGACGAACTGCACGCTTGCAGGAATGATCGACTTGGTGTTGCTCATAACCGAGAGCTTCTCCAAACGATGATCGGGCACCTTGGCCACACCAACGTTGGGATCCTTCGTAGCGAAGGCATAGGGCGCAGCAAGTGCACCGCCACCGGCGAGAGCGTTGTAGAGCGAGGACTTGCCCGCATTTGGAAGACCGACAAAACCGAACTTTTCCATGAGGCAGCGAGGCTACATGGCAGCCACCCTATGAATTTGCTGACCAACCCACGCTGAGAACGCCTCCCCAGCAGCGCCATCTCCAACTCCTGACCGGTGATTGGTCCGCCACCCCGCCTTGGGCCTAAGATTTCGCCCCTATGTCAAAGCGAACCAACAAGCGCCGCACGAACGCCCGTCGCAAGCCGGCAAACCACGGCACCAAGCCCAACGCCGGTCGCGGCTAATTTCGCCCGCTGCCGTAAGGCCGCGTGATTCTCGTGCTTAGCCAGCCCTCAAAGGAACTCGTGACTGTCCCGAACCCTGAAAAGGGTCGTGACTACGAGATTCTTTGCGAAACCGATGAGTTGACCTGCTTGTGCCCCGTCACTGGCCAACCCGATTTCGCCACTGTTCGCATTACCTACGTCCCTGACGAACTTCTTGTTGAGCTCAAGAGCCTCAAGATGTACATCTGGTCCTACCGTGATGAGGGCGCGTTCCACGAAGCCGTCACCAACACCATTCTTAATGATCTCGTGCGAGCGCTTTCGCCGCGACGAATGACGGTCGAAACCGCGTGGAAAGTTCGCGGCGGCGTTCTTACTACCGTCACCGCATCACACCCCTAAGCGATCAGGTTCGCCGAAAGGAAACCGCGACTCGTGGGAGTCGCTACTCCGCGCCAGGCATATTCGGCGGAATCTCGGTCCGCTCAACAACGCTCGGCGGCGGGCCCTGCGACGGGGGTGGCGTGACATTTCCCGCAGAGAGATTCACGAGTTTGCCGATGCGATCGATAACTGCCCATGACAGACGATCGCCGCCAACCGTCGACAAGTGCACATTGTCCTTTTGGCGCATACCGCGTACGACACCATCTGCATTCGGCAAATTCCCAGCGAACACATAGTTCGAGTCAGAGAAAAACGGCCACGTATCGAAATATTGAATCCAGGGTCGCGATTGGGCCTCGGTCCAGTAGATGTAATTCAGTTGGTCCATGCCATGCGTTTTGGTTCCTGGCCCCATGGGCGGCGGACCACACCAAATCGTGATGCGCTGGTTATCCGGCGACTTCAAAAGGTCCATGGTCGCCGCAACACGGCGTCGGTATTCCGCCATCCACGGCTCGGAGTACCGCTCCAACGCCTTGCCATTTGCATCGACCATGTTCTGCCCATCGTTGGCACCAAACATGATGACCAAGATTGACGGATTTGCGGGAAGAACGTCTTTCACCAAATGTTCTGGCCAATTGAAATAATCGGGTCGAGCCAAGCCGGTCGACACGTGGTAGTCGAGCGTCGGCGTGAAGATCCCCGTTGACTGGGTGATTCGCTGAAACGACGTCCCGAATGTTTGCGTAATTGAGTCGCCGCCAACCCAAATCTTCATCGGCTCTGCCGGCGTTGGCGCAGGCAACTCTGGAACCTTTTTCGCAGCAGCCGCAGCCGCAGCGCTCTCCGCCTCCGCCTGTTGACGGAGAAGTTCCTCAACATCAATTTTAGTGCCCTGATTCTTTCCGAGGGCGCTGTCAATGGAATTCCGGAAGAAGTTGATGTGCAGCGCGTCGGTCACCGATGCGACAGTTTTCGCGATCTCGTTGCGAATGCCGTCACCCTTTGCGTTGCTCTTCCGTAACGTCGAGTCAGCGTCGAGAAGGCCGGCCACACACAACGCGAGCACGATGACTACAAGGATCATGCCCGCCGGCATCGTTCCCTCGCGGCGAGGCCGAAACGATGCAAAAAGGCTGCGCCAATTGAACGGGGACTTGTCTCCTGATGGCATCGACTGTGGGCTCATCGTGGATCTCTCATCAGAATTGGAAGTAAATGAATGGCGCGATCCCCTCGGGACCAAGCGCATCAACCATGACAAGTCCACCAGCTAGCGCAGCGATTTGCAGGGCAGGGGCCCAGGTTGCAAACCACACTTCGGCTTTCTGGGGGAAACGAGCGGGCACGAACTGTGATGCAATGCTCGCCACGATGACGACCATCAACAGCAGGCTCACGCCGGCGGTAGAGCCATGCGAGGCAAAGAGTCGACCCAGCAAGGTGAATGCCTCGTCAACAGACGTGGCCCGGAAGAAGACCCAAGCAAGACAGACAACATTGAACACCAAGAACCATTGCATCGCCTTTACGAGCAGTGGCGGCAAACCAAGTTCGTGGCCTTTCCACTTTGCTCGAACAATTCGTTCGGCCACGAGATAGCTGCCGTGAATTGCTCCCCACACGACGAACGTCCAGTTCGCCCCGTGCCAAAGACCACCAATGATCATGACGAGGAAGAGGTTCCTGTACATCATCGCTTTCGAGCCACGGTTTCCACCGAGCGGGATGTAGAGGTAATCACGCAGCCAACGCGACAAGGTCATATGCCAGCGGTTCCAAAAGTCCTGCAGCGTGAGAGCGATATAGGGCGAATCGAAGTTCTGCGGGAAACGAATGCCGAGGAGCAACGCAATACCAATCGCGATATCGGTGTAGCCACTGAAATCTGCATAGATCTGAATTGCGTAGGCATAAATCGCCATCAGGACCGCAAGCGGGCCGTAGGCATTCGGATTGGCGAAGACCGGATCAACAATCTGTGAAGCAAGGAAACTTGAGATCACGACCTTTTTAAACATTCCGCGGAAAATAAGCATGAATGCTTCTGCAGAACGTACGTATCGAGGATCGGGTTCCTCGTCGAGCTGTGGAGCGAACTCGCTTGCCCGCACGATCGGCCCGGCAACCAGATGGGCAAAAAACGACAGGTACACCGCGAAATCAAGCAGCGTGAGCGGCTTACGCCACTGACCGCGACCAATATCGATGACATAACTGATCGCCTGAAAGGTGAAAAACGAAATACCGATTGGGAGAACGATGTTCAGGATTGGAGCATCAACGGAGATGCCAATCGATCGCATCTTGTCGGTGATTGTTGCAACGAAAAAATCGAAGTACTTGAAGTAGCCGAGAATGCCGAGGTTGACCACGACAGCGATGCGAACGAGCCACCTGCTGGCGTTTGTCCGCTCGCCATCCGGTGTCAACGTTCGAAAGACCGCCAATCCCAGGAACCAGTTACTGCCAATGCTCAAAAAGAGAAGCATCAAATAGTTCCAGTCCCACCAACCATAAAAGACGCAACTTGATGCGAGGATGAACCATCGCCAGGCGATCTTGTGGGGTCGAAGCAGCCAACTCCCGGTGAACACCACCAGGAAGAAGACCGCGAAATCGACGGTAGGGAAAAGCATGGACAGGTTTCCCGAGTGGCTGGAGGAAAGAACTGGGTAGGCGGCGTCCTCGACGAGAACGGCGGTACCGAAACTACCGCAGCCCCTCCGAATCTCCGGGGCATAGCCCCCGGCCGATACCGATAGGGTCGACCTGTGCTTGACCACGTATTTACCGATGCCATCGGCGCACTTCGAGACGCCTTCGAGGGAGCGATGCTCGAGCGACAGGCCTTCGAAGAGCGATTCAACATGGACATGCTCTTGGGCGATATGACCTGGGAAACCACCTATGGCCTCCCGGGCGAAGGCGTACCGCCAAGGGTGCAGGCCGACCTCACCCTCACCTGGCCCACATGGGCCCAGACCGCCTATCGCTCCTGGTACATCGGAGAAACGCTCGACGAAGCTCCCCGCATCGATATCGAACTCGTCCTTCGGGTCCAGCGCCTGTCCTCGGCGCCCGACCCGGCGATGCTCGTCGCCGCCCTACCCGACCAAAGTCCCGCGATCGGAAACGACCGACTCGAACGGTCCGGACCAACGGTCGAGACCATCTTCGCGAGCACCTTCGACCAACCTGAGTACGCAATCGAAGTGAGTTACGAAGGCAGCTACGAAGTCGACGAAGAGACCCTTGCCGATGGCACTCGACTCGACGACAACGTTGGTGCAATGGGCGGGTGGATTTCAGCAATTCTCGTGAAGGTCGGAGACCTCCCGTGGGACTTTCTTCCGCCGCTCGACGAACCCGCGTAGTTCAGAACGACTCGGGTACAGGAAGCAGATCGGGGAATTCCGGTTCGCGCCCTTCGGCCTTGGCCGTAAACGTTTCCAACATGTCAGAGGGCTGGAACATCCCTGTTTGCCAGGTTGCAATGTGATTGAGACCGTCGGTCACGCTGTGATCGCGCGAGTACAACAACATTTCTTTCGTACCCCAGATTGCCAGCGGGCTCTTCGACGCAATCTCGTGGGCAATCTCGAGCACACCAGCAACGAGATCCTCGTGGGTCGGGAAAATCTCGTTGATGAGTCCCACCTCGAGCGCACGTTGAGCGGACATCCGACGACCGGTGTAGGCCAATTCACGAGCAATGCCATCTGGAATGATTTTCGGGAGTCGTTGGAGTGTCCCAACATCGGCCGTCATCCCAATGTTGATTTCCTGAATCACGAAAAACGCATCCGCCGTGGCGTAGCGCATATCGGCTGCGGTCACCATGTCAACCGCTCCACCAATACAACCGCCCTGAATCGCTGCCAGCACAGGCATACGAACACGTTCGAACGACGTAAAGCTCTCCTGAAGCATGAGTGCGGTTTGGCGAAGTCGAGCACGAGTGCGACCCATCTCGTCAGCGTCTCCAGGGGTTATGGCGCTGTCACCCGAACTGAAGACGCCGAGGTCCATCCCGGCGGAGAAATGACGTCCCGTTGACGAGACAACGATCGCCCGAACATCGCCGCGTGCATCGAGACCGCGCACGATTTGAGGGAGTTCCGTCCAGAACTCGCGAATCATTGAGTTGAGTTCCTCGGGCCGATTTAATCGAATGTGAGCGACTTTGTCGGTGACCTCAACATCGAAACACGAGGAACGCGATGGCGAATTCATAACGCACCTTTCACGAGAGCAGAGAGGTTGACCTGCGGACGAGCGCCAAGATGAGAAATGGCTTCAGCGGCGACCACCGATGCGGTGCGAGCCGATGTGAGGAGATCGGCACCGCGAACCCACGCAGCGAGGAAACCTGCCGCGTAGAGGTCACCAGCCCCTGTCGTGTCGAGAAGTTCGGTAGGCACTGCGGGAACATCGACGCGCTCGCCGTCCGAAGAAATGATGACCGAGCCGGCATCGCCACGAGTGAGACAAGCAATTGCGCAGTGCCCCGCTACCCGACGAGCCGCCTCTTCGAAGTCATCGACCTCGTAGAGGGAGCAAATTTCACCTTCATTCGCAAAGAGAATGTCAACGTGATGTTCAATAATCTCAAGGAATTCGACTCGATGGCGATCGACGCAGAAGCCATCGGAAAGAGTGAACGCCACGCGAGTTCCTGCACCTGCCGCCCAGCCCATCACGTTGCGGAGTGCGCTCTTCGCCACGGGTTCATCCCACAGGTACCCCTCGAGATAGACAACGCGGGCTGTGGGCACGAGCGAAAGATCAATGTCGTCTGTCGTGAGTTGCCCTGCGACACCAAGTGACGTGTTCATTGTCCGTTGCGCATCAGGCGTGACACAGATCAGACAGCGCGCCGTGCCCGCCACAGCATCGGCACCGGTCGCAGGAAACCCGTGAAACGCAACCCCCGCAGCGCGGATGTCATGGGCGAAGACCTCGCCCAACTCGTCATCGGCAACTTTGCCGATGAATGCCACGGAGATATCCAGCGAGGCCAATCCGGCAGCGGTATTCGCCGCTGAGCCACCTGAGATTTCGACAGCGGGCGGCATCGCCGAATAGATCGTTCGAGCGCGATCTGGGTCGGTCAATTGCATCGACCCCTTAACCATTCCGTGGGTCTCCAAGAAGGAATCATCGGTCTGAGCAAGTACGTCGACGATGGCATTGCCAACGCAGAGCACATCGAGGGATCGGTCTGAGGGAGGTAGGAGCGCAGTCATCGCGTCCGACCCTACGCTGGCTCCGTGACCGATACTGAACTTCTCTCCCAAGACGGCGAACCCAACCCCTTTCGCCTCGACGGCCCCGTCCGCCCCGTCCGTTACGAGCTCACCCTCGAACCTGATCTCAAGGGTGCCACCTTTGCGGGCGAGGTCCTGATTTCCGTTTTGGTCTCCTCCCCGACCGACACCATCGCCTGCAACGCCCTCGATCTCGACATCCTCGCCGCCGAACTCATCGAAGGAACCCGCGATACCGGAGCACCGGTTGCAGTGACCGGGGTTGCCCTCGACGCCGAGACCGAACGCGTCACCTTCACTCTTGAGCGTCCCGTTACGGCCGGAGAGGCTCACCTCCGCATCCGGTTCAATGGCGAACTGAACGACAAGCTTCGTGGCTTCTACCGATCCACCTTCACTGATACCGATGGCGTTGAACAGATCATTGCCACAACCCAATTCGAAGCCACCGATGCACGCCGCGCCTTCCCCTGCTGGGACGAACCCGCCCATAAAGCATCGTTCGCAATTTCGCTGATTGTCGACGAGGATCTTTTCGCCGTTTCCAACGCGTCGGAACTTTCGCGAACGCCCGCTCCTGACCGCATCGGCAAAGATCTCGTTCGATTCGCCGAAACAATGGTGATGTCGACCTACCTCGTGGCATTCATCGTCGGCCCGCTCGAAGCCACGATCCCGATCGACGTCGACGGCACGCCAATGCGCGTCATCTATCCAAGAGGCAAAGGCCACCTCACCGACTTCGCTCTCGAGGTTGGCGCCTTCTGTCTCCGGCACTTCACGAACTATTACGGCATCGCCTATCCAGGCGACAAACTTGATCTGGTCGCTGTACCCGACTTTGCATTTGGTGCGATGGAAAACCTCGGTTGCGTGACCTTCCGAGAGATTCTCTTACTCGTCGACCCGGCAACCACAACACAAGCTGAACTCCTCAACGTCACTGACGTCATCAACCACGAACTTGCCCATATGTGGTTTGGCGACCTCGTCACCATGAAGTGGTGGAACGGCATTTGGCTCAACGAAGCCTTCGCCACATTCATGGAAATGCACGCCACCGATGCGTTCCGCCCTCAGTGGGATCGCTGGACCACGTTTGGCCTCTCCCGTACCGCCGCGTTCGATACTGACTCACTTACGAGCACACGGCCGATCGAATACCCCGTCATCTCCCCCGCCGATGCCGAAGGGATGTTTGACATTCTCACGTACGAAAAAGGCGCTGCGGTCGTCCGCATGCTTGAGCAGTATCTCGGCGAAGACCAGTTCCGGTCGGGCATTCGCCAGTACCTCGCTGAGCATTCATTTGGAACTACCGAAACCACCGACCTTTGGGATGCCATCGAATCCGCGACGGGTGAGCCCGTTCGTCGAATCATGGATTCGTGGATCTTCCAAGGCGGATTCCCCGTCATTTCTGTCGACATCGTCAACGATGGCCGAACGTTGCGATTGTCTCAGCACCGGTTTGGTTATGCCGGAGACCTGGGCGATGGAGAATCACCGATTCCCTTGCATGACGATGCCGCACAATGGATTGTGCCGCTCATCTTTTCCCAGCGCAGCGCAACCGACGGCGTGATCACTTTCGAAAAGGTGCTTCTCGACCAACCATCAGTCGATATTGATCTGATCGAACCGGCCACATGGATCTACGTCAATACCGAAGGAACGGGCTTCTATCGAGCCCGCTACGCACCCGATCTCCGCGCCGCACTCGTCACCCATGCCCAGTCCGACCTTTCGCCAATTGAGCGATACGGGCTCGTTGATGACATTTGGGCATCGGTCCTGGCTGGTGATCTCGAAGCTCACGACTTCCTCGATGTCGCCGACGCATTCAGCGGTGAAACCGATCTCTCCGTCTGGCAGCGAATCATCGCTGGTCTCGGCGCCCTCGATCGAATCCTCGAGGGTGATGCACGCGCAGCGCTTCACACGCGCGTGCGCGGCATCATCACACCCGCATACGAAACGCTTGGCCCGGAGCCGCGCGACGAAGATTCCGACCGTGATCGGTCACTCCGGGGGGTTCTGTTTGAAGCCCTCGGCGTCCTTGGCGGCAACATCGATATCCAGTCGCGAGCGCAGGTGCTTCTCGAGATTGACGTGCTTGATCCCGACCCCGCACTTGTAGCCGCATCGGTCACTATCGTCGCAGCGACGGGAACCAGTGCAGACTTCGATGAGTTCGTGCGGCGCATGAAAAACGCTCCTACCCCACAAGAGGAACTCCGCTATCTCGGCGCACTTGCCGACTTTCCTGACCCAGACCTCATCGCTCGCTTGGTGCGAATGACGTTGACCGACGAGGTTCGCAGTCAAAACGCGCCACTCCTCCTCCGGCGGGCTCTTTCCAACAGAGATGCCGGCGAAATTGCTTGGTTCTTTGTGAGTTCCGAATGGGAGGCGATCACGACTCGACTGCCATCGAATTCGATCGCTCGATTCCTTGAGGGAATTCGCGCCTTGTCAAAGCCCGGAACAGCGGCGGAGGTCATGGCCTTCTTCGAAACGCATGAGGTGCCTCAAGGCGACAAGATTCTCGCCCAACATCTCGAACGTCTCGAAGTCAATGTTGCGCTGCGCCAACGCGAGGCAGAACGGCTCGCACATAGGTTGCTTCACGGCCGCTGACAATCAACCGACGACATCTCCGCACATCAGACACTTGCGTCAACAGCGCGCTCGCTTGAGAAGGCAGCATCACGCTCGGTATTACTCAACCCGTGATAGCGCCGTTCCCAGCGACCGGTAAAGCGTTGTGCCCCCCAGGCCAAGGCAATGACGAGCACAACAACGCCCAGCCCGCGTAGATGCTGATAGCCATTCCCGAAGGTTCCCATAGAAACCACCGAAGTTGGCCAGACAAACCAACTCGCAGCGATGCACACAACTAGATACGACGGCCGGTAGCGGCCGAGGCCACAGGCTGCGAGAAGCGCAAATCCCGTCACGAGATACCACGGCCAAATCACCGGGCCGAGCAGCACGTAAGCAACGAGCATCACGCCCGTCGCCTTGATGAATCCGACGCGCGGACTGCGCATCAACATCACGAATGCAATAACTGCAGTCGCGAGAAGTCCAAGAGCGCGAACCCCTGACGCAAGCAGCTGACCATCGACATGAAGTCCGATTCCATTGAGGATCTCAGCGATACTGAAGCCGATCTTCGTCGTCGGCGAATAGGTGTCGTTGACTTTTCCGGTGCTCTTTAGGGCCGTAATCCAGCCCGGCCCGAGACCGACGATGAAACACCCGACAACGATTGCTGCCGTCGACGAGGCAAAGACCGCAACTGTCGATACCACGCGTTCTTTCCAGGTAGCGAGTGCGCCACGCCAGCACCAACCGAGGTACAGCAATCCGATTGCGGCAGGAAGCTTTACGGCCGTTGCTGCGGTTATCAGAGCGACCGCCAATTTCTTTCGATCTCTCTGCGCCGCAGCGAGACCAAGCGCAAGGAAGCCGAACATGAGCGCGTCATTATGGACACCACCGATGATGTGCATGATCATGATCGGATTACCAATACCGATCGCAATCGCGACAGCAGCGGAAAGACCATTCCCGACTGCGATCATGCCGATGCCGATCGCCGCCATGATGACACCGAGCCAAACGATGACTCGATACACATTGATGGCTGCAACTTGATTGTGTCCTGCGATCTCGACCGCGGATCGGGCTGCGATCACCGCAACCGGTCCGTAGGGAGCGGGGGCTGAACGCCACGTGGGGTCAGCGCCGGATAAGAAATCATTTCGGCCAAGTTCAACCGGCCCGACCGAGCTGGGATCAATGCCGCGGCTCGACATTTCACCCTGCGCGACATAGCTGTAGACATCGTTGGAGAGAAGGGGCGGCCCGAGCGAGACAGGTATCGCCCACAACGCGATGACAGCGCCGACGACAATGACCGCGCGTCGTGGATCAGCAATACGACCAGCGCGGTGTACAAGCCCAAGCCAACCAACCGCAAGCAGGATCAACCCGAGCAAGAACCACATCGTTGATTGCGTGCTAGTGCCGGGATGGGCGATACCCGGAATCGACAATCGCCATGTTGGAACGGCCAATCGCCATTGAGGCGCAGATGCCGCGATAACTGTTGCTCCGACCATTCCGCTTAGTGCGCTAAGAACGGTTTGCCACCACCGCGATCCCGCAGTCGCAGTTGGTTGCCAATGAGATTCGTCCTGCTCCTGACGCAAGGCTTCATCGGATGGCCCGATGAGAATGGCCCGGCCCCGCTCAATGAGGCGGCGTAATTCTGGAGAGGTCGTGACCGCAGTACGGGCACATTCCAAAGTCGAGGGCACGCGACGAGGCTAGTAGCGGGTGGACTGCAGAAGGGTCTACCCCTAGAACGCTTCCAGAGCATCGAGCGCATCGAGCAATGATTTTGACGGAGTGCCCCAGCCCGGCTGGTAGCCCACCATTTGTCGAAGCGTCTCTGCACTCCAACGGTCTTCAAGCACTTCGATCATGTCGGCGTCGACTTTTGCCGGATGCGTGACACCGCAGGCCCAACTGAGTCGTTCCAGTTCAAATCGAACACCGGCAAGGTAATTCCCACAGCGAACGCCCTTGTCCGTGGGATCCAGTCCCCGTGTGAGACGGCGATTTTGTGTGGCCACACCGGTCGGACAGCGATCGGTATGACACCGCTGCGACTGGATGCAACCGATCGAGAACAATGCCGTTCGGCCGACATTGACCATGTCACATCCAAGTGCGAACGCGTTCAACGCTGCCTCAGGCATACCGAGTTTTCCCGAGCCGATGAAGACGATGTCGTCGGCAATTCCCGCTTCGGCGAAGTTTCGGTAGACCCGCGTGAAACCCCAACGGAAGGGAAGGGCAACGTGATCGGTAAACGCCAACGGTGCGGCGCCCGTGCCGCCTTCTCCCCCATCGATCGTGATGAAGTCGGGTCCGCAACCAGTCGCTGCCATCTTCGTTGCAAGTTCGGTCCAAAACTCGCCTTGACCAACCGCCGATTTGATGCCGACGGGCACCCCCGTCACATCAGCCAATGTTTCGATGAACGCTATGAGACTGGCGACATCAGTGAACGCGGTGTGTGCAGCGGGGCTCTTGCAAGCGACTCCAACCGGAATTCCTCGAATAGCGGCAATTTCGGGAGTGACTTTGTTGGCAGGAAGCAACCCTCCGAGCCCAGGCTTGGCTCCTTGGCTGAGCTTGATCTCAATTGCGCGGATTGGGGCCGCCTTCACCTGTTCAACAGCGCGCTCAAGATTGAACGAACCGTCCGCGTTGCGACAACCGAAATAACCAGTGCCAATCTGCCAAACGAGATCAGCGCCATGGAGGTGATGCGGAGTAACGCCACCTTCTCCGGTGGTGTGCAATGCGCCTGCCATCGCACACCCGCGATCGAGCGCTTCGATCGCTGCGCCGCTCAATGAGCCGAAACTCATTCCCGACACATTGACAATCGATTCCGGACGGAATGCGAGGCGACGACCATGTGATGCCCCGAGAACTTTCGCGCACGGAAGCGGCCGAGACGGATCAGGGTGAGCGGGAGCAGCGACGGGGCCATCAAGCGGGAACATTGATTGCTTGATGATCGTGTAGTTGCGCGATTGATCAAGATCGTTGTCGGTTCCAAAACCAAAATAAGCGTTTTGTTGTTTCGCGGTTGAGTACACCCATCGACGATCGTCCCGACTGAAGGGCCGCTCTTCGTTGTTGTCCGTGACGATGTACTGACGGAGTTCGGGACCAACCGCTTCAAGGAGATACCGCAGGTGACCGATAACAGGAAAGTTCCTGAGGATTGCGTGCTTTCGCTGCACAAGGTCGTAGCCGGCGAGCAGAACCAAAAGCACGACAACAACGGCGAGTACGACGAGCCCCACTGACCACGACATGGAAGAAGCCTACGGGGCCGCGCCACAACTGCTTTGTCAGAGAAGGGCGAGGACCAATCCAGCTTGTCCAAGGTGATAGGTGACCATCACGATCATGCGGCTACGAGGGAAATTTTTCAGAAATCGAGTCCAGCCCAGCACCGAATCGCTCGCAGCGAAGAGCAGTGCGCCTGCGATAGCGAAAAACCGGCCAGTGCCTATTGCCGAGGCAACCATTAACGAGATGACAGCCATATAGGCGGCCACTGGACCAGCCAATGCTTTGTCGGTGAGTGCGGCACCCTGAACGATGTTGCGACCCACAACGAGCGCCACAACCGCCATCAACATCACGCCAAAAAGGAATCCTCCGAATGAGATTCCCAGCGCAAGCAAGGCAACGACGTAAAACACGTGAGCAACGAGAAACGCGCCGAGCCCGGCGATGAACATGTCCTTCGGAAGCATCAAGCACACGTCACCAACCATCGAAAAAGCGAGTCCGATGATGAGCATTACGCGTGCGAAATCTGATGACGGATCGATCGACAGTGCGACAGCAATGAGAAACACCATCACAAGTGGTTTCAGGATGTACTCGGCAACGCGGTAATTGTTCGAGACGGCGAGCCAGTCGCTCACTGCAACGACGGCAGTGAGCGAAAGAAGTAAAAACGCGACAGCGGTCATTGACTACTCACGGAGCATCGAGTCGAGGAAGGACGAGCGCCATGCTGTCGGGACACACCGAACGGCCAACGAGCCATTCGCGAACACCTTCCATCGGCACCCACACCGCTTCAGTGATTTCCGCGTCAGCAAACTCGAAGGGGCCGTCGGTGCGCGCTTGGTAGATCCGAGCCACCTCCCGAACGTCGTCGTCCTCATACGAGCCTTCGCCGAGGTACGCGAGTTCGGCAGAGACGCCAAGTTCCTCGGCGAGTTCGCGAGCAGCCGCAAGTTCCCACGCTTCGCCTGCAGCAACAACACCACTGACGGCGATGTCCCAGGCGTCGGGCCAGAGGTCTTTCCACGATGCCCGCTGATGAGCAAGCAATTCATCCGCATCATTGCGAACAACGACAAATACCGACCGGTGTAGGAGATTATTGGCCCGCATCTCGGCTCTAGTCACTGTTCCGACAACGGTCCCCATTTCATCGAGTTCGTCGACAAGCTCTTCACTAGCAGCGCCGTCACCCATCAGAGCGATGCCGCTCGTTCACACGCTTCTGAAAATGATGCGCCTTCTTCAAAGATTGCTCGCAGTTGCACGACGTGACGCGGACGATTCATCCCGAGAACGCCGGTTAGGCGATCGCCATCGCCGTAGAGCGCAACAAAGCGGAACTCTTCGGTACTGCCATGCACGACCACGCACTGGTCGGTCGGCATTGGTCGGCCCGCAAGTTGAATTTTGCGGTCGTACTGATCACTCCAGAACCACGGAATTGGATCGAAGACTGCTGGCGTTTCACCACTGGCCTCAGCGAGCAACGTTCGAGCCGCGGCTTCGCCACCAGCAATTGCAGTTTCCCAGTGTTCAACGCGAAGCATGCGTCCGAAGCGCGCGCTCGGATAGCGAGCAATATCACCGGCAGCGACAACTCCCGGCGCAGCCAGGAGCGTGTTGTCGCATACGACGCCGTCGTCAAGTGTGAGCCCTGAACCTTCAAGCCATTCAGTGTTAAGCGTGACGCCGATTCCAACAACGACCACTTCGGCCGCAACCGTTGTGCCGTCGGTCAGCGCGACGCCGACCACCTTCTCGACACCATCGACAGTTTCGGTTTCGAGTTGAAGAACGCCGGTTCCAAGCCTGAGGTCGACGCCGTTTTCGATGTGCACCTGCGCACACACCTTGCCCATCTCGACGCCGAGAATGCGTTCGAGGGGCAACGGCATCGCTTCAACAAGGGTGACCTCGAGTCCGCGTTTGCGGCAGCTTGATGCGACCTCGGCGCCGATAAATCCAGCGCCCACGACAACGACTCGTGTCGGCCCAGCATCAAGTTCATCACGCAACGCAAGACTGTCGGCGAGCGTTCGAACAACGTGAACGCCGGCGACACCGGCAGATTCAGGCAACCGGCGAGCAGAAGCACCGCTCGCGATCACCAGCGAATCGAATGCTGTTGTTTCCACCGCCCCGCCCGTTCCTTCGAGCGTGATCTGGCGAGCGCTGAGGTCGAGGGCTTTTGCCCGCACGCCCAAACGGAAATCAAGTCCGAGGTCTTCTTTACCGGCAGGAAGAAGAATTTTTTCGCGCTCCCACTCTCCGGTGAGCATTTGCTTCGAAAGTGGGGGTCGGTCGTACGGCCGTTCCGGGTCAGCATCGACGACGATGATCGGCCCCTCGCGACCCTGAAGTCGGAGCGTTCGGGCGGCGTTGATGCCTGCAAGAGACGCGCCGACGATGACAGTGGTGGAGTTCATGGATCAGGTCGTGAACTGAGCGGCGTGGATCGCCGATCGGAGCTCAGTCCTCGGCGATGGAGATGGCCTGCTTCGGGCATCGCTGCACCGACTCTTCCATCTTTGCTCGCATGGATTCCGGCGGGTTCTCGTCCAGCACGTAGAGGAAGTCGTCGTCACGGACCTCGAAGATCTCCGGAGCGATTCCCATACAGACGGCGTTGCTTTCACACAGATCGAAATCGACCACGATTCGCATGACGGTCCCCTTCTCGAAGCGATGACATTGGATTCACAGGGCAACGGCCCTGCACTGCCATCTTGCCCCATCCACCGCGGTCGGGGCGACGAGGGGCCTCATCTCGTGACAGATTGGTAGCCATGACTGAAATTGCTCCCCTTGAAGGAGTCCGCATCATCGAGGCTTCGATGCTCGGACCCGCCGCCGTTACCACCAATCTCGCCGAGCTCGGCGCCGATGTCATCAAGGTCGAAGCCCCTGGGGGCGACTACGGCCGCCAGATGACCTGGCCCATCGTCGAAGACACGTCGCTACTTTTCCTCCACTGCAACCGCGGCAAGCGCTCAATCGTTCTTGATCTGCGAACCGAAGAAGGCGTCCAAGCGTTCAAAGAACTCGTCGCCGATGCCGACGTTGTTGTCGAGGCCATGCGCCCCGGAGCCCTCGCTCGTCGAGGTCTTGGCTACGAGGACCTCAAGACAATCAATCCAAAGATCGTGTTCATGACCATTAGCGGCTACGGAATGACCGGCCCCTATCGCGATCTCCCAAGCCATGGCATCGCCTATGACACGTGGGCCGGCATTGTCGAACCCGCCTACGACGAAGAGGGTTACTGCTACATCCCACCGCATGTTTCAATCGGCATCAACGCTGGTCCGATGTTCGGCGCACTCGGCATCCTCGCCGGAATCATCAAGGCTCGCGCCACCGGCGAAGGCTGTTACATGGAAATTGCACAGTCCGATGCAGCGGCTGCGTTCGACTGGTATCGCAGCGAGTCGTTCAAGGCCTACGAACGACCGCAGTCTGAGGTGACGGGCAATAAATCCGATAACTACGAACGTCGGGCACCGGGTACCTCAGGCATGAAGGAGGGCGTGCGCTATCAGATGTACGAAACCTCCGACGGGCACATTCTGTTCATGGCCTCGGAACAAGAGTTCTGGAAGAACTTCTGTAAAGGAATCGGCCGAGACGATCTCTTCGAACAATTCCCTGGCTCGAAATACGCCGACCACGCTCGCGGCAATCGCGAACTGCTCGCCGAGCTCACCAGGATCTTCAAGACGAAGACCTCGCAGGAATGGATGGACTTCGGCGGCGAATGGAACACCCCGCTTGCGCCGGTGAATACCCCGTCCAACATGCAGAACGATCCTCAATTTCAGGACCGCATGCAGTGGATCCCGAAAGAAATTCTCGGCGCCGACATGTTGCCGAATCCCGTCAAGATCATCGGTGGGGAACTTCCCATTCCACGCAAAGCTCCCGAGTGTGGTCAGCACAGCGATGAAATCCTTCGCGAACTTCTCGGCTACGACGATGACCGAATTGCCGAAATGCACGAAAAGGGCGTCCTCGGCTGAACCCGTCTGACGAACTTCTCCCGCCGCCATCTGATCTTGCGGAGGGAACCACGCCGGCGCCGCATGTCTCGCGCCTGCGGATCCTCGGGCGCGTGCTTTTTCTCGCCATCATGGCGTTCGCGTTTTACGGACTCGCACCAAAACTGCTCGACATGTGGGACCAAGTTCCGCAACTTCGAACCGTCAGTATCTATTGGTTTGTTGCAGTGCTTGTCTGCGAAGTGGGTTCCTACGCGTGTGCGTGGGAACTGACTCGCGTCGCACTTCCGAAAGTGTCGTGGTTTGTTGCGTCCACCGCGCAGCTCACTTCAAATGCTGTCGCGAAAGTTGTGCCTGGGGGTGCAGCCATTGGGGCGGCAACCGGATTCCGAATGCTCTCGGTTTCTGGAATCAATCGAGGATCTGCCGGAGCCGCGCTCACCGCGACCTCAATCATTTCCAATGGCGTCCTTCTCTGCCTTCCAATGGTTGCGCTGTTCCTTTCCATCTTGGGCGCCCCAATTCCCGACGGAATGATTCACGTTGCGTGGGGCGGAGCCGTGCTCGCAGTCGCACTCTTCGGCGTTGCGTTCTCGCTCGTACGCTTCGATCGACCAATTCTTTGGTTCGGCAACGTCATCACCACGATTGCTGGCTGGATCAACAAGCGACTCGGGCGAACCGGTGGACCGACGGTCGAGGGGATCGTCCGTCAGCGCGATCAGATGGTGAGCAGTCTTGGTGCCCGCTGGCGCGCCGCACTCGCCGCAGCGGTGGGCAACTGGTTGCTCGATTACTTCGCGCTCGTCTGTGCCCTCAAAGCCTGCGGCGTTCACCCACGCCTGAGTTTGGTACTGCTCGCCTACGCCGTTGCCGCTGTGCTCGGAATGATCCCCATCACGCCAGGCGGCGTGGGATTCGTTGAAGCCGGCCTCACCGCGATGCTCGTGCTCTCGGGCGTTCCCGGCGAAAAGGCCCTCCTTGCCACACTCGCGTATCGCATTGCTTCGTACTGGTTGCCATTGCCGGCTGGCCTTGGGGCGCATTTCGTCTTTCGTCACCGATACGGCAAGACATCAACGACTCCTTCGACCGACCCCTCCCCCGCTCCCTGAGCCGATTCCGCCGACCCGGGGAAAGTTGCTCACACTTTGGCCTTTCTTGCCGACAAGACAGGAAAGACCACAGCGTGCACTGACAACACCTGTCAGGCACTGAGAGCACAAAGGAGCGGGCCATGGTTCTCGCGACGCTTTCCACCCTTCCGATCACGACCACTCGTGACTCGACCCCTACCAAACAACCAGGGGTCAGTCTCACGCTTCTCCAGCGCCGAGCCGATTCGCTGCGGCGCCTCGCCGGGTCTGTCGACCCGATCCTCGCAAACTCCTACCGCCGTCGAGCGAGTGAACTTGAGCTCGAGGTGTGGATTCACCTCGTTCGAAGCGGCCTTGCACCCGAAGATTCCCCACTTGCCGCCTAAGAACGATCAAGGGGCACTGTTTCATGCCATAGATTCGCTCCGTTCAACTTCTGCAAGGAGCGACGGACCCCATGGGATTCCCCACCGACATCAACATCATCGAGACCTTCGTTGGCATGCCCAGCCGCAACCGCAAAGAGGTCTACAAGTTCCTCGCCCCGCATTTGCGCGATCAGGAGTCCAAGGACTTCCGCTTTCCTGCGCAATACATGTTTAAAGACGTTCCCCCCGACACCGAAGAAGGCGTCGACCCGGTTGCACTTCTCATCGACAATTTTGAGCGTCACAACATCGAACAGGCGATGCTTGGCTACAACCCAAACAACCCGGACTGCCTCCGTGCGCTCACTGAGCATCCCGACCGGTTCTTCACCTGTTTCGAATTCGATCCCACCGATGTCATGCCCGGCATCGAAAAGATCCGTGAAGTCCATGCGAGCGGAGTGAATCTGCGAGCCATCAGCACCTTCCCCGCCGGCTACCGCACACCACTGAACGACAAGAAGATGTATCCGTTCTACGCGCTGGCCGTCGAACTTGACCTTCCAATCTTCTGCTGTGTCGGCATTCCCGGCCCGCGCGTGCCGTTTGCACCACAACACGTCGAACTCATCGATGAAGTCATGTACGACTTCCCCGATCTCACCTTTGTGATGCGCCATGGCGCCGAGCCCTGGACCGAACTGGCCATGAAACTCATGCTCAAGTGGCCCAACCTGTACTACTCAACCTCAGCATTCGCTCCGAAGCATTACCCCAAGGCGATCATTGATTACGCCAACAGCCGTGGCGCTGACAAGGTGATGTACGCGGGATACTTCCCCGCTGGCCTGAGCTACGACCGCATCTTTGAAGAACTCCCAAAAGTTCCGTTCAAAGACGAGGTGTGGCCAAAGTTCCTTCGCGAGAACGCAAAGAAGGTCCTGAAGCTCTAGGCCTTCAGGATGTCCTTCCACGGAAGGTCTTTGTCGGGCTGCATCTCACGAGGCAGACCAAGCGCGCGTTCCGCGATCATGTTTCGGTGGACTTCGTTGGTGCCGCCACCAATTCGTGAACCGAACTGACCCATGTGGACCGATTGCCAAAATCCGTTCTGCGGCGCGTCGGCTTTGTCGAGCATCCCGTCGGCGCCTTCGATTTCGAGCGCGAGGTCGTAGCGCTTTTCCGCGGCCTGCACCATGAAGTTCTTCATCACCGATGGGTCCGGAGGATTGCCGCGGCCGTTGAGGATGAATGACTGCATGCGCAGTCCAAGTAGTTGGAGCATGCGTTCACGCGCGTACGCGTCGGCCAAGCGCAAACGAATGTCAGGGTCCTCAGTGCGTCCGTACCTGCGTGCGAGTCCAAGCACACCTTCGAATCCGTTCGAACCGCCAGCCCCGGAACCGATCATGCCGGCCTCGCTACTCAAAACCGTTCGAGTGACTGACCAACCTTCGTTGATTTCGCCGACAACATTTTCGACAGGAATCACGACGTCATTAAAGAAAACTTCGTTGAAATGAGCTTGACCGGTCGACTGCACGAGCGGTCGAACTTCGATACCCGGTGTAGCCATGTCAACAAGGAAGAATGTGATGCCCTTGTGTTTCGGTGCGTCAGGATCGGTTCGAGTGACAAGAATTCCCCAGTCGGCGAATTGCGCTTGGGTGTTCCAAACTTTCTGACCGTTGACAATGAATGCATCCCCATCGCGAACCGCGCGGGTTGAAAGTGCCGCAAGGTCGGATCCAGCGCCCGGTTCTGAGAACAACTGACACCAGTTGACCGAACCGTCGAGAAGACCCGGGAGGAACCGCTCCTGCTGTTCGGGTGTTCCGTGACGCATGATCGGCGGACCGACCAGCGACTGCACGGCACCGATGAAGCCAGCGGTGACGTCGTACTTCGCCGCCTCTTGGCCGAAGATCACCGCAACCGCTGCGCTGTCTCCGCGGCCGCCAAATGCCTTCGGCCATGTGATGCCGGCCCAACCGTTTTCAGACAGAACCTTTTGCCATGCACGACAACGTTCCATGTAGGCACGAGCGGCCTCTTCGGAATCGTCAACCGGACCGCGTGACCAATCGGCTTCCGTGCCGGTCTTGAGCGTTGCGTTGGCATCAAGGAACGCCCGGATCTCGGCCCGGAGTTCTGCTTCTTCTGGAGATTCGTCAAAGTTCACGAAATCCGACTCTAGATGGGCGGACCCGCCATGTTGAACGAGTGCTAGTCCTGGCGGGTCGTAGTCTCAGCGCCATGCGATCTCACCCCAGCACACCAAGCGATCGCCCCGTTCTGCCGCCCCCCGACCGCCACCGACGCGCTGTCGCCTTCTTGGTCGTCGGCTTCGTTTTCCTGCTCGCAGCCTGCTCGGGTGGATCCTCGTCCAATTCCGAAGGTTCAACGACGACCACAACGATCGCGGCGTCTGCTGCGACACCCACTTATGTAGATCCCGCCGCGCCGATTTCGACGGCGGTCGGCAAGGAATTCGCCATCATGCTGCCTGCCGATCCCGGTTCGGGCTGGCGCTGGGTGCTCACGCCAATCGACAACTCGCGACTCATTGCCCTCGGATCCCGCTTCAGCGACGACCCCGAGTTACTCGCGAAAGCCGAGAGTGCGACGACCACGACGTCGACAACAGTCCGTGCAGGCAACGCGACCACGTCCTCGACAACCGACACAACACTTCCCGCAGTTCTGCCGCTCGTTCAGATCATTTCCTTCGCCGGCCGTGCTGCTGGCCCCGCGACCATTTCGTTCAGCTACAACCAAATCGCGGGAACCCCCCAATCGCAGAACCGAGTCGTGACATTCACCGTGCAGGTCGTCCCCGACACGCCAACCACGACAACTCGCTGATCATCGTTCCGAATTTCGGTCGTTAGTCCTCGTGTTGAGTCTTCCGTTCGGATTCAAGTTGTGCTCGATCGTCATCAAGAACGAACCCGGGCGCCACACCTTCGTCGTAATCGAGGGGACGCATCGCAAGATCGATCGCGGTCCAGAGTGTGCGTGAATACGGAAAGAACAGGAATGGAACCACAAGCGCGGAAACCGCAGTCGCTCCTCCGATGATCCACATCGGAGGTTCCGGCCATGTTGCAGCGACACCAACGATCAGGATCAACACCACCACAAGCTGAACGACACAGATGTTCAAGAACCACGATCCAAGCCAGTGCCCGGGGACGCGGCCGAAAACCAAACCGCATTTCGGGCATTCAGGGACCATCCGCACCCACTGCCGAAACAATCCTCGTTGGCTGCAGATCGGACAACGACGTCGAGCAGCACGACGCAGAAGTGTTCCGGCGGGCACAGTCACCTTCCCATTGTGCTGCCATTCGACTGCCAGCGTCGTACTGAGAGCGATACCCTCACATTCGTGAGCAATCGAGAGGACATCGAAGAACTTTCTCAACTCTTCGTCTTCCTCGCGGACAACGATTTCGCTGGCTACTCGCCCGTCTACGAACAACTCGCTCGTTCCATCGCTTCCGATACGCAGCTTTTGGAATTCATCGACTCCTCCGCTCATCCGAATGCTCGTCGCGGCCGAGTTCCGGTCCTTTTCTTTGCCGCGACCCACGATCAGGTCCTTGCGAATCCTGAAAGCAAGATTGCGGCGCTCTACCGCGGCGAGTCCGATGATGACCCAATGCCTCCATTCGTGGAGCTCATCGACCAACAACGTGACGCGATCATTGAGACCATGCGAACCCGTTCTGTGCAAACGAACGAGGTTGGCCGGAGTGCAGTGCTGGCCCTCGCGTTCGGCCGCGCTCTTCGTAACGTCTCCACACCGACGTCCCTCTTTGAAATTGGTCCCAGCGCAGGACTCAACCTCAACGTCGACCGATTTCGCATTGACTACTCACGAGACGATGTCCCCGTGCTTTTTCTCGGCGCAGAAACATCCAGCGTTCGCCTTCATTGCGAATTACGAGGGCCGAACACTCCGCTGCTTTCAACCAAGAGTTTCGACTTCGCATCACGCAGTGGACTTGACCCCAACCCAATCAATGTTCTCTCAGAAGTTGCGTGTCGATGGCTGCAGGCATGCATCTGGCCGGGCATCCCTGACCGTCCTGAGCGACTTGCGGAAGCGCTCAACATTGCACGCCAATCACCTCCACAACTTCTCGAAGGTGACGCCGTCACCGATCTCGCCAAATCGCTCAGTGCAATTCCTACGTCCGATCACCTCATCATTTTCTCGACGTGGGCTCTCGCCTACATCAATGCCGACGGACGACAAGCGGTGCTCGATACCGTCGACCACCTAGGCACCACACGCAACATCGACTTCATCACCTTCGAAGAACCGCGTTTCACGCCTTGGGTTCAGCCCCTCGACGCGGCCGTCTTCGATCAGTATCTCGGTGAAGGCACGCCAACGCAGCTCAGCCTGCGATCATGGCGGAGCGGCGTTTGCACGACGACAGCGCTCGCCATCGCCCACCCACATGGCCGATGGATTCATTGGTTGGAGGAGAACCATGGCTGACTGGGTACTCAAACGAACAGCGGCCCGAGTCGTTGTGCTTGATCAACATGGCCATGTTCTTCTTCTTGAAGCGCGCGATCCCGCCGACGCATCAAAGGGACAGTGGTGGGAGATTCCCGGTGGCGGAATCGAACAGGGCGAAACAAGCGCTGAAGCTGCTCGTCGTGAACTCTACGAAGAGACCGGCATTGTCGAAGCAGAAATCGGCCCGTGCGTATGGACGCAGCACTCAAAGTTCACCTTCGCCGGTTGGAAATTCGATCAACACGAACATGTTCACGTCGCCTGGACCGACCGAATCGATTTGTCCACGCGCAAACCCGGCGGACTCGAAGCGTTCGAAGCGATGGCATTCGGCGGACACCACTGGTGGGGCCTCAATGAACTTTTGGACTCAGACGTTCAAGTACTCCCGCGACGTCTGCGTGAATTTCTCCCCGACCTTGTTGCGGGAGAACTTCCCACCTCGCCGCTCGACATCACACACATCGACCCAGACATGTGGTTCTGAACGTGTCACCAAATACACGAACGTTCCTGCGCGGTTGCATGAAACATTGCGCTGTCTGCGGACAAGGGCACCTTTTCCGTCGCTGGTTCACGATGCTTGAACGATGCCCAAAATGCGATCTGAAGTTCGAACGAATTGAAGGCCACTGGACGGGCGATCTCGGCATCAACACCATCGTCAGTTTCGGAGCACTTCTTATTGTCTTGCTCGTTGGCTTCCTCGCGTTCTGGCCCACTCCCCCGATCGCAGCAATCATCATCGCCGCCATCGCCACAGCCGGAGTCCTCCCCCTCGTGTTCTTTCCCTTCTCAAAAACCATCTGGCTCGCGCTTGATCTCATGATGAGGCCGCTTGATCCCGGTGAAGTACTCCCCGGCTTCGGGCCACAACCGGACAGCATCTAGCCTGCGGGCGATGGCGCCCGACCCCTCTCCCCCCGACGCAGCGCCCGAGAACATCCGCGAGGTTGATGTTCTCGTGATCGGTGCCGGCCCAGCCGGCTGTGCTGCAGCGCTCACGCTTTCTCGTGCCGGTCGCAGCGTTGTCGTGATCGACAAAGCCACATTTCCTCGCGACAAGATTTGCGGAGATGGCCTTACCACTTCGGCACTGCGTGAGCTCGATGCGCTCGGTCTCGACCCGAAAACTGTGCCCTCTTGGATTGGTGTCGATGACGTTGTCGTTCGATCGCCCAGCGGTCGCGAGGTGGTCTTCCCGCTGCCCCGAGACAGCGGCACCTACGCCGCAGCCAGCCGCCGCCAAGACCTCGATATGGCGCTCGTTCAACTCGCTCGTTCCGAGGGGGTCGAGATTCGCGAGAACGTTGCCCTCGGTTCGATGACGCAAACCGAATCCCATGCAATCGTGGTCACCGACACAAGCGAAACAATCCACGCTTCGTACGTCGTTGCCGCTGATGGCATGTGGTCCCCAACACGCAAGGCTCTCGGAATCGCACAGCCGGGCTACCGCGGCGAATGGCACGCGTTCCGTCAATACTTCAAGAATGTTTCGCCGCGCGCTGCGAGTGAACTCATCGTTTGGTTCGAACCCGACCTCCTTCCTGGTTACGCCTGGTCGTTCCCCCTCGCCGATGGCACCGCCAATGTCGGATTTGGCATTCTCCGCGACGACAGTTCCTACAAAGTCAGCGATATGGGTACGTTGTGGCGCGAACTTCTGGCCCGACCCCATGTTCGAGAGTTCCTCGGACCAGAAGCGGTTGCGGAAAGTCCACATCGGGCATGGCCCATCCCTGCTCGCGTCGATCGCGTCGCCCTCTCGGCTGAGCGCACACTTTTTGTTGGCGATGCTGCTGCAGCAACTGACCCCATGACAGGCGAAGGCATAGGCCAAGCGCTTCTCACTGGCCGATGGGCCGCCGAAGCGATCATCGCCAATCCCACGAACGTTTCGGCATGCGCGAAGGCTTATGCGCACTCGGTTGAAACCGAACTCTCCGTGGACCACCGGTTCGCCGAGCGTCTCATGGTCATCCTCCGCCGACCTCTCGGTGCCCGCGGCGCAGTTCGCATTGCCGGACTCAGCGACTGGACTCGCCGTAACTTCGGCCGCTGGCTGTTCGAGGATTACCCACGCGCCCTCTTGTTGACCCCACGACGCTGGCATCGGGGCATGCTCACTGGCCCGGGGGCGTACCGTGGCACCCATGCGCACTCGACTGACTGAACTTCTCGAGATCGAACATCCAGTGATGCTCGCCG
>CALBSE010000009.1 GCA_937927725.1 uncultured Actinomycetes bacterium
GTCATCGTCGGGCCCCACTTGATGAGGTCGTAGATGGCCGCAACCTGTTCGTCGGTCACTGGTTCATCGGTGAACTTCTTCGCAGTATGCGCCTCTCGAAAGAGAAGATCTTGGGCGTCAGCGTTGAGGGCGAACAGGTCAGCGGACATCAGAACTCCAAATGCGTGGGGGATTAGTCGGCGACGCTATCGGCCGATTACTCCAACCCGTACTTCGGCATTGCGCCGGAGAATGAGTGCTCGTAGAGCCCGTAACCAACGTGGCCGTCGTATTCGAAGCGAGCGGCGTGATCGACAACGGCGTACGCACCCATCTGGCGAATCTCGGGAACCTCGTAGGTGATTCCCTGCACAACGACGTCGGGGCCCTGATACATGCCGTGACGCCAGTCGGGTTCGAGGCCATAGCCCGTGCCCACCGCAAGGAAGTTGGCGAGCAGCGGCGTGCAACGAATGTCGATGCCGGAATCGGGGAACGAAATGGTCGAGCCGGTGAGCAAACGAATGCCCGGTTCGAATTCGTGGGCATGTTCGGTGCGGCCAAGTTGTTCGACGCGACCATCGAGCCACACGCGTTCGGCCTGTTCGAGACTGCGTGAACCGTCGGCACCTTCAGAACAGATGTAATAGATGCAGTGATCTTCGAAGCGCATGGGGAAGTAACTCCACATGCCGCCGGGCCTGACCGTATCTCGGTAGATGCCTTCGGGCTCGCGCTCGCCAATCGGCCGCACACCCCAAGAACGATCGCGAGAACCCCAAGTGGTTTCGGGCTTCACATCAATAACTTCGCTGGCAACGGTGATGGTGCCCGACCATGAACCCATTTGCGCGAGACGCTGCGTATCAAACGTTATGCGCGTGCCATTGCGAATGAACTGGTTCGGTTCAGGAATGGCGGGGCCGAACCCTTCCCAGGTGAGATCAAGAGAAACGTCGTGTTCGTTGGGTTCGACCACGAAGCGCAAACGCTTGAGCGGCTCGATCACTTCAATGCGAAGCGGGCCAACCGAAATGTCGGAACGATCAACAAGCGGCTTTGACGCCCGCACAACATGCTGCTTTTCGCCAACGCGCACCGTTGCGAACGCGTCGGTGGTGCCGAGGTTGGGGTACTGACCGAGACCCATCACGACCATGAAGCGGCCTTGTGTGTCGAGCACATTGAAGTAGTAGCGGTCGTAGAAGTTGCGATCGCTGGTGGCGACGTGGGCGATCCAATTGGAGGACTGGTGAACGGGATAGTCATCCCAAGGCGTAACGGTCATGTGCGTCCTCTTTCGTGCGTCGTATGAGGAACGTTAGGGAAAATCTTCAGCGCTCGCCGAGTGACGAGGTAGGGAGAGGGAGATGCGCGTCGAGGAGGGCAATGTAGGCCTCGATGTTGTCGCTGCCGCCAAGGGCGCGAAGTTCATCGGCGGTGCGGCGGCTGTAAAGAACGCGCACTGCTTCCCAGGGGCTGACCTCAAGTACCCAGCCGGGTTCGGCATCGTGCGAACGCCAAACATCTGAGCCACTGCGAACCTCGATGCTTCCGAGGCCAGCTTCTTCAAGCGCGGCAACACATGACTCGAGACTGCGGGGAACGCTGATTGCTGCGGCGAGTGCGGAATGGTCTGGAGTTCCAAGTGCCGCGCGTAGATCGTGCTCGTGCACGACAAGGTCATCAAACAACACTGCACCGTCGCCGCTCACCATTCCATTGATGGTCTCGTTTGCGCCGACCCATTCGGTAGCGAGTTCTTCGAGTGATGAGTTGGAACGGTCCTTGAGGATCTTGTCGATCCACTCGTTGAGATCACCGGTGGGGAAGTCGCCGGCGCCGAGTGCTGCGGGCATGGATACGCAATGAGTGAGGAGTTGCAGCGCGGTCCAGTCGGGACATGCTGAAACGGTTGCGGTAAGTGCATCGGGCCCCGCGGCGCGTGCAAGTTCAAGCATGCGAGCGCGAGTGGAGTCGTATGCGGTGAAGAGGTCAGTCATGAGATGAGTCTTTCAGTTCGCAGTGGCGCCGTGCGTGTCACGGCTCGAGGTCGGGCATCGCTTTGGGCACGAGATTCTCGGCTGCACCGCCATCGACCTCGAGCAACTTGCCGGTGATCCAACACGCAGCAGGTGAAGCGAGGAAGAGCACCGCGTCGGCGATGTCTTGGGGCGTTCCGTTGCGGCGCATGAGTGTGTTGGCGTGCATGGTGTCGCGGATCTCGGCACCGCGAGTTGAGAGGTAGGTGGCGAGCGCGTCGGTCTCGATCGCGCCGGGCAGGACGGCATTGACACGAATTCGAGGTGCGAGTTCCGCCGCCATCAATTTGGTGAGGTGAGACTTTGAGTTCTTCGTCAGGCTGTGGGTAAACGAGCCGCGCAACGCATGTTGGCCGGCAACCGAACTGATGTTCACCACACATGCGTTCTCGCTGTGCAATAAGTAGGGAGTAGCGAGGCGCACGATCTCAAACGGCACCGAGACGTTGAAGTGGAAGGATTTCTCGATCTGGTCGACCGAAGTCTCGAGATAGGGCTTGGAAACTGAGCCGCCGGCGTTATTCAC
>CALBSE010000010.1 GCA_937927725.1 uncultured Actinomycetes bacterium
CGACGTCAATGGTCGCCGGGTCCTTCTCCGCGCTGATTTCAATGTGCCGATCTCCGATGGCGAGATCGTCGATGACTTCCGCATTCGCGCTGCACTGCCAACGATTGAGTATCTGACCTCACGCGGTGCAACTGTCACTGCGTGCACGCATCTCGGTCGTCCCAAAGGCGCACCAGATCCGAAGTATTCGGTGGAACCAGTTCGCCGACGTCTTGCTGAACTCGCACCGGGTGTCGAACTTCTCGACAACCTGCGATTCAATCCCGGCGAGACGGCCAATGATCCTGCGTTCGTGCAGGAACTCATCGCTGGACAAGACCTCTACGTGAACGACGCGTTTGGTGCATCGCACCGGGCCCACGCGTCAATCGTTGGACCTCCCCAGTTTCTTCCGTCGGCAGCGGGTCGCCTTCTTCAGCGTGAAGTCGACGTGTTGTTGCCCTTGCGTTCCGACCCGAAACGTCCATTCGTCGTGATCCTCGGCGGATCAAAGGTTTCCGACAAACTTGGCGTGATCGACGCGTTGTCCGAAGTTGCCGACGCGCTCATCATCGGTGGAGGAATGTGTTTCACGTTCCTCGCTGCACAGGGTCATCACGTCGGCGATTCGTTGCTCGAGGTCGATCAGATCGATACCTGTAAACGATTCCTCGACTCCGACGTCACGATTCACATTCCGCACGATGTGACAGCACTCGGCCCGGGCGGCGAAATCATGAACCCTCACGCAGGGGGAGAAGTTCGCCAACTCGGTGCCGATGTTCCGGATGGTTGGAAGGGTCTCGACATTGGCCCGGGTACGGCATCGGAATTTGCGGACATCATCGCTGAAGCAAAGACGATCTTCTGGAACGGCCCCATGGGTGTGTTTGAAGATCCGCGCTTTGCCGCCGGCACTCGTGTCATCGCCGAAGCAATGGCCGAAGCCCGTGGGTTTACCGTTGTTGGTGGCGGCGATTCCGCCGCAGCACTTGACGCATTCGGACTCGCCAACGAGGTCGATCACGTCTCAACCGGTGGAGGTGCGTCACTCGAATTGCTTGAGAACGGTGACCTTCCCGGACTCGAAGCCTTACGAGGAGCATCAAATGCCTGACCGCAAGCCACTCATCTCCGGTAACTGGAAGATGAACCTCAATCACTTTGAGGCAACGGCAACGCTTGACAAGTTGCGCTACCTCCTTTCAAAAGATGATTACGAAGCCGTTGATGTGTCGGTGCATCCGCCGTTCACAGACATTCGTACCGTGCAGACGTTCCTTGAAAGCGAAAAGGTTCCGATCGCACTTGGTGCGCAGAACTGCCACTGGGAAGCCAGCGGCGCGTACACCGGCGAAGTCGCTCCGGGGATGCTCTTCAAACTCAATGTGTCCTATGTGATCGTCGGGCACAGCGAACGACGCGAGATCTTCGGCGAAGACGACATCATCGTTGCCCGCAAGGTCAAGTCCGTTTTTGAAAACGGCATGACGCCCATCCTGTGTTGTGGCGAAACGCTTGAAGAGCGTGAAGGCGAAGCCACCCACGGAAAGATCACCGGTCAGATCCATGCCGGTATCGAGGGCCTCAAGCCCGAGCAGGTGGCCTCAATGGTCATCGCCTACGAACCCATCTGGGCCATCGGCACAGGCCGCACGGCCAGCGCTGAAGACGCACAGCAGGTATGCAGCTGGATCCGAGCCAAGGTCAAGGACATGAAGGGTGCTGATGCGGCCAAGGCCGTTCGCATCCAGTACGGCGGCTCGGTCAAGGCGGGGAATGCTGCCGAACTCATGGGCCAGCCCGATATCGATGGTGCGCTCGTTGGTGGAGCGTCCCTCGACCCCGAGGAATTCGCTCGAATCGTCCAATTCCGCCTGTCCTGATAGCGTTTCGGCCGTGCTGATCGCTGTCCTCATCGTCCAGGTGCTCTCCGCCCTCGCCCTTATCTTCCTCGTGCTGCTTCACAGCGGTCGGGGTGGTGGCCTTTCCGACATGTTCGGTGGCGGTTTGGGTGCGTCTGCTGCAGGCTCAACGGTTGTCGAGAAGAATCTCGATCGCATCACCGTGGTTGCCGCAGTCATCTTCATTTTCGCCTCTGTCGCACTCGCACTTCTGCTCGACAAGTAGGTCGCCATGGGTCGACTCGACCCTGCAGCACTTTCACTTCGCGACGTCACGCTTGTGCGTGAGGGTCGAGCGATTCTCGACGCCGTCTCCTGGACCGTTGCCCCCTCGGAACGATGGGTAGTGCTCGGGCGCAACGGGTGCGGAAAGTCGACATTGATGAAAATCGCGTCGCTGTATCTGCATCCGTCCTCGGGCGAGGTCGTGGTGTTGGGTGAAAAACTCGGCCGCACCGATGTGCGTTTGCTGCGCAAGCGCATCGGCGTTGCCAGTTCGGGAATGGCCGATCAACTGCGATCTGACCTCATTGCGACCGATGTCGTGATGACGGCAAAGAATGCAGCACTGGAACCTTGGTGGCACACCTACGACGATGCCGATCGGCAGCGGGCCCGCGATTGTCTCGACCGGATGGAAATCGGTCGCTTGGCTGACCGCAGCTTTGCAACCCTGTCTTCCGGTGAGAAGCAGCGCGTACTGCTGGCCCGAACCTTGATGCCCGAGCCCGGGTTGCTCATTCTTGATGAACCAACTGCAGGGCTTGATCTCGCAGGCCGCGAGGATCTCGTTCGCACTCTTGGTGTTCTTGCTGGTGGTTCCGAGACACCTGCGACGGTTCTGGTCACCCACCACGTTGAAGAAATCCCCGAAGGATTCACGCACGTCCTGATGCTCCGCGAGGGTCGAGTGCTCTGTGCGGGAACACTGGATGACGTGCTCACAGAAGCGAACCTTTCTGAGTGTTTTGAAATGCAACTTGGTCTTGAACGCCGTCACGGCCGCTGGTGGGCGTGGGGGACTGAAGCATGAACCCAGCGCTCGGTCTTGTCCTCGTTTTCTTTCTGATTATCGCCAACGGTTTTTTCGTCGCCGCCGAATTTGCGCTTGTTGCTGTTGATCGAGCCAAGGTCGAAACCGACGCCGAATCGGGTCGCCGCCGTGCGCGGATAGCGAAGGGGTTGATCGGTCATCTGTCGTTCCACCTATCGGGCGCGCAACTCGGCATCACTGTCACCTCGCTGCTCATCGGTTTGTTGGCGGAACCAGCAATCGCCGAACTTCTCCATCCGGCGCTTGAACCAGTTCTTGGTTCGGCTGCAGTCATTGGTGTTTCGCTCGCGGTCGCAATTTTCATTGCGACGGTCGTGCAAATGATCGTTGGCGAATTGGTGCCAAAAGGTTTGGCCATCGCTCGTCCCGAAACGACGGTGTATTACCTCGGACCACTCGTTCGTATCTACGGAATTCTTTTTGGACCACTCATTCGCGTCTTGAACGGCGCAGCGAACCGCACGGTTCGTCTGATGGGCGTGGAACCAACGGAAGAGCTTTCGCACGTTCGAACGCTTTCTGAGATGCAGATTCTCGTCAGCGCATCGAGTCGTGGTGGAGTCCTTGACGATTCGGCTTCACGTTTGCTTACTCGATCGATTCGATTTGAAGACAAGAGTGCCGAGGATGTGCTTGTTCCTCGAACGGCGGTCACTGCATTACGTAGTTCCGACACGGTCGATGCGCTCGTTCAAGCATCGGTTTCGACCGGTCACTCTCGATTCCTTGTGTATGGCGAGGACCTCGATGACATTGTCGGAACGGTGCACGTGCGGGCAGTTCACGCCGTGCCTCGGGAGCAGCGATCCACCACGTTGGTGTCCTCGCTGATTCGTCCAATGCTTGAGCTGCCGGAGAGTCGCGATCTCGCTGATGTGCTGCGCGATCTCCGCCGCGCCAACACTCACCTCGCCGTAGTCGTCGATGAATACGGTGGCACAGCGGGAATAATCACGCTCGAAGACATCCTCGAAGAAATTGTTGGCGAGATTGGTGATGAACACGATCGCCGGATGCCGTCGACATCGATTCCAGGTCGACGAAATGAGTGGTCATTGTCAGGCGGGCTTCACCCTGACGAGGTCGCTGACCAAACCGGCTGCGTGATCCCCGAAGGCGAATACGAAACGTTCGCTGGGTTTCTTCTTGACCAGCTCGGGCACCTACCTGCTATCGGTGAAACCGTGGTGTGGGGCGACTGGATCTTTGAAGTGGCCGAAATGGATCGTCGTCGCATTGCACAGGTAACGGTGCGCGCGGCAAAGGCCGAAGCGCCCGATGAAGCAACGCCGAGCGACGATCGATGGGAGAACTGATATGTGGCCGTTTCTCGTCATCGCCATTCTCCTCGCGGTGAATGGTTTCTTCGTTGCTCTCGAGTTCGCACTCGTGGGTTCGCGTCGAAGCCGCCTTGAACCGATGGCCAACGCTGGCGATCGTTCCGCGATTCGTGCGCTTGCTTCGATGAAGGAACTCAGTATCCAACTCGCAGGCGCGCAATTAGGCATCACCATCGCTTCGCTCGTGCTTGGTCTTGTTGGCGAACCTGCCGTGTCTCACGTGATTGAATCCGTTGCTCATCACGCCTCGTGGATTCCTCAGGGATGGGTGCATCCGATGGCCGCGGTGCTCGGACTTCTCACGATTGTGTTCGCCCACATGGTGTTGGGTGAGATGGTGCCGAAGAATCTGACGCTCACCCATCCTGAATCGGTGCTCAAAGTCGTCAGCGGACCAAACCGGGTGTATTTGCTGGTAGCTCGACCGCTCGTGATTGTCCTTAATTGGTTTGGGAATATGGGCGTTCGACTCTTTGGTGTCGAGCCGAAAGACGAACTCTCCGATACGCATTCGGCACAGGAACTTGCTGTGCTGGTTTCGGTATCGCATGAAGAAGGAGCCATTCCAGATTTCTCCGCGGAACTTCTCTCTGGGGTGCTCGATTTTGGTCAGCGCAAGGTTGCGTCGGTCATGGTCGCTCGCGATTCAGTTGCCGCTGTTTCCGTGGAGTCGACTCCCCGTGAACTTGAAGATGCAGTCCGCGAACTCGGGCACACACGGCTACTCGTTGTAGGCGATGGCGGTATCGACGATGTCCGTGGATTCCTCCACGCTAAGGACTTGCTGACGATTCCCGATTCAGAGATCGACAATCCCGTCCCGCCGCGATTGGTACGACCGACGCTTGAAGCCGAATGTGAACTAGGACTCGAAGATCTCTTGAAGAAGATGCAGTCGACGCGAGTGCATTTCGCGACCGTCTACAACGACGACGAATCAACCGCCGGCATTGTCACGCTCGATGATCTTCTTGAAGAACTCCTCGGGGATCTGACCGAAGACCAGGGCTAAGCGCCGGTGGCGTGATAGCCGCCATCGACATGCACAATTTCTGCAGTGGTTTGCGGGAACCAATCCGAAAGCAACGCAACGCAGGCCTTCGCAACCGCGCTGGAATCGCGAACATCCCAGCCGAGCGGTGCGCGTTCATCCCAGACGTCTTCGAACCGTGAAAAGCCCGGGATCGATCGCGCCGCGATTGTCTTGATAGGGCCAGCGGCAACGAGGTTCACGCGAATCTGTTGGGGGCCCAAGTAGCGAGCGAGATAACGCGAGGTGGATTCGAGCGCCGACTTGGCAACACCCATCCAGTCATACGACGGCCAAGAAACGGTGTTATCGAAATCGAGGCCGACGATCGAGCCGCCCTCGGTCATGAGGGGAGCGACTACATCTGCGAGCGCTTTGAGCGAGTACGCCGAGATGTTCATGGCGACTGAGACGTCCTCCCAAGTGGCATCCATGAAGGTGCCGCCGAGACAGACTGGCGGAGCGAAGCCAATCGAATGAAGTGCGCCATCGACTCGGCCCCACTTCTTGGTGAGGTGTTCGCGGGCGGACTCAAGATGTTCGGGTACCGAGACATCGAGTTCGATGACCTCTGGTTCCACGTCGAGCTTCTTGGCGGCTTTGAGCGTGTGCTTCATGCCGGCGCCCACGCCAGTCAGAACGATCTCGGCTCCTTCTTGCTGAGCAAGACGAGCGACGCCAAAGCCAAGCGAGGAGTCATTGAGCACTCCGGTCATCAACAGTCGCTTACCTTCAAGCAGTCCCATGGTTCCTCCGATCGCGGTTACGGCAAAGACGTTACGTTGCCCAACCCTCAATTCGGGGGAGCAGCGCGAAGAACGCGCGATGGTCCGCTACGGTTCGCCGCATGCAGATCGGAATCGTGGGCGCTACGGGCCCAGCAGGAAGCGCCCTCGGAATCAGACTCGCTGCGGCGGGTCATCATGTGATTCTCGGCTCTCGAAGCGAGGAACGTGCGGCTGAAGTTGTCGAGGGCATCCTCGCCGATTGGCCTGACCGCAACCTCAACATCACCGCCGCCGACAATGCCGGCGCGGCATCGGCACAGCTCATCGTCATCGCAACCCCGTGGGATGCGGCCTGGACGACAGCAAAATCTGTCTCTGACCTTCTCGAAGGCAAGATCGTGATTTGCATGGCAAATGCGCTCATTCGCGTTGGCCACGAGTTCCAGCCGCTTGTGCCCCCGCGCGGTTCCGTCGCCGCCAGTGTCCAAGCTGCCGTTCCGCGTTCACTTGTTGTGGGTGCGTTGCATCACGTTCCGGCGAAGGAACTCGCCGATCTCAATCATCCGATCGAGAGCGATGTGTTGGTGTGTTCCGACCACCCTGTGGCCAAGCGAGTCTCGATGGATCTCATTAACGAGATGCCAGACATGCGGGCTCTCGATGCTGGCGACCTCACCCAAGCGGCTCCGATCGAAGCGTTCACCGCAGTGCTGCTTGAACTCAATCTCAAATACAAGACCCGCGTTGCGGTGAAGTTCACCGGAATCGATCCCGAAAAGCTTCGATGACTATGGCGACTCCGTCTGGCCCGATGCATCTGTACGACACCGCTCGTCGCGAGATTGTTGCGTTCGAGCCGGGCCCGGTTGTGCTCATGTATACGTGCGGCATTACGCCGTATGACGCCACGCACCTTGGCCATGCCGCGACCTATGTCACCTACGACGTGTTGCAACGGCGCTTGCGCGACATGGGTCACGAAACTCGTTGTGTTCGCAACGTCACTGACGTCGACGATGATCTTCTGCGCAAAGCCCGCGAACTTGGCGTTCACTATCTCGATCTTGCAGCAGCCGAAACCGCTCGGTTCGATGCCGACATGGAAGCGCTCAACGTTGTCGAGTGCTGGAGCGAACCTCGTGCTACCTCGGCCATCGCTGACATCCGCGGCTTCATCGGCATGGTGCTCGATCAGGGCCATGCCTACGAAAGCGGCGGCTCTGTCTATTTCGACGTGAGCTCGTTCGAACGCTTTGGTCAGGTCTCTCATTACGACCGCGAGCAAATGATCGAGCTTGCGCGCCAGCACGGTGGAAATCCGGACGATCCCAACAAACGCGATCCGCTGGATTTCGTGCTGTGGCAGCCATCAGCGCCCGACGAACCCAGTTGGGAATCGTTGTGGGGTCCTGGCCGTCCCGGTTGGCATATCGAATGCTCGGCGCTTGCACTTCGTGAACTCGACACCACCATCGATCTTCACGGCGGCGGGTCCGACCTCGTTTTCCCGCATCACGAATGTGAAGCGGCGCAAAGTGAGGCGGCAACAGGTCAGCCATTCGTTCGTCACTGGATGCATCAGGCAATGGTTCGCATGGACGGCGAAAAGATGTCGAAGTCGCTCGGCAACCTTGTCTTCATCAGTGAGTTGCGCAAGACCTGGGATGTTCGTGCCATTCGTTTGGCGATCGTTGAGCACCACTATCGCGACTCATGGGAATGGCACGACGAGATCATGCCGATCGCTGCGGCACGTCTTGAGCTCTGGCTGGCCGCGACCTCAGCTCCCGGCGCCGTCGATAGTCAGACCGCTCTCGACGAGGTTCGGGTACGACTCGACGCCGATCTCGATACCCCGGGAGCAGTTGAAGCTATCGATCGAGCGGTAGAGCGGGGGGAGGGTGTTGCCTCCGCCGCAGCGCTCCTCGGCATCTTCCTTGTTGGAGAACCCCAACGCTGATCGCCTCACTGCTTCCGGGGCACTAGAGCGCCTCGGTTACGCTCGCCGGTATGTCTGACGAGATCACGATCACCCTTCCCGATGGTTCCGAGCGATCTGTACCTGCCGGAACCACCGTCGCCGGGCTGGCCTCATCGATCGGATCACGCCTCGCTAAGGCCGCCGTTATTGGTGCGGTGAATGGCACTGAACGAGATCTTGTGTGGCCGCTCGAGGCTGGCGATGAGGTTTCGATCATCACCGAGACCGATGAACGCGGTCTCTTCACGATTCGCCACTCAACGGCCCATGTGCTGGCTCAGGCCGTACTCGATCTCTTCCCGGGTGCCACCTTCGCGATCGGTCCCCCCATTGAAAACGGCTTCTATTACGACTTCGAACTTCCCGATGGCGGAACGTTCACGCCCGATGATCTCGACCGACTCGACGCTCGAATGCGCGAGATCATCAAGGAAAAGCAGCCGTTCATTCGCGATGAGATTCCTGAAGACGCCGCTCTCGAACTGTTCAGCGGTCATAAGTACAAGTGCGAAATTATTCGTGGAGCAGCCGACGATCCCACGTCAGCAACCGAGTCGGGTCTTGTGCGCACCTACGAGAACCCGCCGCGCTTTATCGATCTATGCCGTGGACCACACGTCCCCGACACCGGTCGTCTCGGACATTTCAAACTCATGCGAGTTGCGGGCGCTTATTGGCGTGGCGATGAGCGCAACCCAATGCTTCAACGAATTTACGGAACCGCGTGGGCATCGAAGAAAGATCTCGAGGCGTATCTCACACGACTCGAAGAAGCGGCTGAACGCGATCACCGCAAACTTGCGACCGAACTCGATCTTTTGAGCTTCCCGTCAGAGTTGGGCGGCGGTCTTGCGGTGTGGCATCCGAAAGGTGCGATCGTTCGCAAGTTGATGGAGGACTACAGCCGCGATCGTCACGAGAAGGGTGGCTATCAGTTTGTCGTCACCCCGCATCTCGCGAACGCGAATCTGTTCGAGACTTCCGGCCATCTCGACTTCTACAAAGACGGCATGTACCCGCCGATGGAGATGGACAACGGGTCCTATTACCCGAAGCCCATGAACTGTCCAATGCACTGCTTGATCTTCCGCAGTCGCCAGCGCAGTTACCGCGAACTTCCGCTCCGACTTTTCGAACTCGGCACGGTGTATCGCTACGAGCGAGCCGGAACCCTTCATGGTCTCATGCGCATTCGTGGCTTCACGCAAGACGACAGCCACATCTATTGCACCGAGGAAGAACTGCAGGACGAAATCGCCTCACTTCTCGATTTCGTGATGAGCGTTCTCCGTGCGTTTGGTTTTACCGAGTTCACTGCCAATCTCAGCACCAAGGATCCTGACAAGCATGTCGGTGGCGACGAAATCTGGGAGAAGGCAACAGGTGCGTTGAAAAACGCACTCGAAAAGTACGGCCTTGAATACTCGGTGAAAGAAGGCGATGCGGCGTTTTACGGCCCGAAGATCGACATTGATATTAAAGACGCAATCGGACGAACCTGGCAGCTCAGCACGATCCAGTGTGATTTCAATCTTCCCGAACGTTTCGATCTCGAATATGTCTCTCAGGACGGTTCGCGTAAGCGTCCGATCATGTTGCACCGAGCATTGTTCGGGTCAATCGAGCGATTCTTCGGCGTGCTTCTCGAGCATTACGCGGGTGCGTTCCCTGCGTGGCTCGCGCCAGTGCAGGTTCGAATCCTTCCGGTTCGCGATGATCACGATGCACACGCCCGTCTGTTGGTGGAAAGCCTTCGCGCTCGCGGGTATCGCGCCGACATGGTCGAAGCTGACGAACCGCTTGGCGGTCGTATCCGCAAGGCGAAGTTAGAAAAACTTCCCTACGTGCTTGTCATCGGCGACGACGATGTTGCTCACGCAACCGTCGGCGTAAATCCGCGCGGGGGAGAGGTCGAGCGCAACGTATCGTTCGAGGCATTCGTGGAACGCCTCGCCGCTGACGTCGCCGGTCACTCGTAACCCATGGCCGACACGCCCCACCTTGATCACCTCTGGGCCGGATGGCGATTGTCGTACATCACTGCGGTTACGCAACCCGACGACACCTCGCTTGATCCCGACGAGAACGGTTCGTTGTTTGAGCGCGTCCTTGCACTCCCCGACGATGAAGGAATGGTTGTTCATCGCGGTGCAACATGTTCGGTGCTGTTGAACGCGTATCCCTACACGAGTGGACACCTGCTCGTCGTCCCGAATCGCGCCGTTGCGGAACTTGAAGGACTGACCGATCAAGAACTTGAAGAGCTGTCGCATCTCTCAAGAGGGGCTGTGATCGCATTGAAGAGTGCCTATCGATGCGATGGCGTCAACGTTGGGATGAATCTCGGTCGTGCTGCAGGTGCAGGCGTTCCCGATCATTTGCATACGCACGTACTTCCACGTTGGGACGCTGACAGTAATTTCATGACCGCGGTTGCTCTCGCCCGTGTCCTGCCCGAACCACTCGACGCGACACTCGAAAAGGTGCGGGCAGCCTGGCCCAACTGAACCCCTGTTGCTGTGGCTTAGGTCACAACAGGGCGAAAAAGTCCCGACTCGCGTCGCCTTCAGTCAAGAAAATTCCGAAATTGGAACGATCTGGTCAGAAGAAGCGACAAAGTGTGGGGGTGCGTCGATCCCGAATAGTTGCGTTCGCGATAGTGATAGCGATTGGTCTTCTATTGAGCGCATGTTCTTCGGGCACGACGTCAACGTCGACGCCAACCGAACTCATCGCGCCACGCGGCTACAAGCCGACTCCGGTTCGCAAGACCGACACCCTTTCGCTTCCTGATTACGCGACCGATCCCAATGGCGTTGCCTTTCTGTTCAAAGCGTCACCAGGCAATCTGCTCGTTGTGTATTTCGGTTACCTGACCTGTCCCGACATCTGCCCAGTGACGATGGCCGATATCGCCGCGGGCCTGGAAGAAGTCGGATCAGCAGTTTCGGATCGAGTCGAAATCGCCTTCGCAAGCGTTGACATCGAACGCGACACCGGTCCGCGAATGGTGGACTACCTCACGCACTTCTTTCCGAACGCAACGATTCACGCCCTGCGAGCAACTGATTCCTTGCAGCTCTTCGGTGTGACCAACGCGTTCGGTGCGCAATGGCAGGTGGACCCGCACGAGCCGGGTGCTACTTCCTATGGCGTTGCGCATTCAGGTCTGACCTTTGTGGTTGACGACAAAGGTCAGTTGGTGTGGGAATGGCCCTTCGGTACGACAGGACCTGAAGTTGCTGCCACACTCAAACAACTCATGGACACGGTGTACCCGAAGTCCTAAGGCTGGAAGTTCCAGCCAGAGCAGTCGATCCACCCCCCCCCTAATGGAGACACGATGACCCCCCGCTTTCTTCCTCGCCCATTGGCGCTCGTTGCGCTTGTTCTCTTTGCTGGATCGGCACTTGTTGCTTCGGCCTGTTCAAGTTCGGGGTCCTCATCGTCCACGTTCAAGGGCAAGAACATCGTTGTGAGCAATGTGTGGGCGCGTGAATCGGCCGGTGCAGCGGAGAGCGGCGCGGTGTATCTCACGATCGAAAACACATCCGGAACGGTCGACAAGTTGTTCTCCGCGTCGGTTCCGCAAACATTTGCAAAGAGCGCGTCGATTCACGAAACGGTGATGGCTGACGGAACAACCGCGACCACGATGGTGGGGGACTCATCGAGTTCCACCACCTCTGATTCTGGTTCCGCTTCGATGATGTCAATGAAGGAAGTCGCCTCGGTATCGATTCCGGCGAATGGCTCGGTCACCTTTGAGCCAGGCGGGTACCACATCATGCTCACGGGTCTCGCTGCGCCGCTGAAGAACGGCCAGAAGTTCGACCTCAATCTCGGATTCCTCAACGGCGGCGTGATCAAAGTGACCGCCACGGTGAAGGCTTCCTGATCGTGGGTGTGCGACCGTGGCCGCGTGAAGGCTACGGTCGCTCCCGATGTCTGACATGAACGACGCCGCTGATTCCTCCTCGACATCTCCGCTGAACGACGCCGAGATTCGTGACGCCTTGCCCGAGGATCTCAACGCTGCAGGCTTTGTTGGTCCCTATCTCTTCCCGAACAACAACCGCCGTCGTGTTCCCGCGTATCTCTATTGGGCCATTTCAGCAATCTGCATCCTGATTTGGGTTCTACGTAGCGGCAACGATCCGGTGCTCATTAATCAGGGTGTGCTTATTGCGGCGATCGTTCTCGCATTGATCGGGCTCTACAGCTTTGTCGCCGGTTGGAATCTGAAGATCGATGAAAGTGACGCACTCGTTGCTGCCACGAAGCAAGTGGGTTTTCCTGTTGGTCACGCATCGGCGCAAATGGGTTGGCGCGGACTGCTGAGCCGCCCAACATGGCGCATCCTTCTCTACAGCGCCGAAGATCCGCCCGAAAAGCGCGGTCTCATCCTCGTTGATGGTGTCGACGGCGCAATTGTCGAATGGTTCGTCGAAGACAACCCCGAAGACTGGGCAGATTAGAAGGTCGAATTCGACCGTTCTGATCAGTTGAGCGATGCGACGATGCGTTCGACCTGCGAGAGCGCTTCGACACCGACAGCAACGCCTTCTCGTAAAAGGTCGAGCGCGCTTACGCGGACGTCGCCGACCAAGCCGGTGCGCGACCAGTCGTGACCTTTGATCGATTCAGCGAGATCGGCAAGCGAGGTCACCCGTTCGGAGAACTGTTCCACGACCGCATCGCTCGGCTCATTCGTTGAGAGTTCGACAGAACGAAGTTGTCGATTGGTGACAGCAGGGTGGAGGGGAGCGTCCTCGAGCTTCGAAACATCGCTCAACCCTTTTTCGAGCACTGCGAGGGTGGCTGTCGCTCCGAGGATGGCTTCGACGGCGGAAACCCCATCGGAGCCCAGTTGGTGGGCCCGACCCTCGGTGACCTCGTCCACCACGCCTAAAGCAGCACTCACCCGTCGGGGCAGGGTGCGCAGGGCCACCACGGCATCGCCGGGCATGAGGGTTGAGTAGTCAGTCATTGCTGCAGATTAGGGGCGTGCCGGGGTCGGTCAAGGGCCCACTGCTAGCCTTTCGGTGTGCTTGACGGTCGTTGGCGAACCAATATCGAAAAAGGCTTGAAGCCAGTCGGAGCGAAATTGCTCAAGCTGGGTGTCAGTGCCGATCGCCTGACCGCACTTGGCGTCGTCATGTCGGCCTGTGCTGCAGTCGCCATTGCAAGCGGCTTCTTGCCCCTCGGTCTTCTCCTGCTCGTACTCACCGGCCTGCCCGATGCGCTCGACGGTGCGGTCGCGAAAGCGGCGGGCACCGCCGGACCCCGTGGTGCCTTCTTTGACTCCGTCGCCGACCGAGTCTCCGACACCATGCTCCTGGGCGGTGTCGCTTGGTATCTCGCCGACACGCACGGTGGGCTCATGCCGCTCCTGCCCATGGCAGTGCTTGGCGCATCGCTGATCATTTCCTACGAGCGGGCCAAAGCCGAAGCCCTCGGCTTCAATGCCAAAGGTGGCGTTATGGAGCGCGCGGAGCGCGTCATCCTCCTTGGTCTCGGCCTTCTTTTCCCCGTGCTTCTGATCCCTGTTCTTTGGATCATGCTTGTGCTCACGATCGTTACTGCGGTGCAGCGCTTTGTGAAGGTGTGGCGTCAGGCCTCGCAGGAACGTCCCGTCGTTGCACCAACTCGCCGTGCGTCTCGTCGCCGTGCCGCCCGCGCCACACGCGCCGGGTCGTCGCAGTGGCGTCAGAACCTTCAGGCGCGTCGACGCCGTTAGGCGCTCATGGCGCTTGATCCGGTCACCGCGGCCTATCGCGCGGGCGCAGCATTCTCGCGGTCTGTGCCGCGACCAGTCGCTGAACTCACAGCGAAGGGTCTGAGTCGAGTCGCGGCGTCGGTTTCAAAGGAGCGACGGATGCTCGTCGCTCGCCATCTTCATCGTGCCGATCCCACGCTCAAAGGCAAAGCACTTGATCGGGCGGTCGACGCAACCTTTGACAGCTATGCGCGCTACTGGATCGATTCCTTTCGCCTTCCGCAGTTGTCTCCTGAGCAGGTCGACTTCGGCTTTGCCGTCCAAAACTTTGCTCACATCCTCGATGGACTGGCCGCAGGAAAGGGCGTGATTCTCGTACTCCCGCATTTGGGCGGTTGGGAATGGGCGGGTTTCTGGCTGACGCAAGTAATGAAAGTGCCCGTCACTGTTGCTGTTGAGCCGCTTGAGCCGCCCGCATTGTTTGATTTCTTTGTGGACTTCCGACGCGAACTCGGCATGAACATCGTTCCATTGGGCCCCGATGCAGGACGCGAAATCCTTCAAGCCCTAAAGGCCAACCACATCGTGTGTTTGCTCGCCGATCGCGACATTGTCGGCGATGGCATCGACGTCGAATTCTTTGGAGAACCGACAACTATTCCGGCTGGCCCGGCAACATTGGCATTGCGAACAGGTGCTGCACTTATTCCTTGTGCGGTCTATTTCGAAGGTCGCACCGGTCATCTCGCGGTTGTCGAACCACCGATGGAAACGCTTCGTGAAGGTCGCCTTCGCGATGACGTGCGTCGCCTCACTATCGAACTCGCTGGTCGTCTCGAAGGGCTCATTCGGCGTGCGCCACACCAGTGGCATCTTCAGCAGCCGAACTGGCCGAGCGACTACGCCGAACTTGAACGAATCGGAAAACCTCATCCGCGACCCGAGCATGGGCCATCCTCGCTGGCTGCGCGCGGCGGCAACTGACATGCGCATCGGAATCGTTTGTCCCTACAGCCTCACGCTCCCTGGCGGAGTGCAAGGTCAGGTGTTGTCGTTGGCTCGTGCGTTGCGCGCACGCGGTCATGAGGTTCGTGTTCTTGGTCCTTGTGACGGTCCGCCACCCGATGCTGGCGTGACACCGCTCGGCGACAGCCTCCCAACCGCAGCGAACGGTTCGGTTGCACCAATCGCGCCCGATCCTTCCGCGCAGTTGCGCACAATACGCGCGCTACGTGACGAACGCTTCGACGTTGTCAATGTTCATGAACCGCTGGCTCCGGGAGTCACCAACACGGCGCTTTTGTTTAAGTCTCAACCGATCGTGGGCACATTTCACGCAGCAGGGGAGAGCGCCGCATACCGCTGGCTCCAGCCGGTCGTTCGTTGGCTCGCACGGAAGATCGATGTTCGCTGTGCGGTATCAGCCGATGCTCGCGATATGGCAATCGAAGCGGTTGGTGGTTCCTACGAACTTCTCTTCAATGGCGTCGATCTTTCTGAGTACGCCGGCTCGGCAATTGCGAAGACGGAACCGCGCACCGTTCTCTTTCTCGGTCGCCACGAACCGCGCAAAGGGCTCGCCGTACTCCTTGAGGCTATGGGCGACCTTCCGGCGGGCGTTCGTCTCGTCGTTGCCAGTGACGGACCTCAAACCGAAGAGCTTCGCCGAAGCGTTGCCGGAGACACTCGTATCGAATGGCTTGGTCGCATTTCAGAAGCAGAAAAGATTCGCAGGCTTCGATCGGCTGATGTTTTCTGTGCTCCATCGTTAGGCGGCGAATCCTTCGGCGTTGTGCTGCTCGAAGCCATGGCGGCGAGGACCGCGGTCGTTGCCAGCAATCTCGCCGGTTACGCCAATGTCGCCCGCGCTGACCAAGATGCTCTCCTGGTACCACCCGGCGATCCCGCTGCGCTGGCCGGTGCGTTGCGGCGGGTTCTCGACGACACCTCGTTGCGTGACTCGCTGGTCGCGTCTGGCTCCGACCGTGCCGAGGGATTCTCAATGGATCATCTTGCGGAACGCTACGAAGAGATCTTCGAGCGTGTTGCGCTTCGCCGGTAGTATCGCCATGTCCTATTTCTCGAATGAAGGCTTCGTGTGACTTCCACTCTTGAGCAAGCGTCGCCTCGTTCCACAAGTTACGGACTAGCTGCGGCGCTTCCGCTTGCGCTCGCCGGCCTGATCATCACCGCAGTCCTCTCAATGGTCGTGGGCGTTATCGGTCTCATCGTTGGCCTCGTCATCACTGTTGTTGCAGCGATGGTCCGTGTGCGCACCTTCGCCGCCGGAATCGATGCCGCAATCATCGGTCAACTAGGCGCCAAGTCTGCCGATGGACCCGAAGCTGCGGGCTTGCGCAATTTGGCCGAAGGTCTTTCGGCAACCGCCGGTGTTCCAATGCCCGAGCTGCTGATTCTCGATACTCCGTCGGTCAACCTTCTCGTGGTTGGCACCGATTCTGACCATGCGGCAATTGTTGCCACCTCTGGCCTGTTGTCTCAGTTACGTCGCGTTGAACTCGAGAGCGTTATCGCCCGAGCGTTTGTGCAACTGCGTCAAGGCGATGTCTTCTCGGCAACGATGGGCGTGCGACTTGAAGCTGCTCCGGCAACAAGAATCTTCGCTTCGATGCTTGGTCATCGTTCCAATCTTGAAGATCCCGATCGCGACGTCCTTCTCGATCGAGCGGCGGTCATGCTCACTCGATATCCACCAGGTCTTGTCGGAGCACTTGGCGTGTGTCTTCGTGTTGGTTCGATGGTTTCGGCGGGTTCGCCATCACTCCGTCGCCTGTGGCTCGTCGATCCGCTCACTGCTGACGCCGATGCACTTACTCACCGAATGGAAGCGCTTCGACTGTTATGAGCCGTAAAAAACTTTGGTTGATCATTGGTGGTGCGGTCGCAGCGGTGATTCTTGCGGGCAGCATTGTCTTCGCACTCACTCGCTCGGATTCGAAGAAACAGGCCGATTCCGAGCCAACCACGTCAACCACGACCACGACGGCACCGCTTCCGGTGTGGCCGCTTACGGGTCTGCCCGACGCAAAAGCCAGTGGTCCTGCGCATCCCGCCATCGTGGTGAAGATGGACAACAGTCCTGATGCTCGCCCGCAGACTGGCATCAACGAGGCCGATGTTGTCTACGAACTTCTTGTTGAAGGCATTACGCGTTACGCGTTGGTCTTCCATTCCAATCTTGTTGATCCGGTGGGGCCTGTGCGCTCCGCTCGTTCGAGCGACATTGATCTCGTTGCTGATCTTTCAACCCCGCTCTTCGCGTGGTCAGGTGCCAACGGTGGCGTCATGGGTGAAGTTGCGGCTGCCGCTCGCAAGGGAATCCTTACCGACGCGTCCTACGACGCAGCAACACCGGCGTACTACCGATCGAACGATCGTCAGGCGCCTCACAACTTGTATTTGCACCTTCCGCAGCTCCTCGAGCTGAAGGCACCCAGCGGTCAAGGAAACCCAACGCCGATCTTCAATTTCCGCAAGGTCGCAGCGACGCCATCAACAACGACAACGTCTTCGTCGACCACGACCTCAAAGAAGTCATCGTCAACGACCACCACAATCGCGCCGACGACCACGACGACAACTGCGCTTCCGGGCACGGCAACTCCAGGCTTCTCGCTCGATTTTGGCGGAGTGGTCGTCGACTACGTCTGGAACCCCGCCACCAAGGGTTGGTCACGTCTTCAGGTCGACCAGACGCATCCGCGGCCGAAGAGCCCAACGCTTGACACCGCAGGCGTTCAGGTCTCGCCCGCCAACGTCATCGTGCAGTTCATCGAGTACGGCCAAAGCCCCTCTGACAGCCGCTCGCCAATGGCGCTCACTGTCGGTTCGGGCAAGGTGCTCGTCTTCACCGACGGAAGAGCCATTGCCGGAACATGGTCACGCCCGAGCGCCGACAAGCCCACGACGTATACCGCCACTGACGGCACGCCGATTCTGCTGACGCCGGGTCGAACGTGGGTCGCCTTGCCCCGATCGGGATCCGCCATCACAACACTCGATCAGCCAACGGCCGACGCCTACCTCGCCATTAAGGGTTAAACCGGTTCGACTTCGTTTCGGTGGGGTCGGCACCCGTAGACTGCCGACATGGCTGATCTGACCAACGGGATTGTTTCCCGCTCGACCGGTACCGACCTCGTGAAGCGTGGACTCGCGGACATGCTCAAGGGCGGCGTCATCATGGACGTCGTCGATCCGGCTCAGGCCAAGATCGCCGAAGACGCCGGTGCCGTCGCTGTCATGGCACTTGAGCGAGTTCCCTCCGACATTCGTCGCGATGGTGGCGTGGCTCGTATGAGTGACCCCGAAATGATTCAAGGCATTCAGGAAGTCGTCAGCATTCCCGTCATGGCGAAGGCTCGAATTGGCCACATCGCCGAAGCACAGATCCTTCAGGCGTTGCAGGTCGACTATATCGACGAATCCGAAGTTCTCACCCCAGCCGACGAGGCTCACCACATCGACAAATGGGCCTTTGATGTTCCGTTCGTTTGTGGTGCAACCAACCTCGGTGAAGCGCTCCGCCGCATTTCTGAAGGCGCATGCATGATTCGCTCGAAGGGCGAAGCCGGCACCGGCAATGTCGTGGAAGCAGTTCGTCACCTTCGTTCGATCCTTGGCGACATTCGCAAGATCACGACTGCTGATCAGGCCGAACTGTTCGATTGGGCCAAGCGCCTTCAAGCACCGCTTCCGCTCGTGCAGGAAATCGCCGAAACTGGAACTCTTCCTGTTCCGATGTTCTGTGCTGGTGGCATCGCCACTCCTGCCGATGCGTCACTCGTGATGCAACTCGGCGCGCAGGCCGTGTTCGTCGGATCGGGCATCTTCAAGAGTTCTGATCCGTCGCAAATGGCCAAGGCCATCGTTGAGGCCACCGCCAATTACCTCGACCCCGACATCCTTGCGAAGGTCAGCCGTGGTCTTGGCGATGCAATGCCCGGTCTCGAAATCGGCTCGCTCGAAACCAAACTCTCTGAGCGGGGTTGGTGAACCGCACTGCGGTGAACCGTTTCACATGACTGCTCGCGGATCGGAGCCCCCAGGTGGCTCTTCCTCGTATTGGAGTACTCGCTCTTCAGGGCGCAGTTGACCTTCACGTCCACGCGCTTGAGCGCCTGGGCGTTGAAGCAGTTGAGGTGCGTCGGGCCGAGCATTTGGCTCGCGTCGATGGTTTGGTGCTGCCCGGTGGCGAATCCAGCACAATTTCAAAGTTGCTTGTCATCAACGAATTGTTTGAACCGCTGGCTGCGCGACTCAATGCAGGCATGCCGGCGTTCGGTACTTGTGCGGGCATGATCATGCTGGCGTCAGAGATTCTCGATGGGCGAGACGATCAGTTGTCGTTCAGCGCTATCGATATTTCGGTTCGCCGCAATGCGTTTGGTCGTCAGATCGATTCGTTTGAGACAGATCTGAATGTGATCGGTTTGGCCGAAGCGCCGGTGCATGCGGTGTTTATTCGGGCCCCAGTCGTTGAACGCGTCGGACCAGGCGTCGAGATTCTCGCTGCAGTCGAAGAAGGTCGGCCGGTGGCCTGTCGTCAGGGCGCAGTACTCGTGACCTCATTTCACCCGGAATTGTCACCCGATCTTCGACTCCATGAACTATTCATCAAGGGGATGGCAGCATGACTGCGCACCTCGCACAATCTGACGAGTAAGAGAGGCACCGATGTCCGGACATTCCAAATGGGCGACGATCAAGCACAAGAAGGGCGCTGCTGACCAAAAGCGCGCCAAGGTGTTTGCCAAACTCATCCGCCAGGTTGAAGTTGCGGCCCGTGAAGGTGGCGGCGACCCCGCAATGAACCCAGCGCTGCGCACAATGTTCCAGAAGGCGCGCGACAGTTCGGTGCCGATCGACACCATTGAGCGCGCTATCAAGCGTGGTACGGGCGAACTCGAAGGTGTCACCTATGAGCAGATCACCTACGAGGGCTACGCGCCGCATGGCGTCGCAATCCTTATCGACGTGCTCACCGACAATCGAAATCGTTCGGGCAGCGAGGTTCGAACTGCGCTGAAGAAGACCGGTGGCTCACTGGCCGAACCCGGTGCGGTGTCGTGGCAGTTCGAGCGCAAGGGCGTCATCATCCTTCCCCGCGCTGCAGAAGAGGACGACATCATGATGGCGGCGCTCGACGCAGGTCTCGAGGATCTCGCTGACGAAGGTGACACCTGGAAACTCGTGTGCGCACCAACCGATCTTGCGGCGGTGCGCGCTGCGCTGGACGAAGCAGGTATTGCCATCGAGTCCGCCGATTCAACAATGGTGTCGACCACCACGGTCATGCTCGATACCGCCGAGGCGGCGAAGGCTGTGCTTCGAGTCATCGATGCCCTCGAAGACGACGACGACGTGCAGGATGTCTATGCCAATTTCGACATTCCCGACGAGATCATGGGTTCCATCGACCTCTGATCGGCCCGAAGCTCGGGGCCTAAAAGATCCAGCGGAAGATCGAGACGACGATTGCGACGAGTGCGACCAGCAGTAAGAGTCCGCCGCCGTACCAAGCACAGCCGAGTCCGGTGAATTTCAGCCAGTCCTTGCTGTGGTCCTCTTTGGGTTCGTATGGCGTGCTCATCGTCAACCTCCGTCGCCGTTTGTTGAACGGTACTGCGCACATACCCGAGGACGGATTCGCCTCTCGCAAGAGCGCACTGGCATAGGGTCTCGGTTTCGTCGGCCAATGCAGAAAGGGTGCACCCGTCATGATCGAAGTGGGAGATGTCGCACCCGACTTCTCGCTCAATGGCGTGACGGGCGATGGCAATGAGCAGAAAGACTTTTCGCTCAAGGACTATCGCGGCGCTCCGGTCGTTCTCGTCTTTTATCCGGCGGACAACTCGCCGATCTGCACTGCGCAACTTCGCTCGTACACCGACGACATGGCGGCGTTTGCGTCCGTCGATGCACAGATTCTTGCGGTAAGTCCACAATCGGTGAACGGTCACATTGAGTTCGCAAAACAGAATGGCGGATTCGGTTTCCCCTTGCTCGCCGACAGCGAAAGACGGGTTGCAAAGGAGTACGGCATTCTCGGACCGCTCGGTTTTTATCGCCGGTCAATTTTCGTGATCGATTCGAACGGAATCATTCGTTGGGCGCGACGAGCGGCAGCGGGACTTACTTTCCGTCCGGTCGACGAGATCGTCGAGGCGGTGCGCTCGATCGGGGAGTGACCGGCTCGGTCGTATCGGTTTCTGCTTCGAGTCGGCGCCAGGCCTCAACTCGTTCAGCGTTGAGAGTTCCGTCGGCTAACGCCGAAGCAACCGCACATCCCGGTTGACCTTCGTGTTGGCAGTCGGCAAAGCGGCAGGTCGATGCAATGTCATCGACATCGGCAAACGTTTCCGCAACGCCGTCGTTGTCGGCGACAAGACCAACGGCACGAATGCCGGGAGTGTCAATGAGAACTCCTCCGCCGGGAAGGAGGTGAAGCTCGCGTGTCGTGGTGGTGTGTCGGCCTTTGCTGTCCCTCTCACGTACATCGCCAGTTTCAACGACGTCACCTCCAAGCAACGCATTCACGATGCTTGATTTCCCTGCGCCCGATTCGCCCAGCAAGGTCACGGTGTCGTTGCCAATGATCGAACGAAGTTCATCGATTCCGATCCCTTCTTTGACCGACGTCACGATGACATCAATTCCCGGGTGTGCGGCTCGAACTTCATTGGCGGCGCGCTGTGGGTCGACATCGACATCGGAGTCACGTGATGCTTTGGTAAGCACCACGACTGGCTCGGCGCCAGCGTCTCGGCTGATGGCGGTACCTCGCTGGATGCGGCCATCTTTCACCGGTCGATCAAGTCCGCAGACCAACAGCACCTTGTCGATGTTGGCGGCAAGTTGTTGTTCGCCGTCGCCATGCGCGTTGCGACGACGTAGAAGCGACCGTCGCGGAAGGACAGCAACGGCTTCACCATCTTTGAAAGCAACCCAATCGCCAACCGTAGGTTGCGGCTCAAGGCGCAGGGTGAGCATCACGGTTTCTGTTCGGTCAGGCAACGCAAGTACGAGAGCGACCCCATGGTGCTGAAGTACTCGACCTGGTTCGGCACCGTGAACGGTGGTGGCGAGAGTCTTTGCCCACGCTGCATCCCATCCGAGCGGAACCAGCGATTCAAGTGATGAGGTCACGAGTTCAAGATTCCGGCACGTTTCCAGTAGTGACGTACGTGTCGAGTCGCTCCAGCGTCTTTTCCATCGAACCGAGATTCTTTGCGGGAACCTTTTGACCTTCGAGGAGCCACGGCAAGGGGCTTGGTCGCCAATCAAAAGTTTCGGTCACTTTCGTGCCGCCGTCGACGGGTTCAAGTTCGTATCGCCAAACGTGTTGGCCGATATGGCGCCAACCGATCTGCTTGCCGTCGTCGAACTCCACGACTTTGTTGCGCATCGTGGCGTGAAAGCTCATCTTCATGCCGAACTTGGCGCCGAGGAACAGTCTCGGCGGATTTCCCTTTGCTCCGACAAGGCTTCCGGACCCATCGATGATCGAATGCTTCGCCGGGTCGGCGAGAACGTCGAAGATCTCTTGTGCCGGTGCCGCAATGACGCGACTCGTGGAGACGTGACGATCTGCCTTGCGAATACTCATGACGTCAGTCTCTCAGGCTGCTGCCTTCGATGTGAGTACATCGCGCAGTGCAGCGTCGATGGTGGGGTGAGCAAAGGAATAGCCGCCAGCCGTAAGCGACCCTGGGGTGACCCGAGCGCTGGTGAACAACAGTGCATCGGCGAGTTCGGCGCCCAACAAGAGTTTCGGACCAAATGAAGGGACCGGAGCAAGCGTGGGACGGTGCATGGCCTCGCCCAGTGCCTTGGTGAACGCTTGGTTGGTGACCGGAGTCGGTGCGGTGGCGTTGACGGGACCACTGATGTCGTGGTCGATCAGCCAGCGGATCGCACCAATTTCATCGGCCATCGAGATCCAACTCCACCATTGCTTGCCGGACCCCATGCGTCCGCCCAGTCCAAACCGGAAAAGGGGGAGCATTTTTGCGAGCGCCCCGCCATCGGCAGTGAGCACGATGCCCGTGCGCAGAAGTGGAACACGAATTCCGGCCTCGATTGCAGGTGCAGCGGCTGCTTCCCATTCGACGCAGACAGTGGCGAGGAAGTCGTTGCCGGCAGGTGCCGATTCATCGACAGCGGTGTTACCGGTGTCGCCATAGAAACCGATTGCTGATCCGCTCACCATGACTGACGGGGGAGCGTCAAGCGACGCAAGGGTGGTGGCGAGAAGCGCGGTGCCCTTGGTGCGGCTCTCAAGAATCTCTCGCTTGTAGGACTCGGACCATCGCTTGTCGCCAATGCCGGCGCCAGCGAGATGAACGACAGCGTCGATGCCCTCGAACTTGGCGGCCTCGATCGTTCCGGCCGCTGGATTCCACTCGATGGACTCGATTCCGCCCGACAATGGTCGGCGCACGACAGGCACCACCTGATGGCCGTCGTTGGTGAGCGATGTCGTGAGCGAGCGGCCGATGAGGCCCGATGCTCCGGTGATGGCGATCTTCACGGGTACTCCTGGAGATGGGGGACAGGCAGGTGTAACACCAAGAACCGCGTTCCTATGCCCTCGGGGAGAGATTCAGTGGTCCGAGGCTGCGGTCGGGCCCCGATACGCTCACTGGTCCATGAGCACCCGGAAACTGATCCTCCTTGCTTTGGCCTGTGGTCTGGCGATCTTGGCCGCGGCAGCAGCGCAGTTGTTCCTCGCGACCCGCTGAAATCGTCTGTTTGTTGCAGGAGTTTGCATCTTCCGTGAACGGCTTGTGAACCGGGCCCGTTTTGGGCGACAGAGCGAAAAAGTGGCCGTAGGTTCGCCCCGTGGCCAGCGATCTGTTCAACGAATACGAAACTGAAGGCTTCTTCGATGAGGTCTTTGAGGCCGCCGGAACTCCGAGGCCCCACTATTCAGCGTTGCTGAAGCGACTCTCGTATTTCAGCGCCGAGGAGCTTGCTCGACGCGAACGGCGTCGTGATGCTGATTTCCGAAACCAGGGGATCACCTTCACCGTGTACGGCGAAGAAGAGGGCATAGAGCGAACATTCCCGATGGATCTCATGCCGCGCGTCATTACGGCCGATGAGTGGTCTCATATTGAGGCTGGGCTCGAACAGCGAGTCACGGTCCTGAATCGCTTTCTTGATGACCTCTATGTCGGCGAGCGTGCAGCCGTTCGAGACGGGATTATTCCGTGGTGGGTGGTGACGTCTTCCGACGGTTTCTCTCGTGAGGCATTTGGGATTCCGATGCCGCTCGGGGCCCGTTGCCTTGTTGCGGGTATCGACCTTGTTCGAGACGGTGCCGGCGTCTATCGCGTACTTGAGGACAATCTGCGCAGTCCCAGTGGTATCTCCTACGTCGTCGAGAACCGTGTTGCGATGACGCGGTTACTGCCGCAAATGTTTGCCGACACCCCCGTTCGTCCTGTTGATCATTACGGGCGGTCGCTGCTCGGTGCGCTGAACCGCGTTGCTCCGCCATCGGCAGGTGACGACCCAACTGTTGTCGTGCTCACACCTGGTGTATTCAATTCTGCGTACTTCGAGCATGTTTTCCTGGCTGCGCACATGGGCGTTGAACTCGTCGAGGGTCGCGATCTCGTTGTCGATGACCAAGTCGTCTATATGCGAACAACAAAAGGCTTGAAGAGAGTCGATGTCATCTATCGAAGGATTGACGACGCGTTTCTTGATCCGGTTGTCTTTCGGCCCGATTCCTCATTGGGCGTCCCTGGTTTGATGTCTGCAGCGCGTTCGGGTTCGGTGACCATCGTGAACGCCGTTGGAAATGGCGTGGCCGATGACAAAGCGGTGTACGCGTACGTCCCGGCACTCACTCGCTATTACCTTGACGAGGAACCAATTCTCCCCAATGTCGAAACGTATTTGTTATGGGATCCCGATCAGCGGGCATCTGTGCTCAACAGGCTTGATCAATTGGTGATTAAACCTGTTGCTGAAGCTGGTGGGTACGGCATCACGATTGGTCCCGCCGCCTCTGACGAAGAGCTCGCGAAATGCCGCGAGGACATCGTCGCTGATCCGCGAAATTGGATTGCTCAAGAACTGGTCTCGCTGTCTCGACACCCAACACTTATTGATGATCATGCCGAAGGTCGTCATATCGATCTTCGCCCGTTCGTGTTGACAAGTGATGTTGTCGAAGTCATCCCCGGCGGCCTGACTCGTGTTGCGATGAAGAAGGGTTCGCTTGTCGTGAACTCGTCGCAGGGTGGCGGTTCAAAGGATACGTGGGTGCTGGCGCCAACCCGCGAGGACGTCGAATTGGAAGTCTCCGAGGTCGCAAGCGATGTGAGGCCAGGAACCGCGGAGGTCTCTGCCTGATGCTTGCTCGTGATGCAGAAAACCTTTTTTGGGCGGGGCGCTACCTCGAACGGGCCGAGGACACCGCTCGATTGCTTGATGTGACGTACCACGGTCTTCTCGAGGCGAATGCCGCTGAACAGCGCGTTGCATGGCAAAGCGCGCTTGAGGCGGTTGGACTCCGTGATGCATTCGAAGCAACCGGCCGAGCGCTCACAGCGGCGAACGTTTCAGAGTTTTTGGTCCACGACGGTGAGAACCCGGGCTCGATTGTGTCGGCTGTCGAAGCTGCACGTGAAAACGTTCGAACGGTGCGCGAATCGTTGTCGACTGAATGCTGGGAAGCGATCAACTCGTTCTGCTTGTCGATGCGTTCACGCAATCTCGAGGTGGAAATCGAACAACAGCCGCACGAGCTCTATGGGTTTATTCGGCGACAGTGTCAAACGGTCGCGGGGGTTGCGAGCGAGACTCTCGCGCGCGACGACGGTTGGAGATTCCTGCGCCTCGGCTGGAACCTCGAGCGCGCCGAATGGACGTGCCGGCTTCTACGGGTTCGTCAGGTGCACCTCGAAGCGCCGGGCTTTCACGAATGGGTTGGAACCTTGCGTTCGGCATCAGCACTTGAGGCGTATCGACGAACCTCGCGCGGTTCGATGGACCCAGCCGATGTGATTGAGTTCCTTTTGTTGTCCGATTCATTCCCTCGCAGTGTGTTCTTTGCGATTCGTTCGGCAGAGACCTCGTTGCGCGAGCTCGGAACGGGGGAGGAGCCGAGTCAACCGTTACGGCTCGTTGGCAGATTGCGAGCCGAACTTGAATTTGCTGATCCTCGTGAACTTTTGTCGGGAGATTTTGAAGGCGAGTTGATTCGGATCGAACGGGCGATTCGTGGCGTGTGCAGTGCCGTCGGCGTTCAGTACTTCATCAATATCCACGATGTCGATCTGCACATGCTGCAGCTTTTCCCAGGGGCGGGCGTCGAATGAGACTCGATATTCGCTATCGAACCACGTTCATCTACGACGATGTTGTGACCGAATCGCAGAACGAACTCCGGGCGTGTCCGATTGCCGATGAACATCAAGATCTCGTCCGCTACCGCGTCTCGGTTTTGCCTTCGACGAAGGTGTCGTCCTACACCGATTATTGGGGAACCCGAGTCGAGACGTTCGGTCATCGCAATCCACATGTCGGACTCGAAGTGTTAGCGGAGGCAACCGTTGATACCAAGCCGCGACCGCAACCGACGGGAGCGTGTCGGCCTGATGCACTTCTTGCACCCGAGTTCCTCGATCTCCACGGTGAATACCTCGAACGAACTCCGCATTGTGATTGGGGAAACGCGGTCGCCGATCTCGCCGCTGAACAGGTGCGCAACACGGGACCCGATGTTGTGAGCCGGATTCTCGCCCTTCATCGACTTGTCGGAACGAGTGTTGAGTATCGAAAGGGCTTCACTGAGGTGGGGGAGCCGGTCGATGACGTTCTCGCACACGGCTACGGGGTTTGTCAGGACTTTGCTCACCTCGCCGTGTCGTTCTGCCGTAGCCAAGGGATCCCGGCCCGATACGTCTCGGGCTACTTGTTCACACGGGACGAGACAGCGCTCGACGAGGCGGAACTCGACGACGATGAGCCGGTACGAGTGCAAACGCATGCATGGTTCGAGGCGGCAGTGCCGGGGTGGGGGTGGTTCGGCTTGGACCCCACCAATCAGCAAGGCGTCGGCCAGCGCCACGTGAAGATCGGCCACGGGCGTGACTACGACGACGTCCAGCCGCTCCGAGGGGTCTTCTCGGGAGCAGCGGGGGCGATGGTGACGCCAGATGTCGAGATTCGACGGCTTGCGATGGCCGAAGTCGGATCACCGGCCCTCCCCGGTCGACTCCTCCAGCAGCATCAGCAGCAGCAGTAGGTATCGGTCAAGTGCCGGCTCCGGCGCCGGTAGGCTCGGGCTCCCCGTAGTCGCGATAGAGGTGGTCCGCATGGCCGAGAACTTCGACGTCGTCATCATTGGTGGCGGCCCCGGCGGTTATGCCGCCGCACTGTATGGAGCATCGGCAGGACTCAACATCGCCCTGATCGAGAAGAACCGCATCGGCGGCACCTGCCTCAACGTCGGATGCATCCCGGCGAAGGAACTTCTCGAGACGGCATCGGTTCGCCGTGCGATCGAAAGCGCAGCAGCCTTCGGTCTCACCACTTCTGAGCCCGTGCTCGATTTCTCGGTGACGCAAACTCGCAAGCAGGGCGTGATCGATGGCCTCATTGGTGGTCTCACCGGACTGCTCAAGAAGCGCAAGGTCACGGTGTACGACGGCATCGGCACTTTGCATGCTGGTCATGTCGTAAAGGTTTCTGGTGGATCATCGGGCGACGTCGAACTTCACGGCACCAATGTGATCCTCGCCTCGGGTTCAGTTCCCCGAACGATTCCCGGTTTCGAGGTCGATGGTGTCACCGTTCTTACCTCTGACGAACTGCTCTCACTTCAGAAGCTTCCGGCCACTGCAGTAGTGATTGGCGGCGGGGCAATCGGCTGCGAATTCGCGTCGATGATGTCCGATCTCGGCACCGAAGTCACCATTCTCGAAGCGTTGCCGCAGATCCTTCCTGGCTGCGACGAAGACATCACCCGTGTTGTTCTCAAGTCCTTCAAGGACCGCAACGTCACTGTTCGCACCGGCGTTTCGGTGAACGGTCATGACATCAAGTTCGGCGGCGGCACCACCGTGAAGTTCGGTGAAGGCGAAACCGTCGATGTCGACATGGTGGTTGTGTCGGTTGGGCGTCGTCCGCTTTCGGAAAATCTCGGTCTCGATGGCACCGCAGTCGCGGTGAGCGAACGTGGTCATGTTGTTGTCGATTCTCATTGCCGCACTGGCGAGCCCGGCGTGTGGGCGGTTGGCGATCTCATCGCAACGCCAGCACTTGCGCACATTGGTTTCGCTGAAGGAATGCTCGCCATCCGCGACATGCTCGGCGAAGATCCGATGCCCATCGACTACACCAAGGTCCCGTGGTGCATCTATTGCCACCCCGAGGTCAGCTTTGTTGGTCACACCGAGAAGTCAGCCAAAGAAGCTGGTTTCGATGTCATCGTGAGCAAGCATCGCTACACCGGTAACGGTCGTGCGCTCATCCTCGGCGAACCCGAGGGAATGGTGAAAATCATTGCCGAAAAGCGTTCCGACGGAACCGGCGGCCGCTTGCTTGGCGTTCACATGGTGGGTCCTTGGGTCACCGAACAACTTGGTCAGGCCTATCTCGCAGTCAACTGGGAAGCCGACGTCGACGACGTTGCCGCTTTCATCCAACCGCACCCCACGCTGAGCGAATTGTTCGGTGAAAGCGTTCTCGCTCTCACCGGGCGCTCACTTCACGGCTGAATCCCGGAGGATTCCATGGCAGAGATTCAACTTCCGCAACTTGGTGAGTCCGTCACTGAAGGAACCATCACGAAATGGTTCAAGGCCGTCGGCGACGCTGTTGCTGAAGACGAGGTCTTGTTCGAAGTTTCAACCGACAAAGTCGACTCTGAAGTTCCCTCGCCTGTCGGTGGTGTGCTGACCGAGATCCGTGTTGCCGAGGGCGACACCGTCGACGTCGGAACGGTCATTGCTGTTGTTGGCGACGGAGCCGCTGCTCCCGCTCCCGCAGCGGCGGCTCCTGCTCCTGCCCCCGAACCTGAGCCCGCGCCCGCGCCAGTCGTTGAAACGGCGCCGGCTCCAGCACCGGCACCTGCAGCACCGGCTCCGGTTGCTGCGCCTGCTCCCACGCCTGCTCCCACGCCGGCTCCTGCCGCTACGCCGGCTGCAGCTACTGCTGGTCAGGTGTTGTCGCCGATCGTTCGCCGTCTCATCACCGATTACGGCCTCGACGCCTCTCGCATCGCCGGCACAGGTCCCGATGGACGCATCACTCGCTCCGACGTTGAAGCCGCGATCCGCTCAGGCGTTGCGTCGTCGTCAACTGGTACCGCTCCGGCGTCAGCACCTGTGGCAGCTCCTGCGGCTGCAGCTGCCACCAGTGGTGGTCAGCGCCGTGCAACTCCGGCACCTCGTTCAGGTACCGGCGACACCGTCGAACCACTGAACAACATCCGCCGTCGTACCGGCGAGCACATGGTGATGTCGAAGCAGGTTTCACCACACGCCTACACGATCGTCGAAGTCGATTACGAAAACGTCGAACGTGTTCGTCGCTCACATCGTGACGAGTTCCGTGCAACGGAAGGTTTCGGCCTCAACTATCTGCCGTTCATCTCGCGTGCAGTCATCGACGCATTGCGTAACTACCCACATATGAACGCATCAGTTGGCGATGGCGAACTCATCGTTCACAACTATGTGAATCTGGCCATTGCAGTCGATCTTGATTTTACGGGTCTTCTTGCTCCGGTGATTCATGAAGCCGATGACAAGCGCCTCCGTGCGATTGCCCGCGACATCAATGATCTCGCCGCACGTGCTCGTTCGAAGCAGCTTTCGGCCGATGACATCAGCGGCGGAACATTCACGCTTTCCAACTCAGGTTCGTTCGGAAGTCACCTAGTGCTTCCGATCATCAACCAGCCGCAGGTCGCGATCATCTCCACCGATGGCGTGCATCGCAAGCCAGTCGTGGTCAACGGAACCGATGGCAGTGAATCAATTGCTATTCACTCGGTGGGCATGCTCGCCATGAGCTGGGACCACCGTGCATTCGATGGCGCCTACGCCGCCGCATTCCTTCGTGACGTTAAGGAAATCATCGAGACCCGCGATTGGGAGGCGGAGCTCTGATCATGACGACGGCAGGGGACGCCCCCACCGTCGCTGGTTCACCGTTGCGCGTCCGCTGGCTCGGAACGGTTCCGTACGGCGAAGCCTCTGACTTGCAGCACGCGTTATTCGAACACGGCACCGACGATTGGTTGTTGCTGCTCGAACATCCCCACGTCTACACACTCGGTTCGAATGCTGATTCGTCGAACATCCTTGTCGACCCGGCCTCTGTGGGCGCCGAATGCCTCCGCACCGATCGCGGCGGTGACGTGACCTATCACGGTCATGGCCAGCTCGTCGGTTATCCAGTCCTCTCCGTTCCCGGTAAGCGCGGTGGCGGAATGGCCGACACGGTCGCCTATGTCCGTTCGGTCGAGGAACTCGTCATCGGGGCATTACGTGATCTTGGACTCCACGATGTCGGTCGGCTTGATCAGTACCCGGGTGTTTGGGTTGCACCTGAATCTGCGAATCCTCGCAAGATCGCCGCGATTGGCGTTCGGCTGACGCGAGGTCGTTCGATGCACGGATTCGCGATCAATGTCGATCCCGACATGTCGATGTTCACTCATATCGTCCCCTGCGGAATTGCCGATAAGTCGGTGACCTCCCTTGCTCAAGAAGGCATCGATACTTCGATGGCGGTTGTCGTCGATGCAGTGGTTGCGAGAGCAACGGCGTTGTGGGCGTCGAATCGAACTGTCGATCGAGCCGACATCATTCGTCGTTCGACTGACGGCGATGACGATCTCTCGCCTTTCAGTCGCGGCGCTGGTGCTGGCCTGCCGGTAAAGACGGGCGCCGACCACCGAGCGGGTCCGTCATTACGTCTCCAAGGTCGGCTGGCCGAAGCCGGTGTCGCCGATGGCATCGACGTCATGGAACGAAAGCCCGAGTGGATGCGGGCGAAATTAGACATTGGCGGCCGTCCTCTCGAATTGAAGAAGACGCTGCGAGATCTTCAACTCGTCACGGTATGCGAAGAAGCCGGATGTCCGAATCTTTCCGAATGCTGGTCCGACGGCACCGCGACCTTCATGATCAATGGAGAACGTTGCACCCGCAAGTGCGGATTCTGTCTCGTCGATACGCGTCTTCCCGAAGCGCTTGATCCTCAGGAACCGGCGCGCGTTGCCGAAGCGGTGGCTCGTATGGAACTCGATTTCGCCGTCGTTACGACGGTCGCACGCGACGATCTGCCCGACGAAGGCGCCGGAGCAATGGCCGACACGGTCCGAGCGATTCGCGATCGTGTACCTGGCGTGCAGGTAGAAGTACTGATTTCTGATTGTCGTGGTCAGGCCGCGGCGCTCGATCTCATCTTCGAAAGTCGGCCCGATGTCCTCAATCACAATGTTGAAACCGTGCCGCGCCTCCAACGAGCGGTTCGGCCTTCTGCCGGTTACGCGCGATCGCTTGCGGTGTTGTCCCGAGCAAAGCGTGCAGGACTTCTCACAAAGTCGGGGCTCGTGGTCGGGATGGGTGAGACTGATGAGGAAGTCGAATCGGTGCTCGCCGATCTTGCGGCCATTGGCGTTTCGATCGTCACCATTGGGCAGTACCTGCGTCCGACGTCAACGCATTTGCCAGTCGATCGTTGGGTGACCCCTGAGCAGTTCGCGTCGTATGCCGTGCTGGGTCGGAAACTTGGTATCGATCACGTGGAGTCGAGTCCGCTGACTCGTTCGAGCTTTCATGCGAAGCAGGCAGCATCAGGTTCCGCCGTACCCGTCACAATCAGCTGAGCGCTGTGGTGATCCTTAGGTGACTGACGGCTTGCACGTGAGGCTCAATCCGGTGATGGCATTAGGGTTCATTGCCGAGGCGGGTCGAGGGGACTGAATGCTGAGTACGTCTGAATTCTTCGACGCCAACTACTACGGCGATCAAGTCCGAAGGTTTGGGGGAAAGGCGCCGAGAGAACTTTTTGCTCACTATGAGTCGGTTGGTTGGCGATTTGGACTCGATCCTCATCCGCTGTTTTCCACAAACGGCTACCTTGCCGAAAATCCTGATGTCTGGAAAGCGGGAGTGAATCCACTCGATCATTACGAGAAGTGGGGACGAGCCGAGCAACGGACTGTCGCCTCGGTAGCCGAGTACGAAGGTCGGCACCATTCGAAGAAAATCATTCGTCGCGTGGAGTTGCTGGATCTCAAGCATTACCAAGCGCAGGTAACCAGCGAACGATTTTCAGATGTCCTGAGCGCGCTTGATCACTACCTCGAAACTGGCTGGCGCCTTGGGTTGGATCCTCATCCGACGTTCTCTACTGCCGGTTATCTCAATGACAATGGCGATGTTGCAGAGGATGGCACTGACCCGCTGACTCATTTCGTTCACCACGGCTATTTCGAAGGTCGACTGTGTGTCGATCCAGTCGCATTTGCGCAGCCCGGCTATCGAACTCCAGGTTCCCCATGGGCCGCCGAAATTCGAGAGTCGCTCAGTGCGTATTTGCGTCACCTAGCGATTGACTTTGATGCTCGCGACGTAGACCTCCACGGCGACGTGTTTGCCTTCGATGCGCAAGTTGATTGGTTCGATTCGGATTTCTATCTTGATCTTTACGATGACGTAGCAAAGGCGGGGATACCAGCGTTCACCCACTTTGTACTCGCGGGTCACCGAGAGGGACGGTTTCCTAATCCATCGGTTCGGAAGGAGTTGACACTTAGGGACGACACCGAACGCGTTTTGCTTGCGAGGACGCTTTCCGTGCAGACATGTGACGAGGGAGGCGATGGCGGTCCGGGGCTTCGCTCTGGATCCTCTGTCATCACGGAAATCATCGATCGGGGTCTTCTCGAGGGTGATCGGGTGATCATCGCATTTGCCCACGACGATTATGCCGAACACGTCGGAGGTATCCAGATCGTCTCGGCTCGCGAGGAAGCGATGTTTCGCGACGTTGGAGATTCGTATGTTTCGATCTTTCCCCATCGTGAATCGCTCGCCTTGAGCGCATTGCCTCCAGATGAGTTCCTCGTGAGGTGTCGCATTGGCGGGGAACTTCTCGATGGCGCATTTCCGCTCGTTGAATTCGCTCAAGCTTTTTCGGGCCGGTTTGCTGAGCGGCGTGTTGTTGTCGTTATGCACTCCGTACTCGGCCATTCACCTGAAGCAATTGAGGCATCGGTGGAACTGCTGCGACCTTCCGTTGCGTGTTGGTGGGTCCACGACTACTCGGCGCATTGTCAGAATTATCGACTCACCCGAAATGGTGTGAATTGGTGTGGTGATCCGGCGCCTGACAGTCAGTCATGTCAGTTGTGTTCGTTTGGCCATGTTCGTGGCCGGCATCTCGATCGAGTTCGTTCACTCATTGATGGTGTCGATTGGGTTTTCGCCGCTCCATCGGAGGTAGCTGCCGAACAATCAGTAGGTGGCAGTACGCCGTTACCTCGTCGCCCGTTGGTGATTCCACATGGTTCGATTTGGCGTGACGGCGCTACACGCGATGCTCACCGCGAGAATGAAAAAGTGCGCATTGCCTTTGTGGGGCATCCCGCTGCGATCAAAGGCTGGAATCGATTTGTTGCGTTTGTCTCAGACGCGGGGGCTGAAGCGGCCAACTTCGAGTTTTTCCACTTAGGGATTGGGGAGCAATTTGTTCCTGGCGTGACTTTTGTGGAACTTCGGCCCGAGCAAGGCGGTCGATCTGTTGCGACCAAGAAACTTCTTGATCATGGCATTGATGCTGTTGTGAATTTCGTCGACGGTAAAGAAACGTTCAATTTTGTGACGTTTGAGGCAATGGCTGCTGGCTGTTGCATCGTCACATCGTCGCGGTCTGGAAATGTCATTGCTGCTGCGACAGACGAGAATCTTGTCATTGAAGTCGGTGATGACTGTTCCAAATTTGATTATTCGTCATTGCACAATGAGATCCTGAGAAAACGCAGAAATGATGTAGGCGAATTCCGTTTTACGGGCTTGACCCCAGCACTCATTGCGGAGGTTACAAAGTGACGTTGGAGATCTTTACTTCAGTAAATCTTGCGTATCTTCCCCAAGCATCGGTCCTCGCCGAATCGGTTCGGAAACACTCTCCCGAGGCTCGATTTACGCTCGTGCTGGTGGATGCACTCCCTGAGAGCGAGTCGTCGCATGCTCGGCGGTTGGAAAGCGGATTATTCGATGACGTCGTCACGGCCGAGGGCCTCATCGGAAGTGATCATGAGTCCTGGATCTTCGGCTACGACGTCGTAGAAGCGTGCACAGCGTTGAAAGGGCGAGCGCTCGTCAAATTGCTCGAGCGTGGAAATCCAGTTCTTTACCTTGATCCCGATACTGCGCTCTTTGGTCCGCTTGTCGATGTCACGAAAGTAATGAGCAGTTCCTCTGTAGTGCTGACTCCGCACCAGCTTGATCCCGTAGCTGCTGACAGCCCGGCGGTGGAAGAGGAGATCTGCACTCTTGCTCACGGGATCTACAACTTCGGAATGTTCGGGGTGAGTCCCACCGATGAGGGCCGCCGCTTCGCAACGTGGTGGGCAAGTCGCCTTGAAGAACTCTGTGTGGATGACATCGGGCGCGGCCTCTTTGTCGATCAACGCTGGGGGGACTTGGTTCCGTCGTTCTTCCCGAACTTTTCGATCCTTCGCCACGCGGGAGTCAATTTTGCGTCGTGGAATATGCATCAGCGATTCCTCACGATTGATGCCCGCGGCGATTACCTCGTGAATGGTGATCCGTTGGTCATGTTCCATTTCACGAAGGCGCTTGGAATCGGTTTTGAAATAGCGAAGATGAAGATGGCGAACAACCCGATTGTGGCTGATCTTTGGCGCTGGTATCTCGAGCGTATTGCGCACTTCTCGAACGATCTTGAACTCACACGATGGTCGTACGGTTTTTATGGAGATGGGGCTGATATCCCTAAGTCGGATCGGGAGATCTATCGATCACTCGGGGCGATCGATCGACCGCCTGATCCATTCGCGGTTTCGGGACGCTTTTCTGACTGGCCGTCCCGATGACGCTCTTTCGATCTTTCGTGCCGACGGAATCGTTAGGCAATCTCCGAACCGGTGATATCTCTCTCGATCGTGTTGCGACAGTTGGCGCAGAACAGATGTTGTTCCTCTATGAAGGAACGAATGACCACTTTCGGTCCTACGCGCGTGCCCACGCGCAGACATCGGTAGAAGCCGGGCGTGATTGGGCGAATCTGACGGCACAGCGCCACGCCCGCCTTGCGAGTTCGGTGCAGATGCTTTCCCTCTTCGTGCCAAATCCAGCATCGTGTATGCCCGATGTGTATCCACTGCCGTTGGAACGAGTCCCGACTCCAGCGTGGGAAGAGATGCGCAGGCTCCTCGTTGATGACACGGGCGTCATGTTCTGTGACGATCTTTTCGAGGCATCGCGGCCAGAAAATCGCTTTGAGAGCAGCCCATGGCTGCTCACCGATTCGCATTGGAGTGACTACGGCTCGCTACTCACCACGAATTCGATACTTCGACGATTGACTGTCGCCGAGATCTCTGCTGAGTGGACCGAATCTGAACCGACATTTCTGGGCGGAGACCTTGGGTCTCGGTTCGGCGAGAGCGTCGGAGCCAACCACGTCCGAAAGTTGTCATTCGATCTACCCACTCCTGCATGTGTTTTTGATTCTGGAAGCGGTTCACCCGCTGGGGCATCAATGGGACGGCGGGTTGAGTGGGAGTGTGTCGACGCACCGATAGCTGCATCGATCCTCGTCGTGGGTAACTCATTCGCTGGCACCGGATATCTCCCGATGCACCTCGACTTCTGGTTTTCACGCGTCTTTCGGCGGACTGTCTTCCTGCATGCGTCTTCTGTGCCGACTGATGTTGTCGAGTCATATCGTCCTGACATCATTCTCTTTCAGGGGCTTGAGCGTTTCTTGGGCGTGCTCCCTCTCGACGACTACACCGCCGAGCAGTGTGAAGCTGTCTATGAGGTTTCTCGATGAGCGAAATTTCAGATCGGCGCTTCTTTATTCACATCGGCATGCCGAAAACTGGTTCGACGTCTCTCCAGGAGTACTTCGACCGGCATCGAGATGAACTCACTCGTCGGGATATCGCCGCTGTTGCGAAAGATCACCGTCGAGCTTCGGAAGTTTTCGCGAATGAGTTGATGAGACTTGACGGAAAAGGCTTCGACCGTTCGATGTTCCCTGAGACCTGGACTCTTTCTGAACTGATGCCGCGTTGGGATGGACATTCGCATTGTCTCTATTCATCGGAGTTGCTCTGGGCGGCGGGACCAAATGCAGTCAGCGTTCTTCTGGATCTTGCTTCCGAAAACAATTCCTCCGTCGACGTTCTGGCTTTTTTCCGCAGCCTCGATGCATGGATGTGGTCATGGTGGGCCCAAGAGACGAAGGCGAGTTGGATCGATTGGTGCGACTTCCTCGAACGAGGGACGAAAGAACGTCGTGGCTACCTCTCAGAAGTATTCGGGGCGTGGGTGCGTGCGGAATCGGCCGTCGAGATTCGAGTTCGGCCATTTGATGCGCCAAATCTGATTCAGCGATTCTCGAGTGAAATCGGAATCGACGATTTGGAGATTTCGCCGTTGTTTCGATCCTCCAATATTTCCGAGCCGCGTCTTGAGGCGATTCGGCGAGCGGCGCTTGTGAAGTCGATCTGGGGGGAAATTCTCGATCGATTCGCCTTCAAATCATTTCCGCTTAATCACGCAGCGGGCGCCCGCTTGGTTTTGGAAACGACGGAGGCCCATCAGGTCGGATATGAATCTGCGCAGGCTCACAAAAGGACGTACCCCGATCCTGATGCTGATCCAACGTTTGGAACCGATTCATTGCCTTTACTCGCGGACTACGTCCAAGGTTGGTGTGAGGACGCTCATGCGTTCCTTGGTGAATTTCGATCGGCTTTCGATGTCGTGTCGATCGCCTTCCTCGAGGAAATGGTTGTGCAAAGTAAATCGCTTTGTGAGCGTCTCCGATCAGCGAGCGACCCCGACGACGTGTCCAAGTACCCTCAACGAGGATTTGCCGATCAGCTTCCGACGTCAGCGCATGAGGTGGCCCTTGCGCGAGGGATAGCAGCTGCTGTTGTGGCAGGGCTCAGCTATATCGAGCAATCACGAACGAGTGGCCCCTTCGGCGGGTGACCTCATTGGTCCGGGCCGATACGCTCAACCTGTGCTGAGTCAACGTCTGAACAGGGTCCGGACAGCGATGGCCGCTGAGGGCATTGAGGTGTGTTTGCTGTCTGTGGGCCCCGATCTTCCGTGGCTCACGGGCTACGAAGCCATGCCACTCGAACGGCTGACGATGTTGGTTGTTCCCGTTGATGGGGACGCCACCTTGGTAGTCCCTGCGCTGGAAGTTGCACGGGTTGTGCCCCGAGACGAACTCTTTTCGATTCGTCCGTGGGGCGAAACTGAAGATCCCATCGAGATCGTTTCGGATCTCGTTGGTTCGGCGCAATACGCAGCGATCGGCGAGCGCACTTGGGCGCGATTCCTTGTCGAGCTTCAGCATGCGCGTCCCGATCTGAATTTCACGACAACAGCGTCGGTCATTGGTCCGCTCCGAGCGGTGAAGGATGCCGCTGAAGTCGTCTCATTACGGAACGCTGCCGCTGCAGTCGACCGTATCGCCGCACAACTTCAGGCCGGCGAAATCCCTCTGATTGGTCGAACCGAAGCTGAAGTATCGGCCGATCTCGGTCGACGAATTCTTGTTGAAGGTCACCATCGAGTGAACTTCGCGATTGTTGCGGCGGGGGAGAACGCGGCAAGTCCGCATCACGAACCTGGTTCGCGAGTTATCCAGCCGAATGAAGTTGTTCTTTGTGATTTCGGTGGAACTATGGCCGATGACTATGGAATTGGCTATTGCTCAGACATCACCCGCTGCGTCATTACGGGAACACCGTCGCCTCGAATGACAGAGGTCTACGAGAATCTGCGCATTGCTGAAGCCGCAGGCCTTGCTGCTGGTGGTTCGGGAGTTCCTGCGCAAGATGTCGACACCGCAACCCGGTCAATCATCGAAGCTGCTGGTTTCGGTGAGTGGTTCATGCATCGCACTGGCCACGGAATTGGTGTTGAAGAGCACGAGGACCCGTACATCGTTCTTGGCAATCGCACGCCGCTCGAGGTTGGGAATGCGTACTCAGTCGAACCGGGTATTTATCTTCCCGGTGAATTTGGCTTCCGACTTGAGGACATCGTGGTCGTCACCGAATCTGGCGCCGAGTCGATTACCAACGCCGAACGGTCATTGGTATCTGTCGAAGCATGACAAAGTGACAGCCGATGATTGATTTCGATGCCGCGTCTCTCTTGCTGCAGTGGGCCGCTGGCGGCCTGCTCTTCCTGTGGGTGACCACGCGCCGACGCGAAGTGTCACTTGGCTATGGCTGGCTTATGCGAGGCACGTATCTCCTTATGGCGGGGGGAGCGGCGTACATCGGAATTTTTGTCATCAAGCCGATGGCGGTGCGTGACATTGCATCAATCGGTGTTGTTCTTGCCTCGGGCTACGCGCTGGTGTCCTCAATCGTTCGTCGTAAAGCCGGAGTTTCCGGGCAGGTCGCCTTGGCCGAGGCTCGAACCGAGCGAGTTGCGGCAATGACAGGCATAGAACGCGAGGCGGCGGAAAAAGACAGCAGCATTCGAGAGTTCGATCCGCGCCTCGATCTCATCGCCCCGATCTTTGGTTTTATTGGCGTCGTCGCTGCGGGTTTTGAAGCAGGTGGGCCGACGTGGCTCGCTGTCTCTCGGTTCGTTGTCGGCGCGCTTTTCCTAGGCGCAGTTACCGATGCGATGTTGCTCGGCCACTGGTATCTCGTGCAGCCCGGTCTGGCCCGAGGGGCGTTACTTGAGCTCGTGTACTGGACGGGTTGGCTCTGGGTGCCAGAGGTGATCTTGCTGCTCGTGCCCACCGGAATGGTTTCAGCGATCAACGGAACCATCAATGATGGTTACAACGGTTTGCTCACCTGGTTTTGGGTGATGTGCGCGGTGACGACCATTGGCTTGATCATCACAACACGACTGGCGCTGAAGGAACGCTCGTATTCAGCGGTCATGGCCGCCACGGGCTTGCTCTATCTCGCAATCCTTACAGCGTTCGGTACCGACCTCGTCGCCAGAGCATTGCTCTCGTAGCGAGCGTTCCCTTAGCGGGCGACGAAATACTTTGCCTGTGGGTGATGGCAGATAAGCGCTGAGGTGGTCTGCTCAGGCTGGTACTGGAAACCAGTGTCTTCGTTCACCTCGATGCCGATTCGGCCCGCATCGAGAATCTGAGCAACGCGCTCGTTGTCTTCGAGGTCAGGACACGCCGGGTAACCCCAGGAGTACCGACCGCCTCGATACTGCTGGCGGAAGAGTCCGGCGAGTGACGGGCCGTCTCCGTCTGCGAAGCCCCAGTCTTCGCGCATGCGGCGATGCCAATACTCGGCCAATGCTTCGGCCATTTCGACCCCGAGCCCATGCACCATGAGGTACTCCTGGTAGCGGTTCTCTTCGAAGAGCTTTGCCGCGACATCGCTTACCCGTTGACCCATCGTGACGATATGGAACGCGGCGTAGTCGACTTCGCCGGAATCAATTGGGCGGAAGAAGTCGGCGATACACATGAAAGGTGCAGATTGCTGTCGCGGATAGTGGAACCGCGTGAGTTCCTCCGATTGAGTTGCGTCGGTCCAGACAACAAGATCGTCGCCGTCGCTATTGACCGCAAAGTAGCCGTAGACCACCTGCGGAATCAGCATGTCTGCAGCCTTGGCCTCGGCGAGCTGCGCACGAAGCATTGAGCGAATGCGGTTCTTGAATTCTTCGTCCGTTTCAGTGACACCGTCGTTCGTCTCGGGACGGAACTGCCACTGATTGCGGAACAATGCGGTTTCATTGATGTAGGCGGCAATGTCGTCGATCGAGATTCCCTTGACGACCTTGGTGCCAAGGAACGGGGGAGTGAATACCTCGTTATCGGCCGCCACATCAGGAGAGCGCAAAGGAAGATTTTCGGCCGGGGTTACCTCTTTGGTTCCTGAACGAGCGGGCACAGTGCTTTCGCTAGGGACACGGCCCCAGTCGGCATCATCGGGTTCATTGCCGCGCTTGATGTCGCCGAGGCGATCCATGACGCGAAGGCCTTCGAACGCATCCTTGCCGTAGAACAAGCGACCTTCGTAGACCTCGCGAAGATCACGTTCGACGTAACTGCGGGTTAGCGCAGCGCCGCCGAGAAGTACCGGGATGTTCGAAAGATTGCGAGTGTTTAACTCTTCGAGGTTCTCGCGCATGATGAGCGTGGACTTCACAAGGAGGCCACTCATGCCGATTGCATCGGCCTTCACTTCGACGGCCTTCTCGATCATTTCGGCGATTGAAATCTTGATGCCGAGGTTGATGACCTCGTAGCCGTTGTTCGTGAGAATGATGTCGACAAGGTTCTTACCGATGTCGTGAACATCGCCCTTCACGGTGGCTAGGACGATGCGTCCCTTTCCGCCATCGTCGGCCTTTTCCATGAACTGCTCAAGGTGGGCAACGGCAGTCTTCATGGTTTCGGCTGATTGCAGAACGAACGGAAGCTGCATTTCGCCGGTAGCAAAGAGGTCTCCAACGACCTTCATTCCCGCAAGCAATACATCGTTAATGATGAAAAGTGGTTCGAGCCCATCAGCTCGGGCGCGATCGAGATCTTCTTCAAGGCCTTCACGCTCGCCATCGATGATCCGTTGACTCAGGATTTTTTCGATGGTCCAGTCGCTGCGGTCTTCTCGCACGACCTCGGTTGCTTGAACATCGGCGAAGATGTCAAGAAGTTTCGTAAGTGGGTCGTAGCCCTCGCGTCGACGGTCGTAAATAAGGTCGAGGCTGACTTCACGTTGCTCGTCGGGAATTTTGTTGAGCGGCATGATGCGGGCGGCATGAACGATCGCGGAATCGAGCCCGGCATTCACGCACTCGGCGAGGAAAACCGAGTTGAGAACGTGACGAGCAGCGGGTTTGAGGCCGAAGGAGACGTTGGAAACGCCGAGTGTCGTGTTCACGCCAGGAAGTTCAGACTTGATGCGCTTGATGGCTTCGATGGTGGCAATGGCATCGCCGCGCAGGTCGTCATCACCGGTTGAAAGCGGGAAAGTGAGCGCATCGAAAATGAGATCGCTGGGTTCGAGCCCGTAACGATTGACTGCGAGATCGTGGATGCGATGCGCAATGCGCAATTTCCATTCGATATCTCGGGCCTGACCTTCTTCGTCGATCAAGAGGCAGATAACGGCGGCGCCGTATTCGGCGGCCAACTTCATGACGCGATCGAGTCGGCTTCCTTCTGCTTCGCCATCTTCGAGGTTGGCGGAGTTGAGGATGGCACGGCCACCCAGCCATGCGAGACCTGCTTCCATGACCTCGGGTTCGGTTGAGTCAAGAACAAGCGGGACGCTGGACTGCGTGGCAAGGAGCTTTGCGAGATCGTCCATGTCGTTCGTGCCGTCGCGGCCGACATAGTCGACGCAGACATCAAGAACGTGAGCGCCTTCGCGCACCTGGTCCTTGGCCATCTGGACACACGTGTCGAGATCGGCGTCAAGGAGTGCTTCACGGAACTTCTTCGAACCATTCGCATTCGTGCGCTCGCCGATGATCATGAACGAGGTGTCTTGTTCGAAAGGGACAAGCGAGTAGATCGAAGTGGCGCCCGGTTCGTGCATTGGGGCGCGCGGTGCGGGGGTGAGGTCCTTGCAACGTTCGACGACGGCGGCGAGATGCTCGGGCGTTGTTCCGCAGCATCCGCCAATGATGTTGACGCCAAGTTCGGTGACGAAACGCTCATGGTGTTCGGCCAGACCCTCGGGGGAGAGGTCGTAATGCATGTGTCCATCGACGACGCTGGGAAGACCAGCGTTAGGGATGCAAGAAATAGGCATGCGGGCATGTGCGGCGAGATGTCGAAGGTGCTCGCCCATTTCGACTGGTCCGGTCGCACAGTTGATGCCGATGACATCGGGATGAAGCGGATCGATGGCCGCAAGCGCCGCAGCAATTTCGGTTCCCGGCAGCATTCGGCCAGTGAGTTCCATCGTGACCTGCACCTGAAGCGGAAGTTCTTTGCCTTCCGCACGCATGGCGCGCCGGGCACCGTTCATGGCGGCCTTCACGGTGAGAAGGTCGAACATCGTTTCGATGATGAGGAGATCGACGCCGCCCTCAATGAGCGCGCGGCTTTGAGCCTCGTAGTGATCTCGGAGTTCGGCGTAACGGATCTGCCCCAGTGATGGAAAGCGCGTACCTGGACCGATCGAACCGGCAACCCAGCGGGGGCGGTCCGGGGTGGAGAAGTCGTTGGCCACGCCGCGAGCGAGGCGGGCGGCGGCCACATTGAGTTCATGAACGCGATCGGCGATGTCGTATTCGCCTAACGGGATGGCGAAAGCACCAAAGGTGTCGGTTTCGATGACATCGCAGCCGACCTCGAGGTAACGAGCATGGACATCGGCAATCACGTCTGGTCGGGTGACAACGAGGAGTTCGTTGCAGCCCTCGAGGTCGGGGCCGCCAAAGTCGTCGGCGGTGACACCGCTGGTCTGAATACACGTGCCCATACCGCCGTCGAAAATGACGACACGTTCATGGATTGCTTCAAGAAAAGTGCTCACCGTGGATCTCCTGGCGATGGTCCGGGCGCGGAACGAGGATCGGATGTGATCTCGCCGCAAGCCGGGGCATCTCGCCCTACCCATCAGGTCAGCTTCGGCTCCCACACGGTAGCAGAGAGGTGTTCGAATCCCATGTTGGAGGCGTGGTCTGTACCTTGCGGCCTCTAGGCTCGTCGACGTGAAGATCTACACGCGCAAAGGCGACGACGGCACCACAGGACTCCTCTACGGAGGTCGAGTGGCAAAAGATTCCGCAGCGCCCACTGCGTACGGCACGGTCGATGAACTTCAGTCGTTCATCGGACTGGCTCGAGCGGAGTCCGATGCCGAACTGGGCGACATCCTCGTGCACCTCGAACGAGACCTTTGGGTTGTTATGGGCGAATTGGCTGCCGATCCGGGTAGTCGCGACAAACTCACCGCAGGCGCCACGTTGGTGACTGACGACATGATCACTCATCTCGAAGAACTGATCGACGCAACAAGCGCGAAATTCGATCCGCCCACTGAATTCGTCGTGCCCGGACAGAATCGCATTGGTGCACTGCTCGATGTGGCCCGCACAGTTGCCCGACGTGCCGAGCGCGACAGTCTCGCCGCTGCTGGTCCCGGCAGTGCGGTTGTTCCCTATTTGAATCGCCTTTCAGATTTGCTCTGGACTCTTGCTCGTTGGCAGGAAGGCACTTCGTTGCCGACTCGTTCCGTGCAGCCGTAGTTCTTCCGTTCGTCGATTCCCAACTGCGAGGTCGTCATGTCGCTGAAAATTTCTCCCGCTCGATCACTCCCGGCTGCCGTCGATGTTGTCATCGTGGCGGTTGCATCCGACAAATGTTCTGATCGAGCCCTCAAAGCACGCAAACTCCCGTCCGCGGCATTGAGCGCTCAGGGTTTCTCTGGTGCTGCCGATCAGATCGCGTTTGTGTCCGATGCGAACGGCCGATCGGTCATCGCCATTGGGGTTGGTGCGTCGAAATCAGTTGACGACAATCGCCTTCGTCGTCTCGGGGCACAGGCAGTGCGGGCTGGTTCTCGTTCGAAGCGGGTGGGTGTCGACGTACTTGATCTCATCGAAGGACGCAGCGGCGCGGAAAAGGCGAGCGGGGTTCGTGCGCTCGCTGAAGGGCTTGTTCTCGGTTCCTACCGCTTTACCGAATACCGGTCCGACCCCAAGCCCGTCGCTCTCACTGCAGTGACTGTTGCTGGCGTGACGGGAAAGGCTTTGACCGATGCCTTTGGGCAGGGTCTGAAGATTGGCGAAGCACAGAATTTCGCTCGAGATCTTGTAAATCGTCCTGGTGGCGACCTCACTCCTGCGGCGCTTGCACACGAAGCCGTCAAGCTTGCTCGCCGTGAGCGCCTCACGATCGAAGTTCTCAACCTTGCCCAGATTCGCCGTCAGAAATTGGGTGGCCTCCTCGGTGTCAATCGTGGGTCCACTCATGAACCCCGATTCGTGAAGATCACTTATACGCCTCGTGCTCCGAAGGGAACACTTGCGCTCGTCGGTAAAGGCATCACGTTCGATTCCGGCGGTCTTTCAATTAAGACCGGCGAGGGAATGATGACCATGAAGATGGATATGGGCGGTGCTGCTGCAGTACTTGGTTGTTTCGCGGCGATTCGAGCAGTCGCTCCCACGTGCAAGGTCGTCGGCTACATGCCCATGACCGACAACATGAGTAACGGCGATGCAACTCGACCTGGCGATGTCCTCACCATTCGAAATGGCACCACAGTCGAAGTGCTCAACACCGACGCTGAAGGTCGCCTCATCCTCGCCGATGCACTCTCGCTGGCCACCGAAGATGCGCCCGACGCGATTGTCGATCTTGCAACGCTCACTGGTGCGGTCGAAATCGCACTCGGTGGACGTATTGCCGCAGTGATGTCGAATAACGACACCTGGCTTGATGACGTGGAGTCCGCCGCCGAGTCGGCTGGTGAGCGTATGTGGGCGCTTCCGTTACCCGCCGATTACCGACCGTTCCTCGACTCAGATGTCGCTGACTTGCGCAATATTTCGAAGTCTCGCGGTGGCGGCACAATCACCGCTGGTCTGTTCCTGCAGGAATTTGTCGGTGAGAACATCCCGTGGGCGCATATCGACATCGCAGGCACCGCATGGTCCGAAGCTGACGATGCCGAAACCACCAAGGGCGGTACGGGTTACGGCGTGCGCACATTGCTTGAGTTGGCCCGAACCTTTACGCAGCGTCGTCGCTAACTCGATCTCGCTTCGGCGAGGTCGTTTGTGGAAGCTCGCGGTGCGGGTTGTGGGCCAGTGCCCACCGAAGCGCATCGTGAGCAATCGCTGGGTGGAATCGCCAACGATGGAGCTGTCGCTCAACGCTCTGGTTGTCTTCGCCAAGTTGCAGCATTGAAAGTGCGAGTGAACGAGCTCGCGTTTGCATTTGATCAAACGATGGTGAAGTCGTTGGCCGACTGAGCCATTGCTCGTGTTCGGCGCGAAGTGAATCGGGGAGTCGTTCGGTTTGTGATCGAGTGAGGGGAGCGAGGCGTCGGCGCACGGAAATCGATGTTGTGCCGTGCATGCGGGCAGCGCCAAAGCGACAGCATCGGTCGAAGGTGCGCATGAGTGGAGCATTACGTCCACCTCGCATGCCCACGCCAAGAGACTGTGCGGTATCGACGAGATCAATTTCGAAGCCCTCAGGGTTGTGGTCGAGACCATCGGCAAGTCGGCGAAGAAGCCACACCGAGGATGGCCCAAGAATCGGCAGCCAAAACTTTTCGACATAGGCCGACCGGGGATCGTGACCGAGTTGATCGATAACGGGGTCTGACCAGGTCTCGACGGCAAGTGTCGTTGCCGGTTGAACGGGATCGCTAGTGAGAGTCACGGGTCCTCCTGAGAACGTCGCTACACATCACGACCTTTCATGATGTTTCGGTGACTGTCGTCGCAGGGCTCGCAAAGGTCAACGGGCCAGATGGACCGTTTGTCCAATGCTGCTGTGGGTGATCCACTCAGGAGGAAGTGGAGTCGCTTCCGGTTTCGCCGTCGGCGATTGCGTCAATCGACTGCTCAAGCTCGGTCACGCGCAGCCGCAGAAGTGTGAGTTGTTCAGCAAGTTCGCGGGTGCGGTTTTCTGAGCGAGTGAGTTCATAGGAAAAGTGCACGACGATGAGCAGAAGGAGTGCGAGCCCAAGGAGAATGAGCAACGTGGGTTGATACCAAATGCCAAGGCGTTCCGCGGTCCAGTCGAGAAGACCTGGCACTGCTGCAATGACAACCATGACCGCACCGAGGCTGAGCCACAACAGCGAATACTTTGCTTTCAGGTGTCGGCGACGAACGAGAATAACGATGCCGACAATGGCGAGTGCCACGAGAATGGCAAGTGCGATGTGTGCTCGAAGGCTCATGACGTTGCTGCCTTTGGAGCACGGGTGCGGCGAGGTGTGTTTGCTAGCGACACGAGAACACGCAGGTAGTGGTAGACGAGTCGGAAGCGCCGGTTCGAGGCTTGACCGCCGGCGCGTTCGCGCATCGTGACAGGAACTTCGCGAACATCAAAACCGGCTCGGCAGGCAAGGACGAGTGCTTCGGCGGAGTCCATATATTCGATTGGATAGTCGGTTGCGAACATCTCAAGCATTTCGGAATCGAAGGCGCGAAATCCCGACGAAGTGTCGGTGAACTTCTGGCCAGCAAGATGTTCAATCGACCAACGCAGGATTCCCATGGCGAAGCCGCGACTGCGACCGACGTGGTAGTCGCCAACACCAGCGAATCGAGAACCGATCACCATGTCAGCGCCATCAGCAAGCGGCGCCAAGATTGCAGAGATTTGCGACGCATCATGCTGGCCGTCGGCATCGAACTGAATGGCTCGTCCGTACCCTCGCTCAACAGCAAATCGGAAACCAGTGCGAAGCGCGCCGCCGATACCAAGGTTGAACGGAAGGCGAAGACAGATGACGCCATTTGCCTCGGCGAGGTCGGCGGTGTCGTCTTTCGAACCGTCGTCGACAACCACGACGTCGAAGTCGGGGACAGTGCGTTTCAATTCGGCAAGGGTCGACGGAAGGGTCTCGTGTTCATTGAACGCGGGAATGATGATGAGAACCTTGCTGTGATTGTCGGCCCTGTCCTGCATTGAACGGCAGGCTACTCCAGTCCGTTTTCTTGCCTCGGCTCTCTTCCCAATGTTGGTTGTGGGCCACAATTGAGACATGGCTGGCATCCCAGACGAGGTCGACCCGCAAGCGTTGGACGCCGCTCGTCGCGTGCTGCAGGAAGCATCTTCGGTTGCAGTGCTCACAGGGGCGGGGATCAGCACCGACTCTGGCATCCCTGATTTCCGCGGGCCCAACGGCGTGTGGACTCGCAATCCCGAGGCCGAAAAGCGATCAACGATCCAGCACTATCTCGCCGACCCTCAGGTCCGACGAGATGCATGGCAGATCAGGCTCGAATCGGACATGTTCACCGCGTCGCCGAATGATGGTCATCGGGCGCTGGTTGAGCTTGAACGTTCAGGACGACTCCACACATTGGTAACGCAGAACATCGACGGTCTTCATGTCATCGCTGGTAGCTCACCCGACCGCGTGGTCGAGATCCACGGCACGGTGCATCGATGGGAATGTGTCGATTGCGGAGCGCGTGGTCCCATGGACGAAGCACTTGAGCGTGTACGAGCGGGGGAGCCCGATCCGTCGTGTCTGATCTGCGGTGGGATCGTGAAATCGGCGACGATCATGTTTGGTCAATCACTCGTCGCCGCCGATCTGATGCGAGCGGAAATCGCGGCAACCGAGGCTGATGTACTTCTTGCTGTTGGCACCAGTCTCACGGTGTACCCGATTGCCGCAATGGTGCAGATCGCCTTGGAGGCGGGGCGAGCGGTGGTCATTGTGAATGCCCAGTCGACGCCGTTCGACCCGCAGGCGACGGTGGTGGTCCAGGGTTCGGCATCGGAGATTCTCCCGGCAATTCTCTAGGTCAATTGCTGGAGGTGGCAGAAAGCCGACCTAATCGGTAGGGTTTTCCTCCCGAGCGAGCACTTCGCTCGATCCCCCAAGCACTAGAGGCAGACGATGGCCACCTTCCGAGACCTTCTCTCGCAGACCAAGAGCCAGATCACCGAGATCGAACCGGGCGAGGCCGAAGCACTGCGCGCCGAACCGGCCACGGTTTTCCTTGACGTTCGTGAGCCCGATGAGTTCGAGCAGGGTGCCATCCCGAACGCGATCTTCATTCCTCGTGGCCACCTCGAAGCACAGGTCGAAAGCCGCATTCCCGACCGCGACTCTAAGGTCGTGGTCTTCTGCGCCGGCGGCGTGCGCTCTGCGTTCGCAGCAAAGACGCTTGGCGAACTTGGGTATACCGATGTTCTTTCGATGAATGGCGGCTTCAACGCATGGAAGGACCAAGGACGCGATTGGTCGGCTCCTCGCACCCTCAGCCCCGAACAGCGCAATCGCTACCAGCGTCATCTGCTTCTGCCTGAGGTCGGTGAAGAAGGCCAGATGAAGCTTCTTGATTCGAAAGTTCTTCTGCTTGGGGCCGGGGGTCTTGGTTCGCCGTCGGCGCTCTATCTGGCCGCTGCTGGTGTCGGCACGATCGGCATTATCGATATGGATGTTGTCGATGAATCAAACCTTCAACGTCAGATCATTCACAACATCGAACGCGTTGGAATGCGCAAAGTCGATTCGGCAGCGAAGACCTTGAAGCTGCTGAATCCTGAAGTCAACGTCATTACTCACGACATGCGTCTTGACGCGTCGAATGTTGTGGAACTGCTTTCGCAGTACGACCTCGTCGTCGATGGTGCCGACAACTTCCCGAGTCGTTATCTCCTCAACGATGCATCGCTCAAGACGGGTACGCCGGTTGTGCACGGTTCGATCTTCCGCTTCGAGGGCCAGGTCACGGTGTTCCTTCCGCATGATGGACCTTGCTACCGCTGCTTCCTGCCCGAGCCGCCTCCACCGGAACTCGCGCCGTCGTGCGCCGAAGCCGGTGTACTTGGCGTGCTTCCTGGCATCGTTGGTTCGATTCAAGCCATCGAAGCAATCAAACTGCTGCTCGGTCTAGGCGACTCTTTGTCCGGCCGATTGATGGCGTATGACAGCCTCGAGCAGTCGTTTATGACCTACAAGATCCGTCGCGATCCGAAGTGCCCGGCCTGCTCGATTGAGCCCGAAGAAATCGTGATCGCCGAGTACGACCAGTACTGCACACCGCACGCCCCTCATCTCGCTCACTGAAAAGCGGCCTGAAGTTGCGCGCCTTCTTTATTGGCGCGGTCGCACTGTTTCTGCTGGCCAGTTGCGGATCTGCATCAACGAAGACATCGAATCCGGAGACTTCGAAATCGGTGAGTCGTTCTTGGGACGGCGAAAACTGGATGAGCGATCGGGCCGAACAACTCGGCGACCGTCCGCTCTCTCAACTTCGAATTCCGGGGACTCACGATGCCGGAACGTTCTCAATTCCGAGCACTGGGGCGGTGATCGCCGCAGCGCAGGATGATGCTGGAACGGCGCAGTTAGCGGGTATCCCTGAGGACTTTGTCATCGGAACGCAACTCACGCAGAACGCGACCTTCACTGAGCAATTCAATGCCGGCATGCGGTATCTCGACGTTCGGGTGGTCTGCGAACCAGATGGAATGTTCATCGTTCATACGTTTCGCGGAATGCCTATTGCTGATGCGCTGACGGAGATCGCAGCCTGGTCGACTGCGCACCCGAACGAAGTGATTTTTCTTGACATGCAGAAAAATTACGGGTGTTCCTCGCAGATGTATTCGGGAGCGAATAGCGAGCCAATTTTGGGGAACGATCTCTTGACGCAACTTTTCGATCACGCGTTTGGTTCCCATTTGGCAAAGCGGCCCGAGACGGCCGATTCGAAGACGACGCTCAATGCGCTAGTTGCAGCAGAAACAAACGTTGTCCCGTTCTTCATCGATATGGAGTTCGCGCAACGGTCTGATATTTGGTGGCTTCGTTCCAGTAATGCGTTTCCGCCTGGCGCTGGAATGACGAACGTGTGGGATCCACGAACGACGATGCCGGAGATGTTTACGTTCCTTGCCGCTCATGGTCCGACCTATGCAGAGCGCGGAGCGTCACAACTTCTTCTCGCTTCGGTTGCGACATCGCCGATGTTTCCAAAGGAGACGGGTATCGCAACTTGGTACTCCGATTGGAAGGCTGGCCATCAGGTCGCGACCCTTCAAGAGTTCATCGAGTCGACCGTTCTTCCCGATATGCCGGGAATGGTCGCTGCCCTTGCGCAAGCGGGATACAACATCCTTTCGACGGATTATTACAACTTGGGAAATTGGCCTGATGGCGTCTCGTTTGCACAACTTGTGGTCGATCAGAACTAAGCAGCAGCGACGGGTCGCGTGGCAAACGCCTGGGTCATGCGAATATGGATGCCATGAGAGCGAAGATCGCAACCGGGGCGGCAAAAGTTAAAGGTGTCGTGCCTGATGGCGCAGCCTCCGTCGGCCTCGGAATCGCGATTTCGTCCATCGCCTCGTATGTCTTTGTCGTCATCACGCTGAACTCGCTTGACGGTGGAGCGAAAGCGGCATTCTCGGCGTTTTGGGCCGTCATCTTTGTCATCGGCCCAGGCTTTTTCCTCCCGATGGAACAGGAAGTTGGCCGAGCAGTCGCTCACCGGCGGGCGCAAGGTGACGGAAGTCGTCCACTCGTTGCGAAAGCGTTCAAACTTGGCGCGGGTCTCACGGTCATTCTGATCATTGCGACGATTGCGCTTTCGCCGGTGCTCTCGAAGGAGATCTACAACGGCGATCAGTTCTTTACCGTTGCTCTTGCGGTGAGTTTGGTGTCGTTCTTTCTCCTGCACCTTTCGCGTGGCGTCCTTGCTGGTGAAGGTCGATTTCGTCCCTACGCAGAAATTATTGCGATTGACGCGATTGTCCGACTGGTGATCGCTCTTGGGCTGGTTGTCGCCGGAGTGACTTCTGCCGGGATCTTTGCTCTCTGTATTGGATTGTCGCCGTTAGTCGCGTTGCCGTTTGCGTTACGCGGGCAACGCCAAATTCTTCAACCGGGAACCGACGCGCCATTTGGCGAGCTTTCGAAGAACATCGGATGGCTGCTGGCCGGCTCCGTCTTTATGCAGGCCCTGGCGTATGCGCCGCTTCTCGGCGTGAACTCTCTCGGCGGACCTGAGGATGAAGCAATCGTCGCCGGATTCGCGTCGGCCTTCTTCATCGCACGACTTCCCATCTTGGCCTTCGGTGCAATTCAGGGAGTTCTTCTGCCGAAACTCGCTGGGTTGGCGGGTAGCGGTCAGAAGGACGAATTTAAAAGTGGTCTCGAGAAATTGCTGGCGCTTGTTGTCGGTATCGCCATTCTCGGTACCGTCGGAGCGTTCGTTCTCGGCCCCACGATTGGCAAAATTCTCTTTAAGGATTTCTCGATGAGCGCGAACGGGCTTGCACTTCTTGCAGCCGGGAGCGGAGTCTTCATCATTGCGTTGACCCTTGCCCAAGCGCTTATGGCCCTCGGCGGTCACCGCATGACGGCTGTTGCTTGGGGCCTTGGTCTTGTCATTGCCGTCGCTTGCATGAGCGTGATCCAAGGTCTTGAACTGCGCGTTGACCTTGGTTTCCTCATCGGGTCGGTGCTCACGACAATCGTCATGTTCGTTGCGGTAGTTCGCCGTCGTTCGAGCATGGATGACCTTGGCGTCGGCGCGCTTGTTGAAGCGATTGAACACGAACCGATCGATATCTGATGGACGCCGATACTTCAGGCGAGTGGTATACCGACCGCCTTCAGCGCATAACCGGACGAGGTTGGAAGCGATTCGTCCCCGATCCGTATCGATGGAACCTTCGTCGGTTACATCTCGGTCGCACACTCGATATCGGCTGTGGGATCGGTCGATGCCTCGCGTTCATCGATGGAAATGGCGTTGGGGTTGATCACAACGAGAAGTCGGTCGAGGTCTGCCGCTCCCGCGGGCTTGAGGCGTATACGCCGGCAGAGTTTGCCGAGAGCAACGCCGGGCTTTTTGATTCGATGCTGCTTTCACATGTCCTCGAACACACCACGGTTGAGGAGGGCAACGAGCTCCTCAGGTCATATCTCCCGTACCTCAAGCCAGGCGGGCGACTCCTGCTCATCACGCCCCAGATGGCGGGCCAGAAGTCTGATCCAACTCATGTTCGACTTCTCAACGCTCAAGCGTTACGCCAACAAATCGAGGAATTGGGCGGAGTTGGGATCAGAACCCGGTCTTTCCCGTTCCCGCGATTCGCCGGAGGACTCTTTCGCTACAACGAATCTCACGCAATCGGAGCGATTCCGGGTGGCGTTGCAACGCCCTGATCGGGGAGTACGCTTTTTCTGAGGCGGAGGAGCATGCTTTTGCGTGCGTCCAGTTGAGGTTTGCATGTCCGTCCTAAAATTCCCCAAGCGATCTTTGGTCCAGCGTCCGCTGTTGCGGCGCAGTATTGCTGTGGGGTTTTTCTTGGCGGTCGTGTTCCTTGCGACGAGTTGCCTTCCTGGAGTCGTTACGTCGCCGACATCGGGATTGAGTTACGGCAAAGGCCCGCTTGATGCGATCCGTGATGCCGCTGATCGCACCACCACAACCGGCCCGTATTCGCAGTGCGGGCTGACATCGCTTGAACTCGCCGTGATGATGATGGTGCCAACGTATTTCGAAGCAGGCGGAGCAGTTCCGTCGCCCATGACCCTTTCGCGCTGGGACAACGTCAACGTTCGCGCAGAAAACGCGAATCTCTTCGCGTTTGGTCAAACGACGGGCGGCTATGTCAATGCGTTCTTTAGTCCCGGTATCGGGTTGTGGCAGTTCGATTCCGCCGGGGCATGGGACCTTACGGCCGCCGACGCAATCGATGCGGTCACGTCATCAAATACAGCAGCCGCAACGATTGCATATCGTTGGTGTAACGCTCCCGATAGTCGCAAAGTCACGCCGCAATCGCGGCGAGCGTATGCATGGGGACCTTGGTTTGGCTGTAGTTCCGGAGCGAGCACCACCTGTGAAGATCGTTACCAGCAACTTGTCACTGAAGGCGCGATCAACTCGGCGCAAGATGCTGGAGTTGATACGAGCGGCGGAATGTCGCTGCGAACCTGTGATGTCGCCGGACTCGGAACAAATCTTCCCTGTTGGTATGTGAACCCTGCCAACGCTCAAGGATCTCGTGGATGGACCTCCGGAACCTATGACCCAGCGCGGCCTGATCTCTACACACCGTTGCCCAAGCCGTTCTATGTCGTGCGCGCGAACGGGCGCGAGTATCGAATCTGGCTCAAAGTCGATACTGGATACGACATCGGAATCACTGCGTCACATCCCGTCACTTCGAATGCCCGCACGTCGTTGGTGTGGGAGCGACAAGCGACTCTTTGTGACAAGACGCAATACCGCGGCGAGTGCGGGGGAGCACCACCAACCGGAGTTCTTGATTCGGTCACGACCGGAACTGATTCAGTGCGGGTAACGGGTTGGGCATGGGATCGCGACACCACGGGTCAAGTTCCGATCAACATCTATATCGGCGTGATTGGAAACGCTGCGACGACGGGCGGCGCTCGCCCTGATGTCGCAGCTGCCTATTCAGGTGCACCTGGGAACACCGGTTTCGATGTCACTTTGCCATCGCCCGTTGGCCCCCAACATGTTTGTGCCTATGCGATCGATGTCGGTGGGATTCTTGGCAATCCGTTGCTTGGCTGTCGCGATGTCGTTGTGACCTCGACGCCCCGGGGGATCATCGACACTGCTGTTGCTCGTCCCGGTTCAATCAGCGTCTCCGGCTGGTCGGTCATCCCCGGCGACCCATCGAGCGTCGCGATTCTTTCTGTCGACGGTGTCGTTGCCTCACGAATCACGCGAACGGTTGCCCGTCCTGATGTTCAAGCGGGCATCCCTAGTGCCGAGTTGGCAACCGGGTTTTCGGGGTTGATCGATGCGACCGGTGGACGACATGTCGTTTGCCTTACAACCGGTTCGCTCCCGCTCGGAGCACTCGGATGCCGTGTCGTCGACCTCCCCGGTGGTTCACCATTCGGAGCTCTTGATGTTGTGACGCCGAGAGTCGGGGGCGTGCACGTCGTGGGTTGGTCAGTCGATCCCGACATCGCATCGCCCGACACCGTGCACGTCTATGTCAATGGTGTCGGCTACGCGCTCACTTCAAACGCGAATCGACCAGACATTGGTGGCGGCCTTCCCGCTTATGGCTCGGAGCATGGATTCGTCGCTGACCTACCTGCTCCAGGGGGAGCGGTCACGGTGTGCGCCTATGGCATCAATGTCGGTGTCGGTAACCACACCTTGCTGGGATGCCGAACCGCAAACGTTCCGACGGGTTCCCCAATCGGCGTGATCGACACGCTCACCCGTTCAGGAGGAATCGTTACCGGTTCAGGCTGGGTCTATGACCCGGACACAGCGGCGTCGATCCCGGTCCACGTCTATGTGAATGGCGTGGGAACCGCGGTGGTGGCAAACGGGAGTCGGCCAGACTTCGCTGGCACCATGCCGTTGTATGGCCCTGCCCACGGGTATTCGTTCTCGCTTCCCGTAGGCGCTGGTTCTGCCACTGTCTGTATTTATGGCATCGAATCAGCCGGATCCGGCGGCAACGTGCTCCTGGGCTGTCGCACCGTTTAAGACGTATTGGGCCTTGACGCCAAGACGTGCGTGGGTGGGCGAAGGGGTCCAGTGAGGTGGCCCCTGCTAGAAACGACGCCGTGAAGGGACTGATTCTCTCCGGCGGGGCAGGCACACGACTGCGGCCGATTACCCACACCAGCGCCAAGCAATTGGTGCCGGTTGCCAATAAGCCCATCCTTTTCTTCGGGATCGAAGACATGGTTGAGGCCGGGATTACCGAAATCGGAATTGTCACTGGCGACACTGGCCCCGAAATTCAAGCAGCAGTCGGAGACGGCTCGCGCTGGGGAGCCAAGGTCACCTATATCCCGCAGGACGCACCGTTGGGTCTTGCGCACTGCGTTTTGATCGCTCAGGAGTTTCTTGGTGATGACGATTTCGTGATGTACCTGGGCGACAATCTGCTTCGTCAAGGTATTGCCGAGTTCGTCGAAAGTTTCGAGTCCGATCACGCTGAATCCCGCGCTGAAGATGCGCAGGTCCCGTCAGCACAGATTCTTCTTGCTCGTGTGCCAGATCCTCAACGATTCGGGGTCGCCGAAATTGGTGCCGACGGGGAGGTGACGCAGCTCGTCGAGAAGCCACTCGAGCCAAAGTCTGATCTCGCTCTTGTAGGTGTGTACCTGTTCGATCGTCACATTCACGACGCGGTTGCTGCAATTGCACCTTCGCCGCGCGGTGAACTCGAAATCACCGATGCCATTCAGTGGTTGATTGATAACGGGCATCGTGTTCGGCACGAGGTGCTTGAAGGCTGGTGGAAGGACACCGGCAAACTCGAACCACTTCTCGAAGGAAATCGTCTCGTCCTTGACATGCTTTCTTCCTCGAATGGGGGCACCGTCGATGCGGCATCGGTCCTCGAAGGAATCGTCGTCATCGAGGAGGGTGCTGAAGTCGTCAACTCAACGCTTCGCGGGCCGGTGATTATCGGTGAAGGCGCAAAGATTGTGAACAGCACTGTCGGACCATATGCATCGATTTATTTCGATTGCGAGATCACCGATAGCTCCATCGAGAATTCGGTGATTCTCGAACAGTCTCGAATCACGGGGATCCATTCCATCGCTGATTCGCTGGTGGGTAAGCAGGTAGAAGTGCGGAAGTCGCAACGTGAGCCGCATGCGACACGTCTCATGATCGGTGATCACTCCGTCGTCGAACTCGACTAATTCGCGTCGAATAGAGAGCATTCACCCGTTCCCTTCGCTGGAATTGAGGGTGAAGGCCGAAGTGACGCCCGGGACCGTAGAATTGTCATTCGGCGATTGTCCGAATTTTCCTCATGGTCCCGCTGCAGAACACTCCCGACACTCCGCATGCTGAGAGTGAATCGACTTCGTCACTTCCTGGGACGAAGCTTCTTCGCGTTGTTTTGGTGGCTCTCGCATTTGTCGGAGCATCGATCGCGCTTTCATTTGTTTCCTCCCTTGCAACCGCTTCGCCTGCGAGCGCGCTCCTGCGGGGGATCGACGTCGCGAGTTGGCAGCATCCAGGAACATCTGGCTCTAACTGTGGCCGGCCCATTGATTGGGCGCAGGTCCGAAGCTCTGGTGTTTCTTTCGCATACGTGAAATCGACAGAAGCGACGGGCTATACCAATCCATGCTTTGCGCAGGATTGGGCAGGAATCGCGAGCGCAGGAATGTTGCGCGGTTCGTATCACTACGCAAAACCGTCGCTTCCGGTGAGCACTGCAGTTGACCAAGCCCGCTATTTCGTCTCGCGCGCTGGCTCGATGACGGGGCCGAGTGACCTTCCCGGGATGCTTGACCTAGAAGAAACTGGCGGGCTTACTGCACCCGAGTTGTCAGATTGGACACGCGCGTTCCTGAACGAAGTCACGTTGCTGACGGGAAAGCGACCGGTGCTCTATATGGGTGCGTATTTCTTCCCGGGAACAATTGCACCAGATGTTGCTGCGACGTATCGGCTGTGGCTTCCGAGTTACATGTGTCAAAGCAACACGGGCGATCGCCTCTGCGATCCCTACACCGATACCCGTCAACCGCGGCTGCCCACAGGTTGGTCGTCGTGGACCTGGTGGCAGTTTTCGAGTATTGAAAACGTTCCTGGTGTTTATGCGAATTCCACGGGCCCGGCTCTTGACAATGTGGACATGAATTTCTATTGCTGCGATCTAGGTTCGCTGCAGGCATTAGCGGGCAGCGGTGGCGGTGCCGGTTCCCCGTTCGGCATTCTCCATTCGATTTCGGTTCCCGAACCGACCTACGCAAACGTGTTCGGCTGGGCGATTGATCCTGATTCTCGTGATCCGATTCCCGTCGACATCTACGTCTACGGGCCCGATGGTCAGCCGGGCGCTGGCCGTCGTCTCAATGCAAACGGTGAATTTCCGGGCTTGGCCGACGCTTATCCGGGCTTTGGCGGCGCTCACGCCTACTTCACCGCAATTCCCATTCCACTCGGTGCGAAACAAGTCTGTGCGTTCGGTATCAATGTTGGATCCGGTGGCAACTCGCTCCTTGGTTGTCAGTCCCTTGGCGGAGATCCCTTCGGCGTCGTAGATAGTGCGCGAGCAGTCGGGCCCGGTCGCATTGAGGTCAAAGGTTGGGCGATCGATCCAAACGGTGTGACGCCAACGCAGGTCGTTGCTCGAGTGAACGGTGTCGATACTGTCGTTACCGCAAACAACGATCGCCCCGACCTCGGCAATCCGATTGGTCTGGGAAATCTTCACGGGTACACCGCCACAGTGCTGGTTCCGACCGGAGGCAACGTGCAAGTCTGCATGGGTGCGGTGAACTCGATTGGCCCGGGAAGTTCTGTCTCACTTGGTTGCCGCACTGTTTCGCTTCCAGGTGGCTCTCCTATTGGTGTCGTTGACACTGCTGTCGCTGGCGTCGGCTCCATCTCGGTGACCGGTTGGGTCGTTGATCCGGATACCGCCGCAGCAATTGATGTTCATGTCTATGTCGATGGGGTAGGACGCACGGCGTTACATGCCGACGGAACTCGTAACGATGTTGCTGCTGGTTTCCCTGGTTATGGCGCCACGCGCGGGTACAGCGGCAACGTTGCTGTCCGCGGCGGCACCCACAGCGTTTGTGTCTACGGCATCAATGTGGGTGTCGGAACCAACGTCCTTCTGGGCTGTCGGAACGTTCAAGTCAGCGGCGGCGCACCATTTGGTGCATTCGATACCGCCACGCTTTCGAATGGTGCGATTCAGGTAACGGGTTGGGCAGTTGATCCCGATACTGCGGCGTCGATTCCGGTGCACATCTATCTCGATGGTCAGGGTTTTGCCTTTACGGCTGATGGAAACCGGCCAGATATTGCTGGTGGGCTTCCTGCGTACGGCGCTGCACACGGGTTCAGTGGGCAATTGCCCGCCCCCGATGGTGCACATTCGATCTGTGCGTACGCGATCGATGCAGTTGGTGGCGATGGCAATCGATTGCTCGGTTGCAAGACAGTCAACGTTCCTGTGGGCAACCCTATTGGATCTATTGACGGAGCTTCGATCGTCAATGGAAATGTGACCCTCAATGGCTGGGCGATTGATCCCAACACGGCGTTGCCCGACATCGTTGATGTGTACGTCAATGGCTACGGCTTCCGTATCTCCGCAGCGAATCAAAGTCGGCCGGATCTTGGGAACCCCTGGGGTCTTGGTTCAGACCATGGGTGGTCGTTCTCGACGGCCCGAATCGGGAGTGGAAATCAAAGTGTCTGCGTTTATGCATTGAACATCGCCGGATCGGGTTCCCATCAGCTTTTGGGTTGTCGCAACCTTTCCTAGAACCGACTGGGCGGTCGGCTAGCGTAAAATGACCATTCGGCGAAGACGGAAGGCCCCGCCCCAGTTATGGCAACAATCACCGAATCCGATCTCATTTGCGGCGTGTACATCGTCGATCCCGATATTCACGGCGATGAGCGCGGGTTCTTTGTCGAGACCTACCGCCGGGAATGGTTCCCGCAGGGCCGGGAAATGTTGCAGGGCAACCGGGGCGATCGCCAAGCCGGAGCTGTTGTCGGGCTCCACTATCACCTTCATCAGGCCGACTATTGGTACGTGCCTTATGGAACGGCTCGTGTAGTGCTTCATGATCTTCGCACCGGTTCTCCAACCGATGGTGCGACGCAGTGGCTCGATCTCGGACGCCGGGCTGACGGTACCCACAGCCACCAGGGTGTTTTCATTCCTCCGGGTGTGGCGCATGGCTTTGCTGCATTGACCGATATGACGATCACCTATCTCGTCGACAATTACTACAACCCGGCCGATGAGCTCGGCGTGGCGTGGGACGACCCCGCGATCGCCGCCGATTGGGGAGTCGCCGATCCGATCCTCTCTGATCGCGATCGTAAGAACCCGGCACGGGCCGATATCGAATCGCAGTGGCAGCCGCATTGGCGCCTGCGTCCCTGAGAGGCATTCCATGAAGTTGTTCATTACCGGCGGCGCCGGATTCATCGGTTCGAATTTTGTGCGTCACGTACTTGCGAATTCCGACGACGAAGTCACCGTGTTCGACGCGCTGACCTATGCCGGCAATCTTTCGAGCCTGACCGATGTCGCTGACGATGCTCGCTACTCGTTTGTTCAGGGCGATATTTGCGACCGTGAAGCTGTTGCTGCGGCTATGGCAGGTCACGACATGGTCGTGCACTTCGCTGCTGAAAGTCATGTCGATCGTTCGATCGTCGATCCCGACACGTTTGTGCGTACCAATTGTCTTGGCACAAACGTCATGTGCGACGTCGCTCGCAACATCGGTGTTGAACGCTTCCTTCATATCTCAACCGACGAGGTTTACGGATCTATTGAGGAAGGATCATTCGTCGAAACTGATCGTCTTGGTCCACGTTCTCCGTACTCGTCGTCGAAGGCCGGATCCGACTTGATCGCGCTCTCGTATCAAGAGACCTATGGGCTGCCCGTCATCGTGACTCGTTCATCGAACAATTTCGGGCCCTTCCAGTTCCCCGAAAAAGTCATTCCACTTTTTGTTACCAATCTTCTCGATGGCAAAAAAGTGCCGCTCTACGGCGATGGCCTGAACGTTCGCGATTGGATTCACGTTCTCGACAATTGTGCAGGTGTCGACACCGTTCTCCGTAAGGGAACGATCGGGGAGATTTACAACATCGGTGGCGGGAACGAAACCACGAATCGTGAGCTCACCTCGATGGTCCTCACCAACATGGGTGTTGGCGAAGAAATGGTCGAATACGTGCAAGACCGACTTGGACACGATCGTCGCTATTCCATCGATTGTTCGAAGGCCAATGCGCTTGGGTGGAAGCCATCTCGAGATCTCGATGTCGCAATTGCAGAGACCGTGGAGTGGTACCGGGCCAACCGCGCCTGGTGGGAACCATTGAAGGCTCGCTGATGCGAGTACTCATCACAGGTGCCGGTGGTCAGGTTGGCCACGAACTCCTGCGCGTTTTCGGCACCGGTGGTCATGAGGTTGCGGGTTTCGATCACGCAAGCCTCGACATCATGAATCGCGATGCCGTCCGGGCAGCGATTGTTGAATTTCACCCCGACGCGATTGTGCATTCAGCGGCATGGACTGCTGTTGACGCGTGTGAAGGTGATCCCGATCGGGCGTTTGCGGTCAACGCTATGGGCACGCGTTTCGTGGTGGAAGCGTCTCGCCTTGTTGACGCAGCAGTCCATTACATCTCAACCGATTATGTTTTCGATGGCACCAAAGATTCGGCGTATCTGGAATGGGACCAAACCAATCCTCAGTCGGTTTACGGCGCATCGAAATTGGCTGGCGAGCACGAACTTGGCGAGAACTCGTCGATCATCCGCACGTCGTGGGTCTGTGGTTTTCACGGCCCCAATATGGTCAAGACCATTCTGCGAATCGCTGCAGAAAACGACACGTTGTCATTTGTCGATGACCAACGTGGCTGTCCAACGTTTGCCGACGATCTTGCGGCGATGATTGCCCAACTTGTTGTCGAACGTCGCACAGGCGTTTTCCACGTCACCAACGCTGGGCCTGTGAGTTGGTATGAGTTCGCTCGTGAAGTGCTGATGGCGAGTGGTCAGGATCCTGATCGGGTGCTTCCGGTTTCCACAGCAGATCTGCAACCACCGCGCCCTGCACCGCGCCCAGCAAATTCAGTGCTCGACCACGCTGCACTTCGACTGTCGGGAATCGACACGATGGCCGATTTCCGGGAGCCGTTGCGGCGGTTAGTCGCTGCGCTCACTTCTGCGACCGACTGACGACCATCGATGGTCTCACCCCATGCGCCGTGAAGTGGAGTAGCTCTTCAAGGCAATCAACGCAGCCAAGAAGCACCCGAACTGGGCCTCAGTCACCTCGGTAAACCGGTCTAGCCTTTCGGTCGCATGGTCTCGCAGGAAACTCTCCCGTTCGTCCGGGTCGTACTTCTCGATTTCAACGGTGGCAGCACCATCGTCGAAGCCGTGGACGCGGTGACCAAGACGCGATGGCCTGCTGAACGCCTCGAGGTTGTCTGCGTTGACAATGGTTCAACCGACGGAAGTCTTGAAGAAATTGAACGGCGATTCTCTTCCGTCGCAACAATCCGAAATGGGAAGAATCTTGGATTCCCAGGTAACAACGTGGCGATGCGTGACCTCGATGGCGTCGATTTCGTCGCTCTCGTCAATAGCGATGCGATCGTTGAGCAAAATTGGCTTGCACCTCTCGTCGATCGAGCATCTTCCGACGAGAGCATCGGAGCGGTGAGCCCAAAGATTCTCCTGGCGGACCGGTTTGTCGAGATTCCAGTCACGATTAGAGGAGCGCACGCAGGCTCATCGACTCCGATTGTTGTGCGCGGTGTTTCCGTCAACGGAGAGGATGTCTTCGGGCGAACTCATGTCGCTAGTGGTGGCGGACGATCCTCTGATCGCACCGGCATTTTCGAACGACTCTCCGAAACGTGCATCCTGCGAGTTCCGGTGCTCGTTGATGTGGAGTCTGGTTCGCTATTGCAGCTTCAGATCGAAGTCGAGGCGTTTCACGAGTGTGTCCTTTCCCTCGCTGGATCCGAGCAAGTGGAATTCGCGGTTCTAGCTGGCGATCGGCGTTCAATCTCCTTAGCAGTCGGAACTCAAACCGTGGATGTCGTGAACAATGTTGGTTCTTGGCTCGACGATTCTTGGGTTGGTCACGAACGCGGCCTTTACGAAGTTGATGCCGGTCAGTATGACAACTCGGTAGACATCGGTACGTGGTGTGGAGCCGCGGTGCTCCTCCGTGCACGCCACCTTGAGGATGTTGGTGTTTTTGAGGAGAGGTTCTTCCTGTATTACGAAGACACTGATCTTGCGGTGCGAGGGCGGGGGAGGGGTTGGCGATTCGTCCTTGAACCGACAAGCGTCGTTCGTCATATCCACTCTGCTTCGACGATTGAAGGATCATCAGTCGCAGCTCACTACATAGAACGAAATCGGCTCTTGCTCGTTGTGCGTCATGCACCGGCTTCCGCGGTATTCCGAGAGTTCGCTCGATTCCTCGTCGTTACAGCGTCGTATTTGCGTTCGGTGTGCAAGCAAGTAATTACGCGACGTCAAGCTCCAGATTTCACAAACGTTGGACGCAGATTGCGATCGTATTTCTCTGCACTGCGATTGTTGCCGGCATCAGTTGCATCGCGGAGACGAATTTCGACGCGGCGTTACGTGACTCGCGACGAGTTGCATCATCGACTCCAGCTTGGATCGGTCACTGTGGCTCCCGGAACCGACGGGGAGGCTGGAGTACGATCCTCCCCGTGACATCGCTGAAAGACCGGACATCGGCCCGTACAGAGGGAGCCGATGCGAGCAGATCTCTGTGGTCCACAATCCAATCGCGAACACGGTCCTTGCTTGAATACGCGAGCGCCAAGCGTCGCTATCTGATCTTCCCTGCAGCGGTTTTGGTTGCGCTTCTCGTGCTGACTGCTTTGGGGATTTCGGGAACCTCGAGTCCGCTCCTCGCAAATGACGCCGGGAGCAGCGACACCGTCATCATCGGCGTGCCGCGCGCGATCCGATCTGACGAGTGGATCGTTCATACCCCGATGGTGGTCTCGCAGGTCGAAAACGGCTCGCCCCGCTACGGCGACGTTGGTGTGGGTTCACATGACATGTCGGTACTTTCCGATTTGCCCGTCCTCGACTGGACAGCTGTTTTCCATCCGAACCACTGGGCCTATCCGTTCCTTCCGATTGACAACGCCTACGCCTTTGATTGGTGGTCGGTTGCCGCACTTTTGTTACTCGGCACCTATTCATTTCTTCTCGTTGCGATCGGTTCGATTCGGTGGTCGATCGTTGGGGCTCTTCTTCTCTACGGGTCTCCCTTCTTCCACTGGTGGTACACGGGGTCTGCATTCGGTTCGGTTGGCTGGATGACATTTGCCGGGGCGTGCCTCCTACTGGCTGTCTCGTCCTCTGGCCGAAAGCGTGTCGTCTTTGCTCTTCTCGCTGCGTACACGCTGGCGTGTTTCGCATTAACCCTTTATCCGCCGTTTCAGATTTCGGCGGCGATCGGAGTTGGAATTGTCTCTCTCGGGGCGTTGTGGCCACGATGGCGTGAAGGTTCGGCAACGCTCCGATCAATCCTCCTTTCAGGAGTCATTGCCGGTGGTGCAGCTCTCGTTCCGATAGGGGCGTTTCTGGTGACTCGTGCGCCAGCCTTGAGCGCGATTTCTCAGACGGTCTATCCCGGAGCTCGAGTGGTTCCAGGTGGGGAACTCCCTTGGAGCCAATTGTTTTCGAGTTGGTTCGGACTGAATTACCTAACAAATGGTCCGAAGTTGCGAGGGGTGCTCTTCCCGAACGAGTCAGAGGCATCCTCATTTCTCTTTTTAGGCGTCGTGCTGCTCGTTGCGATCCCACTTGTTTGGAGATTTGTCGCTCCGGCAGGTGCTCGCCTTCGCGGGGTAATCATCGCCTCTGTTGCAGCGATGGCACTGCTACTGACGCAGATGTTGGTGGGGCTTCCGTCAGTTGTTGCAAAGATCACGCTCCTTTCGATTGTTCCCGAACGACGTGCGCTGATTGGTCTCGGCTTTGCGTCCATGGTGTTCGTCGTCGCAGTTGGCGTTTCGCTTGAACGGATGGTCGTTCCAACTTTCGCCCGACGACTTGCCGGAATCGTTTTGGTCGCGGCAACTGCTGCCGGTGTGATTGGTCTCGCCCAAGAGTTCCGGTCAGTGTCCGCCGCGGTGGGCAACAAACTGATCGTCGTCTCAGTTCTCATTGCTGTCGCAACTGCAGCGTTGTATTTCTGGCGCCCGCTTCTTTCGGTCTGCGCACTTGCAGCATTCGGCCTTTTGGTTTCGTTGCCGGTCAATCCTTTGGTCAATGGTTTGTCGCAAACTCGCGAGTCCGCCGTCGTCTCAACGGCGAAGGCAATCGACTCCGAACCGAACGGTGCTGGAGCCTGGTTGGCCGAGTCGTACCCGATTGCATCGCTGCTCACGACGGCAGGGGTGCAGAATTTGAGCGGTGTCAACCTCTATCCCAACGTTTCAGCATGGGAACTCATCGATCCGGACCATCAGTACGAGACCGCATGGAACCGCTACTCCCAAGCCGTGTGGTCCTTCGATACAGCCTCAAAGGCCCCGGTAGTGCGACTCGTCCAAGAAGACACGATCGAAGTCACGGTCAACCCCTGTGACCCTGTGCTGGACAAGTTCAATGTCCGACATGTCGTTACCCCTCGGCGGATGCAGGCGGCCTGTCTGGGAGTGCCTGTGGAGACCGCGGGGCCTGATGGCGTGGCTGTGTACTTCTACGAACGGACTCCTGTAGGCAGGTCATCATCTGAGGGATGGACTGTCCGATGACCTCGAGAGGCCCCCTGCTAGCCTTTTTTCTTTGGTGCCCCTGCATTTTGTCGAGAAAACCAAGAGTGGAAGAGCCAAGCGTTGAAGTCAGTTAGCGAACTCTGGGCCTACCGCAACCTGACCTACAACCTCGCCCAGCGTGAGCTTCGGTCTCGGTACAAGAAGAGTCTGCTTGGATGGTTGTGGTCGCTTCTTAACCCCGCGTCGGTCCTCGCGGTCTACACCCTCGTCTTTGGTTACTTCTTCAATAACCAGGCCCCAACCGCAGGCAATGGCAGCACATCGGTGTTCGCTCTCTATCTGTTTGCAGGCCTCTGGGTCTGGAACCTTTTCAACGGCACGGTTCTCGGGGCAATCGCCGCGCTGCAATCTTCTGGACCACTACTCAACAAGGTGTATTTCCCCCCGGCGTGTCCCGCACTTGCCAACACGATCACTGTGCTCCTTCAGGCGCTGATCGAGGCGGGAATCCTCCTGTTCATTATGATCTTGCTCGGCAATGTGGGCTGGATGCTCGTGCTTTTCCCGCTGCTGATCCTGTGCATCACGCTGTTCTCGGTGGGGGTTGGTCTCGCCCTCAGCGTCTACAACGTTTTTTATCGAGACGTGAATTATCTGGTGACAATCGGAATGAACGTGTTGTTCTATGCAACGCCAATCATCTATCCGATCGCGCTCGTTCAGAGCAAGAGCATGACCTTGGCTCGAATTATGGAATTGAATCCAATTGCGCAATACGTCCAGTGGTCACGCGACATCTTTTACGGGTTGACGATGCCGAGCGCGTTTTCACTCATAGTTGTTCCGTTGGCATCATTTGCAGTCTTCGTTCTCGGACTCGTGATCTTCAATCGCAAGTCCCGTGACATCGCCCAGGAGTTATGACGCGATGAATGCCATTGAAGTCCACGATGTCTCAAAACGCTTTCGCCTGTATAAAGACCGTCCCGGGAGCGTGAAGCAACTTTTTACCAAGTTCGGCCGTCCGAAGTACGACGACTTTTGGGCCGTTCGAAACGTCTCCTTGGACATCAACGAAGCGAGCGTCGCTGGTCTCATTGGTCACAACGGATGCGGGAAGTCAACGCTTCTCCGCATGATGGCTGGCATTCACTTTCCAACGTCGGGAACGGTCGCGACCCGTGGCCGGATCTCTGCGCTTCTTGAACTGGGTGCGGGATTCCATCCCGAACTGACCGGCCGCGAGAACGTGTATCTCAATGCATCGATTTTGGGTCTGAGTCGTAAGCAGACCGATGCTATCTTCGATCGAATCGTCGACTTCTCGGGGCTCTCTGCGTTTATCGACAGTCCCGTGAAGCACTATTCGAGCGGCATGTATGTCCGACTGGGATTTTCGGTTGCGGTTCATGTCGATCCACAGATTCTTCTCGTCGACGAAGTCATTGCTGTCGGCGACGAAGATTTTCAGCGTCGCTGTCTGGACCACCTTGCAGGTTTGAAAGCCTCGGGCGTAACAATCGTCTTGGTATCGCACAATCTCGGTGTTATCGGCGACCTTTGCGATCAGGTCACTTGGATGGACCACGGTGTCGTTCGAGATAGCGGCGAGCCGTCTTCGGTCATCGCGAACTATCTCCACGAAGTGAATTCGGTGGAAGCCGAGCGGCTCCGACTCGAAGCAGAGGCTGCCGGCCTCCTCCCAACGCCGGCGAAGGCCACCGAATCAGAAATGGTTGACGATTCGGGTACTCCCGTCGAGTTCGCTGTCACCGGTCAGCCCATCAACCTTCGAGTCGCGCTTCCAGAGGCACTGGCGGCCGAGGAGCACACGTATTCACTGATGATTCAGACTGAGTCCGGCGTCGTTGTTGGTGAGACGGAGATGAGCTCGCCAATGGCTCAGCCTGGCCCACTTGCAGACGGTTACACGATTCGCTGCCGGTTTGATCCGTTGTTACTTGCTCCGGGAATCTACGAAGGTCGAGTTCGCGTGCACGGTGGCAAGACCGTTCGTGCCGAGGCGATACGCGATTTCGGCTTTGCCTTCCGCGTGCGGGCGGAGTCATCACCTCCTGGGGGACTCCTCCGTCTTCCCGCGACTTGGCTCGAAGACAACGGTCGCTGAGCAGGCCATGGCGCAGTTTGCGGGCTTGATCCCAAAACTTGATCCGTATGCACGTTCGTTTAATGCAGAGCGAGCAGCCAGAGTCACGATGGCTCGAAGGCAATTAACAGCCAAAAGCGCAAACCTGGGGCTGTCAATCCTCGTTCTTCATAAGGACCGACCGGAACTCTTGGCCCGCCTTTGGCTGGGGTTCACGAAGCTCCGCAGCATCTGCAGTCAAGAAGGAATCGACGTTGAGCTCCTCCTTGGCGATACCGGATCGACGCATCCTGAAACTTTGACGCTTCTCGAAAACCCGCCTGAGGGGGTTGAGATCACTCGAGGTATGCAGTACCAGTTCTCGCGTTGCAACAACGATCTTTTTGAGAACGCGAACTACGCGACGGTTCTGTTTATGAACAACGACGTCTTTATCGATGAACGTCCAGAGGGAGTTGTCGAGGCCTATCGGGCTCTTACTGCCGATCCTCAACTCGGTGCCGTCGGCGTTGTTCTTCTGTTCGAGGACGGAACCGTTCAGCATGCTGGGGTCGAGTTTTTACGCACACCTGAATTGTTTGCGGTTCCGTATCACCCGGGCACGCGGCAGCCCCCGGTGCAGCAATTTGGCGACTCGATTGAGTCGTCTGCTGCGACAGGGGCATTCCTTCTGACGCCGAGCGGCCTTTTTGCTCGGTCCGGAGGCTTTGACGAACGGTTCGCCGCTGAATGTCAGGACATCGACTACTGCCTTCGGTTGCGACGAGTAGGGCTCGATATCCGCACCCTGCATGTCGGACCGATTTATCACGTCGAAAATGGAACCCGAGAGCCAGGTGAAGAGAACTGGGCGGATCGGGCGCTCTTCGTTCGGCGCTGGAGCTCATTCGTGGAGTGCATCTCCTCATGAAAAACGTTTTGTTGCTTACCTCGGTGATGAAGCGGGGCTTTGGCGTTTCGGTGGTCGCACGTGAAGTCGCCGATCGTATGGGCCCGGCCGGGTGGAAGATGTCTATCGGTTGCCTAGAAGTCGATGAGTTTTATGCGGCGGACGATGTCGTCGTCATGCGTCCTTCATCGCAGACAATTTTCGAGTACTGCCAGGCAAACGAGATCCAGATTGTTGTCGCGCAAACGAGCCCGTACTTCGAAGTTCTACCTGCTCTCGAGATGTGGATTCCAACAGTTGTGTTTGAGCACGGCGACCCGACTCCGACGATGTTCGAACACGATGTCGCCGATCGCGAGCAGATCAAGGTGCACAAACTCAAACGCGTGTATCCAAAGGTTGATGAAGTTCTCACAAGTTCCTATTTTCTCCGTGATGAGATCGCGTGGCCGTCAGCCAAGGTCGTTCCACTGGGTTGCGATCACGTGGTTGACTACGGTCCAAAACCGTTTGACTCTGCTGACGATGCTGACCCGCCGCTTCGGATTGGAACGCTTATGCGACTCGGTACCGGAGAGGCGTTCTATAAAGGTCTCGACGAGTACCTGGCAATTGTCGAAGAGTTCCAAGGTCGAGAAGGATTTGAATTTTCGATCATGGGACGCGGTGACGAGTCGGACAGGCTTTGGTGGGAAGAACGCGGGGTGCGCTGCTCTGTCAACGCGACAGACGAAGAGCGATCTGTCTTTCTCTCTGAACTCGATGTTCTGATTTCGCCGAGCCGTTGGGAAGGGTTCAACCTTCCTCTTGTCGAGGCGCATGCGTCAGGCACCGTGGGATTGGCCTTCGATGTCGGCGCGCATCCAGAGACAACTCCATTTCTGCTCTCCAATTTGGCCGATGCAGCGTTCCTCCTTGAGGACTGGCACAGCGATCGCTCGAAACTGAAACTCGCGTCGGATCGTTGTTATCGCTATTCGCGCCAGAAATTCACATGGCAGGCCACAGCGATGGAACTCGGATCTCATCTTGATCGAGTTGTGGCGACCGTCAATTGGGGTCCATGGCGCCGGAGCCCGATGATGAAGGTGTGGCGCATGGTCGTCGGTCGCTACCGCATCGATGGGATCACGGGTATCTCCAAAGCAGTCGCGGCACGACTCAAGAAGATCCCTTCCCGACTGCTTGCCAAACTCGACCGCAGTTAGTGGGCACCCTTTTCGATCCACTCAATTCGACCCGACTGAAGATTTGGATTTGAGTACGGGTCGGAAGCGAGTTCTGCGCCCCACCGTGAGAACAGAAGATGGGCCTCTTCAGCGGTAACCGTGCCGTCTCGAGTCACGCTTTCAAAGTGAAAGAGGACCGCGTGAGGCGTGACGATGTTGCGCAGCCCACGCTCGCGAAGTCGTAGAGCAAAGTCGACATCATTGAAGTTGTTGGGAAAGTCGAGTGCCATGCCGCCGACGGCGTCGAAGACCTCGGCGCGCACAGCGAGACAGGCGGCAGTGACCCCAATGCACTCTCGAGTGACACGGCACATGTCGTCAGGTCCGGCGTAGTCGCCGTCGTAGCCAGCAAAGACATGAAAGGTCCCGTCTGCGTAGCGATGTCCGATGTGTTGAATGCGACCATCGGCGAGTAGGAGCCGGGCACCTACCGCACCCACTCCCGGTTCGAGAGCAAGACCGACGAGCTCCATAATGAAGTCTTCGGAAATGACTTCCATGTCATCGTTGAGGAGCAGTAAAACTTCTCCGGTTGACGCCTCTCGACCTTGTGTGATTTTGTCGGAGAAGTTGAACGGTTTGTCGTAGTTGACCCAAACGAGTCGATCGCCGCAAAGCCCTTCAAGGGCTCGTCGGACAACGGATGGCGTCGTTTCATCGGCGACGATGACGAACTCAATGTTGACCCAGGTGGACTTCTCAACGATCGACTGCACAAATTCGATGATGAAGATGCGGTCCTGTCCCCATACGGTTCCAGATGAACCACATGTGGGGATGATGAGGCTGACTTTGGTCGATGGGTCGAGATTGCGACGAAGGTGCAGGGTGTTGCCAGGCTCAGAGACTTCAACTTCTGCGTCAATGCCGACACGGTGACAATGAGCTTGAACGACTGCTGCAGCCTCTAGGAGTTGGGCAGAGGAGTGGCTTTCGGCCTCGGACTCGGAAGCTGATTCCGGGCTGCCAAAGAGTAGATGGGGCAGATGGACGACCCCATCGCCACGTTCGGTGAGCCTGAGCACGAGGTCCCAGAGGAGCGACAGGCCACGCATCGTGGGCAGAGAATCGTCCACTGCCGAGTCAAGGACAGCGCGGAGCGCATCTGAGCGGCGAACAGCAAGAAGGTTGCCGACGTAGAACTGCGAGCGGAAACGTTCGGGCGACCAGTCCGGTTTGCAGCTGGACCGAATGTGGCGACCCCGCGAGTCGACGAATTCCTCGTCGGAATAGGCCACCATGACGCTGGGGTCTTCGAATATCTCGGCCAGGAGGGGAAGTGCTCGTGCATTGACCCCGCCATGGAGCCCGGAAAGAACGACGACCTCGGCCAGCGAAGTATTGAGTGCAGCGTTGAGTTCGGCGCGGCCAGCGTTGTCCTGAAGCTCGACGATGTCGATGCTGATCTCTGGTTCCGTCGAGTCGGTTGTGTTTTTCTTCATTGTGGGCGGAATCGAGAGATGACTCGGCCAACGAGCGGAATCTTTCGTATAACTCGGTCCCGAAACCAGACAAAGTCACGCTGCCATCTGCGCACTTCATTTTCTAATTCGACGACCTGGGCTCGGAGGCGACCGGCTTCAAGTTCGGCGCTTCGGGCAGCATCACGAGCGGTTCGAGAATCCTGCGCGAGCTCTTCATAGGACTTTTCAGAAGGCCCCACAAGATTTCGAAGTCGTGCGATTTCGTCGCGGAGCGACGCAAGCTCATCAACTGTTTGCTCTGGAGCGGGGGATTCTTCAGAAACGTCCATTTGAGGGAAAACCTTAGTCTTCAGCGTTTGATTTTCTTGCCGCTTACAGGTGGCTTCGGCGTAAGTGAACCTCAAGTATTCTCAGGGGGTGCAAATGCGGTTCTCCCAATGAGTATCGGACCAGCAGTCCGTCGCATGCTTGGGCCCATTGAGGCGCCCATTAGTTCTGCGTATCGGTCAATGTTCATCAACGTTCCCCAACTTGGTGAAGCGCTTACCGCAGTGCCCTTCGGGCCAAGGGTGTTGGAAGTCGGAGTCGGCGACGGAATGATTGCGTCGCAACTCGTCACGCGTCGGCCCGACGTCACAGTGCTTGGCATCGATCTTGCCGAGAATCCCGGTTCGCTTTTTGATGGCGACCGCTCACGGGTGCAGTTCCGTTCTGTTTCGACATCCGACCTCCTTCTGGAGCACCCCGAGCCGTTCGATGCGATCGTGATTGCAGATGTTCTCCACCATGTTCCGCCTACGATGCGGCCGGCGTTACTCGCAGATGTTTCGGCGATGTTGTCCGACACTGGGGTGCTCCTGGTGAAAGAAATGGTTGTTGTCGCCTCACCTGGTTACTGGATGGGTCGATTTTCTGATCGATACATCACGGGCGATCGCAATGTCTCGTTTCTCCGCGAGTCAGACCTCGAGTCGCTTGTCGCTGGCAATATTTCCGGATTGGATCGCATCGGTCGCTCAACCATTCGACCGTGGAAGACGAACCTTTTGCTTGTATGGCGGCGTAACGGAAACTGAACTACTTCGTGCCGGCAGAGTCGTTTGCTGTGCCGAAAGCCTGAAGGAGTTCGAGGGCCGCTTTCGCAGGCGTGATGCGGCCCTCTGAAACTCCTGCCTCAATAGCCGGGAGTAGGTTGGCAACGCGAGTATCGGCCCGGAATCGCTCAAGCAGTGTGTCGCCGATTTCGCTCCAGAGCCATGCTGTGGCCTGCGCTGACCGAGCTTCTGCAAGTTCCCCGTTGGAGGTAACGGCCTCTCGAAACGTCGTGACTGCCTGCCAAACTTCGGCGACGCCAATTCCGTGAAGTGCTGAACAGGCGAGAACTTCGGTGGCCCATGCATTCCATTTCGGTCGTAGCAAGTGGACAGCGCTGGCATAGTCACCGCGGGTGCGAGCGGCGGCGGCGGCAAGATCGCCGTCGGCTTTGTTCACGATGACGAGATCGGCGAGTTCCATGATGCCGCGTTTGATTCCCTGCAATTCATCGCCACCGCCGGGCGAGACGAGGAGAGCAAAGAGGTCAACCATGTCGGACACCGCGACTTCTGACTGCCCGACCCCGATTGTCTCAACGACGATGACATCGAAGCCGGCTGCCTCGCAAAGCAACATGGCTTCGCGTGTGCGTCGGGCGACCCCACCCAATTGCGAACCGCCGGGAGAGGGGCGTATGAATGCCTCTGGCCGATTGACGAGTTCGCCCATGCGGGTTTTGTCGCCGAGGATCGAACCACCAGTAAGGCGGCTTGAAGGATCGACGGCGAGGACTGCGAGTTGATGGCCCTCATCGATGATGTGATTGCCGAACGATTCAATGAATGTCGACTTCCCAACGCCGGGAGGCCCTGAGATCCCGACACGGACGGCATTCCCCGTTGCTGGTAGCACGGCTTCGAGCACCGCATCGGCGACGACGCGGTGCTCGGCTCGGGTTGACTCCGCAAAGGTGATGGCGCGGGCCAACGAACGCCGATCTCCCGCACGAATCCCCTCGATGAGGGATGCGGCGTTGTCGGCGGGTTGGGTCACGCGTTCGGGCTCTTCTCGGCGATGAGGGCAAGCACCTTGCGGGCGGCGGACGGAATATTGGTGCCCGGGCCGAAGATTGCGGCGACACCAGCGTCGGTGAGCATGTCGTAGTCCTGAGGCGGAATGACGCCACCACACACCACGAGGATGTTGTCGGCGCCGGCCTTCTTCAGTTCTTCAAGAAGCATCGGTACAAGCGTCTTGTGGCCAGCGGCTTGGCTCGAGACGCCAATAACGTGAACGTCGTTCTCGATGGCATCTCGGGCAGCTTCGGCCGGGGTCTGGAAGAGCGGTCCCATATCGACGTCAAAGCCGAGATCGGCAAAAGCGGTGGCGATGACCTTGGCGCCGCGGTCGTGACCGTCCTGGCCCATCTTGGCCACCAGCATGCGTGGACGACGACCTTCGGTCTTTGCGAATGCTTCGATCTCGCCCTGGAGGGCAGTGAAATCTGCGTCGCCCTCATACGCCTTTGCATACACACCGGCAATGGTACGGACTTCGGCCTTGTGTCGGCCGAACACTTCCTCCATGGCGTCGGAAATTTCGCCGAGCGTTGCACGGGCTCGAGCGGCTTCGACGGCGAGAGCCAGAAGGTTGCCATCATTCTTCGCGCCTTCGGTGAGGGCGGCGAGAGCGGCAGCGCAAGCGGCGTCGTCACGGTTGGCGCGAACTGACGCCAACTTGGCGAGCTGCTCTTCGCGAACCTTGGTGTTGTCGATGTCGAGAACGTCGACCATTTCCACGTTCTCGGGGACGTACTTGTTGACGCCGACAACGATGTCTTCGCGACGATCGATTCGAGCTTGCTTTCGTGCGGCTGATTCTTCGATGCGCAGTTTCGGCATTCCGGATTCAACCGCTTTTGTCATGCCGCCGAGTTCCTCGACCTCGCAAATGAGCTGCCACGCTTCGTCGACGAGCGATTGTGTCAGCGACTCGATGTAATACGAACCGCCGAGCGGATCAACGGTGCTCGTGACGCCAGATTCTTCGGCGATGATGAGCTGCGTGTTCCGAGCAATACGGGCGCTGAAGTCGGTCGGGAGGCCAAGCGCTTCATCGAATGAGTTGGTGTGAAGGCTCTGGGTACCGCCAAGCACAGCGGCGAGCGCTTCGATCGTTGTGCGGACGACGTTGTTGTACGGATCTTGTTCGGTAAGCGACACACCTGAGGTCTGGCAGTGGGTGCGGAGCATGAGGGAGCCAGCCTTCTTTGGCTCGAACTCGGTCATGACTCGGTGCCACAGCACGCGTGCCGCGCGAAGCTTCGCAACTTCCATGAAGAAGTTCATGCCAATCGCGAAGAAGAACGAAAGACGACCGGCAAAGAGGTCGACATCAAGTCCCTTGGCCAGTGCGGCGCGCACATATTCCTTGCCGTCAGCGATCGTGAAGGCGAGTTCCTGAACCGCGGTCGCTCCGGCTTCTTGCATGTGGTATCCGGAAATCGAAATCGAATTGAACTTCGGCATTTCATTTGCCGTGTAATCGATGATGTCGGCGATGATGCGCATGCTCGGAGCAGGTGGATAGATGTAGGTGTTGCGAACCATGAACTCTTTGAGGATGTCGTTCTGAATGGTTCCGGCAAGAAGTGCTCGATCGACACCTTGTTCTTCGCCGGCAACAACAAACATGGCGAGGATCGGAATGACCGCTCCGTTCATGGTCATCGAAACGCTCATCTGATCGAGTGGAATTCCCTCGAACAGGATCTTCATATCTTCGACCGAATCAATTGCTACGCCAGCCTTACCAACGTCACCGACCACGTTCGGGTGATCCGAGTCGTAACCGCGATGCGTTGCGAGATCGAACGCCACCGACAGACCCATCTGACCGGCAGCGAGGTTGCGACGGTAAAACGCGTTTGACTCCTCGGCGGTGGAGAAGCCGGCGTACTGGCGGATGGTCCACGGACGATTGGTGTACATCGTGGCGCGCACACCACGTGTGTACGGAGCGAATCCGGGAAGGGTGTCGACCTCGCCGAGCGCCTCGAGGTCGGCCGCTGTGTAGAGCGGTTTGACGGCAATGCCTTCGGGGGTCTCCCAGACAAGGTCGGCAGGGTCTGCGCCCTTGAGGTCTTTGGAGGCCGCGTCGGCCCAGGCGGTGGGGAACTGTTCTGAAGAAGTCACCCCATCAGACTAAGAGGGAGGGCGCGCGGGTGTCATGCTGGCGGAATGGGGCCCACCAACATTCCTGTCGAGAGCGAAGCGCTCCTGTCATTCCAGAGTGTGAGCTTCGTGGTGGATGCCGAGCGGAAGATCCTGCACGAGATCAGCCTTTCGGTGGTTCCGGCTGCCGTAACGGTCCTTGCGGGGCCCTCTGGGGCCGGAAAATCGACCCTGTTACGCCTGGGGAATCGTCTGGACGTCCCGTCGGCCGGCCGGGTCCGGTTTCGCGGAGAGGACAGTGCGGCAATCGACCCGAGGGAACTGCGGCGCCGAGTCGGAATGGTGTTTCAGAAGCCCGTTCCGTTCGCAGGGTCGGTGCGGGCCAATCTCAAGGTCGGCGCCCCGCAGGCCAGTGACGACGAATTGGGTCGATCGCTCGACCGGGTGGGGCTTGAGAGCTCATTGCTTGATCGCGTGGCTGACGACCTCTCGGGGGGAGAGGCTCAGCGAATGTGTATCGCTCGCACGCTGCTCACGCGCCCAGAGGTGATCCTGATGGATGAGCCCACATCCGCGCTCGATCACGAGAATCGTCTCGGTATCGAACGTCTGGCAAAGGAACTCGCTCGTGAAGGAATAGGCATCCTTTGGGTCAGTCATGACCTGGCCCAGGTCCGTCGAATTGCCGACCTTGCGTTTGTGCTGATCGACGGTCGCAACGCATCAGAGGAAGAAACCGCCGCGTATCTCGAGCAGGGAATGTCGGGGGAACAGCAGTGAACGCAACCCAAATCGGTTGGGCCGGATTGGTCGGTTCTTTTGGGCTTGTGGCGATCGCCATTGGGCTTTCGTTCTGGCAGCGCTTGCAGCTTTCTCGGTCGATGCTGTGGGCATCGGCGCGTGCTGCAGTGCAATTGCTGTTGGTCGGGTTCGCGCTGCGCCTCGTGCTTGACTCGAAAACCTCGGTGTGGTGGGCGTGGCTTTGGGTTGTGATCATGATTGGGTTTGCTGGTTTCACGATTCGCAGCAGAGCGAAGGAAGTCCCCGGTATTTTTCTTCTCGGCACACTCTCGATGCTCACAGTCGTCGTTGTGAGTCTTTCCGTCATTTTCGGATTCCACGTGTTTCCGATCGAGGGTCGAACGATCGTCCCGCTCGCAGGGATGATGATTGGGAATTCAATGACATCTTGTGTCCTTGTCGGTCGACGCATCGTCGGAGAACTCTCCGAGAAGCGAGACGAAGTTGAGGCGCGCCTCGCACTAGGGCTGTCGTGGCAGGAAGCGTCTCGCCCTTGTGTGCGTTCAGCGCTTCGAACGGCGCTGGTCCCGCAGATCGAAACCACGAAAGCTGTTGGTCTTGTCTTCCTTCCTGGAGCGATGACTGGCCTCGTGCTCGCAGGCGTTGATGCGGTCGACGCGGTCACTGTGCAATTGGCGCTCATGTATCTCGTGCTCGGTTCGGTAGCGACCAGTGTCACGGTTATAGGGCTGGGGCTGACGCGCCGAGTATTCACGCCTGACCATCGCTTACGTTCGATCGCACGAACTGCTCACTGAACCTTCGTGAATCTGGTGTGAACTCTGCGCTTGAATCGCCGATATCGGGTCACCCAGCAATCTTTCGCCAGTAGCCTGAGCGCCTATGGCCAAGCGATTCGTGATCATCGGAGGGGGTCCGGCGGGCAATACCGCTGCCACCTACGCGGCTCGTTTCGGCGCTGAGGTCACGATGATTGAGAAGGACCTCGTCGGCGGCGCCGCTCATCTTCGTGATTGCATTCCCTCAAAGGCCATGATCGCAACTGGTGGTGCGCTTGGCACGATCAACGATGCCCAGCGCATGGGGCTTACCGATGTCTCGGCCACCCTCGATTTCGATGCACTCCGCCACCGAATCGACACGATCGGGAAGCGCCTCGAACGATCCACGACCACCTTGCTTGAAAGTCAAGGGGTGACGTTGCTTCATGGCTCCGGCCGAATGGTCGGGCCCCATCAGGTCATCGCCGAGACCTCCGACGGACCACTTGAGATCGAGGCCGATGTTGTTCTCATCGCGACCGGTAGTCGTCCCCGCATACCTGAATGGGCTCATGTTGACGGAGAGCGAATGCTCACAACCCGCGATGCCTATCCGCCTTCGACCCTTCCTGAACATCTTGTGGTGATCGGCTCTGGCGTTACTGGCGTCGAATTTGTCCACATGTTTACGTCATTCGGCAGCGAGGTCACGCTTATCGTGAGTCGCCAGCAGGTTCTTCCGTTGAAAGATCCCGAGGTTGCTGCTGCGCTTGAAGCAGATTTTCTCGCCCGTGGAGTTCATCTCCTAAAAGGCGCAAAGGCTCTGAGCTCCACTGTGGGTTCTGATGGCGTCACCATCGAATGCACCGACGGAAGAATCGTGCACGGTTCGCACGCGCTCTTGGCCATCGGTTCGATTCCGAATACGGACAACCTCGGGCTTGTCGAGGCTGGTGTGGAATTGGTTGACGGCTACGTAAAGATCAATCACAACTGTCAGAGTTCGCTCCAGCATGTGTATGCGGCTGGCGACGTTTCTGGAAAGCTTCCGTTGTCATCTGTTGCGTCGCTTCAAGGCCGCAAGATTGCTGAACATGCGATGGGTCTTCATGTTGGACCGCACCGGCATATTGATTATGAAAAAGCGGCGTCGGCGATCTTCACGGAACCCGAAATTGCCGATGTTGGTTTGGCTGAAGCCGACGCGTTCGCTATGGGTCGAAAAATTCGAGTCACAAAGGTGCCGTTTTCGGCAAATGCGAAAGCGCTTATCGAAGATGATTCTCGCGGCTTTGTGAAGATCATTTCCGATCCCGCAACCGGTGTTGTGCTTGGAGGCTCGATCGTTGGCCGCCATGCCGCTGAGTTAATTGCGGTACTTGCGCTCGCCGTAAGCGCAGGGCTTCGCGTTGCCGACCTTCACGAGTCGCTGTTTGTGCATCCATCGATGGCCGAGGCGTTGTCTGATGCAGCCGAGTGAGCAGACCGATCCGATCGGTGCTCCTCGAAAAGTTCCGACGGCAAAAGATTTCCCGGCATCGGGTCCATTCAGCCTTGCCGCTCCTGGACCGCGCTTTGGCGCACGAGCTCTCGATCTTGCCATTGTCGCCCTACCAGTCCTGATCGTCGTTGCTGTAACGGCGAAAACAATTGATGGGCAATTGCAACTTAAGGTGCCCGCGTGGCTGCTGCCAGCGGCGCTTGCCTTCGGGGTTCTCTATGACGTTGTTTTCACGTCAATTGCGCAGAGGACACTCGGAAAAATGATGTTTGGATTGCGGGTCGTTCGCTATGCCGATGGTGGTCGCCCTACTGCGACCCAGTGCGGGCTTCGTGCGTTACTGCCGTGGTCACCATTGGCTCTTCCACTCGGACCATTTGGTTTTGCTGCAGTGCTGATGATTTATGGAACGGGTATCGGTGGTGAGCTCCATCGGGGTTGGCCCGATGTCGTCGGCGGAACGCTCGTTATCTCCACCCGTTAAGCGTTCCCGCGGCGTACCCTCGGGCACCGACGAGTTGTTGGTGAAGCTCTGAGTACTGGGGGATCTGATGTCGTCACGTGTCTATCGGGTTGTGCAATGGACGACCGGCAATGTCGGCCAGCGTTCGGTAATCGCTGCGGTTGCGAACCCTGAGCTTGAAATTGTTGGTTGCTACGCGTGGGGCGCCGACAAAGTCGGACGGGATGTCGGTGATCTGTGCGGGATCGACCCCATCGGCATTCTTGCGACGAATGACATCGACGCGTTGTTGGCGCTGGCGCCCGATTGTGTGATCTACAACCCAAAGTGGCCGAATATCGAGCATATGGTTCGAATTCTTGAAAGCGGAATCAACATCACTGCCACCGCTGGATTCATTACCGGTCACGCGCTCGGCGCTGATCGTCAACGCATACTTGACGCGTGTGAGCGCGGCGGCAGTTCGATTTTCGGTTCGGGTATGAACCCTGGAATGGCCAATCTTCTTGGCATCGTTTCGGCGGGGGTCTGCGACCGTATCGATTCCATTCGCATGCTCGAATCGGTTGATTCAACCGGTTATGACTCCGGCGACACCGAGAAGTCGGTTGGCTACGGATCCCTGCCCGATGATCCGAACCTGCCAGCGATGACCAAACAGGGGACAGCCGTCTTTGGCGATGCGGTCTATCTAATGGGTCAAGCGCTCGGCATCGAGTTCGATGACGTCCGGTGCGAAACTGAGTACGCAATCACCACCGAGTTTCTCGACCTCGGTTCATGGTCGATTGAAGCAGGGTGTGTCGCTGGTGTGTCGGCCAGTTGGCAAGGTTGGATCGGCGACCGCAAAGTTGTTTCGTGCGATGTCCGCTGGCGTAAGGGGCGCACACTTGAGCCCGACTGGAAGGTCGAGCACGGTTACATCGTCGAGATCGATGGCATGCCGTCGGTGCGAACGAAACTCGAAGTGTTTCCACCGAAAGATTTCACGCCGAAATCTTTCAGTGACTACATGGTGCTGGGCATGGTGATGACATCGTTGCCAGCCGTCGATGCAGTGGCGTCAGTGTGCGAGGCCAAACCTGGCATCGTGACCTATCTTGATTTGCCACTGCCATCACCCAGCGGTTGGGTGCGCTAGCCGATCGCTACTCGATCACCACAACGACGTCGCCGGAGCCAACGGAATCGCCAGGGGCGACCTTGATCTCTTTGACGGTGCCGGCCTTGTCGGCGGTGATGTTGTTTTCCATCTTCATCGCTTCAAGCACGCACACGGTTGCGCCTGCTTCGACTTCTTGACCGACCTCGACGAGGATCTTGACGATGGTTCCCTGCATGGGGACGGCAACTGCACCCGAGCCGCCACCAGCACCTGCGCCACCGCCGCCACCTGAACGACGGGGACGGCTTGCGCCACCAGCGGCACCACCGGCAACAACCGCGCCGGCCTGAGATTCGGGAACGAAAACCTTCACCGAGAAGCGCTTGCCGTTGACCTCAACGTCGACATCTCGCTGAACCTTGGCCTCGGTCTCGCCGTCGGCAACTGCTGCAGTGCTACCAACCGCGCTGAGGTCAAGTGTGTCTTCGACCCATTTCGTCGAGTGGATTCCGTCGACGAAGTCTTGGTGCTCGAGGATGGCAAGGTCGGCAGGAATTGTGGTGGCGATGCCTTCGATGCGGAACTCGCGAAGCGCGCGCAGTGTGCGTCGGATTGCAGTTTCGCGATCGGAACCCCAGCAAATGAGCTTGCCAACGAGGTTGTCGTAGTACTGACTCACGGTGTCGCCAGATTCGTAGCCGCCGTCCCAGCGGGTGCCGAAACCAGCCGGCGGAACCAGGGTGGAGATGTGGCCGGGAGAGGGGAGGAACTTGCCCTGCGCCGGATCCTCGGCATTGATGCGAATCTCAATTGCGTGACCTGACAATTCGATCGATTCTTGAGTGAACGAAAGCGGAAGGCCAGAGGCAACGCGGATCTGCTCGGCAACGAGGTCGATGCCGGAAACCATTTCGGTGACGGGATGTTCGACCTGAAGGCGGGTGTTCATTTCGAGGAAGTAGAACTCGCCATCCTGGAAAAGGAACTCGACCGTGCCTGCGTTGAAGTATCCGCACGCTTTCGCAACGGTGACGGCCGCTTCGCCCATGGCCTGGCGAATTTCGGGCGGAAAGTTCGGTGCCGGGCTCTCTTCGACGAGTTTCTGGTGGCGACGCTGAGCGGAACAATCGCGTTCAGCAATCCAGACGCAGTTTCCGTGAGTGTCGCCGATGATCTGCATCTCGATGTGGCGGGGCCACGTGAGATAGCGCTCGACGTAGCACTCGTCGCGGCCGAAGCCCTTGAGTGCTTCGCTTCGGGCGGAATCAAATGCCTCGACAGCTTCGTCCTCGCTGCGAACAACGCGCATGCCGCGTCCGCCGCCGCCGTAGGCAGCCTTGATCGCGACGGGCCAACCGTGTGCCTTGCCGAATGCGATGACTTCCGATGCATCGTTCAGGAATTCGGTGGTGCCGGGAACGCCATTGACACCTGCAGCCTGCGCAGCAATACGACTGGAGACTTTGTCGCCCATGATTTCGATCGCGCCGGGAGGCGGACCGATGAACGTGACGCCGCGCTCAGTGATGGCGCGAGCGAAGTCGGTGTTCTCGGAGAAGAAGCCATAACCGGGATGCACGCCGTCAGCACCGCTGCGCTCGATCACATCGAGGATCAGATCGGTGTTGAGATAACTCTCGGCTGCCGTCGTACCGCCAAGTGCGTAGGCCTCATCGGCGAGGCGCACATGGAGGGCGTCACGATCGAGATCTGAGTAGACCGCCACGGTGGCGATGCCCATTTCCTGACAGGCGCGGATGACACGGACTGCGATTTCGCCGCGGTTGGCGATGAGGATCTTTTTAAGCACGCCCTATCGTGGCACGCGTGAACAGGTCCTTCGCCACTTCTGAGGTTCCGGGCACTCGATTCGCCGATGTGCGTTGGGTGGCCGAGACCGGTTCGACCAATCACGACCTCCTCGCGGCCGCTGCCGAGGGTGCTCCCGAGGGGGTTGTTCTCGTTGCCGATCACCAAACGGCCGGCCGTGGACGACTGAATCGGTCCTGGATTGCCCCTGCTGGGGCCTCGTTGCTCGTTTCGGTCCTGCTGCGACCATCCGTGGGCCCTGAGGACCTCTTCCTGCTGACGTTGGCCTGTGGGCTCGCTGCGGTCGATGCGGTGGACGAGGTAACTGGTGTTCGGCTGGGTCTGAAGTGGCCGAACGACCTCGTGGTCGCCACTGGGCCCCTGGCTGACCGCAAGCTCGCGGGGATCTTGGCCGAGTCGCATGTGGCAAATGATCAAGTTGATGCCGTCGTGGTTGGGATGGGTCTCAACCTCGAGTGGCCCGAGGAACTTCCCGATGAACTCGCGGCGACGGCTGTCTCGGTGAATCACCTCACTGGCGAGTCGGTTGACCGTGAGGAAGTTCTTGTCGCGTGGCTTCGCCACTACGACCGTCATCTCACGTCAATCGATGACAATCGAACGCGAGCTGGATTTCTCGACGACGTTCGTGCTGTTTCGGCGACAATCGGGCGGGATGTTCGAGTGGAAAGCACCACGACGTCGTTGAATGGTCGAGCTGTTGCAATCGCCGATGATGGGCGCTTGCTCGTTGAGTGCGATGGAGAGGTTGTCGCTGTGACGGTCGGCGACATTGTGCATGCGCGGCTGATGGGTTGAGGCACTCCTAATGCGCTGAAAGTTTCGCAATCGCTTCCTGAGCGACCGCCGTGGACTTCCCTATGGTCGTGAAGGCACGATCATCAATCCGTTGAACGGGAACAACGCCAGTGGTCGATGAGGTGATGAAGGCTTCCGTGGCGCGTTGGAAATCAGGAGGAAACAGGTTGTGTTCGGTCGCCAACTTTTCTTCGATGAGAACCTCGCGAATGATGCCGGGAAGGCACCCGCTCGAGAGAGACGGCGTCACGATGTGCTCGTCAATTACAAGGAAAAGATTTGAGGTCGTGCATTCACTGAGCCGGCCGGTGGTATCGCAAAGAATTGCATTGTCGAAACCATTTGTCGTTGCGTGACGGAGAATGGCTGCATTCTCGCCCCAGCTTGTTGATTTGATTCCTGTAAGCGGCGAGCGCTCATTGCGTGTCCACTCAACAGTGCATAGTGAGACCGATAAATGCGCATCGGGGAGCGGCGAGGTTGTGATGACGGTCAGCGGTTGCGTGCCGCGATTTCGGGGTGATGGGCCTGATCCCGGAGTGACGGTGATTCGAATGCGCGCGTCAGCCGTGTTGTTTGCTGCCATCAGCTGTGAGAGTGCGGTGCTGAGTTCTGAATCGGTCGGGGTGCCTTTGATCTGGAGGCGATCGATGCCGTTTCGAAGTCGACGAAGGTGGCGGTCAAGGAAAATTGGTTTCTCGTTGCGGACGATCAGCGTGTCGAAGACACCGTCGCCGAGCAGGAACCCGTGGTCGTTTGGCGGCACCCCGGATGTCGAAGCAAGAACTAGTTCGCCATTGATCCAAACGCTCGGTTCGATCATTTCGATTGATCCGATGCGAGAGCGATAAGGCGAGATGCTTTGAGTTCGGTTTCGGCCCATTCATCCTCGGCAGTCGAATCCCACGTGATCGCGCCACCGGTTCCGAAACAGAGTTGGTCGTGTTCAACCCAGAACGTTCGGATTGCCACGTTGAGTTCGCCGATTGAGCGATCGGCATCGACCCAACCGATTGCGCCGCAGTACACGCCTCGATTGACAGGTTCGAGGTAGTGAATCTGCTGTAAGGCGGCGATCTTTGGTGCACCGGTGACCGAGCCGGGTGCAAATGTCGCCTCGACGAGCTCAGCCCACGTGACGTCTGATCGAAGTTCGCCTTCGACTGTGCTGACGAGATGGTCGAGTCCCGGATGGTGCTGGCGGTCGAGCAGGTTTGGCACTACGACCGATCCGGGCTTGCATACCCGACCTACGTCGTTGCGAACTAAGTCGACGATCATGATGTTTTCCGCGCAATCTTTCTCGTTGAATTCGCCGCCGGTCGAGGTTGTTCCTTTGATTGGCGCAGAGCGAATGCGCGAGTGATCGCGAGCGAGAAAAAGTTCAGGCGATGCTGACGCGATCCGGATGCCAGCTTCGGGGAGTTCGATTACAGCTTGGAATGGAGCCGGATTTCCGTTGGCGAGTTGTTCACCCAGCGCCAACATCGACGCGTCGGGAGGAAGGGGGGCTGAAAGTCGGCGGGTGAGATTGACTTGATAGACATCGCCAGCCGCGATCGATTCGCGAATTTGCGCGACGCGATCGGAGAACTCCGCGCAGGAGAGGGACGATGACCAAGAGTCAACGCTTGGCCCTGACCACGGCTTCGAAGGCCGAGGCAGCGAAGCGGTTGGTCGTCTCCGTTCGAATCGAGCGCAGGTTGGCTCGCCATCAAAGGGGAGGATGACGGCCCACCAACCTTCGGAATCGAGAGCCGAGAGGTCGGAGGTGAGATCCACGAGGCCAGACGCGACCGTGCCGCCAACGACTGCAAGCGGCTCGATCCTTTGGGCCGGAAGGGTGGAGAGGTTCACGATCGTGTGAGCCTACGACGAGGAATCGGTTCGACTGGGGGCTGACGCCTCTCTTTGAGGGGGCTCCGGTAGTGTTCGCTCCGTGCGTCGCCCCTCCCGCACGTGGCCCCAGCGGCTGCTGCTCTCTCTCAATATCGTTGTCGTTTTCACCTGCCTCATAGCGGCAGGTGGTTTGGCGTGGGCGTACAACCAGGCCAGCGCGTTGCCCCGGATCGATGTCGGCACATCGCTCGAGGCCCCGAGTGCGCCGGGCGAGGCGATGAACATTCTTCTCGTCGGCATTGACGACGGTATGGGTCTGGCTGAAGGCGACCCGGTCCTTCGTGGGCGAAGCAAGTCGCTCAACACCGACACAATCATGGTCCTTCGTGTTGAACCGAAGACGCAGCAGGCGTCGCTTCTTTCGCTTCCCCGAGACCTCTGGGTTGATATCGCCGGGGGCGGGCAGGGCCGAATCAACACGGCGCTCGCACTCGGTGGCCCCGAGCGATTGATCGAGACCATCAATCAAGATTTCGGTATTCCAATTAATCACTACGTGATGGTCGATTTCCAAGGTTTTGAGGCGTTAGTCAAAGCGATTAACGGCGTTCCTGTGTACTTCAATTTCCCGTCGCGTGATCAAGCCACCGGCCTGTTCCAGTACGACACTGGTTGCCAGATTCTTTCCGGCGAGCAAGCGCTGGCATTCGCTCGTTCCCGGCATTTCGAAATCTCTCGCGACAACATGAAGACCTGGCAGGAAGATCCCACGAGCGACTTTGGTCGGGTAACCCGTCAGCAGCAATTCATTCGAGCAGCATTGAAGAAGGCCGTCGCTCAGGGCGTGCGCAATCCGTTCATCCTCAAAGACTTCCTGGAAATTGCGCAGAAGAACGTCACGCTCGACACCGAGTTCACGATTCAGGATCTCGTTGATCTTGGGTCCCAGTTCCGAACGTTCGATCCCGACGCGCTCGTCAGTTTCACACCTGTCGCAACGGGAACCTTCAAGGGGGCAGCGAGTGTTCTCGAACTCAACGTCGCAGCGTCGCAGCCCATGCTTGATGTCTTCCGTGGGTTACGCCCCATTCCGTCGCCGAATGCAGCGCCGGACTTGAGTGCACTGACGACAACGACGACATCAGGAACGAAAGCGTCAACGGCCAGTTCTCTTGCTCCCTCCACCACACTGGGAACAACCACAACGACGCAAGCAATCACGACGACGTCGATGAGCGATTTCATTCCGCGAGTGCCCGAGGGCCAGACCTGCGGCTGAGCTGTTAGACGGGACGGGCTTCTGCTTCGACTCGGTTGGCGAGATACCAATCGAGGGTTTGTCGAAGTCCTTCGTCGAACGTCGTCCCGGCCATGAAGCCAAATTGTTCGCGGGCTCGTGAGCCGTCGACGCCTCGACGCGGCTGTCCGTCGGGTTTGGTGGTATCCCAGCGAACTTCACCTTCGTACCCGACAAGATTCACGATGATGTCAACGAGTTCTCGGATAGGAAGCTCACGGTCGGCGCCGAGGTTGACGGGCTGGTCCTCGTTGTAGAACTCGGCGGCCAACGCGATGCCTTCCGCTGCATCGTCGACGAAAAGAAATTCTCGACTCGCCGAACCAGTTCCCCACACCTCAAGGTGTTCAGCGCCAGATTCCTTGGCGTCGACCGCCTTTTTGATGAGGGCCGGAATAACGTGCGAAACGGCGGGATGAAACTTGTCGCGAGGACCATAGAGATTGGTCGGCATGAGATAGATCGCGTCTTGTCCGTATTGCGCGCGGTTGGCTTGAACCTGAACGAGTTGCGCGAGTTTCGCGATGCCATACGGGGCATTCGTCTCTTCTGGGTAGCCCTGCCAGAGCGAATCTTCGGAAAATGGGACGGGAGTGAACTTTGGGTACGAGCAAATCGTTCCGACCATGACGGTTTTGGGTGTTTTTTGCAGACGTGCTTCATCGAGCACGTAGGTGCCCATTAGGAGGTTGTCGAGGTAGAGCTCAGCAGGACGTTCCATATTGGCGCCGATGCCGCCAACTCGAGCTGCGAGGTGAATCACGAGGTCGGGACTGGTCTCGGTGAAAAGGCGACGAACGGCGTCGCGGTCGCGCAGGTCGTAGTCGGCGCTTGACGGCGTAAAGAGTTCCCGTGCACCCCGGCTGCGCACTTGATCGACGACGGCTTGGCCGAGGAAACCCCGCCCACCGGTGATGAGGACCTTGCGGTCGTTCCAGAAGGCGGTGTCGGGCACAAACTCCATGCGCTCACCCTACCGACCGTTGCGGCTTGTCTCGGGTTGGCCTGGCGGCGATGCCGGGGGAGTCCCCGCCATCGTGGGAGACTGATTCGCCCATGGAGCGATGTCATCGGGTTGCGATCACCCTCGAGCAGTGCTGGCACGCCGTCCCCGGCGGCACGGCCCGCGCCGCCCTTGGGAGCGTCTCGGCATTACAACGGTGTACTGATCTTGAACTCGTTGGGATAAGTGCACGGCATCGCCAGCCACCAGCTCCCGCGTGGGTTCCGTCGATCGAAGTCAAACAATTGCCCCTGCCGCGTTTGGCCCTCTACGAATCGTGGCATCGGCTGCGGTGGCCCGACGTGGAGCACGCGACCGGCCGAGTCGACGTTATTCACGCGACTGGTATGGCCATGCCCCCGGCAAGCGTGCCAATTGTTGTGACCGTTCATGACCTTGCGTTTCTGCAGAATCCGTCGCAATTCACGCGACGCGGCGTTTCGTTCTTTCATCGGGCAATCGACCTTGCCCGCCGCGATGCACAGATAGTGGTGTGCCCGTCGCAGGCCACCATTGATGAATGCATCGCTTATGACTTTGATCCGTCGAAATTGCGACTGGTGCCGTGGGGGATCGATCCACAACCGGTCGTCCAATCAACGATCGATGCGATGCGCGTGCAGCTCGGCATTCGCGGTCGGTATGTCCTGTGGGCGGGGACAATCGAGCCGCGAAAGAATCTTCCGCTGCTGCTGTCGGCATTCGAAGGCATCGACGATCGTGACGTAATGCTTGTTTTGGCAGGCCCCGAAGGGTGGAACGAGCAGATCGACGACCAACTCAGTCGCCTTGGTTCGCGAGTCGCTCGGCTCGGGTTTGTCGATTCGGGAACACTTGCTGCACTTCAGGCCGGCGCGGAATTGTTCGTCTTTCCGAGCCGTCAAGAAGGCTTTGGATTGCCAGTGCTTGAAGCGATGGCGCAAGGTACAGCGGTCATTACCTCTTCGGGAACCTCTACCGAAGAAGTCATTGGTGACTGCGGTGTGGTGGTCGATCCCTCTGACGTGAATGCACTGAGAGTGGCCATCAACGATTTGCTTAGCGACGATGCGGAACGTGAGCGCCTGGGGAAGGTGGGGCTCGAGCGAGCAGCAACGGTTTTCACCTGGGAGAAGACTGCAGGCGCATTGCGCCAGGCCTACGACGAGGCGATGTCATGACTCAAGCTCCTCGTCGGCGTATCGGAGTGAACCTGTTGTGGCTAGTGCCGGGCGAGGTTGGTGGTAGCGAGGAATACACAGTTCGACTTTTGGCGGCGCTCAAAGAGTTCGGTTCTGACGACGTAGAGATCGTGCTGTACGTAAATGGTCGTTTTGGCGGTGCGTATCCAGAAATAGTTTCTTGGTTTCTCACGAGGGTTGCTCCGGTTTCTGGTTCATCTCGTGGTCTTCGAGTCCTGCTTGAGTCCACATGGCTCGCGATGCGTTCACGTCTTGATGGCTGTGTTCTCGTTCACCACGCTGGTGGAACAATGCCCATGGTCAGAACCGTTCCCGGAATTTTGACAATGCACGACCTCCAGCCTTTGGCGAATCCCGAGCGCTTCGGTCTTCTCAAGGGGACCTACATACGATTTATTGCGCCGCGGTCGTTAAAGAAGGCCAAAGTTGTCATCTGCCTCTCTAACTTTGTCGCGAATGATGTCGTCGATCGCGTTGGCGTGCGACCAGAAGACATTGAGATTGTTCCTTGTGGTGTGAGTGATCCGGGTGCGGCATTTGATCAGCAACGTTCTCGTGCACTTCTTGACGGACTTGAACTCCGTGATCATCCATTTGTGATGTATCCGGCAATCACATATCCACATAAAAATCACGCCACGTTGGTCGCAGCGTTCGCTCGTATCGCCGATCAAGTTGACGACGCTCGTTTGGTCTTTACTGGGGGAGCGGGTGCAAGTGATGCGGTTGTTGAATCGACAATCGCGGCGTATGGGCTTCAGTCGAAAGTCATTCGCACCGGACGAATCCCAGAGTCTGATCTTGACTTGCTCTACCGCGCGGCCACGATGATGGCCTTCCCTTCGCTTTATGAGGGATTTGGCGTGCCCGTGCTCGAAGCGATGAGTCGGGGCTGTCCCATTGTCGCTAGTGATGCGGGAGCATTGCCTGAAGTCGTTGGCGACGCTGGCGAACTCGTGGATCCAATCAATGTGGATGGTTGGGCGACTGCGATACTTGCCCTTCTCACCGACCCGACACGACGTACCGTTCTGATCCGGCGAGGTTTCGATCGTGCGACTCAGTTCTCGTGGTCGAGCTCGGCCCAAACCCTCCTTTCCGTCTACCGGGAGAACCGGTGAATCTGCTCGTTATCTGCCCTCAT
>CALBSE010000011.1 GCA_937927725.1 uncultured Actinomycetes bacterium
GCTGGGCCGCAGCGATTGTTCCGATCGCCAATGACTGGCTGCAAGACCGCACATCAGCGCTGAGTTTGTACGGCTATGTCACCGAGGTGCGACCAGAACTCGACACGAGTATCGAGACGACGTTCAAAGCCTTATGCGGAACACTCAAAGAGACGCAGCCAACTGATGGTTCCTACATGCTCACGATCGACGACGTCTGTGCCAACTCATGAGTGAAGAACTGTCCTCGGCGACTTCAAACAAGAATGGAAACGCTGCTGACGACGTGCTCGATGCAAACGGCCCGTGTATGTCGTGTGGTTCGCCGAACGCGCGCATCTGGCACACACCCGATGGTCCGGCTCGTTTGTGTCCACCGTGCGCAACGCTCAACGGCATTGGCTGTCCGTAACGACGAAGCCGCAGTTAATGCGTTCCTGCACTGGAACCCAAGCTGACTTCAATCACTTGGCCAGTCATGCTGCTCGCAGCATCGGCGGCAACAAACAACACCGCTCGCGAAATCTCCTCGGGATCCATCCACGCAACACCCAGTCGATTCATTGCTTGATAGCGCGGCGTGACATCTTCACGAGTTGGTGAGTCCATATCGGGGCAAAAGAGTTTGTACATCGCTTCGTTATGCAACATCGCCGTATCCACTGCGGCTGGGGCAATGGCATTGACGGTGATGCCCTTGTTCGCAACTTCCATCGCCAGCGACTTCACCATGCCAATGACACCCCACTTCGCAGCAACGTAATGAGCGAGATTTGCGTTACCCATGCGGCCCGCCATTGACGAGGTCGCGATGATCCGTCCGTATCGACGCTCGAGCATGTGAGGAAGCACGGCGCGAATGGTCTTAAACGTGCCGGTGAGATCAACGTCGATCATGTCGTTCCAGGTGTCATCGTCAAGTTCGTGGAACTTGCCGTAACCAGTGACACCAGCGTTGGCCACGCAAATGTCAATCTGCCCAAAGGCGTCGATACCCGCTTCAACGACCAGCCCGATGGCGGCGGTGTCACGAATGTCGGCGGGGATGGAAAGGCATCGCTGCCCGGTTGCTTCGACCAAGGTGACCGTCTCGGCCAGTTCGGCCGCTGTACCTAATGAATAAGGAACGGTGGCGATGTCGGCACAGATGTCGGTGACCACAACGTCGGCACCCTCGTTGGCCAATGCGATGGCATGAGCCCGACCCTGACCACGAGCCGCACCGGTAACGAGAGCGACTCTTCCCTGAACTGTCCCCATGACTCCCCTTCTTCCCCCGGACTGCAACTTCTGGGCCGACGCTAGTTGTCGAAGGCCTAGCATCGCTCCCGCAGCAGCAGGCCAACAGCCTGTTCAGATTCAGGGGGAACAACATGCCGGTTGCAGGTCAGCGCGATCCAGATCAGATCCGAGGCGTACTCACCGAATGGATGGCGCGGCAGATGCCCGACGCCACTGAGGTCACGATCACAAACCTCGTCGTTCCGCAATCGAGTGGCTTCTCCAATGAGACGTTCCTGCTCGATGCCAGTTGGGTGGAAAACGGCGAGAAGGTCGACGCTGAACTTGTTCTGCGCAGTCAGCCCGTAATGAGTTTGTTGTTTCCCGAGATCGATCTCGTGACCCAGCAGTACTTATCAATGAAGCTCCTCGGTGAACATTCCAACGTTCCCGTTCCCAACACGCGCTGGGCCGAGCGCGACACCTCTGTTATCGGCGGACCGTTCTTCATGATGGATCGCTTGAACGGTGTCGTTCCTGGCGATGCGCCGCCATATACCGAAACAGGTTTTGTCGTTGATATGACCGATGAGCAGCGCGCTCGTTGGGCCTATAACGGCGTTGAAGCTCTCACTCGCGTCGGCAAAGTTGATTGGAAAGCAGCCGGCTTCGAACACCTCGATCAGAAACATCACGGCAAACTCGGACCCGAACAGCGTCGCGGCTATTTCCAGAACTACAAGAACTGGGCAATGAAGGGCGAGACACATCCGGTCATTGATCCGGCATGGGACTGGCTTGTTGCCAACTGGCCCGAAGATGGCGAACACATTGAATTGTGTTGGGGCGATTCCCGTCCCGGTAATCAGATGTATGGAGGTCCCGACAACACCGAAGTGATTGGTGTGTTCGATTGGGAAATGGTGTCGCTCGGCAATAGCGAAAGCGACCTTGGTTGGTGGCTGTTCCTTCAGCAGTTCTCGATCGAGAGCGCAGGCGCGACGTTGCTACCCGGCATGCTCGACCGCGCTCAGACCATTGCGCTCTGGGAAGAACTCATGGGCCGCCCCGCAACCCACGTCGACTTCTACGAGATCCTCGCTGGCTTCCAGTTCGCGCTTGTCATGGTGAAGTTGGCCGAGATGTACGTCGCCGAATCAGGCGATCCCGCAATCGGTGCGATGGCGATCTACAACCCGGTTACGGCAATTACCGCTCGAATGCTCGGTATTGAAGTTCCAGGCCTCGCCGATGTGTTGAAGCGACCAGAGGCCTAAGCAACTCAGTCTTGCGCGACAACCCGAACTTCGATGCCGTCGTATTCGACGACGTCTCCATCGCGCAACTGACGGCCCCGGCGCGTCTCTGCTTCGCCGTTCACGCTGAGCTCACCCTCGGCGAGCAGAAACTTCGCGTCCGAACCTGAATCAACGAGGTTCGCCAACTTCAGAAATTGTCCGAGACGAATGGTGTCGGTGCTGATTTCGATCTCGTGCATTTTCTTAGTCTCGCCGAATTTTTCGCGCCAACGAGCCAAAGAACCGCAAAGGACGAGTTATTCGCATCGAACGACTCGCCATAAGTCGTGAAATAGCGTCGTGTGAGTCCAACCGACGCTGCTCAATCTCACGATCGCGCTCGTGCACTTGCGCCTCGAGCGCTTCAGCCCGGCTCTGAATATTCAGAATGTGTTGGTGCTGCTCGGCAACAGACGCCTCGAGCGCGGAGATCGTGTCTGTCATGCCATCGATGTGTCGTTCTGAATACTGCGCAAAATCGATGATTATCTGGCTGGCTTCGCGGCCGACAATTTCCGATATCGGAGCAGATTTGTGATCGGTTTCTCGAGCCTGATTCGGTTGATGTTTCGTCTCGAACCGTTGGCCGTTTCTCTCGAACAAGAAACGGCCAAGGAGACTCGGAGTCGATCCGTTTCGCGCATGAGAGATAACAGCACTGGGTTCGAGAACCGCAATCATTCCATTACGCGTCACTCGATAACCGAAGTCGACATCTGAGTACAGAAGCGGAAAAAACGCTGGGTCCATTCCGCCAACCGCATCCCATGCGTCGCAGCGAACAAGGGCCCCACTGAGTGTCACCCAGTCGAGACGGAATTCAGGATCAAACGCTTCTGGAGCTACGTCTTCGAATGGGTACCACTGATCCGGCACGCCGTCTGGCCGAACCGTTCCTGCTCGACTCTTCGCAGGAACAAGTCCTTGCTCATTCAAAATGATCGGCGAGACGATCGCGGGATTGTCCGAACGTTCTTGTCGTTCGATGAGAGCAGTCAAACAATCCGATGAAACAGTCATGTCATCTTGGATAATCCACAATCGCGGCGCAGTTATGGACTCGCGAGCGAAATTTATCCCGCCGGGAAAACCGAGATTCAGGCCTGGCTCAAAAATCGTCACCGGTCCGAGGTCAACATGCTCGACCCTTGGGTCGTTCCAGACAATCACGATGGCGAGGCGCCCCTCGATCTCAGACGCACACACCGAATCGATGCACGCCCGGAGACGAGACATATTCCCCGCAAGCGTTGGAACGACTGCGACGACGTCTGGATCGTTCTCAAGCGAAACGATCATCGTCAGTCGGTACTCGGCCGACGCAGTTGTTGACGGGGAAAGTACTTCTCGACATCAACGGGAATGCTGTCGGAATACCAAGGCATCGTGAGGCGATCCGGAGCTTCGTACTTGTACGGCTGCGACGGAAAATTCACGAGCACTGTTTCTTCCGGCGCGACGTTCACGCTGAGATGCCATACACCTGCCGGAATCAGTAGCTGACGAATCCCCTGAGGCGTGAGGGCCACTTCCTGCACTTGCTGATAGGTCGGTGAGTTGAAGCGAGCGTCATAGAGCACCGTCATGGTCTCGCCAGAAATCAAGTTGTAGCGGTCGTCTTTGTGCTCGTGGACGCCCCAGCCCTTCAACGTTCCAGGACGGATTGTGAACACGTAACTGGCGATGACGGGATCGTTCCAAAATTCAGGATCGCGCTCAATGTTGATGAGTTCGAAGAGGCGACCACGATGATCAACGTGGGAAACGACCGATCGCATGAGGACGCCATCGATGGTGCCTTTCACGCTGGTTCCCGACGAATCAACGGTCGGGCCATCGGCAATCGCACCGAACTTCTCGAACGCAGTCATCCGCTACGACCCTCCCTCATTCCCCCCGTTGTCTGAGGGCTGCTGGCTGAAAACGTAGTCGTCTTCCAAATCACACGATTCTTCAATCGTTCACGCAACGGTTCGTGGCCTGGCGGTCTCGGCCTACGCTGGCGAACTCAACTCGCCTTTCAGGGGGACGTCATGGACAGCACCGAAGCTCGCAACAAAGAGGTCGTAGAGAACTACTGGTACGCCCATTTCGAGCGCGACTGGGATGCCATGGCCACCTTCTTCACCGAGGATTGCCACTACACCGATGTCGGCATGGACCCAGTGGGGGCCATCGGTGGCGCTGCCATCGTTCGTCGTCTCAAGATCGGCATCGAACCGCTACAGGGGTACTTCCACTTCCCGAAACACATCGTTGCTCAAGGAAACATGGTGATCTGGGAACACATGGAACGCTGGATGTTCCACACCGGTGAGGTCATCGACCACCCGTTTGTCACGGTCATGGAAGTTCGCGACGGCAAGATCAGTCGCTGGCACGACTATTCACATATCGGTCACTTGATCGACAACGCGCCGCAGTGGTGGCTTGACCACATCATCACCGCGTCGGCAGAACCGGCGTAGTCGTTAGCCGTTTGGACGAACGGTGAGGGTTGAACCCTTGCCGTTGGGAAGTCGGTCGACACGAATACCGATCGGCAGCGATTCCTTCATTGCCTCAACGTGGGTAATGACACCAACGGTGCGGCCACCCGCCTGAATCTGCATGAGGGCTTCGACTGCTTGATCGAGCGATTCGGGATCAAGCGAACCGAATCCTTCATCGACAAAGAGCGCTTCAAACACTCGCCCGTTTGCGTTGCCACCATCACCGATGACATCGGCCAGGCCGAGCGCGAGTGCGAGTGACGCTTGGAATTGTTCGCCACCACTAAGCGATCCGGGACGTCGCGATGCACCTGTGTGCGCATCGAGCACGCGAAGGTCGAGTCCTGACTGTCGACCGCCGTGGCCGGAATCGTCCGATCGCTCGATTCGATAGCGGCCATTCGTCATTTTTCCAAGGTGATGATTCGCGGCTGCAGCAACGCGTTCGAGTTCGCCGGCAAGCACCCACGTTTCGAGCGCGATGCGCTTTGGTCCTTGTCCATCGCAGGTTTTGGCGAGCGACTCAAGCGCCTTTGACTGGTCAACCGCATCTCCCGATCCGCGCTTGATCGTGTCAGCTTCATCAAGATTCGCGCGGGCACGATCGAGATGCGCTGCGACCTGGCTGACCGCGGCCGAAGCTTCGTCAGAAATGCTTCGAGCTTGGTGCGCCGCCAGTTCAAGGTCCGTCGCGTCGGGGCGATCGGTCGGAAGTTCAAGCTTGAGGTTTTCAGCGATGAGGGTCTGATTTGCCGCGCTCCGAGTTTCGTACGTCTCGACGGTTTCGGTGATCTCAAAAAGGGAAGCGCTATCAAGCGCAACTGCTTTGGCTTCTTCGACCGATGCAAACGATGAAGACGAAAGGGCATCTGCAAGCGCCGATGCAGAAACAGTCGCGGTCGCCTCCGCAGTCGTCGCGGCCACCGCTGCGGTTCGACATGAAGTGACGAGCTCGTCGACCAAATCGAGCGCGCCAGCAAGTACGTCGAGGGCGTGGAGTGCGCCTGCGGCATCGACATCCCACGCCGCTGCAAGTTCGCCAAGATCTTTACGCAGCTCGTCGCGCTTTAATTGGGCCGCCTCGATCTTCGGACCAATGCCTGCCAGCTCGAGATAGATGTCGCTTAGGCGATCAGTGATCGAGGATTTTTCTTCGACCGCCGCAAAAATTTCGGCGTCGAGTTCGGCCAGTTGAGTTTGGGCCTCGCGCGCAGTTGAGAGTTCGGCCTGCACCGCTGCGTGCTCGGCGCCGAGCTCATCAACGGACTTCTTTGCAGCATCGCCGAGAGATTCCACGAGATCGTGTTGTCGATCGCCTAGCCGGAGAAGTTCCCGGGTCGCCCCCATGAGTGCAGTGCTCGCCGCATCGCGATCAGCACTGTTCACCTTGCTCTCGCCCCCGGAGGAAGCGGGCCTCGGATGTTCCGGTGAACCACAAACAGGGCAGGCCTCGCCCTCGACAAGTGATTCCGCGAGTCGTGGCGCGGCCGAATCATCGAATGCCTTGATTGCCTCGCGTTGGCGGGTGAGGGCCTTGTCCTGGACCTCTTGCGCCGCAGGAATCTGTTCCCCGATCTCGGCAAGGTCGCGACGCCGCTGCAGGACTTCCGCTGACTTTTCAACCTTCAGGGCACGTTCAGGCTCGGTTGCTGCGAGCGCCTCAACCACGAGCTTTTCGCTCTGACGTGGTTCGAGAAACTTTTCGATTTCGACCGCTCGCACTCCGCGTTCGTCCCGTTCGGTTTCAAGTTTCTGTGACTGAACCTGAAGGCGGCCAAGAAGTTCCGACGCACTCGCGAGCTCGTTGAGAGAGTCACGTTGTGAGTTGTTCTTCGCACGTGCGACAACAAGCGCATCGGCAGCAAGATCGGGGTCGAGATGGTCGCCAATCGCTGCTGCCTGCAACGCTTCACGAAGAGCAGTCCGCTGAGCCGCAAGGAGTTCGGCAGCTTCGCGACTCGCCGCGGAATCGCGCTGTTGGCTTTCTAACGCGAGAAGGACAGGCTCTGCCGATAGTGCTGCGTCGCGGGTTGTTCGGAGCTTTGTGATCTCGTCGGATTGCTCGTCGAGACTGCGGCGCTCTTCGGCAAGCTGCTTGCGCTTGTCCCAAGCGGAAATAACTGACAGTGCTTCGGTATGTGCAGCGACCGCCCGGTCGGCCTGTTGAGCCAAGCGGCGCTCTTCAACCTCGAGCGGAGCGGTGCGCTGTTCGAGCTGGTCGAGACGGGCCGCGAGGAGTTCCAACGACTCTTCCTCGGTTGCTTCATCGGCCGATGCATCACCGAGTTCTTCGGACACTTCGTCAACTGCTAGTTCGACAAACTCTTCCGAGAGTTCACCAAGCGGTTCGTCCACACTGTCTGGATTTTGTGGCAGCAGCACTTCGGCCGCATCCAACGAACCACGAATGGCGAACTGGTGCTGACGAAGTTGCTCTTCAATGTCAGCAACCACGCTCTTTGCAGCATTCGCCTGCGCTTTAAGTTCCTCAACGACGTCTAGCCACTTGCCAGTTCCGAACAACTGACGAAGCAAGGGAAGCCTTGTCGCTGTGTCGGCGAGCAGAAACTGCTGGAAGCGACCCTGGGGAAGAAGAATCACTCGCTCGAACTGCTTGGCGTCGAGGCCTACGAGTTCAACGCAGGTCTTTGCAACCTTTATCGCACCGCTTTCGAGCGCAACGCCATCGGACTCGCGCACCAATGACGCCTTTGCGGTCTCTTTGACCGGTGAACCGCCACCACGCTTACGCGGTTTGAATTGTTCCGGAGTTCGTTCAACTCGGTACTCAATCCCACCTATCGCAAATCGAAAGACCACTGAGCAGGTGGGGTCAACATCGGCATGTTGTGAGCGAATATCACCTTTGTCTCGCGCGCCAGGAACCTCGCCATAGAGCGCGTAGGCCATCGCATCGAAAATTGTTGTCTTGCCGGAACCGGTCGGACCGGTCACGACATAGAGACCCAGTTCCGCCAGCGATGTGAAATCAACCGATTGCGTGCCCGGGTACGAACCAAAGGCGGTGAACTCAAGACTGAGCGGCTTCATCGCGTCACCTCGTTGGTGATGAAGACCTTGTCGATCGCAGCAATCACGGTGTCACGCTGCAGCTCGCTCAGGGGTTCATTCACGATGTCTTCCCAGAACTTCTCTGCTGCGTCACGAGGTGCAAGCGCTGAACGAATTTCATCGTTCGGACCAATGGCTGTTGATGTCCCTGCCATCTTCATAACGACGTCGGTGCAATAGGGATAGACCTCGAGCAGGCGCGACTTTGCATCGACCACGTAGGCGTTGTCGGTGAGTACGGCCTTTACGTACTTCTCGGCAGCTTCGGGGTGCGCACCAGGTGTGAGCAGTTCCTCGATCGTGCCCGTAATGGTGATGACACCTCGACCCACCGGCACTGGCAGCGCGTCGACTGAACATGCACCGTTTGCACTCATGTCGATGAGCACCACGGACTTCGGCCCAGTCTCAGAAAACGAATAGGCAATCGGCGTTCCCGAATAGCGAACCTGTTCGAATCCGCCAATCATCTGTGGTGTGTGGAGATGACCCAACGCGACATACGAGAAGCCTTCGAGCGCGGTTGCCGCTACTTGATCGGTGCCACCAACCGTCAGTTGTCGTTCAGACTCGGCAGTTGTTGATCCGCCCACAAAGGCGTGAACGACGGCGAGAGAACGGGAAGCGGCCGACGTGGCCCGAGCTTGATCCAGCGCCTTCTGAAGCACTGACTCGTGGGTGGGCCGAATGTCCGCCTCGGCCAACTCCGTCTTCCATTCGGGCGGAGCCAGCTGCGGATCGAGAAAGGGAACAAGGGCAATATCGAGCGGCCCATCGGTGAAGTCGAGGGTCAGGATCTCGCCGGCCCGGCCGTAACCACCCCGCACAAAGATGCGGGCGCCATCGGTGAGTCCGTCGAAGGCCGCCACGCGATCGGCACCGTCGTGATTGCCGGCAATGGCCACCACGGTGATTCCGGCCTTGTGGAACGCGGTGAGGGTGTCTCGCCACAACACCACGGATTCCTGGGGCGGAATTGAGCGGTCGTAGAGGTCGCCCGCCACAACAAGGAGCTCGACCTTCTCGGCAACTGCGACCTCGAGGAGCCATTCGCAGAACTCGGCCTGGGTCTCGTGTAGCGACACCGAGCCAAAGCTGCGGCCTAGGTGCCAGTCGGAGGTGTGGAGGATCTTCATCGCCGTTGCCGATCGTAGAGGTCGCCACCGACAGGGGCGTCGGCTCCAAGTGAAACGCACTCGGCCATAGGAAATGTGCACATTTGGACCATTTTTTCTCCCCGATGTGCAATCGGGGCCCCGGCCGAACTAAGAACCATGTCGGACATTCGAGGGGGCCGTCGGTGGACGACCGGGCTTCCTTATCGACAGGCGGTTCTGTTTCTGTCGTGTCCTGACAATTCGCCTCAACCTTTCCGGAGAGTCACACTCCATGACAACGACGACCGAAGAAGAAGAGCTGCTCGGGGTTGTGCTTACGCCCCGACAGATCTGGGAACTTCTTGATCTTCTGAACGATGCACCCGGCGATGCCGATGAGGACGTCCTCGACGCAGTCGCCAACAAGCTGCGTTCGCCACGTGTCTTCACCCGTGTCAGCGCCGCCCGTTACCAGGGCCGCCTTCTTGCCCTCACCACCGACGAGCACCGTGCGCTCGTCGACCTTGTCGAGAACGACGCCACGCCCTCTGACGAGGTCATCAGTGTCGTCGGCGCTCGTCTCGTTGGTCTTGTGCCCGACCGCACCCGCACCGGCAAGATTCGCGACTGACCTGTTCGTTCACCAACGAACAACCGATACTCCGGGGGGAACGATGGCCACTGCGCCTCTTGACAATCACCGCCAGCGCAATTTCGACGTCGTCCTACGTGCGTTTGCTGCTGTCGGCGCCGGCGATGCCGATGCACAGGTTGCCAATTACACCGAGGACATCGTTCTCGAGTTCCCGTTTACCGATCCGCCCACTGTCGTACCCGGGCGCACTGCGGTGCACGAACGTCTCACCAATGCGTTCAAAGTGTTTCAGTTCGATCTCACCATCAGCGAGGTGCACGCGTGTCTCGATCCCGACGAACTCATCGTTGAGTTCACCGGTTCGGGTTCGTACTTGCCCAACAGCGCGCCGTACGAGAACCGCTACATCGCGGTGTTCAATTTTCGCGACGGAATGATTTGTCGCCAGCGCGAATACTTCGACCCCACTCAAGCGGCGAAGTCAGCAAACGCTTAGACGGTCAGCGCGTTCTTAAACGATCGGAGATCGTTGATAAACGAGTCCGGTCGTTCGAAGGCAGCGAAATGTCCGCCGCGTTCTTGCTCCGACCAATACACAACGTTGTATTTCTTTTCGGCCCACGCGCGCGGAGTTTGCAACAACTCGAACGGGTACTGCGCATGTCCGGTAGGAACTTCAACGCGGCCCGACCAACCTTGAGCAGCACCGTTATTCGCACGCTGCGATTCGGCATACAAACGTGCAGCAGAACCAACAGTGTTGGTTACCCAGTAGATCATGATGTTGTCGAGCACTCGGTCCCATGAATAGGTGTCCGCGATGCTGTTGTTATCGAGATCGCTCCAGGCATTGAACTTCTCAAGAATCCACGCAGCCAGGCCTGTCGGTGAATCAGTAAGACCATAGGCAAGCGTCTGCGGCTTCGTGCTTTGAATAGCCATGTAGCCCGTTCCGTCGGCGATGCGCGCACCCGCTTCAGCGAAACGTGCATTGTCGGCATCAGTCACGCCCGCCATCGGATCGGGATCGTCCGAACTCGGGAACGCGAAAATCATGTTGAGGTGGATGCCAAGCAGTCGATCGCCGTAGGCCTCGCCAAGACGACGGGTCACGATCGCTCCCCAGTCACCGCCCTGCGCGATGTAGCGGTCGTAGCCGAGCTGCTGCATCACTTCGGCAATCGCATCGGCAACACGATTCACATGAAATTCTGGTTGCACGGTTGGTCCGGAGAATCCGTAACCCGGCATTGACGGAACGACGACGTGAAACGCGTCGGAAGCACTGCCGCCGTAGGACTCGGGATCAGTGAGCGGACCAATCACATCGAGGAATTCAACAAACGAGCCCGGCCAACCATGCGTGAGCACGATCGGCGTTGCGTCTTCGTGTTTTGAGCGGGCGTGGATGAAATGCACCTGTTCGCCAGCCGCGGTGGTCATGAAGTTGGGCCACGCATTCATGCGAGCTTCACGTGCGCGCCAGTCGTAATTGTTGCGCCAGTGCTCGACTGCGGCCTTCACTTCAGTGACAGGAATGCCGAGTGACCATGGTTCACCGGGCGCCTGATCGGGCCAACGAACGTTGTCGAGGCGACGGTTGAGATCGTCGATGACCTCGTCGGGAATAGCGATCGTGAAGGGTTCAGGCGTCATGTCCAAACGCTAGGTCACGCGTCGAAGGTCACCGTTGCTCGACTCGTCTCGCGGCCGTCGACGACTGCCGACACGATCGTCGTTCGCCCGTCCTCGATTCCGCCCACGGTCACCATGGCGCCGGGAAGAATCGAGCGCTTCATCGCAAGATCGACGCTCATGATGCGAGTGTTCGGGCGTTGACGTTGTGCTGCGCCCGCCAAACGAGCGACCTGCGACGACGTGTCAAGAATGATGTCGGCCAGCCCGGCCTTTTGGGCAGCCTCACTGTGATGGTGCGCTGGCGCCCACACATGGTTTGCGGCTGCCTCGCGCCTGATCGACTCTGCGGTGACGTTGAACTCTTCTGTCCAGGTGAACGGCATCGGCTCCTGCGCAGATCGCGGCATTACGGCCCCTGGTTCACCAGGTCGATAGCCGAGCATTCGGAACTTTTCGACACCCACCAACTCACCAACATCGGTCGACGTTGCGACTTCAATCACCCAGTCGCGACCCGGTCCGAATCTGGTCTCCCGCTCTTCGCCAAGATCAGCGATTCGCTCGACCGATACCAATTGATCACCCACGCGAACTTCGCCTGCGACCTCGAGTTCATATCCGACAGCGATCGCTATGGGAAGTTCGAGCAGCGCTTTGAGGCCGTCGTGCAAAACCACTCCAGTCGGAGCGGATTCGCCAGCAGCGGGCGGATGCGGCGGTCGCACAAATGTTGTGTACATCACCGATGGCGCACTATCGCCAACGCACTCAGGCCAGGTGCGGCCAAAGACCGCGCACCACTCATCGACGGTTGCCCGTTCAACTGGTGCCGAGACCTCTCGTCGGACGCGCTTCTCAAGCAATTGCTTGAGGGCGTCGTCAGCCATCAGCGCTTCATTGCGCCAGCGGTGATGGCACCGTCGACGTAAATGACCTGACCACTTACATAGCGAGAATCGCTGCCGCACAGGAACGACACAACGTCGGCGATATCGGCAGGAGCGCCAACACGTTTCATCGGCACGCCCTGCGCTCGTTCATTGGCACGCGCGCCCTCGAAGTTGCCGGCGGTTCCATCACTCACGATGAGGCCAGGCCCGATTGCATTCGAACGGATGTTGTCGACGCCCAGTTCAAGCGCCAGCGTCTTCGACAGCGACTCAACCGCGGCCTTCGTTGCTGGATAAATGCCAATCTCCGGCGAATTCGTCCACGCTGCGCCCGAGGACATATTCACAATGCTTCCGCCACCGCCTGCGCGCATTTTCGGAACAAATGCTTGGCAACACCACACGATGCCCTTCACGTTCACTTCGATGACGGACTGCATCTGCTGCTCGGTGACATCAAGGATCGACGGAAAGTTCCAAATGCCTGCGTTGTTCACCAACGCGAAGCACTCAGATATCTGGTCAGCAACGGCGAACACTGCGGCGCGGTCGGTGACATCGAGTTGGAACGCAGTACCGCCACACAATTCGGCGGTTTCACGCGCGGCATCAAGATTGAGGTCGAGACACATCACGTCGAATCCATCTTCGGCGAGGCGAAGACAATCAGCGCGACCAAGTCCTTGTCCGGCTCCGGTTACAACGGCGACTGGCATCAGGGCACTCCGTCCATCTTGAACAGTTTCATTGCGTTCTCGCGAAGGAACTTCGGCCACACCGAGTCCTTCAACGGAACGTTTTTCATTTCGGTGAAGATGCGCTCGAGCGTAAGTCCCGCGGGGAAGTAACCGGCGTACATGATCTTGTCCGAACCACGTGAGTTCGCATAGTCAAGAATCGCCTTCGGGTAATGCTTCGGCGCGAACGCACTCGGCATGTAATAAAGACCTGGCCACTTGAGCATGAGTTTCACTGCAAGCGCTTCCCATGGCTCGGCACCGTGACGCATCACGATCTTCAATTCGGGAAAGTCATAACAAACCTGATCGAAATGCATGACGTGCTGACATTCGGCAGGAAAGCGCGGTCCGGGAATACCAGCATTCGAAATGATCGGAATATCGAGATCGATGCAGGTTTGATAGATCGGGTAATAGCGACGATCGCTCACCGGGACCTGCGGCAAACATCCGGCGGGAAACGTGGTGACCGCGCTTAAGCCGTCGGACTCGTTTGCTTCACGAATTTTGCGCACCGCTCCCGTGATGTCGTTGGGGTCAACTTCAAGGCTGAAGAACACGCGACCTGGGTGACGCTTCTTTGCTTCACGGCTTGTGTCGGTCAATCCGAACAAACCAGCAGAGACGCCGTACTTGTCCATTTCGGTGAAGGTGAAGTCGATCGGATCGACCTCGTCACTGGCTTCTTCGGGAACGTCTTTGAACATGTAACCCGCGGGCATCGCTAAATCATCAGAGCCCTTGTCCTTAATGCCACCCTGCAAATACTCATAGACGGCCTTCTTGTCGCGAAACGGAAAACCGATCATCAGATCAATCGCGCCAATGCCTTCGGGATACGCCATGAGCAGCCTTTCGCAGGGGTTCCGGGCGTCGTTCGTCCCGGCCTTCGCATCGTAGGACCTCAACGGTTTCGCCCCGGAAAGGCGGTCGCGCGCCGATTTCATTAGGGTTTGACCCCCATGGCCGAGCGACGCACCCGAGAGGGCACCGCCACTTCCGAGTTCGGAGTGTCCAAGCGCGAGAACCACGACTCCACGTCGTTCTATGAGCGCTTCCCGGCCCCAACGTTGCTCGATGACGACACCGTTGTTTCGTGTCCTGTCAAAGACAAAATTTTGTGCGGTGACTCTCGCGACCTTTCGGCGATTCCCGATAACTCGATCGCGCTTGTCGTTACCTCTCCCCCGTACTTCGCAGGTAAGGCCTACGAAACGGAAATGGGCGAGGGCGCGGTTCCTGCGTCGTATCTCGACTATCTCGTGATGTTGCGCGATGTCTTTGCCGAATGCTGGCGAGTACTCGAGCCGGGCGGTCGCATCGCTGTGAACATTGCGAACCTCGGTCGCAAACCCTTCCGCTCACTGGCCAGCGACGTCACGACGATTTTGCAGAACGATCTGGGCTTTTTGTTGCGGGGCGAGATCGTGTGGATCAAAGCCGAAGGTGCCAGCGGCAATTGCGCATGGGGCTCCTATGCCTCGGCCGCCAACCCCGTATTGCGCGATCTCACCGAACGAATCGTGATCGCGTCAAAGGGCCGTTTCGATCGAGCGCAGAAGCGATCGGTGCGTGAGAAGAACGGTCTGCCGTTCGAGAACTCCATCGATCCCGAGGATTTCATGGCCTGGACCCTCGATACATGGAAGATCGCTCCCGAGTCCGCGAAACGCGTTGGCCATCCCGCGCCATTTCCCGCTGAGCTCCCCCGCCGCTGCATTGAACTGTTCACCTATGTCGGCGACACGGTGCTCGACCCGTTCATGGGCGCCGGACAAACCGCCATTGCTGCGATGCGCACCGGCCGCCATTACGTGGGCATGGAACTCGACCCCGAGTACGTCGCATTGGCCGAAGGGCGCGTGGAAGAAGCCCGCAACGCTGGTTGACTGGTCCCATGCTCACAAAGGGAATCAACCACGTCGCGTTCATTACGTCAGATCTTGACCGGCTGATCGCGTTCTACACCGAGGTCTTCGATGCAGAGCTCGTACGCGACGGTTCCGAGTTCCCCGAGGGCAAAGGTCCCCGGCTTGCTGTTCTCAAACTGAGCGAGTGGTCGGAAGTCAACGTGTTCGAGATCGAGGGCAATACCGAACACGAGCGTCAGACACCAATGTTTGGCCGTGGTCGGGTCGACCACTTCGCTCTGCAGGCTGAGTCGCTCGAAGCCTTCGAGACCATCCGTGAGCGGCTCATGGCCAAGGGCTCGACCGATGATTTCGTCACCGATTTCGGCCCGTTTCTCAGTCTTTTCTGGCGCGATCCCGATGGCCTTGAAGGCGAAGTCTGCGTCGACAACCCCGATGCCAAGCCCGGCGTGATGAATCCGCCAGGCACTCGCGCAGCTCGCTACAGCTGAGCGCTTGCAGACCGGTCGCCTCGTGCCTCGCTCCTGAGCCCGGTTAGGCTGGTGAACAGTCATTTCACCCGGAGGGGACCATGGAGCAGACGCTCGAAATCACCGAAACTGATGCCGTCGACACCGACGAGGCCATCGAAGAAGAAATGCTCGTCGAGGAGATCTCCATCGACGGCATGTGCGGCGTCTACTAAGACCCGCCCGAACGCCCCCGGGCGTTCACTCTTCATGACCGCCGTTGCCTTCGATGCCGACCGCCCTTGGCGGCTCCACGAACGGGTCGCGCTGCGGCCCGAACCCTTCGGCGCGCTCGCCTATCACTACGGCAATCGCCGACTCACGTTCTTGCGTTCGCCTGACCTGGTGACGCTTGTTGAGTCCCTCGATGCCCAACCCTCGGCTCGCGCCGCGTTCGATGCCGCTGGTCTCGACGCCAAGCGTTGGCCATCGTTCGAAAAAGCTTTGACCTCCCTCGCCGCCGGCGAGTTTCTCGTCCAGGAAGATGCCGCATGACCGCGCTCACTGATCAACTCGCCGAGGGACTCAACTCCCCCATCTGTCTCACATGGGAATGGACCTACGCATGCGACCTTGCGTGTGTGCATTGCCTTTCGTCCTCTGGCCGTCGCGACCCCAACGAGTTGTCGACTGAACAGATGAAAGCCGTTGTTGATCAGCTCGCCGAGATGCAGGTGTTCTACGTGAACATCGGTGGCGGCGAACCGATGCTGCGCCCCGACTTCTTCGAGATCGTCGAATACTGCGTGGAAAAGGGCGTTGGCGTGAAGTTCTCGACCAACGGTGGCCGCATCAACGCCGAGAACGCCAAGCGTCTCGCCTCGATGGATTACGTCGACATTCAGATCTCGCTTGATGGTGTCGACGCGATTACGAACGACGCAGTCCGCGGCGAAGGCACCTACGAACGAGTTCGCACTGCAATGAATCACTTGCGCGATGCCGACTTCGGTCAGTTCAAGTTGTCGGTAGTTATGACCCGCGAAAATGTCGAGCAGGTCGACGCGTACGAAGCACTTGCGAATGAATACGGCGCCGAACTTCGTCTCACTCGTTTCCGTCCTTCTGGTCGCGGCATCGATACGTGGCATGAACTGCATCCCACGCAGGCACAACAGATCGAGCTGTACAACTGGCTGCTTGCACGCCCGCAGGTTCTCACGGGCGATTCGTTCTTCCATCTCTCTGCCCTTGGCGAACCACTTCCTGGTCTCAACCTGTGCGGCGCCGGTCGCGTTGTGTGTCTCATCGATCCAGTTGGCGATGTGTATGCATGCCCGTTCGTGTTGCACGACAACTTCAAGGCCGGCTCAATTCACGGTGAAGGTGGCTTTGCAGCGGTGTGGCAATCGTCTGACCTGTTCACCGAACTGCGCGAACCCACCAACCCCGGTGCATGTGGTTCCTGCGGCAGTTACGACGCATGCGGTGGCGGTTGCATGGCCACCAAGTTCTTCACCGGTCTTCCGCTTGACGCTCCCGATCCGGAATGTGTGTTCGGACAAGGCGAAACGGCACTTGCAGAGCTTGAAGCGAACGGTGGCGCAATTCGTCCGACCGTCAGCGTTGATCATTCGAAGCCAGTAGGCGTCGGCAAGAAGCGCATTCCAGTTTCAATCCTCTGACAGTAGGATTCACTCATGGCCAAGTTGTCGTCGAACGAGATCAACCGTGCAGGTTCAGACGGTCTCGAAGACGAGCGCGGCGTCGATGTAGCTCAGATCCAAGCTCAATTGCGAATGAGTGTTCCTGAACGAGTTCGCACAATGGTCGCAGTTGCAAACGCACAAATCGCGATGCGAGAAGCATCGAAGAATTCGTCAGTGGTTGACTGATGTTTGATCCCGTTCGGATCTGCGAGATCCTGAACGAGGAGGGCGTTCGTTACGTCATCGTGGGCGGAATCGCAACGGTGATGCACGGATCAAGTCTTTCAACGCAAGACATCGATCTTGTTCCAGATCGGAGCGACAACAATCTTGCTCGGCTAGCGAGTGCACTTCAGCGGCTCAATGTTCGAATTCGCACCGAGGGTGAGTCACTCGCAGCGAAGATCGATGAGCACTTCCTTCGCAACTCAAGCTTCATGTTGAATCTCGTGAGCGACTTCGGGGATATCGATATTGCATTCCAACCATCAGGCCCGCTCGAGGGTTACGAAGGTTGGAAAGAAGGCGCGATCGAACTTTCAATCGGAACCGACGTCACAGTTTGGGTTGCAGCACTCGATGACGTCGTTGCATCAAAGCGCGCAGCAAACAGGCCAAAGGATCAAGCTGCGCTGCCGTATTTGGAAACCTTGCGCGACCAACGAGCGGAGTAGTTCCTACTCGGAGAGTGGGGACTTGCTACTTGTCGCCGAGGGTGACGAAGAAATCGCGAGGGGCGATGACATCGTCGGGCGTGAGTTCGCTGATGTGCGATTTACCCAAACCAAGCAAGCAGGAATCGATTCCGCCATGCAGGATGTCGAGAACGTTTTCGACACCGGCTTGACCATTGGCAGCAAGACCCCAGAGGTACGCACGGCCAATCATCACGGCCTTCGCGCCCATAGCAACAGCCTTCACAACATCGCTGCCGCGGCGAATGCCACCGTCGAGCACCACATCGATTTCGCTACCAACCGCAGCGGCAATCGCGGGAAGTGCACGAATCGGTGACGGCGTTCCGTCGAGATTGTTGCCACCGTGGTTTGAAACGGAAAGGCCAGTGGCACCGAGATCGCGAACGCGCTTGGCGTCGTCGACGCGACACACACCCTTGACCACAAAAGGTCCGTCCCACTGCGAACGCAACCATTCGATGTCTTCCCAACTGGGAGGCGGCATGGTCATCCACTCGTAGTACGCACCAAAGAATGCCGGCGGCTTCTGACCGGGATGGGCCATGTTCGGCGCGCTGAGGTCGGGAAGCTTGCCGGTCTTGAGATAGGCGAACAGCCACTTGGGCTTTGAAAGCGCCTGCGGCGACAACTTGATCATCGTCTTGAGATCGAGCTTCTCGGGGATCCAGGGGCTGCCCCAGTCGCGACCGTTGGAGAAGGTCCAGTCGAGCGTGAGGATGATTCCCTTGGCGCCGGCGGCCTTGGCGCGCTCGAGACGCTGCACCATGACATCGCGGCCACCGCTCCAGTACATCTGGAAAAGCAGTTGCGAGTTCACGGCAGCAACGTCTTCCATCGAACGACTACCGAACGAACTAAGACCCATCGGAATGCCGCGGTTTGCCGCAGCGCGAGCAACGGCAACTTCACCCTCGGGGTGAACGGCCTGCACGCCAGTGGGCGAAATGATGACGGGCATTGAAATGTCGAGACCAAACACCGAGGTGTTCATCGAACGCTCGGCCTGAAGGCCCGCCACATGAGGCGCGAGTCCGAGCTGGTCGAACGAGGTCAGGTTGCCGTTAAGCGACAGACCCTTCTCGGCGCCACCGATGATGGCCCCATAGACCGACTTCGGCAGACGCTTCTCGGCCCGGCGCTGTGCCACGGCAACGGTTTCAAACCACTTGTTGGCCATCTCAACCCTCCCAGAACGAAGGAGAACTCTACCGGGAGGCTCCTCTCAGGCCCCATTCGGCGGGTTGTTCACCAGAACAAGTGGTGACCGTCGTCAGGATCGGTCGGCGTCAGAACACCGAACTCCGCACGGATATCGGCAAGTGGCTGATCGACCATGGCGAAATGATCGACACGGGAAAAATCAGCGACGCACTCACCGCCCCGAGCAATCTCGGCGGCCAAGAGTTCGGCAGCGCCCGGTCGAGCGAGGATGCCCTGCTCGGCCTTCACCTTGTTTGAATCGCCAAAGCCCGCCTCATGCACGATGAGCGATGCCAACAACGCTGACCGATTCACCGAGTCATCCGTCATCGACATGAGGAACGCGCTCAGTGCGACTTCGGCTTCTGCCGATGTTCCGATTCCCGAGATCACATGCGTCATGTCATGACCGACATAGAAGTGATTCATCGGCGTTGCCTCAACGCCAGGAAGAGGAAGGCCCGCGATGTCGTAGAACTCGACGTACGCGTGACCAAGAGTTCCCGGGGCGCATTCGCGGAATGCTTCGATGCGAGCAACAAGCTCTGGCTCAGCTGCACCATCAGGAACCGACACCTCGCGAAGCGAAGGTTCCACTCGTGCTTCAACGCTGCCAACGAGAAAGCGGGAAAAGTCCGCCTTTGCTCGCTCAGTTCCTTCATCGACCATCGTGCGGAACAACGCAGCATCAGGACCGGTGATGCCAATCGCGGCTTCATACTCCTCAGCTCGAAGGAGTTGCGCGTCGGTCAACGGATGTCGACACGCCTCGAGGGTCACGATCATTTCTTGAAAATGACGGCGATCGATTGAAGACCGAAGCGCGTCTGCTAGTTGCGAAGGCTCAAGCGTCGCGAGCGTGCGGAGATCTAGATCGGGTCGTCGCCACACCTGCGTCACGATCGCACGCAAAACCGAGAGCTGTTCCTCGGTGATGCCTCCTTCGACATCGCAGACACCAAGAAGACCAGAAACAAAGGGTTCAACGAGTTCAGGGGCAAGGCTCAGCGACACCAGTTCTCCTTACAAATCCGCAAAACGTCATCCAATCACAGCCGCGACAGAGCGTGCATCCGACCCATAGGATCGACGAAGCCGTCCGAGGGGGACTCATGGAATCTGCAGTTGCAATGGCCGAGTTGGCCGAACTTGTTGCCGCCATCAACACCGATGCAAACAACGCACGATGGAACTTCGTTTCCGATCTTGATCGTGCGTCCTATCGCGAATTCGCCATGCACTGTCTGCATCATTCATTGCAGTTTTGGCTCGAAGCCGACCCTCTGCGTCCCCGGTGGAATCGCTGGTTCATGCCCAACAAAAAACTTCTCGGCGACAACCCCGACACTGTCTATTACGGCACAGTGATTGATCCGACAAAGGCCTACCGAATTCGCGGCAACATCGCGAACGCCTGTTACACCTCGTTCACCGTCGAAATTGGGACCGCCGGCGGTGCAATGTCGCAGAAGCTCGGACACACACTGAACGACAGTGAGTTTGAGGTCGATGCAGCGGGAAACTACGAACTCATTGCGTCACCAAACGGGTCAGGGCCCAACTGGTTGCGGCTTGATCCCGAGGCCGGTTCGATCACGACTCGTCACTATTTCGAATGGCAACGCTGTGCGGCGCTTGATCCAAACCTTCACATTCCCCTCACGATCGAACCCCTCGTTGATCCAGGAGCACCTCCTGTCCCCGACGATGCCGCCGTGGCAGCAAACATTCGTCGGGCCATCACGTTCCTCCGTTCGGTCACCGTGGATTGGGGTCATAACCCGATGCCTCCGGGAGCAATCCCGTGGGTGTCGGCAGAACCGAATACGTTCACGAACCCTGCTGACCACGATGGCAATCTCGGTATCGGCTACGCGGCGACCGACAACATCTATCGATCTGCCCGCTGGAAGCTCGCGCCCGATGAGGCGCTCGAGATTCGGGGCCGATGGCCGCACTGCACGTTCGCGAACATCGTGCTGTTCAATAACCACATGCAAACGCCCAATTACGACCGACGTCTGGTTTCACTCAATCGCGTGCAGACCGAGCTCGACGACGACGGTTCCTGGCGGATGATCCTCGCCCACTCTGACCCGGGTCTTCCCAATTGGCTCGATACGCGAGGCCTTGAGCACGGAACCATGTTCTGGCGATTCCTGTTGCCGACAGAACCACTCACGCAATTGGAAACTCGAGTAGTGAAATTCACTGACGTGCGCTGACTCATCGCTCCTTCGCCCTCGAGTCATCTCGAAGCGTAAAGAGGGGTGAACTGCTAGGTTCCCGTTTTCAGATAACGGACCGAACTGAAACCGGCCCAAAAGTAAAATCGTGAGGTTTCCATGCTTGTGAAGCGATGCATCGCTGTTGCGTACGCAGCAATTGTCCTCTTTGGAATCGCAACAGTTTCTCCTGCGAGCGCAGCAATGACTTCAACCGCCCCCGTCGCCTTCGACACGAGTGGTTTCGGAAACGTCGATTCGGATCCTGGTCAAATCTCATGTTGGTCTCCCGGCAACTGCGCTGCAGTCGGGTACATCCGAGATGTCATGGGAAGCGGAAATCGGATTCCCTTCGTCGCCATCTCAACAAACGGAGTTTGGTCCGCTCCTTTCGAAATCGCCTTTCCCTCTGGCATCGTCAATGGAGACGCTTGGCTCAAGGTCGTCTCATGTACCGCGGACAGTAATTGCGCCGCCGCCGGCATTTACCAAGACCAAGCCGGCGATGACCAAGGATTCGTCGCACTTGGATTCGGACCAATTTGGACACTCGGTCAACCATTCACTTTCGGCGGCTCAGTCGGTCCAACGCAGTACCTGCAAGTCAACTCAATCGACTGCGCAGGAAACCTTGACTGCTCAATCGTGGGCCAAGTCACCACCAACTTCGACCCTCATGCGTATGTAATCAACTCTGTCGGTGGAAGCTTCGGAACTGCTCAGATCATTGACTTCCCGGTTGGTGTACCTCACGTACCAAATGATTCCCTTGAAGCGGTCTCGTGTGCAGAACCCGGTGGGTGCACCGCAATTGGATACATGTCTCCTGGCGGCGGAAATCAGGACCGAATCTTTTCCATTTCCAGTAGCTCCGGGGTTTGGGGAATTCCCGAATTTCTCCCGTTCGGAACCGGTTTCGGTGGGGGTCTCACCAGCGATATCTCGTGCCCAACACTCACGAACTGCACCACCGGAGGATGGACCTACGGCCCTAATTCCACCATTCGCGCATGGATCGCCGTTCACTCGTCAAGTGGTTGGTCAGTTCAGATTGTCGACACGCCGTCGGATGGTGGCGGCTCCTCCCCTTGGCAAGTAATCAATTCGGTTTCGTGTTCGACTGTTGCCGTTTGCATCGCTGCTGGTCGCTATTTGGATTCAACGGGGACCAACGGATTTCTACTGACGACAACCGATGGTTGGGCAACATTCACCTATACCGCCGTCGCTGGGAACGCGAATGGGGTTTCCTGCACACCATCGGGACCATGCCTTGCAGTCGTCGGAGAAAACAACGATTTCTTGCAGGGATTTGGTGGCCGCGAGTGGACAACCCCTCTGCAGATTTCATCGCCATCAGGAATCACTGACCCTTCTGTCGATTCACTTTCGTGCACCAATGACGGTGTCTGCGGAGTCTTTGCGTACGGGGACAATCTGAGTATTGGTTCCAATTACGCCGCGTACGCGTTCTTTGTGACTGTTGGAACCGACCCGATTCCGACAACAACAACCACCACAACTTCCGACCAACCGGTTGCTCCTGCGTTCACCGGTTAGCCACGTAAGGGCAGACTGAACTCATGACTCATTCACTCAACGGGATCGTGACCAGCCTGCACGCTGACGGCGAGCACAACTTCTCGAAACCCGGCATCACCGAAGCGGTGTTTCTTGCCGGCATCGGCATTGAAGGCGATGCCCACTCCGGGCCCACCACTCAACATGTGAGTCGACAGAAGAAGGATGCGAGTCGGCCCAACCTCCGCCAGGTGCATCTCGTGGCGAGCGAGATCCACGAAGGATTGCGCTCACAGGGCTTTGACGTTCCCTTTGGCGGCTTCGGCGAAAATGTCACCACCAGTGGAATCGAACTCGGCGACCTTCCTGTTGGGACAACGTTGACCCTTGGTGACGAAGTAATCGTTGCTCTCACTGGCTTTCGCGATCCCTGTTCACAGATCGACAAATTTCAAGAGGGGCTTCGCGCTGCGGTCTCATTCAAACCGGAAACGGGGCCGCAGCTTTTTCGTAATGGCGTAATGTCTGTCGTGGTGCGAGGCGGAACGGTGCGAGTCGGTGACACCATCAAGGTTGCGTTACCGGCGGAACCGCATCACGTCATGCGAAAAGTCTGAACGCGCCGCTCAATCACTACCGCGCATGGCGTTGAGCAACGGATCAATCGATCCAACCTCGCCGGCGCGGGTCTGTCCACCCGCAGCAAGAAACCGTTGCATTGGCTCACGATGTGCGCCCGCAACCATTGCCGTGTTGAGTTCTTCGCTCTCGATGGTGAGCGCAGCTGGATCGTTCTCGAGCGCGGCATTCACGACTCGCTTCACCGCAAGAACCGATCGACGGTCAAGATGCGCGAATCGTTTGACATACACATCAAGCGCGATGTTGAGATCCTCGGAAACAACTACCGATTGCAACCAGCCAATTGAGAGAAGTTCCTCAACGCCGATGTCGCGTCCGCTCAGAATCACTTCCAGCGCTTTGGCCCGTCCGAGTTGGCGGGCCATCCGAACGGTGCCACCAGCGCCAGGGAGAATCCCCATCGGGACCTCGGGCTGACCGATGATTGCTCGAACAGTTCCGACGCGTAGATCGAGCGCGGAGAGGAATTCACAGCCGCCCCCACGTGCATACCCATCAAGAAATCCAATGGTGAGAAACGGCGCGTTGTGCAGCCGTTCGAACAGTGCAGCAGCAATATTTGGTTCGGTTACCGGTTCGCTCGATGGCGTTGACGCCAGGATTGCTTCGACATCACCGTGCATCAAGAAAAAGTCGGGATCGGCGCTGCGAAAGACAACGACTGCTACCGATTCGTCGGCTTCGAGTTCAGGTAATAACCCAAACAGGCCGATCACCAAGTCCGCGCCAACAATGTTGTGAGGCGGAATATCGATGGTGACGGTGACAACCGCGCCATCACGTTGTGTGTGAAGCGCAGCATCACCCATCACTCACACCAAATCGGGAGTGAGATCAGCAAACTTCACGACTTCACATGACGGCTTCTCAATCTCACCTTCAGGAAGGAAGAAACGGAAGAACATGGTGCCGAGATTGCGACCTTCGGTGTCGATCCAATTTGGGTGTCCAGGATCAGAATGCGCAAGCACCATCGTGAAGCTTCCGTCAGCGTTCAGTGTGGTGTTCGCGCGGTTACGACTGACCTGACGGTTTACGTAGTCATACATCTGCGACCAACGGTTCCAGAGGCAGATATTGCCGAACACGCACTCGGGCCAACGACCACGAATGACAAGTGCTTCGTCATCGCCGATGAGATACGGGGCCATCGCATAGGCGGCATCAAACGCAGCAAAGGCCATGTTTCCTGGCACCACAGGTTGCGGAAGCTCGTTAGGAATGCGAGACACAAACGGAATCGGCGTGTCTTCCGAAGGCGCGACCGAACCAACGGTCTTGGTACGCACGTGATTAATCACTCGCTGCAATGCGGCCGAGACGCGTTCATCGTTCCAGCGCGGAGGTGCGGGAACTTTGGTGACTGCCTCGATGCTGATCGGCACATGCAAGGTTTGTGAGGCTGACGAGGACCATGGAAATTCGAAGTAGTGACGCGTGGTGATGCGCCCTCCATCGGCAGGAATCTCGAGCCAATTCCGATCGGCGGCGGGACCGCCGAGTCGAATCTCGTAATTGCCATCGGCATCGATGTCCATCTCGGTGTCATTAAGAACGCCCGAGGTATGAGTGGCATAGGAACCGTCGGCCGCACCCGCTTCCATCGTGAACGAGGTGTAGACCGCGCCGGCAATATTTCCCCGAACGATGTATTCGTTCCCTGGAGCGACAGGAGTTTCAAAGTAGATCGCGTCTGAGTTGTCACCGGTGAATGACCGAGTGGGCGACACGATGCGATTGAAGACTGGTCGCTGGGGGTCGAACTCCTGGTGTGAGTAGAGCGCGCTCTGGAGAATGTGTGTGAGGTTCCGGTAACCTTCGGCCACATCGTCATCGCTCATGGCCGGGCCGGGAACGACCCATTCGTCACCTGCCTGCTGAAGCAATGCCACTAATTCGTTGTACTTCTCGCGCGATTGAAGTTCGCCCATGACTTCCCCCTTGAAACGACAGGTGAGCATCCTCGCAAAGATTGCCCGAGCCTGCACACAGGTACACCGCCCCGCTCGGACGGCTACGGTCGGCATTTTCAAGGGGGAACCATGAAGACGAACGAAGAACGACTGGCCGATGCGCTCGATTACCTCGACATTCGTCGGCTGCAGAATCGCTACGCCGACATCGTGACCCGTCGTGCATGGGCCGAACTCCACGAGATCATGCGCCCGGGCTGCAAGCTCGAACTCGACCTCGGCGATAACCACATGGTGTTCGACGGTCCGCAGGCCATCGGCGACTTCATCGGCGAACAACTCGAGGCGTTCGAATTTTTCGAATTCGTGATCCTCAACACCGTGATCGAGGTTGATGTCGAAGCAGGTGTGGCCGGCGGCCGCATGTACATGCAAGAGCTTCGTCAGAACATGAGCGATGGTCGCCGCACCAACGCGTACGGCGTGTACCACGACCGTTTCGAACGTCATGACGGCACCTGGTGGCTGGCCCGCCGTCGCTATGGCTCGTTCTCTCGCACCATCGCGCCGGGCCCAGAGCACGAACAGGTCGTCTTCCCCCTACCGCTGCACGACCTCGGCACGCTGTAATCAGAAACCCGCAGTCCCTCGGCCACGCGCCCAGAAATTCCCGCTGAGAGAGTCGGTGTATGCGTGGTGTATGGTGTGTGTATGGCGCGTACAAACATTGATATAGATGAGGAAGCTTGCGCCCTGGTCATGGCCCAGCACGGGTTCGCAACCAAACGACAAGCGGTCAACTACGCCCTGCGTAAAGCCGTCATCGTCCCCATGACCGTTGAAGAAGCCAAAGCCATGCGCGGCACCGGATGGGACGGCGATCTCGAAGAAATGCGACGGTTTGAGCCTTGGAGTTGATCGTCGACTCATCGGCCTGGATTGACTTTCTGCGCAACTCAAACATCGCAATCGCCGACCTCGTAGAAGAGGCACTGGTCGATGGAGCCGCAGTCACTGGGACGATTGTGATGGAACTTCTTGCCGGTGCACGCACCGAAAAGCAGCTCACCGACCTCGAACACCTTCTCGGCCGGGCGAAGTTGTTACCCACGGAACCTGAGGACTTCGAAGCCGCTGCGTTGCTCTATCGAACCTGTCGGCAAAATGGCGTCACGATTCGGACAATGTCTGACTGCCTCATTGCAGCGACAGCAATCCGATGTGGCCAACCGGTGTTGCATAACGATCGCGACTTTGCGCTTCTGTCGCAGTACACCGAGTTGGGCGTCATCGACCCCGCTTAGGGCTGAAGGTCGACCTCGTTGCCGTTACCATCGCGCGCAACAACGATTCGCGGATCGGTAGGCGCTCCGCCAATGCCGATTGCCGAAAGCACCTCAAATGCTGAATCGGTCGCCGTCGTTCCTGGCGGCTGACGAAGCGTTGCGCCTTCACGGTCTTCATCGAGATGCCAGCCGCGTTTGCTCAATGCATCGGCGACGTTACGGAGACGTGAGGCCGAAAGTTCGTTGAACCGAACGATCAGAACACTGCTTCCGCCCTGTTTGGCGTTGATCACGAGCGGATGCCATCCCTCGGGCGCACTCACGGTGGCCGATGCGTCGACCTCGCTGATCAGCACGTGAGCCCGCAGCGACACGATGGCCTCAGTCAGAACACCCACCGCATCGAAATCTGTGGGGTCGATCACAACTGGTTCAGCCATGGGTCCAGCCTCGCGCAGTCCGCCCAGCGCTGGGAATGTCCACGACCGAGCCACACCCGTAGGATTCCCCTTCTGGGGAGGAACAGTTATGGCTCGTGAAAATCCCGTCGCCGTTGTCACCGGTGCCGCTCGCGGTATCGGCGCGGCCACCGCAGCCCGACTTGCTGCCCGTGGCTTCACCATTGCTCTCATCGATCTTCCGCTTGAGTCACCCGGTCGCCACGGCGAAATCCCCGGCCCCTACCGACCGGCGCAAGGCCAGGACCTCGACGAGGCCACCGCCGCGTGTGGTGGACGTGGCCACGCTCATGCCGCCGATGTTCGCGATCCCGAAGCATTGGCCAAAGTGATCGAGACTGTCGTCGCGCATCACGGCTCCATCGATGTTGTTGTCGCCGCGGCTGGTGCCGTCGCAGGCGGTGCTCCGCTGTGGGAGACCGACGACGAAGTCTGGCGTTCGATGATCGACATCAATCTCACCGGCGTGTTCAACATTGCACGCGCCGCGTTGCCTTCAATGCTTTCTGCACCTGCGCCACGAAATGGTCGATTTGTTGCGATTGCTTCAGCAGCCGCCCATTACGGCCTTCCACAACTCGCGGCCTACTCCGCTGCCAAACATGGTGTTGCCGGATTGATCAAAGCGCTTTCAGCCGAACTCACGGACAGCGGCGTCACCGCGAACGCCGTCTGCCCCGGTTCAACCGCAACAGGCATGCTCGATGCGTCCGCCGCGATCTACGGCATCGAGAATCGTGAGGGGTTTGCCCACCAAGCCCGTATTGGCCGACTCATCGATCCCGATGAAATCGCAGCAACCATCGAATGGTTGTGTGTCGACGCACCCGCCGCACTTACGGGTTCTCTCATTGATGTCGACGGCGGTTTCCGCGCATGAGTTCGTTTAACCGCGCTGCTGTCGATGCAATCTGCGCCGATGTTGTTGGCCGTCGCAACGAGATCGACGTCGTTGTTGCTGCGCTCGCCGCCGAGCGCCATGTACTTCTTGAAGGCCCGCCAGGCACCGGCAAGTCCTCGCTGCTTCGAGCCCTTGCGCACGCTTCCGGTGTCGAACTGGTTTTCGTTGAAGGAAACGCTGAACTCACGCCGGCACGCTTAGTCGGAACCTTCGACCCAGCTCGTGTTCTTACTGATGGCTACAGCGCTGACGTGTTCCTTGACGGACCTCTTGTTGATGCCCTTCGTACTGGTTCTCTTCTCTACATTGAAGAAATCAATCGAGTTCCGGAAGAAACGCTCAACGTGATCATCACGGCAATGAGTGAGCGCGAACTCAACATCCCCCGCCTCGGTCGTGTTATCGCCGAACCGGGTTTCCGTGTTGTCGCCGCCATGAATCCGTTCGACGCAATCGGCACGGCTCGCATTTCATCTGCGGTCTACGACCGTGTTTCGCGAGTTGCGATGGGCTATCAGTCCGAAACAGAAGAGACTGAAATTGTTGCCCGCGAAGCAAAGGGCGCTGGCGCAGGACCTGTGGGCCGACGCGCGGTGCGCGTCGTTCGTGCCACCCGCGACCACTCCGATCTGCGCGTCGGTTCATCTGTTCGCGGCGCAATTGATCTCTCACTCATCGCTGAGCAACTCGCATCGCTGCGTGAACTCGATGTCACCGACGAAGAACTCGGGCTGGATGCGGCGCTTGCCGCGCTTTCCGGTCGCATTCGCGTTCGCGAAGGTTCCGGGCGCACTCCTGAGGCGATTGTGCGCGACCTTTGGGCCTCCAATCCGCTCGAAACCGATGATCCCGACACGGAGACCGACCCGGGAAAAGCCTGAACCCGCCGCCTCAACAAGGTGGCGGGGGTAGCAAACCCCCACAGGCGCCCGACGAAGAGCGCGTGCTGGAAGGCGAAGAAGCCGAACAAGCGCTAGCGGAAGCCGGCCGTCAGTCCACGTCACGTCGACAAATGGAGCAGCACGAATCGTTCCAGGAGATTTCGCCCGAGGTGGGTGTCCTTGATGAAGAAGCGTTTTCCGACGCACTTCGCCATGACCCCGACGAGACACTCACGTTGCTGGCCGAATTAGTTGGCGCAACCGATGAAAAACTGCGCGAACTCGCACGCTCCCTTGCCGGTCGAGTTGTTGTCGATGTTGTTCGCACCGGTGCACCAAAACGATCAGGCATTGGCCGACTGCGTCATCGGCGCGCCGATTATGGCGGCGAACTCGATGTTGATCGCAGTCTCGAAACCATCGCTTCTGCTCGAGCCCGCGGTGAGGCACCCTCACTAGAAGATCTCACTGCCCGCGATTGGTCAAAGCCCGATCTTGCGCTGTGTCTGTTGATTGACCGCAGCGGCTCAATGGGCGGAGAGCGTTTGGCGACTGCGGCGGTCGCAGCCGCCGCGTCGTTATGGCGAGCGCCGATCGACACCAGCGTCGTTGCTTTTTCCGATGACGCGATCGTGATTGCCTCACAAGGATCTGGGCGCGATGCAGAAGATGTCGTCAACCAACTTTTCAGACTCCGCGGTTTTGGCACCACTGACCTTGCCTTCGCGTTTCGCACCGCCGCCGCACAACTTTCTCGTTCCTCGGCCTCACGTCGCATCACACTGTTGCTGTCCGACGGTCGCGCCACCGCTGGCGACGACCCCGTCGAAGCTGCAGCAATTCTCGACGAACTCGTGGTCCTTGCTCCCGCAGACGATCTCGAAAGTGCTGTTGAACTCGCCGGAGCTGTCGGAGGCCGCTGCGTGGGAGTCACCGGGCCATCCGCCGTCCCCGAGGCACTGGCCGAAGCACTTCTTGGCTAACGAGTGGGCAGACCCTGCCATCGGTGCGACGATGTCAGACATGGCTTCAGCGCACGCTCTCGGCGATCTGACATGGACCGATGTTCGGGACTCGCCGCGCATTGTGCTGATTCCCGTGGGCAGTCTCGAACAGCACGGGCCCCATCTTCCGCTCGATACCGACACTCGCATCGCTACTGCGATTGCTGAACATGTTTGTGAACTGCGTGAGGATCTTGTCGTTGGTCCCGCGGTTGCGATTGGTGCCTCGGGTGAACACGCAGGGTTCGATGGCACGTTGTCGATCGGCACCGACGCGCTCACCACGGTGCTCGTAGAACTAGCGCGCTCTGCCGATGCGTTTACTGGCGTTGTGTTTGTGAATGGACATGGCGGAAATCGCGACGCGCTTCTGGCGGCGCGCGCCATCCTCCGCCTCGAAGCTCGCACTGTTGTCGCGTGGTCCCCGTCGATTCCCGGTGGCGATGCCCACGCCGGTCGCAGTGAAACCTCGATCCTTCTCGCCATTGATCCCGAATGCGTGCGAAGCGATGCAATGGAAGCGGGAGAAACGGCTCCACTCAGCGAACTTCTTGAAGATCTTCAAACCGGTGGCGTGAAGTCGGTCAGTGACAACGGAGTTCTTGGTGATCCGACGGACGCAACTGCCGAACATGGCAACGAACTCTTTCTTGGTCTCATCGCTGATCTTGCTCTTACGATCGACAAAGTGTTTCCTCGATGACCGCTGATCTTGTGGGTCTCTACGTCGTTGCGGATCCTTCGCTACAACGCAAAGAGCGCGGCACCGTGCTGCTCGGTGGCTCTCCGCTTCGCATCGTGCGTATCAGCGAGAAAGGCGCCGACCTCGTCGACTCGCTGTTGAACGGAAATCCAGTTCCGCCCGGCAAAGGTGCGACCTCACTTGTGCGCCGGCTTCTCGACGGCGGTCTTCTGCAGCCGGTTCCCGCTTCGACACCGTTCACCTTCAACGATGTCACGGTCGTCATTCCTGTTCACGGCGAACTTGAAACCGGATTGCTCGACGGCATTGGCCAGGTGGCTCGAATCATCGTGGTCGATGACAAAAGTGACCATCCCGTTGTCGTTCCGGTGAAGACAACGCATGGAACAAGCGTGGCGTGCGTTCGCCGTGCAACAAATGGCGGACCAGCTGCTGCTCGCAATACCGGTCTTCACGAAGTCACAACGCCTCTCGTTGCGTTTCTGGATGCTGACTGCCTTCCTCGACCGGGCTGGATTGAACCGCTTCTCGAACAATTCGGTGACCCCGCGGTTGCGGTTGTTGCGCCGCGCATCACATCGATCGAACCGCTCGGCGCTCCCGACCATCCGTTGCTTTCCCGCTACGAACGCGTCCATGCATCACTTGATCGCGGCACACAGCGCGGTCGGGTCCGAGCCCGCACTCGCATTTCCTATGTGCCCTCTGCTGCACTCGTTTGCCGAGTCGATGCGCTCAACGCCGCCGGTGGTTTCGACGAGGCAATGGCTGTTGGCGAAGACGTCGATCTTGTTTGGAAACTCGACGAAGCGGGACACACGGTTCGCTACGAACCGAGCGTCACCGTCGGCCATCGTCACCGCACTACGCCCTGGGCGTGGCTCCGTCGCCGCTTCGACTACGGCACCTCGGCTGGTCCGCTCGCCAAACGGCACCCCGGTGCACTCGTGCCCATTGAAGCTTCAGGCTGGAGCATTGCGACATGGGGGCTTGTAGCGACTGGCCATCCGTTTGCCGCCGGTGCCGTCGTCGGCGCCACCGCAGGAATGCTCGGCGGGAAGCTTGATGCGCTGTCGCGACCAATGGCGGTGGCCACGCAGCTCGCCGGTCGAGGTCACCTCAGCGCCGGTCGCACAATCGCTCAGGGTTTGGTTCGTCCGCTCTGGCCAGCTACCGCGGTGGCGATCGCCTTTCTCCCCTGGCGCAGACTCAAGTTGGCCCTCCTTGCGGGCGTGCTCGCGCCCTCGGTCATCGACTGGATCCGAATCCGACCCGATATTTCGCCGCTTCCGTATGTGGCCCTTCGCTTCGCCGACGATGTGGCCTACAGCGCGGGTGTGTGGGTCGGGTCCGTGCGCGCCGGAACTTTCGAGCCGCTCTTGCCCGAGGTCACTAGTTGGCCGAAGCCGAGCCGCTATTCGCGCTGGCGTTCAGCGTTGTCGTAGGTCGGCGTTCAGCCGACGTTCAGAAGGTCGACGACGAACACGAGGGTCTCGCCACCCTTGATGACGCCACCAGCACCACGATCGCCATACCCAAGGTGCGACGGAATGGTGATGCTGCGACGGCCGCCCACCTTCATGCCGGCAACGCCCTGATCCCAGCCCGCGATGACCTGACCGGCACCGAGACGGAACTCAAAGGTGTCGTTGCGATCCCACGACGCATCGAACTGCTGACCGTCGCTCCAGGCCACGCCCACGTAGTGCACGGTCACGTTGGCGCCAGCGACGGCCTCGGTGCCAGTGCCAACTTCGATGTCCTCAAGAACGAGGTCAGCCGGAGGGGCGGTGTCGGGAATGGTCACGGAGGGTTTGGTGTCAGCCATGAGCGAAACCTAGTGCGAGTCGGCAACCTTTTCGTGACGCGCTGTGCAGTTTCTCAGCACGGTCGATTCATCACAACAGTGCGCCACTCGCCATCGGCACGAACCTCGATGCAACGAGCACCCGCCTGTTCGAATGACTCGACGACAAGGTCGGCTTGTTCAGCGAGTAGTCCACTGAGAACAAGGATGCCGTCAGGCTTCGCAATCTGCATCAATGCCGCCGACATGGAACGCAATGTGGCCGATCCGATGTTGGCAAGAACGAGGTCGAACGCGCTCGGGCGGAGTTCCTCGACAGTGGCGGTCGAGACCTCCAAGAGTTCGTCGACGTCATTGCGACGGGCGTTGTCGAGTGTCGCAACGATTGCGTCCGGAGCGATGTCGGTTGCCACCACCATCGTTGCGCCGCGACGTGCTGCCGCAATCGCAAGCACACCGCTTCCGCAGCCAATATCGGCCACTGCGCTGCCCGGAGTCACACGTTCATCAATGACCTCAAGGCACATGCGAGTGGTCTCGTGAGAGGCGCTTCCAAACGCATGTCCCGGATCAATCCACAACGCCAGATCGTTCTCGGCAACGTCGGCCGGAACCTCCAGCCAAGGTGGCACGATCACGATCGAACCCACACGCCAAACCTGCGCGTGATCCCGCCATGCATCGAGACCCGCATCGGCAGCTACCGATTCCGCGATTGGCGACCAACGCTCGGCCAGCACCTCAAGCGCGTGTTGCGCAGTCGTGGTCTCACAACCAATGCGAAGTTCAACAGTGCCGTCAGGAAGCGCTTGCTCTTCTATTCCGCTTACGCCGAGGTCCCACACAAGCCCAGAAACGAGATCGACATCGCTTTCGTCGACGACAACAACAACCGTTGTCCAGTCGGTCACGAATCAATTCCAAACGAGGGGCCATCGCACCGATCAACTGTTGCGAACGATGACACTGGGTCACGGCGCAACTTCGTGGGCTGATGGACCGGATGTCCGAGCATCATCACGCCCGCAAGCGCAAGGTTTGCTGGAACGTGCAGGAGTTCGCGGACTTCTGGTTCGACTCGCGCGTGCATTGTGGTGATGACACCACCGAGGCCCTCGGAACGAGCCGCAAGCATGATGTTCCACATAAACGGATAAATCGAAGCACCAGCCACCATCGTGTACCGATCAAGATCACGATCGGTCGCGACCAAGCGTTCAAGGTCTCCGAACACCGCCAAAATCACCGGCGCACCAAACGTGATCTCAACGCGATCGCGAACGATCTCGTCGTACTCATCACTCTGACGACCCGCTTCCACCACGCGTGCCTCGGCCTCGAGATCACCAATCGGTGCCCAAGGCGTAAAGCCGGCGACGGTCAGTGCGAAGTAGTCGCTCCATGGACCCAGATAGAGATCTCGCATTGCATTTCGAACGGCCGGGTCCTGCAGGACCACCACCTTCCAGGCCTGACGGTTTCCGCCGTTCGGCGCAAAGCGGGCGTGATCAAGCACGCGGTTCAGGACATCGTCGGCAACTGGCTCGTCGGTGAATTCACGCACCGATCCCGTTCCTCGAATTGTTGCAACCAGGTCCATTGGGTCCTCCATCAAGAATCGGCCATCACGTCACCGAGGACAGGCAGGTTGTCACCGACCGAGGTACTCGTCGCGGATCTGTTGCTTGTAGAGCTTGCCTGTTGGCAGTCGGGGCAGTTCGTCGCGGAAGTCAAACACGCGCGGAACTTTGAACCCTGCGAGATGTTCGCGTGCATACGCTCGCAGCACTTCGACCGTGGCATCGTCGGCGGCGACCCCGGGCTCAAGTTGTACGACGGCATGCACGTATTCGCCAAACTCCGGATCAGGAAGACCGAACACTGCGATATCTACAACATCGGGATGCATGATCAGCGCCGATTCAATTTCGGCGGGATAGATGTTGACGCCACCAGAAATGATGGTGAATGCGCGACGGTCGGTGAGGTACAGAAACTCATCCTCGTCGAGATAACCAATATCACCGAGGGTCATCCAGTTATCGAACTTCGGGTGTCGACTGCTCTTCGTCTTTTCAGGATCGCCGTGATATTCGAAATTCGCTTTCGGTTGTTCGAAATAGACCAGCCCGATTCCGCCGGTCTCGAGTTCGTTACCTTCTTCATCGCAAATATGCGGAACGCCGTTGACGGATTTTCCAACAGAGCCGGGGTGCGCAAGCCATTCCTCGGATGTAAGGAACGTCATGCCGTTACCTTCGGTGCCGGCGTAGTACTCACTCACGATTGGGCCAAGCCACTCAATCATCTGGCGCTTTGCTTCCGGCGGACACGGAGCCGCAGCGTGCACGATGCAAGTAAGACTCGACATGTCGTAACGCGCTTTGACCTCGTCGGGTAGCGCCAACATTCGCACCATCATCGTGGGCACGACCTGGGCATGGGTGACCGAATTGCGCTCGACGGCACGCAGGAATTCCTCCGCATCGAACTTCTCGAGCACAACAACTGTGCCGCCAAGTTCGTGAACTCCACAGGACCAGATAATCGCAGCGGAGTGATACAGCGGCGCTGGGCACAAGTACACCGACTCTGAACTCATTCCCAGCATGAACTGCTCAAGCATCGCGATGGCGCCAACGCCTTCGTCGTCAACCATCCGATCGGGAAGGGGACGCTTAATGCCCTTCGGTCGACCAGTTGTTCCCGAGGAATAGAGCATGAAGTCGCCACGATGCTGTTCTGCGAACACTTCATCGCTTGCGGCCGCAATGGCGTCCTCGTAGGACTCGAAGCCATCCACCGTCCCGTCCATCATCAATCGCACCGGGCAGTCGGGAATGAACTCAAGCATCTCGGCCGCCACCTTCGACTGATTCGTCGTGGAGATGAACGCCTTCGCGCCCGAATCGGTAATGAGGTACGCAGCTTCTTCCGCCTGCAGATACCGGTTCACGGTCACGAGATACATGCCCGAACGCAGAGCGGCCCAGGCAACTTCGAAATAGCGGGGATGGTTTTCAGCGAACAACGCAACCATGTCACCGCGCACGAGACCGCGATCGTGGAGCAAGCGCGACAGTCGCCGCGAACGTTCGTCGAGTTCGGCGTAGGTCACCACCGTCCCCGAAGAACCCATAACTACTGCGGCTTTGTTCGGCGTTGTACGCCCGTGTTCACCCGGATACATAACTCCCCCTCGCCAAAACTGCTCTCGGCTCCAACGGAACGGACCCTAGCCCCGGCCGCGCGAAAGGCAGCGAGGAAACGCTGAGTTCAGTCGGAGCCGTTCATCAGTGTGAGCGCGGCGCGACAGCCTTCGCAGACGGGGTACTGATAGGGGTCACGAGTCGGGATGAACTTCTCGCCGCACAACGCCGTGATTTCTTCGCCAAGCACATAGCCGCGCATCTGATCGTCCTTGCGAATGATGTGCGCGACCTTTCCTTCTTCCATCCCTGGATCAGAAGGTCGAGTTTCTTGGCGTTCAATAACGTCGGAGCCCACGAGGTCAGGGTACCGCCGTCACCTCGCGCTTGAGAACGCGCTTCACTAGGTCAAGGGTGCGAGCGGGTATGTGTCCGATTCAGGCTGGATGCGACCAGTGCCATGGTTCGCTGGGAAGGTTTGTGAATCCGAACCGTCCTGCGTTCGCTGCGAGCCAACCAAAGGCCGGGTCGCTGTGCGAATTGATAAACGATCCATTCGACTGAAAGTCGATGGCGAGGCCTTGTTCGTGCCATGAGAGGCCCGGGCGAGCCGTTGGTGGCGAACACGAATCAGCCGGCATCTGCCAAATCGCATAGTCCGAGGTGCCGCAGTTCTGTCGGCGTAGCTGAATCTGCACGTTGATATCGCGGTAGCCGTAGCCGCCGAGGTTGAAGCCAGCGGACGACGCTGCCGCCATCATCGCTCGGAGATCAGTTGCGATACTTGAGGCCACAGTGATCCCGTTAACGGTCGTCAGTGGCGGATGCGGAACAACGTTCGGACCACCTGAACCGGGCGCCGTCGTGGTCGTCGAACCACCACCATTCGACGGCACACCCCCGCTTCCTCCGCTCGGCGGAGTCGTCGGAATACCAACCACCGCGTTTGCGAGGGCCGCTTCTTCAGCAGCGATCGATGCACCAAAAGAAGCGTCGAGTTTCGACAAATACGCGGCGTCGGAAAGGCGATCGTCGAGACGTTGACGAACCTGTGCAGCAAAGGCTTGTTGTTGCGACTGAGCGGCCGTTAATGATTGCAATGCGCCTTCGGCTTCGGCCGCATGGGATTCCGCCGCGGCCTTTGCCGCCTGGGCACGAGCCAGTTCCTCTTCGAGTCGTGCTTTGGTCGAACGAAGCTGATCGATCACGTCGGAATCACCGCGAGATTGCATGTTGAGGAACGCATTACGCGTGGCATCTTCTTGTGCCGAAGCCGCTTCGAAACGACGCATGAGTTCCTCACCGGGAGGATCGACGTACGCCTTGACGGCATACTTCGCGACGCGTGCTCGAAGTGCATCAAGGTCGCGAGTGGTTTGTGCCGCGTCCTTTTGTGCCTGTGCCGCTTCGGCGGCGCTTGTCTCGGCTTGGCGTCGAGCTTCGGAAAGCGTTGCCTGCTGACCACGAACGTTTTCGTTCAGGGTGTTGAGCGCAGCAAGTACCTGCGCCTTGGAACCCTCGAGGGCATCGACCTGAGCGGCAACCTTGGCCTGTTCGGCACGAACATTGGCTCGCTGCGTCCGGGCATCAGTGGCGACGGCGCCAGCATTGACCGACGAACCAATGGCCACCCCAGCGGTTCCGACCAGCGTTAACGCCGTCACCGCGAGCGCGGTGAATCGACGGGTTCGCCGAGTCAGTCGGTGCTGCTTCGCACTGCGGGGGGATGTGGTGGCCATGGTTCCTCGTCTGATCACGTCGGAGACGTGATCGTGAAAGGCCCGGTATCCGCCCGAGGACTGCTCACCTTACTGCAGGCCCCCCGGCGTCGGTCAACCCCTGTGGAAAAACTTGTGGAATCGTCTGGGGACCAAGGGGGCAGCGCCTGTGGAAACGGTTGTGGACAAGTTTCTCAGGCGGACGGGGAGGCCTTCTCGGGCTGCCAAACTCCCTCGGCCATGTAGTCCTCGGCAGAGAATTCAGTTACCCACACCCGAATGGAGGGAAGGGAGGCTCCAATTGACGTGTGCACGGCCTCGGTCACGGCACTGAGCAGGGCTTTCTTCTGCTCAGGGGTGCGGCCTTCGAGCATGTTGATCTGGATGAGAGGCACAAGAAACTCCGTTGATGGTCGGCAGTACTGTCCTGATCATGACCGCCCCGGCCGGATCCGTCGATCCACTTTCTTCCTTTGAGGCCATCGCCTCGCAACGCCGCTCCTCACTTCGGGTCGATCCTGACAAGGCCGTTCCCGACGACCTCGTCGACCGACTGATTGTTCTTGCGGCCACGGCCCCAAATCACAAGCGCACATTTCCATGGCGGTTTCGCATCATCTCGGGATCGGCCCGAGCACAGCTTGGCGAGGCACTGGCCCAGGACCTCATCGAGGCGGGTCGGGACCAAACCAAAATCGAAAAGGCGCGTTCGAAATATCTCAGGGCACCGGTCCTGATCGCTGTGGCCTCCATCGCCGACGAAGACGCAACGTTGACTGCTGAGAATCGCGACGCCGTTTCGGCCGCAATTCAAACGCTGCTCCTCGGCGCAACGGCAGCCGGTCTCGCGTCCTACTGGTCGACCGGTGCGGCAATGACTTCTGTCCGTCTACGCGACTTCTGCGGCTTCGACGCAACCGATACGACCGTTGGTTTGGTCTATCTCGGCTGGTCGATTGGTGATCCTCCACCAATCGACCGACCCGCGCCTGAATCGCTGCGCATCGGCGCGTCCACCCAAACCCCGTAGGGTCTCGCCGATGGCTGTTTCAAAGAAGAACGCAAAACGATTTGGTCCCGACCGACCAGAGGCCCCTCCGCTGGTTCGACGTCAGCGCGTGTGGTCGGTGATTGGTACCTGGCTCTTCATTCTCGTGTTTTTCATTGCTCCGATTGGTTTCGGAAATGGAATCTTTGTCTTTCCCGCACTTCTCTTCACCGTCCTGCTGATCGCAACAATGCGACTTTCTCGTCGACCCGACGGCCCCGACGCAGAAACGCTTTCAAAGAACGAGCTGCGGAGCGCAACAGCTACCGAGCCCGTCTCGGTACATGCGATGTGGTCCCCAGGCCCTCGAGTCCGCGGCGAACCGCCGCAACGTGGCTTTCTCATCTGCGATGGCAAACGACTTCGTTTCGAATGCCTCAAGGATCAGGTGCGATTCGATTCCGCAATCAATCGAGTTGAGGTCATTACCCTCCCGAGCTTCATGCGACCACAACTCGATCTTTCAATCGGTGGCGTCAACCATTCACTGCGCTTCTTCCCCGCATGGGATCTTGGTGCAACGTTTGTCGGCCCCACTGTTGCCGGTGAGTGGTACGCACAGTTGAAAGAACTCGGCGCCTCCTGACATGGCCCGGATCAACCACACGCCGGATCCAAATCCAACACGTGCCAAAGCGCGTGCGCGCCGAAACCTCAACTTGGTTGTGTGGTGGGGAGTTGCGCTGATTCTTCTCTTCGTACTTTCGACCGGCGCGCCCTGGATCCTTGTCCTCCCCCTACTTGTTATTGGCGCACTCGTGATCACCAACACGATTCAAGTGGTTCGAGGAGAAGGTGCTGAGCAGTACGCGATTGAGCCCGGGCGTCTCGTCCAAGCCACTGCCGACAACGATCCCGTTGCGGTACCGGTGACGCGCGCACCAAACCGGCGGGAAAAAGGCCGGCGTCGAGGCACCCTCCACTTCGCCGGCGGCAAGCTGTCCTTCACCTTCGGGCCATCTCCGCGATCACGAACAAAGAAGAACGACGAGAACTTGGAGGGGACAACCATTTTCGATGCGTGGCCAGACGACATTGTTCTTGGCTCGCGACCCACGATGATGCGTCCTCAACTCACCATGACTATCGACGGCATCATGCACGTCATTGAATTCACGATGCCCGAGGATCTCGCTGCCGGCATGCTCGGAAAAGTCGTCGCTGGCGCATGGTTCGATCAATTGGTTGAGCTCGGGGCGACAGCCCCAACCACGAAGTAAGAAAAGCGACACCGATTCGCGCTGCCTTCGTGTCACGATTGACCCGTGGCACTCCTCCCCCCGCGTCCGCCCGCTGATCAAACGATGCTCAACAATGCTGTTGAGATCCTTCGCGCTGCTGGTTCATTCACCATGCAGTGGTTCGACAATCCCGCTCTGGACATCATCACGAAGAGCGATGGGACACCCGTCACCGAGGCCGACCGCGGTGCCGAACAAATCGTCCGTGATCGCCTTGCCGTCCTTCATCCCGAGGACTCCGTACTCGGAGAAGAACTTGACGACTACATCGGAAGTAGTTCGCGCACGTGGATCGTTGATCCCATCGACGGCACAAAGGCGTTTACTCGCAGCGTTCCGCTCTATTCGAACCTTCTTGCGGTTGTCGACGAACACGGGCCACTCATCGGTGTCATCAACCTTCCCGCGCTCAACACAACGGTGTACGCCGGGCGCGGCCTCGGATGTTTCCGCGATGGCCGGCCTGTACGCGTGAGCAATCGAACCGCTCCCGCGAGTTGTGTCCTTTCGACGAGTGGCTTCGGAACATGGAGTGACGAATCACTTCTCGGCGTGAAGCGAGCCGGTTTCGAATTGCGAACCTGGGGTGACGGCTACGGCTACGCAATGGTCGCGTGCGGTGCTCTCGACGCCATGGTCGATCCTCAGGTATCACTCTGGGATATTGCGCCCATGCCCGTGATCTTCGAAGAGGCTGGTGGGATGTTCACCGGCACAGACGGCAACGAGGTGTCTCTCGTTCCGGGTTCGAATGTGTCTGGTGTTGCATCAAACGGCGTCGTGCACGACGCGGTCATCGCCGCGATCAACAACCGCTAACTCTCGTCATCGTCTTCGCACACGGTGTGATCGTGACCATGCGCGTGATGATGGGGATCATCAATCAGCACGATGCCGTCGGCCAAACGCAACAACCGGCCTCCATAGGCTTCGGCAAGGTTTGCAGCAGTCAGCACTTCCTCTGCTGTTCCACTGGCCACGACACGACCAGCCAAGAGCAAAACGTGATCGGTTTCCGCCGCTTCTGAAAGATCATGCGTAGTCATCACGATCGTGCGGCCCGCGGCGCGTTCTTGGTCAACGACATCGAGAATGTGCTGACGACTCACGACATCGAGACCGGTGACTGGTTCGTCGAGCAAAATAATGTCGCCACCTTGTGCAAGTCCTTGAGCGACAAACACCCTCTGACGTTGCCCTCCAGAAAGTTCGTGAAGATGACGCCGGGTGAGGTCGCCCAACTCGAGGCGGTCTATTGACTCATCCACGATCTGGCGATCCTCTGATGTCATCTTGCCGAACGCTCCCCGAGTTGCGAACCGCCCCATCGATACAACTTCACGAACAGTGACCGGCAGCTGATCATTGACCTTTGCCGATTGCATGACGTAGCCAACATGACGACGCATGTCGTTTGGGGTTCCGCCATTAACGGTGAGTGTTCCCGATTCAACCGGTAGTAAGCCCACGATCGCATTCAACAAACTGGACTTGCCTGCGCCGTTCGGGCCCACGAGGGAAGTGACAGCGCCAGTGGGCAACGCAAATGAGGCATCGCGCAACACAGGGTGGCGGCCATAGGCAAGAGTGACGTCGTGTCCCTCAACCGCGATCGGTGACGCGTGTTCAGACATGACACTGACCGCGCTGGGCGAGAGCGGGGACGGGAATACGATCAGGCACCCGGACAGTCTTGCCCAACCGGTGGAAAACGAGAATTCATGTCCCGTATCGCCAGACAACTCGCTGCAACGATCGCGATTCTGGTTGGTGTTCTCGCTCTCGGAACTGGGATTGCGTCGGCCCACGCCACCGTCGAGAGTTCCACTCCAGCGGACGGGCAATCGCTCCCCGCCTCTCCGAGCGAAATCAGCGTTACCTTCAACGAACCAGTGAGTACGGCTTCTGGCGGGCTCAGCGTTCTCAACGCTGACGGCACTCACGTGGACGCGGGAAAGAGCCAAGTCACCGACGGCCGCACGCTTGTCACGGAAATTCCCCAGCCGCTTCCTGATGGAACCTACGTCGCCACCTATCGCGTACTTTCCGCTGATGGCCACCCCGTAAGTGGTTCGTTCCTCTTTGGTGTCGGATCCGGAGCGGTCGACCGAAGTGCGCAACCTCAGGCGAGCGGCGATCGGCTTTGGGGAATCATCGGTGGGATTTCCCGAGCCCTCATGTATCTCGCAGCACTCATCGCCGCTGGCGTCGCGTTCTTCTTAGCCTTCATCCACGATCACGATGCTGATCGTTGGCGAATCGTTCCGTTTGTTCGGATTGGTTCGATCCTCGCCTTGTTCAGCGCGATCGGTGTCGTGATGAGCCAGGCCGCGCTTCTCACGGGTAAAGGTGCCGGCGCGATCACCGACACAAATGTGCTCCGCGATGTTCTCAACCAAAACCTGGGCTGGTCCCTTGCGTTGATGATGATTGGCCTTGCTGTCGTCCATCTCTCAACTGACATCACGAAAAAAGTCGTCTCGCAGTCCTTTGCGTTCTATGGCGGACTCGCCGTCACGATTTCGTTCGCTGTGTGGGGACACGCAACCGAACTTGCCCCTCGAGCGGTTTCTCTTGTTGCCGACGCAGTCCACGCAACTGCAGCTGCGCTTTGGCTCGGAGGCCTCATCGGACTGGTCATGGTCCTTTCGCTGAGATCTGCCGAGACGGTTCGTTCAACGGCAGGAATCATCAGCCGCTTTTCTCTCATGGCCTTCTGGTCCGTCATTGCATTGGCCATTGCTGGACTTACCCTCACCGTCACCGGCTCAAACGCCAGCCTGCATGCGATCGTGACGACAACGTGGGGTCAACTCGTCCTCGCCAAAGTCGGTCTCACCCTCATTGTTGTGATCATCGCCGCATGGAATCGACGCACGCTCGTTCCTTCACTCACGACGCCGACCGAGACAACCAACGATCTTTCGATTCGTTGGGCAACGTTGCTTCGCACGGTTCGAACTGAAGCGTTGCTTCTCGTCGTGGTGGTTTGCCTCACCGCAATTCTCGTCAACATTCCCCCGGCTCGAACTGCCGCCGTTTCAAAAACCACTCGATTCGACGTCAGCAAACGGGTCGATACCGGGACCGTTGAACTTTCGGTTGATCCTGCGATTGTGGGCCCGAACACCGTCATCGCCCGGTACGCCGACGGAACTGGACAACCACTCAATGTGGCGAACAGCATGACCATTGAGTTCTCGCAACCCTCAGCCGGATTGGAGCCGATCACCCGGCAAGTTCCGGCTTCAGAACCAGGGGTCTTCACGATTCAAGGAAACGAATTCTCAATTCCTGGCACCTGGACCGTTACCATCGCCGTTCGAACGGGAGACTTCACCGAACAGCGCACCTCGTTCGAAGTTCCAATCCGTCGCTAATCACCACCAAGGATTCACATGACACTCCGTCGCCGCTTTCTCATTGCTTCTGCCGCTTCACTTGCAGCACTTGTCGCACTTGCGGGCCCAGCATTCGCCCATGCCGATGCAACTGCGAAGGCAGAGCAAGCGGGTCGCACCGCGATCACCATTTCTCTGGAACATGGTTGCAACGGCAACCCGACAACTGGCCTTCGCGTTTCGTTGCCCACGGGTGCCACTGACGTCACCGGCACCAACACGGGGGGCTGGACCTCTACGGTTACCACCTCAGAAATCTCGTGGACGGGTGGATCCATCGCGGCAACAAAGTCTGGAGACTTCGAATTCAGTCTCGTATTGGCACAACCGGCCGGCGAAACCGTCACACTTCCAACTATCCAAACCTGCACAAACAACACAGAGATCGCATGGATTCAGGATGACAACGGCGATGAATCAGAAGCAAGTCATCCTGCTCCTCAAATTGAGGTGCCGAAAAACAGCACGTCAGCCACAACGTCGGTCGTTGCCGGCAATGGTTCGTCAACGACAGCAACTGCTCGGATGGCGACGCAATCAAACGCCGTGACTGACGAAGGCAGCAAGACCAGCACCGGCGGTCGGTACGTCTTTATCGGGGTCTGCGCAGCGATTGCGATTGGTGCCGGAGTGCTTTTCCTCAAGTACCGCAAGAAGCCAACGAAGAGCTGAGCTTCTTGACCACTCTTGTGCGTCGAATCGGGCTTGTTCTCGCGATCGCGTTCGCGTTCGTTTGTTCAACCATGACTCAAGCAAGTGCGCTTTCACTTCATGCCACCGATTGGGAGTCGTCAATCATCTCGATTGCGCCAGCAACCCATGTGGTGGGCATCGAAGTTCTCAATGGTGGCGAAGCGCTTCAGCTCACCGTCCAACCACAGCACACCGCACTGATTTTGGGCTATCGAAATGAGCCCTATTTACGGATCAACGCCGACGGTGAAGTGCAGGCGAATCTCAAGTCCCCCACCTGGTGGTCCAACAAAACCGGCACCGGTTCAGGATCCGTTCCCGATTCTGCTGACCCCACCGCAGCACCTGAATGGTCGAGGATTGGCAGCAATGGTTCGGTGGCGTGGCACGACCACCGCATCCACGCCATGCCTGGCGTCACCACGGGAACCGACTGGACCGTCCTTCTCACGGTTGACGATATGCCGCTCGTGGTTCGTGGTCAGCTGACCAAGCTTCCTTCCCACGCCCCACTGCTCGAGGTGCTCCTTGCCATCGTGGCTGCAGCCACAATCGTGATCCTGGGCTTCCGCAGGGCATGGGCCATCTGTTCGGTCTCCACGCTCTTCGGCGCTGCCCTGGCCATCGTCGTGGCAAGCGGCGGTTGGACTGCTACCCCCTCCGGCTTTACCCATCCGTGGTTACCGCTTCTCGCGTCGCTTCTCACCGGAGCACTCGCAATCGCCAGCGTTCTTTTTCGTCACGTTTCTCGGCGTCTTCGAGTCACCACCATGGTGGGTGCAGTGGCCGCGTTGGCTTGGTGGGTCGCGCTCAACGTCTCGACACTCACTGCAGTCTTCGTACCGAACACCTACGCGGCCAGCGTCGTCCGATTCTCGGTTGGCCTCGCGTTGGGGATCGTGGTCGGTGTCGCTGTCGTGATCGTGCTTAGCGGTGGCTTCACCGAGCTCAACGAAGGCGATCAGGCAGTTGTCGACAACGGAAATGACGCAGCAGCAGTTTGAGTTGATTGGTCCTTGCGATCTGGGACTGTTCCGTACTGCCCTGTAATTGAGCGACGAAGTTCGTGAAGCGCATCAGTTCGAAGTTGGCTCACTCTCGAACGAGTCACACCGAGTTCGCTCGCGATCTGTGCTGTTGTCTGACCATCAACGAATTGCCCAAGGATCACCCGGCGCTGACGCTGGGAAAGTCCGTCGATCGCTTGGCGCAAATACGCCAGAAGTTCCGCCTGCTCGAGCATGTCAACCACATCGGGTTGAGCGCGATCAATAAGTTCCTCGCTACCGAATCCGGCGCCAGTGTCATCGCTCTGACCGTGATCAAGTCGACCAACGTTGCTGGTTGCAACACGTGCCCTAACTTCGAGCACACGTTTAGACGTGCTGCCTGATTCCGCGGCAAGTTCTTCCGTTGTTGGTCGCCGTCCGTAGCGAGCGGTGAGCGAGTTTTCGACCATCTCAATTCGTCGCGCGGCAGCGCGAAGTGATCGTGGCGCCCAATCGTCGGCACGGACCGCATCGAGCACCGCCCCGCGAATACGGAGCGCGACAAATCGTTCGAACGGAACACCTCGTGCCGGATCAAATCTCCATGCCGCTTCAACAACACCGAGCGCTCCGGCTCGAATAAGTTCCGCTCGCTCGACATGGCGAGGAAAGTTCGCGGCGATCGAGGCGACCACTTTGGGAACGACTGCGAGCCCCCTGTCCACCAATGCTGCAACCTCGGGATCCATCGATTGACCGTTCATCTGACTCCCCCTTTGTGCTTTCGCACTCACCCTCTCCCAGAAGTCGGCGAAACCTCCCCTTTCGCCAACTATCCCCGCAACCCATTCGTGCCGGATGGACACCCTAGGAACCCGCGCGGTCACATAGCTGGTCACCCCGGCCCATTTTCTTGCCTCGATCGGGTCAAATTTCCTGACTGCGGGATCGAGCAAGGGCTTAGAGGCCGCTCTCCCCTTCGAAAACTGCCGCTCTCACGCCTCGACGAGCGAGCTCGGAGAGGAAGGCAAGCGAATCGACGGACTCGGCCAAGCCCGCCGATCCGAATCGCTTCAGCGAACCCTCAACGATGAATCGACACGCAACTGCAGCGACAGCGCCTGCAGCAACCGCAGGTCGATCCATCGCTCCGTAGACCAGCACCGAACCACGACCGTCGCTACGCCCGCGAACTTCGACACGAACGGCTCCGGGCCCGCCTTCCGGGTCGGTGGGCCAAAGCATAGGAAGCCGAGCTGTCAGTCGATCTCGACGAGTGGCCGACACACGCGAAGTAACGCGTCGCACACCCGGGAATGCCGGAACCACCAAGAGTGCATCAGGGAGCTCTGCTCGGTAGCAGTCCTGCGGACCAATCGGGTCGGGGAACCAACACAGTTCGCGTCCGGAACCACCGGGTCGCGCATCCCAGGATCCGTCACGCCAGTCGATCGCGCCGCGGCCGAGTGCACGATGATGTTGGCGTGCGCAGGCCGGGCCACCGGTTCCTGATTTCGCGATGTGAATTTCGTCCACGTACTCGAATTTTTTTGCAGCATGCGCAGCGAGGACACATGTAAGTCCTGGAGCAAAACCGGCGCCAATGACGACGTGAACGTTGCGTTCACGCGCGTGCTGATCAAGCGCCAAGAGGGCCCGAACATCGGTGAGGTCGTCGGTTGTGCTCACGACATGAATGCCTCGCCGAACAAACTGTTCGGCAACATGTGCTTGCGTTCGCGCCGGGCCAGCCAACACAACGACGTCGACATCGAGCGGATCATTGAGTGCACCGCGATCGATCGTTGCGCGATCGCCAAGACTGTTCGCAACCACTTCAACGCGATTACGTCGTTCGTCTCGAAGCACAACCTCGTCGTCATCGGTCGAGACGAGTTGTCGAGCGAGACGCGCGCCAACCGCGCCAACACCCAAGATTCCGATGCGAGCCATGTCAGTCGAGACCGGGTCCGGAGAGTTCGCGCCATCCACCTGATCGGGGTGGGGCAACACCCGATCCGCGGAGCCGAACGGCGGCGGCGACAAGCGCCCCCATGCCGATGGCAACCATGGCCCGTCGGATCATCTTCATCGTGGGGCTAGCTGGAATCGAACCAGCGACCTCACCCTTATCAGGGGTGCGCTCTAACCAACTGAGCTATAGCCCCGAACTGGCCGGGGCGTCACCATACCGGACCCCCCTGCAACGGGGAAAACCGGTTCAGGATCGCTGGTCTGGAGCCACCTGCGCCGTCTCGAGTTCGACCACCGTAAACCGAAGCCCGCCAAAGACTCCAGCAATCAGGTTGAACAGCACACTGGTCACGACGGCGAACAAAGCGCCGCCCAGAAAAAGCACCAATCCGGCCACGGTGGCGCCCTCAAAGACCTTGAGTCCGTCGATCGTGAAGGAACTTTCGGCCAACAACTGGGCCAGAAAGTCCTCGACCTTGCTGATGCTGCCGGTCACGACGGCGCCCTGCCACAGCAACACGCCAGCGACGACGAGGATCATCCAAAGACAGAACGCAAAGGACAACGACACTCGCAGCATTGACCAAGGGTCGAGTCGGGTGACGACCCGTTGAACCTGACGGGCCTTCACTGCCTTGATCTGCCCCCGCCCAGCCGCGTTTGGTGGGGGTGGAGGGGCGGAGGCAGTCGGGGGCGCCGAGATGGACACTCCGGGCGTCTGGTCGACGGTCATCGTCGAAGTGTACGCATCACGACACTTGGTGTCCGACAGGGTCACCACTGCCGACGAGCCCGAGCGGTAGCTCGTTCGTCCCCCAAGCGCACCACGACCTCGACCTCCGAGCCTTGCACCACAAACGACTCAAGCACGGCCCCATTGGCTTGGGTTACTGAACCGGCGATGTCCTCGCCCTCCGTCGCCCCAGCAAGCGCTGCGGCGTCGGCCGCCGACTGCGCTCGGGCCCGTTCATCGACCTGGATCCCGAGCCGCACAACAAGGAGACCGATGAGCATCACGATGGCGAGGACCAACGCCGCCATTGGGACGATCTGACCCGGATCCAAGTGGCAACGCCGCGCTGAGCCATGTCGGACCATGGCGCACTCCCCTGCTGTGAATCACCGAGATGTTCCGTTCGAAAACTGAAACACGGGGTGAAGAATTGTCAGTGGGGGAAGTGGAGGCGACAGAACCTGTCGCGTTGGTAGTGGAGCGAGGAACGAGGTTCAGTCGTCGTCGGTGCCGAGCACCGGCGCAACCGACGCAACGGTTTCGCCGTCGGCCACATTCATGACCTTTACGCCGGTGGCATCGCGGCCCTGTGAAGAGATTTCGCGGACCTCCATGCGAATCACCGTTCCGACACTATTGATCACGAAAATTTCGTCATCAATGCCGACCATGAAGGCCGCCACAACGGAGCCCTTCTTTTCGTTGATCTTGATGCCACGAACGCCCTGACCACCGCGGCCTTGACGATTGAACTTGTCGAGCTGGGTGCGCTTGCCGTACCCGCCATCGGTGACAAGGAGGATTGCGGCATCGTCACGAGTGACGTCGCAGGAAACAACTTCGTCGCCGGCGCGCATCTTCATGCCGCGAACGCCAGCAGCGGCGCGGCCCATGGCCCGAACTTCGTCCTCGGCGAACCGAATGGCCTGACCAGCCTTGGTAACCACGAGGATGTCATCGCCGCCATTCGTGGGAATGACCCGGACGAGTTCGTCGCCGTCTTTGAGGTTGATAGCGATGATGCCAGCGCGAAGCGAGGAGTCGTATTCGGTGAACTTGGTCTTCTTGACCTGACCGTTCTTGGTGCAGAAGAAGAGGAACTTGTTCGACTCGTAATCACGCGTATCGATGATCGCTTGGATCTTTTCGTCGGGCTGCAACGGAAGAAGGTTGACCACGGCGGTGCCGCGCGCGGTGCGTTCCTTCATCGGGATTTCATGCGCCTTCAGGCGATACACACGTCCGCGAGTCGAGAAGAACAACAAGTAGGCGTGTGCTGTGGTGTGGATGATGTGCTGGACGTAGTCCTCGTCCTTAAGCTTTGTGCCCGCAACACCACGACCACCGCGGCCCTGGACTTTGAACGCGTCGGAAGAAACGGTCTTGATATACCCCTTCGCCGACATAGTGACGACGAGGTCTTCGTCGTCGATGAGATCTTCGATGTCGAGATCGCCGACATCGAACGTGATCTGGCTGCGTCGAGGCTGTCCGTAGGTTTCACGAACCTTGCCCATTTCTTCTGCAATAACTGCACGCTTTTTGCCTTCGTCGCCAAGGATGGCTTCGAGTTCGGCGATGGTTTCGCGCAACTTCGCCATTTCTTCCTCGAGTTGCGAACGGCCCAGCCGGGTAAGCCGAGACAGCTGCATATCGAGGATATGTTCGGCCTGTTCGGTCGAAAACTCGAACGGAGCCGCCATGAGCGCTTCGCGTGCCGCCTGCTTGTCGGCCGACGCACGAATGGCAGCGATGATTTCATCGATGAGATCGAGGGCCTTGAGAAGACCTTCGACGATGTGGGCGCGACGCTGCGCTTCATCAAGGCGGTACTGCGAACGACGGGTGATGACTTCGATCTGGTGATCGATATAGGCCACAAGCGCATCGCGGAGGTTGAGTGTGCGAGGAATGCCGTCGACGAGTGCAACGGTGTTTACCGCAAAGTTCGTTTGCAGCGGCGTGCGCTTGTAGAGGTTATTGAGAATGACGAGCGCCGGCGCATCGCGCTTCAGACGAAGCACCAAGCGCATCTTGCCCTTGGCGGATTCGTCGTTGAGTTCGGCAATGCCTTCGAGTTCTCGATTATCGACCAGTTCCTTGACCTTGACGATGAACTGGTTCGGGCTCACCTGGTATGGCAGCTCGGTAATGACAATGAAATCGGAACGCGTTCCTTCTTCGATTTCGGCCTTACCGCGAAGCTTGATTGAACCTCGACCAGTTCGGTAGGCGTCGATGATTCCTTGGCGACCCATGATGAGCGCGCCGGTTGGGAAGTCGGGTCCTTTGACGAATTCCATGAGGTCGTCAGGTGTTGCTTCCGGATTTTGCAGAAGGTGATTCACCGCGTCGATGACTTCACCAAGGTTGTGCGGCGGAATGTTGGTCGCCATACCAACAGCGATGCCCTGCGAACCGTTTACCAACAGGTTGGGGAAACGGCTGGGGAGAACGACAGGTTCTTGGAACTCCCCGGAATAGTTGTCGATGAAATCGACGGTGTTTTCGTCGATGTCGGCAAGCATGTCGAGCGCCATCGGCGCGAGACGACATTCGGTGTAACGCGCAGCAGCTGGTGGTTCATCGAGTGAGCCGAAGTTTCCCTTCGGATGCACCAATGGATGACGCAACGAAAACGACTGACCCATTCGAACCAATGCGTCGTAGATCGCGGAGTCGCCATGTGGGTGGTATTTGCCCATGACTTCGCCGGTGACGCGCGCACATTTCATGGTGGGGCGGTCGGGAAGGGCACGAAGGTCGTACATGCCCCAAAGAATTCGTCGATGAACGGGCTTCAAGCCATCGCGTGCGTCGGGAAGGGCACGTGAAACGATGACGGACATCGCGTAGTCGAGGAAGGAGCGTTCCATCTCCTCCTGAATCTCGATTGGCTCAATGGTGCCGAAGGTTGCCGGCGGAGCATCACCAGATCCGGTGTCGTCTCCTCCGGTGTTTTCGCCGTCGTCCGATGCCTTCTTTTTCGCCATCTGATGCCTGTGGTTCCTGTCGTCGGGCGGCTTCCTCAGATGTCGAGGAAGCGCACGTCCTTCGCGTTTGTCTGAATGAAGTGCTTGCGGGATTCAACGTCGTCACCCATGAGCACCGAGAAGATTTCGTCGGCGATCGACGCCTGTTCGACGGTGACCTGAAGCAAGGTGCGCTTGGTGGCATCCATAGTGGTGTCACCAAGTTCGTCGTAGTCCATCTCGCCGAGACCCTTGAGTCGTTGGAACTCTTTCTTATGGTCGGGCTTTTCCGACAAGAACGCCGCTTTCGCGGTGTCGTCCTTGAGATAAATCTTCTCTTTGCCAACCACCGTTGAATACAGCGGCGGCTGGGCGATGTACACATGCTGCTGCTCGACGAGTTCTTTCATGTGGCGGAAGAAAAACGTCAGCAGAAGTGTGCGGATGTGTGAGCCGTCGACGTCGGCGTCACACATGAGGATGACTTTGTTGTAACGAATTTTTTCGACATCGAATTCCGCACTGACACCAGCACCGATAGCGGTGATCAGTGTTTGGACTTCGTTGTTCTTCAGCATTTTGTCGAGACGAGCTCGCTCAACGTTGAGGATCTTGCCGCGAATGGGGAGGATCGCCTGGGTGCGCGGATCACGGGCAGCGACTGCGGAACCACCGGCGGAATCACCTTCGACAATGAAGAGTTCACACTCATCGGGATTGCGACTTGCGCAATCTTTGAGTTTGTCGGGCATTCCCGCGCCCTCAAGTGCGGACTTTCGACGAGTGGCGTCGCGAGCATTTCGAGCGGCAAGTCGTGCGCGCGAGGCGAGCGTTGCCTTCTGAACAATTTTGCGGGCTTCGGCCGGATTTTCTTCGAGCCAATCAGCAAGACGTTCGTTCGTGGCCTTTTCAACCAACGAACGCATCGAAACGTTGCCCAACTTGCCCTTGGTCTGACCTTCGAACTGCGGTTCGCGCAACTTCACCGAAATAATCGCGGTGAGGCCTTCACGAATGTCGTCGCCAGTGAGGTTCTCTTCCTTTTCTTTCAGAAGAGACTTTGCCCGGGCGTATTTGTTGACGACATTGGTGATGGACTTTTTAAAGCCCTCTTCGTGCATGCCGCCTTCGATGGTGGCAATGCCATTTGCGAACGAATGCAGGCCGTCGGCGTTGAAGCCCGTGTTCCACTGGAACGCGATTTCGACTTCCTGATCTTCTTCGGCCTGCTCGTAGTAGCCGACCTTTTTGAACAGGGCCTCTTTGGAGGAGTTCAGGTGGCGCACAAAGTCGACGATGCCGCCGGCGTACTTGAAGATAATGACGTCGGAATTGGTTGCTTCGGGACGCTTGTCTTGGAATCGAATCTCAAGGCCCTTGTTGAGAAACGCCATCATTTGAAACCGCTCGAGCAACGTCTGCGCTCGGAACACCGTTTCATCAAAAATTGTGGGATCTGGCCAGAAGCGAACGGTGGTGCCCGTTCGGCCCTTTGGAGCCTTTCCGCGGACCTCAAGTTTGGTGGTGAGCTTTCCGCCGTTGGTGAAGTCCATGTAGTGGTGGTCGCCCGAGTGGTCGATCTCGACCTCGACGCGCGATGAAAGAGCGTTCACGACCGAGATACCGACGCCGTGGAGACCGCCCGAGACCTTGTAGCCCCCGCCGCCAAATTTGCCGCCAGCGTGGAGGACAGTGAGAACGACTTCGGCCGCACTCATGCCCTTCATCTTGGGATCGGGGTGCTTGTCGACCGGAATGCCTCGTCCGTCATCGACAACTTCGCAACTGCCATCGGGCATCAAGGTGACCTCAATGCGCGTTGCGTGTCCGGCCATTGCTTCGTCAACGGAGTTATCGACGACTTCGTACACCAAGTGATGCAGACCGGCAGGACCGGTTGAACCGATGTACATGCCGGGTCGTTTGCGCACCGCCTCGAGGCCCTCGAGGATCGTGATGTCTTTTGCGCCGTACTCTTCGGTGGTTTTCGCCACGCTTTGGGCTTCCCCTTACCGGTACTTCGCCGGTGTCTTGATTGCGAGAACAACAGGTACAAACTGCGAATTCGACGTTCGAACTGCGTCTGTCACAGCCGAACAATCCTACCAGTGACACGCGTGTTTTCCGGGTATTACGACGCGCAAATCATGATGCGCGGACTTGTTGACGCGACAGGGTCAACCAGCCTGTTCTGGACGCACACGAACATCGATCGCGTCGATCGCGCCTTGGCCAAGCTCTGCTCGAAGTCGATCGATCAAATCGTGTTCGAGAAATCGCAACTGCGTTGCCCACGCTGGATCGGAAACGGCGACAACGAGGGTCGTCCCTTTCATTGCAACCGGACGACTCTGTGCAGCAACAGCGTCACCAACCAGTTCGGGCCAACGGCCAAAAATTCCGGTAGTGACATCGGCAGATGGTCCACCGAGATGACGCACGATGCGATCAAGGCTTGCGTGCATCGACACGGGATCGCCCATTGAAGCGTCAGGCAGCGGTTCCCATGGCATTGGTGCAGTGTAGGGATTCGGCATCAAAACACGCCGGAACAGTGACGCGGCAGTTGTCGTTGCTACTCCGGTCGAATTGTTGCGTTCGAAACACGCAGCACCAACTCTGGAGAGGCTCCCGGCGGCAAACCAGCTGCGCTCGAAAGCACGGTTTGGCCTGGGGGTAAATGCTCGAGAAGTGCGGCGCTTCGGTCGGGGTCGAGTTCGGAGAACACGTCGTCGAGCAACAAAATCGGCGAGGACCCAGTTGCGTCGGTAACGACACGGTGGGCAGCGAGGCGCAATGCCAATGCAAGTGATCGTTGCTCGCCTTGAGACGCGTGTGTCCGCGACGGCAACTGATCGAGGTGTAGTACGAGATCATCTCGGTGCGGGCCAACTAGCGAAACACCGCGGCGAAGTTCGTCGCGCCGCGCTGCCTCGAGCGCTGAGGCCAAACCTTCAACCCGCCATGGAGCGTCGTACGAAACGCTTACGGGAACAGGACGACCTGCAACTTGTGAATAGGCAAGGTCGAGTGCAGGACCGAGTTCTTGAACCAGTTCGTCCCGTGCATTCGCGAGCGCTTCGCCAGTTTCGACCAACTTCGCATCCCACACCATGAGCGTTGCTTCGACCTCAGGACTCAAACGCCCGCCACTTTGTTTTAGCAAGGCATTTCGTTGTCGGAGGATTCGGTCGAGGTCGGAGCGCAACGAATCAAAAGCGGGCCGGCGGGCAACCAACGCATCGTCGAGGTAGCGGCGTCGTTCGGCGGGACCACCCTTGACCAGCTCAAGGTCGTCGGGAGCGAACACTGAAACGCGGAGCGCGCCAAGGAGGTCGCGTGTTCGTGCCAATTTCTGCTTGTTTACCTGGACGCGCCCGCGCCCAGTGGACGCGATCTCTGCCTCGATAAGAAGTTGACGGCCTTCGCGTTCGCCTTCTGCCCGGACGATCGCCGAGGATGCTCCCGCTCGGACTAACGCATCGTTCGGCGCACCGCGGAACGACGAAAGGGTCGCGAGATAGCCGATGGCTTCCATAACGTTGGTTTTTCCTTCGCCATTTTGGCCAAGCAGTGCAGTGAGCCCGGGTGCAAAGGCAATATCCGCGCTGGCATAAGACCGAAAGTCGGTGAGCCAGAGACGAGCGAGACGCACGTCAGTTTCGGATCGGCATCAACAAGTACAAGAAATCTTCGCTCTCGTTGCCGCGGATAAGTACCGGACTTGTTGGTCGCGCAATTTCGATCGTGATTTCGTCAGAAGGTGCAGCTTCAATGCCGGCCCGGAGATATTCGGGGTTGAACGAGATTTCGAGTTCTTCGCCAACGTGACGAGCATCAATGACCTCGTCCGCCTTACCAACATCGAAACTTTCTGCGATGAGTTCCACAGAATCGTTCTTGATGTCGAGACGAATCTTGGTGTTTTCCTTCGAAAGCAACCCAACTCGTTTCAGTGCTTCGAGGAACGTTTCGCGTTCGATCGTGAGTCGGTTCGGATGCGAATCGGCCGACTTCGGAAGGAGATTTTCGTAGTCGGGGAAACTTCCATCGAGAAGTTGGCTCACAAGACGGACGCCATCGACCTCAAACGAAACGTGACGTTCAGCGAGGCGAATCGTGACGTTCTCAGCGGTCGTGAGAAGTCGGTTGAGTTCTTTCAGTGCTGACGAAGGAACCAGAACCTTCTGACCTTCGGTAAGAATCGATGTGCCTGGAAGGTCACGGATGGCCAAGCGGTATGTATCGGTCGCGACTAAACGAATACCCGTTCCGTGAGCGGCGATCGAAACACCCGTGAGTTCAAACTTGCGGGACTCGTCAGTGCTCGCAGCAGACACCACCTGCGAGATGGCATCGCGTAGAAGTGCGGCGTCGATCGTGACCGCAGATTCGGGGGTTTCGGGCATTGGCGGGTAATCAACCGCAATGGTCTTCACTGCGAACTGCGAACGCCCGGATCCGATGCGAACCTCGTTGTCGTCGGCCTCGAAGGTGACCGCTCCTTCAGGGAGATTGCGAACAATCTCGGTGAGAAGTTTTGAAGGGACCAAAACAGTGCCATCGCGAGAACCAGAGACAGAAGCGGTTGCAATGATCGTGAGATCGAGATCACTTCCGGTGACCTGAAGTTGATCGCCAACCAACACGAGGTTGAGACCCAGAAGGGCCTGGCGACCTGAGCTGCGTGTCGTGACACCACGAGACGCTACGGAGATGGCTTCGACGAGTGGATCTCGCTCACAACGGAACTTCACGTCGGCTCACTTTCCTGACAGATGGTCTTGCTTGTTGTAGTTGTAAAAAAGAATGAGAAATTGGTAGTAGTTGTAATAAGGGTTGTGGATTGTGGACAACGCGGCATAGTTCCAGCGTGATGCTGTTTTTGTTGTCCCTGTGTCATCCACAGTGATCCACAGTTTGAACGGTGGGAGTGACAGCGCGGGGGATCACCCACAAGTCGTCCACTTTTCATGCAGTACCGCGCGCGCCGTGGTCCACCGGGTTGTCCACCGCGCGAGCGTTCGAAACTGCGCGCGGACGTTCGGCTCAAGTGGTGGTTGAGGGTCACGGGCGTCAGCTGTTTCTGATTCGCTGGGTGAGCTCAGTGACCTGGTCATAAATCTGGCGGCGCTCTTTCATAAGGCCGCTGATTTTCTCGACCGCGTGAATCACCGTGGTGTGATCACGGCCGCCGAACTCTCGGGCTATGGCTGGATAACTGAGGTCGGTCATCTCTCGCATGACGTACATGCCGATCTGCCGAGCGGTGACCAATGGTCGACGGCGGCTTTGCCCGCGAATTTCATCGATTGTGAAATCAAACATTTCCGAGGTCTTCTCGAGAATGAGCGCCGGTGTAATAGGACGAGGTTGGGTGTTGGTGAGGATGTCACTGAGGACTCCCTCGGCCAACTCCACCGTGAGCGGGTTCCCCGTGAGGCTGGCAAACGCGCAGACACGAATGAGGGCGCCTTCGAGTTCACGGATGTTGTTCGTGATATTCGAGGCAATGAACTCGAGGACGTCGGCTGGCGGAGCGATGGGTTCGCGCTCGGCCTTCTTGCGAAGAATTGCGAGGCGGGTCTCGAGTTCCGGTGGGTTGATCTCAGTGATGAGGCCCATCTTGAAACGGCTCCGGAGCCGATCTTCGAGAGTAGAAATGGCATCTGGCGGGCGATCGGAGGAAAGCACGATCTGCGCGTTGGCCTGGTAAAGCGATTCGAACGTGTGGAAAAGCTCCTCTTGGAGACCTTCCTTGCCTTCGATGATCTGAATATCGTCGAGGAGGAGCACATCGATTTCTCGGTAGCGCTTTTTGAACTCCGGCATCGTGTTCTGGCGAATCGCGTCGACGTATTGATTGAGGAATTGCTCGGTCGAGACGTAACGAACCTGATGGCCCGGGTAGATCTCGCGGACGTAATTGGCGATGGCTTGGAGAAGGTGGGTTTTGCCCAGCCCTGCGTCGCCATAGATAAAGAGTGGGTTGTAGGACTTCGCCGGAGTCTCGGCCACGCTGAGGGCGGCGGCGTGGGCGAAGCGATTTGAGGTGCCGGTGACGAATGCGTCGAAGGTGTAGCGAGGATTGACGGGTAACCCCAGTTCCTGCTCCGGCGCCAGGGTTGTCCCCAGATTCGCAGGAGTTTTCAACAGATTCTGGGAATCAGTAGGGAAATCTGTGGAATTCTCTGTGGAAGGGCTTGGGGAGAAGTTGGCAGAGGCGGGGGCGACGTCGGTCTGAACCTCGATAGAGAGACGGACACCACTTTGCCCAATATCGGCGAGCGCGCCATTAACCAGGGTGAAGTAGCGGGTTTCGATCCGCTCCTTCACCACAGAACTGGGCACAGCGACCGAAAGCGTTGTCCCGTCGAGACCGAGGGGGGTCACCATTGAAAACGTCGTGAGCCACACGGCCTCGGACACCTGCTCGCGCAGCGCGACCGTGCACGTCGTCCACAACTGTTCGGCTTGGTCCACCTGCACGACGGCCCCTGACAATGGGTTTGGTTCCACAACAACGTCCACACTTGTGGAAAACCCGACGTCTGTCCACACGGAGTGGTCCGCCTCAGTTCTGCACAGGTATGCCCCGCTCACGAGCGCCGCTACCGAGGCCCTGTGGACGGGCGGAGGACGGTAGCACCTCACTGATGTTGCTGCATCCGGCCTCCACCCTCTAGCGTTGTCACCCGAACAGGTGTCGGGCTCCTTGCGCACGCGTCAGGCCGGGCCCGTTTCCACACCACAACCGTTGTCTATTGAAGCAACGATCTGTGGACCCCTTCTGGGTTCATCAGGTCGCGGAGGCCCCTCGTGAAGCGTACTTTTCAGCCCAATAACCGCCGCCGAGCGAAGAAGCATGGCTTCCGTTCCCGCATGTCCACTCGCGCTGGACGCAACGTTCTGCGGTCGCGCCGGCTCAAGGGCCGTCGACGTCTGTCGGCCTGATCTGGCGAGTACGTGACCGCCGCACGTTCCAAGAACTGCGGCGTCGCGGCCGTCGGGTCCGTAGTGGCACCGTGTCGGTGACCATGTTGGCTCCATCACCATTAACCGGCGACGAGCCGCCGCGCGTCGCGTTCGCAGTGTCCCGCAAGGTCGGAACTGCGGTGGTTCGGAATCGTCTTCGCCGCCAAATACGCGCCTATTTGGGCGAGATCCGCGCGGGAGATTCCACCAGATTTCCCTCAGGTGCTTGGCTTTTTGCGATCCAGCCCAGTGCCGCCGATGCAAGTCGTGAGGACCTGTTGCGAGATGTGGACAGCTGTCTCGATCGACTTGTAGGTACGTCCCGATGAGCACAGCGTGTCGGCACGATCACGATTCTTTGCCGGCATCTGACCCGGCGCGTCGCCTTTCCATTCCTGCGCGTCTGACGACATGGTGTGTGCGCGGCTATCAATGGTTGTTTGCCGGCAGGGTTTCTCCCTGCCGTTATGTCCCCTCCTGTTCGTCCTACGCCCTTGAAGCATTCGAGGTGCATGGGTTCGTGCGGGGCTCCTGGTTGTCGATTCGACGACTGGGCCGGTGCCATCCTTGGGGTGGATCCGGATGGGATCCCGTTCCCGATAGGAAGGCCGCCTAGTCAATGGAAGCGTTTTTTAAAGCCTTCGCGTCAGTGTTGGCGTTCTTCTACGACATCACCGGGAACTACGCCGTTGCCATCATCCTGCTGACGCTGGTCGTGATGATCATCGTTACGCCGCTGACCCTCAAGGGCACGCGCTCGATGATGGTGATGCAGCAACTCCAGCCGGAAATGAAGAAGATTCAGACCCGGTACAAAGACGATCGACAGAAGCTCAACGAAGAACTTCTGAAGTTTTATAAGGAAAACAGCATTAATCCACTTGGTGGCTGTTTGCCCCTGTTGGTCCAGATGCCCGTTTTCCTCGTGCTGTACCAGGTGCTTCGGGGCCTCACGCGTCGAGTAAGCGACCTGGGTGCAGATGTTGGTTGGGTCGCGAACCAGTTCGGTCTCGGAAACACCCCAACGAAAGCGCCATCATTCGAACGTGTGTTCGATCCCGCATGGATCAACCCGTCGACGAAGATGTACCAAAACCTCTCAACCTCCTACCAGATGGAGGCCTTTGGCCTTGATCTTTCGGAGAGTGCGAGCAAAGCAATGCAGCAGGGCATCGGACATGCACTGCCGTTCTTCGTTCTGATCGCGATTGTGGCCGTGAGTGGCTTTATTCAGCAGCGACAGATGCAGGGACGTAACCCCGGAGCGCAGACCAATAACCAGCAACAGATGATCATGAAGATCATGCCGTTCTTCTTGCCGGTGATTTCGTTTGGATTGCCCGCCGGTCTTGTCCTTTACTTCGCGGTGTCAAACCTCTACCGAATCGGTCAGCAGGCGTTTATCTCGAAGAGCATCTACGGCGTTAGTGCCCCCGATGGCACCAAGTCCTGGAAGCATCTCTTTGGTTTCGGTGTGCAGCCCAAGGCCGCCCCGAAGGCCAAGAAGTCAGGGTCGAAGTCGATCAGCGCAACCTCACGCCCGGCAAAGAATGCCGGAGCTAAGGGCGGCGCCGCGAAGAACTCGACCAAGGCACCAGCCAAGGCTGGCGCCTCCAAGGGCGGCCGGACCACCGGTCGCACCACCACCAGTTCCCGAGACACCAAGGGCAGCGATTCTTCCAAGGGACCCGATAAGGGTTCGGATCGCGCAACGTCGACACCGTCGACCCCCTCGTCCGACGCCGGCGATGCATCACCGTCGCAGCCGTTGCAGCCTCGGGTGCGCAAAAAGAAGAGGTAACACCACATGGAGTGGGTGGAAATCACTGGCCGCACCGTTGAAGAAGCGAAAGACGCGGCACTTGATCAACTGGGCGTCGACACTGTCGATGCTGAATTTGAAATCCTCGAAGAACCCTCTCGAGGTCTCTTTGGGAAAATGAAGGGCCAAGCTCGAGTTCGCGCTCGTATTGCTCCGACCAGTCCCCGACCGAAGGTCGAACGACGCGATCGTCGGAAGAAGGGCAGTGGCAACGGTGGCGGACGCAAGCAGTCGCAGCGTCCCGCAACCCCAGCCACTGATGCAGCACCGGCAGCACCAGCATCCAATGGCAAACGCCCTGACCGCCACCGTGGTGGTCAGAAGGCTGCGCCCACCGAGAAGGAAAACACCACCGTGACTGACACTGTTGACGTCGATCTGGCCGAGCACACCCGCATCGTCACCGAGTTCCTTGATGGTCTCGTCGATGCCTTTGATCTGGAAGGCCGCGTCGAAGCGGTGTCGATTGATGACGAGACCAGCGAAGTTCGCGTCGAAGGTCGTGATCTCGGAATCCTGGTCGGACCGAAGGGAAACACCCTTGCGGCGATCCAGGAACTTTCCCGCACGGTGATCCACCGCAAGGTGTCTGGCACTGCTGCTGGCCGAGTTCGCCTCGACGTGGCGGGCTACCGCCAGCGCCGCCGTGAGGCCCTCGAGCGCTTCACTCAGGGCGTGGCCGAGGAAGTTCGTTCCTCTGGCATCCAGAAGGCTCTCGAGCCCATGGGATCAGCCGACCGCAAAGTCGTGCACGATACCGTTAATGCGCTCGATGGCGTGTCGACCATTTCTGAAGGCGATGAGCCCCGTCGCCGTGTGGTGATCATTCCTTCCTGATCACCACCATCGTTTGTTCGAATGGCCCCGCCTTGTGCGGGGCCATTGTTGTTTTTGGTCCCGGGGGAGACCTGCGGGCCTCATGCCTGACACCCCCAGGTGAGGATGCGACAATGACTGGGTGCAACCCTCTCCCCCATTGCTTGAGGTCCTTGAACGAGCTCGTCGCCTTGGCGTTCTGGGTCCCGGTCCCGTTCTCGACCATGTCGACCACGCGGAAGGGTTCATTTCTTCGATCGCCGAGCTTCCCGATGGCTCGATGCTCATCGACTTGGGCTCGGGCGGCGGTGTCCCTGGGTTAGTGATTGCCGAGGCTCGACCCGACCTCAGGGTCGTGCTGCTTGATTCGCTTGAACGGCGGGTAGCGCTGCTGGCGGAGGCGGTTGTGGCCATGGGGTGGCAGGGACGGGTCGTGGCGGAACTCGCCCGAGCCGAGGACACTGGTCGATCTGCCTTGTGGCGGGGTCAGGCTGACGCGGTGACCGCCCGATCTTTTGGTCCCCCGGCGACGGTCGCGGAATGTGCTGCTCCGCTGTTGCGGGTCGACGGGATCCTCGTTGTGAGTGAGCCGCCGGAAGAAACTGACCGTTGGCCTACCGACGGCTTGGCACCGCTTGGATTGGTTGATGAGGGAGTTCCGGCGCCAGGTATGCGGCGTCTTCGCCAAGCCACTTTGTGCCCCGAGGCCTACCCTCGCCGCGTCGGGATGCCCGCGAAGCGACCATTGTTCTGACTCCCCCGCCGGGCCGGTTGTGTTTCACGTGAAACGGAATCGGGAAGAGTTGAGGGATGGTCTTGCGCTGTTTCACGTGGAACATCCCGGTGATGTCGATGGTCAGGAGTGGTTCGTCACGCGGAAACGACAGGTAGGCAAAGCGAGTCCTTGACCCGGACGGCCCGGGCGGGCAGGATGGCGATTGCTTCATCGCTCGCAGCGATCGTTGCCCTCCGACTGCGGTGTGTGCCGCCAAATTCGAGTTGGGACGCATGGAATCTGACGAAACTGGTAGCGCAACGGACGGGGGAGAGCACGGCGTGAAGATGCCGCCGAACATTTCCGCCGCCGAAGCGGTGGTTGAGGCGGCTCGCCCGATCTCGGCTGAACGCCCGTTGCCCCGCGTTATTGCAGTGGCAAACCAAAAGGGTGGGGTGGGTAAGACCACGACCTCGATCAATTTGAGTGCCTGCCTCGCTGAGCTGGGCTATCGGACCCTTGTTGTCGATCTCGACCCTCAGGGCAACGCGTCAACGGGATTGGGCGTCGATATTCGGTCGCTTGAGTCCTCGATGTACGACGTGATCCTCCACGACGTTCCCCTCGAGGACTGCATTGAAGGCACAGTGGTTCGCAACCTGTTCGTTGCCCCAGCCAGCCTCGACCTTGCTGGCGCTGAAATCGAACTCGTGCCGGCTTTCAGTCGTGAGATGCGCCTCAAGATGGCCATCGATTCAGTCAAGGACGATTACGACTTCGTTCTTATTGACTGTCCCCCGTCGCTGGGCCTCCTTACGGTGAATGCCATGGCCGCAGCCACCGAGGTTCTCGTCCCCATTCAGTGCGAATACTTCGCCCTGGAGGGCCTGACGCAGCTCACCAAGAATGTGGCGCTCATCCAGAAGAGCCTGAATCCGGCACTCGAGATCAGCGCCATTGTGCTCGTGATGTACGCGCGCACCAATCTTTCCGATGGCGTGGTTGCTGATGTGCGTGAGCATTTCGGCGACAAGGTCTGTCAGGAAGTCGTTCCCCGTTCGGTTCGCCTTTCCGAGGCCCCCGGATTCGGACAACCAATCATCACGTTTGATCCAAGTAGCCGGGGGGCAACTGCCTACCGGAAGTTGGCCAAGGAGGTCAGTGGTGGCACGCCGCAGCGGACTCGGTAAAGGTCTGGGATCTCTCATCCCGACCACAGAACGACTGCAGGACAGCGATGCGATCCTGCGGGAACTCCCCATTTCGGAAATCGTGGCGAACACCTACCAGCCACGTAGCCATTTCGACGAGGAAGCACTCGTCAGCCTTTCGGCCTCGATTCGTTCCGTCGGTGTGCTCCAGCCCATTCTCGTTCGCGAGTTGGGGGAAGACTCCTACGAACTGATTGCAGGGGAGCGGCGCTGGCGTGCGGCCAAACGAGCCGGCCTGCAGACCATTCCCGCCATTGTTCGTACCGCCGAGGACGAAGGCTCGCTTGAACAGGCCCTCGTCGAGAACCTCCACCGAGAAGACCTCGGTGCTCTCGAGGAAGCCGCGGCCTATCAGCAGCTCATCGAAGAGTTCAAGCTCACCCAAGACCAGGTGGCGACCCGGGTTGGCAAGAGCCGCTCGGCCGTGGCCAACACCATGCGTCTTTTGCAGCTGCCCACCAGCATTCAGCGCCTGCTCGGTGAAGGCCAGTTATCGGCCGGCCATGCTCGTGCCCTGCTCGGAACCCCTGATCGGGCGTTCCAGGAGAAGCTGGCCAAGGCCATTGTTTCCGAGAAGCTCACGGTTCGCGAGGTTGAAGACCGCGTGCGTGAGCATGGGGGCACCCCAGAGCCCGAAACCGGTGAGTCGACGGCGCCGGGAACCAAGCCACCAACGATTGTTCGCCCAGCCCCGCTGCTTGAACTTGAAGAAATGCTTTCCGATCACCTTGATACTCGGGTTGCCGTTTCGATGGGTCAACGCAAGGGACGCATCGTGATCGACTTCTCAACCCTCGAGGACCTCGAGCGCGTCTACCGAGTCATCGTCGACGGCAAAGAGCCAATGGACTGACAAACCTCCACCAAAACCTTTGGTAAAGGGTTCTGCACAGCCTGTGGATGAGGTTGTGGTCAACCACAAATGAACCATTTGGCACTGTTTGCGTTCTGGAATCTGAAAATGCAGAAGGCCCCGGTCGAAACCGGGGCCTTCGTCGTTTTTGCACCTGAGCGTCAACTGTTGTCGACGAGTGCCGTTCGTTAGATGAAGGGCTTGAAATCGTCGAGAAGCTGCGACTTGCCCTTGGCGCCCACGATACGAGCGGCCTCTTGGCCGTCCTTGAACACGATCATGGTCGGGATGCTCATGACGCCGAAGCGACGAGCGACATCGGGGTTGTCGTCCACGTTGAGCTTGGCGATGGCCAGGCTGCCGGCCTGCTCGGAGGCGATCTCTTCAAGGATGGGAGCGACCATCTTGCACGGACCGCACCATTCGGCCCAGAAATCAACGACGACGGGAACAGATGATGAGCCGATTTGCTCATCGAAGGTGGCGTCGGTGTAGGTGGCGATGTTTTCGGACATGGTTCCTCGTTCACGTCGTGGCCGGCGAGCGCCAGCTCTTTGGATGAGATCTGTTTCAATCGAACAAACGTTCGAAAGTCGTGTTCACGATCGGAGCACTGCAGATCCTTGTGCAACGCCCGAAAGCATTGCGGTGATCATGACAACGCTACCGCGGGGCGGTTTGATTCCCGAGCAGCCCGATCGGGGCCCAGACAAGGGTTAGTGGTGGTTGGCCTCGAGCCAGCGTTCGCAATCGATCGCGGCCATGCAACCGGAACCGGCGGCAGTAATGGCCTGGCGATAGACATGATCTTGCACGTCGCCGCAGGCAAAGACGCCCTCGATGTTGGTCAGTGAGCCGTTGTGGGTCACGAGATAGCCGTTTTCGTCGGTCGTGAGTTGTCCGGCGAAGAGATCGGTATTCGGACGATGACCAATGGCGACGAACACGCCGGTGACGGCGAGTGGACGTTCTTCACCGGTGATGGTGTCGGTGAGGGTGACTCCCTCGACGGTTTGTTCGCCCTGAATGGCGGTCACTGTGGAGTTCCACGCGAAACGAATTTTCTCGTTGGCAAAGAGGCGATCCTGCATGATCTTTGACGCGCGAAGCTCGTCGCGGCGGTGAACAAGCGTGACGGTCTTGGCGAATTTCGTAAGGAAAAGCGCCTCTTCTATGGCGGAATCGCCTCCACCAACAACGGCAATGTCGTGATCGCGGAAGAAGAAACCGTCGCAGGTGGCGCAGGTTGAGAGACCATGACCGAGAAGACGAGTTTCCTCTTCGAGGCCGAGCATGAGCGAACGAGCACCAGTCGAAACAATGACGGAGTTGGCCAGGTGGGTGGGTTCAGGTGCATCGGTATCGCCGATCCAGACCTTGAATGGCCGTGCCGAAAGGTCAACCTTGCTCACCTTGCGAGTGACGATTTCTGTGCCGAATCGAAGGGCCTGCTCGCGGAACTTCATCATGAGCTCGGGGCCCATGATGCCGTCGGGCCAACCGGGAAAGTTTTCGACCTCAGTGGTGAGCATGAGTTGACCGCCCGGCTGATCGCTAGTTGATGACGGTTCGCCTTCAATGAGCAGCGGGGCCAGGTTGGCGCGGGCGGTATAGATGGCGCTGGTCAGGCCAGCAGGACCGGAACCGATGATGATGACGTTACGAATCTCGGGCACGAAGGACTCCAGAAATCAATGACCGACGCTGGTCATGTCAGGTGATGGGGGATGAGGTGAGAGGTGCGACCACTCAGCGCTTTTTGGATTTTCCGACTGCTGGAGCCGGTGTGGGCGCGTTGCGCCGACGGAACAAAAGGGCTCCGACCACGGTGAAGAGCACGCCAAGGATGAGATAGGGCAGCCACACGCCAAAGGGCAGGGCCTCATCGAGAAGACGAACGACACCGATAATCGCCATCACGGCAATCACGATGATGATCGTGCCGGCGAAGACGCCGAAGACCAGGCCTCGAGCGATCTTCATGATCGGAGTCGTCGTGCGGTCGCGGACCGTCTCGACGGCGTTGACGATGGCGTCCGCTGCCTGAGCCGGCCAGTCCCCGCCGATTAGTGAGGAGGCCGAGCTAACTGAAGGAATCGAACGCGGGGCCGAGGAAACGGACGGTTCGGTGCTGCCAGTTGTCGACGCGTCCGAGCCCGTGTCCATGAGTTGGATCCTACCCACGAAGCGCCCGGGTTAGGAGGTGACGATTACGTCGGTGATGGTGACCAGCCACGGCGGCGTGTCTTTGAGTTGGGTGATCCACAGCAGAATCGCGTTGCCGCGGGCTCCGTTGAGGTCGAGGGTGAGCGAGCCGTGAATGTCCGTTGCCGAGGCAACGATTGGTCCCCAGCCGAGAAGCGTGGTTGGTGCCCCGGTTGCGACGTAGGCCTCGACAGACCAACCACTTGAGGGAGAGTCAATGGCGATCGAGCCGATGCGGTCTTCGGCCGTGAGATCAATCACGAGACCAACTCCGGATTTGAGATTGCCAAAGTTGCGCGAGGTGTAGGCCTCGGTTGACCACGACGTGAGCGAATCGGCATCGACAGCGTTCATGGCTGCGGCTTCGTTTTCGAAGCCAGTTCTGTCCGTTGGGTCAAAGGAATGCGCAGTCGATATCGCAAGTTGTCGGGGCGTTGTCGATGCGGTCGTTGCCGGTTGACTTGAAAGGAAGGTGCGGCCGGCGTCGGTAGTTGCGACGAGTAGGGCGATGAGCAACAAAACGGCAACGACAATGAGTGTGACAACGATGCCGGACCGCCCGCGTTTCGCGCGTGACGTTGGGGGCGGGCCCTCAAGCGGCTCTGGAGTGCTTGTTGGATCAGCAAGGACATCAAGACGCGTCGAACGAAGCGCAGCGCGCATGTCGTTGGCGGAAGCGAAACGATCACCAGGCGCGCGAGACATTGCGCGCATCACCGTTGTCTCGAGGTCGACGGGAATTTCGGTGAGGACAAGTGATGGACGCGCGGGATCGCGGTGCATGCGAGCGAGTGCGAGAGCGGCCGGAGTTTCAGCGCGAAATGGTGCTTCCCCGCACACAGCTTCGTAGAGAACCGCGCCGAGCGCGTAGAGGTCAGTGCGCCCGTCGACGGGACCACCTTCGACTTGTTCAGGCGCGAGGTATTTCACCGTTCCGAGGACTTGTGCGGTGCGCGTGAGGTCGGGCTCGTCGAGAACCTTTGCGATACCGAAATCGGTCACTAGCACTCGACCATCGTCGGACAAAAGAATGTTGGCCGGTTTGATGTCGCGATGAATTACTCCGGCCTTGTGAGCAATCGCGAGCGCACCAGCAACCTCTGCGCCGATATGGACGACTTCGATTGGCTCGAGCGCGCCGCGCTCGTCGAGGAAGTCGCGCAACGTACGACCGCGAACAAGTTCCATAACGATTGCATCGCATCCATCGAGGTCGACGGTGTCATAAATCGCAACAATTGAGGGGTCAACGAGCCGCGCCGCGGCAATTGCTTCGATGTGAAAACGCTGGCGAACGATCGGATCGTTTGCGAACTGAGGGTGAAGAATCTTCACCGCAACTGCGCGACCCAATACGATGTCGTCGGCCTCCCACACTTCGGCCATTCCGCCGATAGCAAGCTGCTGACGCAACTGATATCGCTGCGCGAGAACGCGTCCTGCGAGAGTGCGGCCTGATTGGTCTGCCGGTGGAGACCCGGGGTCGTCCGCGTTCACGCGGTGTCAGTGCGGTGTTGGATCACGGACGCAGGTAGCACATGCCGATAACGCCAGGTCCGCCATGCGTTCCTATGACAGCGCCGATCTTGCCCAAGCGAATCTGATCGCGTGGATAGCGCTCGGAAATCATGTCGAGGAACGCTTCGATATCTGGAGCCTCGCCGTGAAGGATTGAAAGTTTCTCGACGGTTCCTTCAGCGAAGAGTTGATCGCGCATCCATTCGAGCGCGCGCTTGCGGGTGCGCTGCTTGCCGGCTTCTTCGACAGCGCCGTCGACGATGCGAATGATTGGTTTCACCGACAACATTGAACCGAGCATGGCTTTCGCGCTGCCGATGCGCCCGCCCTTTTTGAGGTTCTCGAGGGTGTCGAGGGCGCCATAAATCTCTGTTCGCGGAATCATGGATTCGACCAGTGCGACAACAGCGTCGGCGTCGGCACCATTGCGGGCAGCAGCGGCTGCCTCGAGCACCATCGTGCCCAGGCCGCCGGTAAGTGACCGACTGTCGATAACGCGTACATCGATGTCGCCACCAACGGCGGTGGCGGCATTGCGAGCCGACTGCACTGTTGCCGAAAGTTCGCCGGAAAGGTTGATGCACACCACGGCGCTCGCACCGACGGCGGCGGCACCGCGGAACGCTTGCTCGAAGCGACCCGGTGATGGAGCGGAGGTCTCCGGAAGCAAACCGGTGCTGGCCATCTTTGTATAGAAGGCTTCGACGCTCAGCTCTTCACGGTCGATGAACTCTTCGTCACCAAAGCGAATGCTGAGCGGAACAACGCCGATGCTGTTCGCTGTTGTTTCTGCTTCGGTTAAGTCACACGAACTATCGGTGACGATGTGGACGCCTGTCATGGTGCTCCCGTCGGATCGGTGACGGGAAGACGCTAGTCATCCACTCGTGGTCGGTGATGGTTCGTCGGCAACGACCAGTGCTCGGGCACGCCGAGCCCGGCGCCAGTGGCGAGCCCACCACACCAAAAGGAAGAGTCCGGCAATTACGGAAACGAAGAGTCCGAGCCCCGAAATAGCGGTGGAACGAACATCGATTCGGCTTGACGCGACAAGCAATCCTCCACCGGAGGAGGCAACTTCGACGTCGAGGGGGAACGCGCCAGAGGCTCGAGTGGTGACGGCGATATCGGTTCGTGTCGTACTCGATGGTGCCAACACGATTTCGTAGGTGGTGCCTTCGGGGAACTCGAGTTTGGGGCTGCTCACCGTGACTCTCACTCGCGCCTCAATCGGAAGCGCGTTGGTGATGACCAGCGGAATCTTCCCGCTGCTGGAGGTCAGCGTGACTTTTTGCGATGTCGGCAGACTGATTGCCGAGGTCAGCGACTCAAGCTGCGCGTTCGCGTTGTCGAGTAGCGCCGCACGTTCGTCGGCACTCAACGTCACCTCAGCGGACGCAAGATCCGTGCGCTCGATTGGAGCGATCAACTCCCCGCCTTCGGGCAGCATGGAGTTCAGTCCCAGCAAATTCCACTGTGCTTGCTCAATCTGGGTTCCGTAAGCACCGAGTTCGGTGGGTTCGTTGCTGGTCCAGTCTCGAACGATCGGCTTCTGTGCTGACGTGGCCACCGCTGTTCGAGCGAAGAGATCATCGAGGGTGACGGGCTGGACGACGTTGTTTCCCACGGAACCGCTTACCGCGCCGGTGGATGAAGAAAGTCCGCTGAGAAACTCACGTAATGCCGCTGTTTCGGTTGCTGCTGGAATGGTGAGCGCGACTCCTCGGTTCGTGCCCGGTTGTTCCTGGTGAAGCATCATCAATTCGGCAAGGGCCTGGTGGGCGCCGAGGATGGGATCATTGGTCAGTACGAATCGCGAGGAAGCGGTGTCGTCGTTGGCCATTGCGGCAAACGAGGTTCCCTTTTCACCTGCGATGACGAATCGGTTGGTGAGGACTGAGGACTCATCGGAAACGGTCGAGGATCGAAGTTGTGAGGATTGGAGAACAACTGAGCGGGTCCCCGTGAGCGCCAACTGCTCGAGGGCTGCGGGACTGACAGACGGGTCAAGCAGGAGGGTTCGGTGATCGGGTGCCGCTTCGAAGGTTGCCGCAAGGATGGCGTCACCAGCGGTGTATTCCTTCTCGATAAGTGATCCAGTCCTACCGGCCATGAGTGATCCTGAATCAATAGAAACATACGGACGACTCAATGTTTGGCGGGCCTGGCTATCGGGTCGAGCGGAAGAACTGCCGGAATCGGTAAGCGCTTGAACAACAAATGGTGTTGCTGCGAGGGTGAGTGGCGTCGCAGCAACACTTGTCATGACGCGGAATTGCTCACTGGCACGAGCGATCTGGGTATCGGAAAGTTGTGGTGCGCCTTCTGAACTCACCTCGAGTGGAGCGTCAATCACAACCGTCGCTGCGAGCGAGAGTGGAGTGGTTGGTGTTGTTACCGACGGAAGCCGCAAGAGATGCGTGACGATGCTGTCGAGCCGAGAGCCATTGGCCGAAGTGGCTTCGATGAGCACGGGATAGACACCGCTTTCGCTGAGAACGGTGCCCCCCTCTGGTGCTGGCCACTGTTCACCAATGGGCAGAGAAAGCGTCGTGGAGGAGGAGTTTGAGCTGAGAACTGTTGCAGGGGTTGTGAACAGTGCCGTACCGAGTTGTTCACCGGCAATGGTTCGATCAAGGCGGCTTCGAGTGGTGATGGCGTTGTAGAGAACGAGATCAAATTTTGTTGTTGCGGGGAGATCACCAGTTGAAATCTCTGCTGTGAAGGTTCCCTTTGGTCCGACGAACGCGGTTTGGTGCACCAATCGCAGTTGATGCGTTGTTGTTTGCGCCGATTGAGCGTTGGCGCCGTGAGGACACAGCACCAAGAGAAGCACGGTCACGCCAAGCACGGAAAGGAAGCGGCGGATCATGCGTTGGAACTTTCGGCGAATTTGTAGTCCAAGACCGCGAGTCCAGTTGGTTCGTCAACGAATCCAAGATGTCGATACAACGAAAGTGCTCGTTGATTGATTTCTTGAGTGTTGACGAGAACAGAGTCGCAACCGCGACGACGACACCACCGAAGTGCGTCGCCAACGAGTGCTGTGCCGATGCCGTGACCGTGAAAGTCGGGATGCACGGCGAGTCGCTGGAGGTAACCGAGGCGCCGGGCCATACCGGCAACGTGATAGCCGACGACCTGCTCATTCACGCACGCAACACGGAACCGAGAACGGGGTGTGGCGTGTCGTGCATCAAGGAGTCCGTTGAGGTCGAAGCGCCAGAAGCCATCAAATGCGAGGCCGTCGAGATTGAGCACGGGATCAATATCGCGAGTTCGTCCTCGGCGGATGCGAGTGGCTGGAGCGGTCTCACTGGGAAGGTCGAACAGGTCATGACGGAGAAGGTGCAGCCGCTCATGGACTGAGAACCCGTAGTCGAGGAACACGGGTTGTTCCGGGAAAGTCAGCGCTGGAGTGAGAACGGCTCGGTACCCAGCCTCGGAGATGGCGAGGATGGCCCGGTTCAGCGCCTCCGGTGATGGTGGAGCGCCGGGGGTGGGACTGAGCAAAGCCAGCGCAGGGTCGCCCCTCCAAGGGCCGATCCGCATGCGGTCGGCATGTCCGGTGATGGTGTCAGTGCGTCGCATGGCCTCGGCCTGAGCCTAGGACCCGCGACCACTCCGCTCCTTTGCACGGCCCCTCCAGAGCGGCCTTTCGGCCTGTGGCCTGACCAGCTGGGCCAGCCAACAGAGATTGCCCCGGTAGCCTCCGCCCGGTGATTCCCGACCGCCTCCTTCCCGTTCTAGAGCGAACCGCCCCATTGGCCGAGCGCTTTGCCGCGTCGGGATTCAAGCTCTATCTGGTTGGTGGCGTCGTCCGCGACCTGCTCCTGGGCCGGGATATGAGCGACGGTCGAGACATCGACATGACCACCGACGCGCTTCCGGCGGACACCAAGCGATTGATCAAGGGTTGGGCCGATTCAGTGTGGACCCAAGGCGAGCGATTCGGGACGATTGGCTGTCAGAAAGACGGCTGGACCTTCGAGATCACGACGCATCGCGCCGAGGCCTACGACCCCGAATCCCGCAAGCCCGAGGTCGTGTTCTCTGACGTGATCGAGGCGGACCTTTCTCGTCGGGATTTCACGGTCAACGCCATGGCGCTGTCGCTACCCGATCCGGTGCTTATCGATCCCTTTGGTGGAGCAGAGGATCTTGCCGCAGGAAGACTGCGGACACCGTTGTCTCCCGAAGAGTCGTTCACTGACGATCCGCTGCGGATGTTGCGTGCCGCCCGCTTCCTGTCCGGGTACGGCCTGACTCCGGATGATGAATTGCGCGCGGCTGCGACTTCAATGTGCGAGCGACTTTCGATCGTTTCTGCGGAACGAATTCGCGATGAGTTCGACAAGTTGATGGTTGTTGAAGATCCGACGCCGGGATTGTGGTTCCTCGCCGACACGGGATTGATGGATCAGTTCCTTCCCGAGTTTTCGCGGATGCGTCTCGAACAAGATCCGATTCATCGACATAAAGACGTACTGACGCACACGATTGCGGTTATCGGAAAGACGAGCACGAATCGACTCGTTCGTTTATCAGCGCTCTATCACGACGTTGGGAAGCCGAAAACACGGGCAATTGGCGATGCCGGTGTGTCGTTCCATCATCACGAGGTTGTTGGTGCGCGCATGACGCGTGAACGAATGAAGGCGCTGAAGTACTCGAGCGACGACGTTGAAGCCGTAAGTCGTTTGGTGTTTCTTCACCTGCGTTTTCATACCTACAAAATGGGCTGGACTGATTCCGCCGTTCGTCGTTTTGTGCGTGATGCGGGCGATCTTCTTCCCGAACTCATCGAACTCACTCGTTGTGACTGCACGACGCGTAACGAACGTAAAGCGCAAGAACTTGCGAAGCGCATGGACGAACTTGAAGAGCGAATCGATGACTTGCTGGCGCGCGAAGAACTCGCTTCATTGCGACCTGATCTTGATGGCAACGCGGTGATGAACTACCTCGGACTTACGCCAGGCCGCGACGTCGGCGATGCACTCGACTTCCTCTTGGAGCTTCGTTTAGAAGAAGGTCCGTTGGGCGAAGACGAAGCGAAGAAACGACTCGATGCTTGGTGGGCCGAACGTCAAGCGAAGTAAGCGCAGGAACTGGTTGATTCAGCCCGTAAATGCTGGAGTGATTTCAGGGTCAGTCGGCGACGTTGTTGATGTAGTAGTTGTTGGTGCTTGACATGGCGTAAGTCCAACACCGAGTGGGTTCGTTCCGACGCTTATGGTGCTTGTGATGGTGTTGGTTGCGATATCGACAACTGCAACGGAGTTCGTGCCGTACGCCGCGACATAGGCAGTCGAGCCATCGGATGTGATTGCAATTCCTTCGGGAAGCGATCCTGCGCCCGCGCTAAACGTTGCCGAAACGATGTCTGTTGCGGTGTCAATCACCGAAACGCTGCTGCTTGAATAGTTGGTGACGTAGGCCTTGGTCCCGTCGGGAGTGATTGCGATATGTGTTGGGGAGATTCCGACGACGACGTTGGTGACAAGGGTATTTGTTGCGGTGTCAATCACTGACACGTTGCCGGAGTTGAAATTCGTGACATAGACAGCGTCTCCGCTGGGGGTAATGGCAACACCTTGAGGAGCGGTTCCTACGTTTACTGAATTCGCGAGGGTGTTGGTGGTGATGTCAATGACATACACCGAGTTGCCTGAGGAGTTAGCCACGTAGGCGGTGGAACCGTCGGGAGTGATCGCGATTCCGATTGGGCTTGCACCCACGACTACTGGAGATGAGACAACGGTGTTCGTCGCGAGATCGATGATCGACACGTTGTTGGTGCCGTAGTTCGTGACGTAGGCGGTGGAACCGTCGGGAGTGATTGCAATTCCAAGCGGTACGGCACCAACGCCGATGTTGCCAGTGACCGTGTTAGTGGCGATATCAATAATCGACACTGTGTCCGAAGCAGAGTTCGTTACATATGCGGTTGTGCCATCGAGGGAGAGAGCAACCTCATTTGGACTCGATCCGACACTTATTGGCGAGCTCACAGCGTTGGACATCGTGTCGATGACTGAAACGTTGTTGCCGCTGTAATTGGCCACAACCAACGTTGATTGGCAAGTTCCCGATGCACCGACAGAAGTGCCCTCGGTGACAAAGAGTCCGATCGCTGTAAGCGCGATGAGGCAGGCAGAGAGTGCCTTGAAGTTCTTCAACATGGTGGTCACCCTAGGTCAGCCCACAGGGAACCCACTGTGAAGAGTGACTCTTACACGCCGTCTTTGCGGCCGCGAATGATCACGGTGCTCGGCACGATCGCTCGACCAGAACGCGCTTCGGGTTCGAGCAATGCATCAACGCGGAAATTCGCGCGGGAGAACGAACTAAAGAGTTCTGCAATCGACCGCGCGTAGACCTCAAATCCATCACTGTCCGGCGGCATGTCTTCGCCGTAAGGACGAGCAAGCCGAGGTGCGTTCATTGGGTCGTGGTCGAGCATGAGCCAGGCAGGATGGGGGAGCGACACGCTGAAAGAGCCGCTGGTGCGAAGAACTCGGTTGACCTGACGCAGGACACGATCGAGGTCCTCGGCACGAGCAAGGGCATAGACCGACAGAGCAAGGTCGATCTGATCAGCGCGAACGAAGGCCAGATCGGCGAGGTCGCCATGGTGAAGCTCAACTTTGACCTCATTAACCTCGGCCAACTGGCGGGCGGCGTCGATTCGGCTGATGTCGTGGTCGACTGCGATCACATGGGCACCAGCGAGGGCCAAGCTGACCGCGTTGTGCCCCAGTCCAACTCCGAGTTGAAGGATCTTTTTGCCTTTCGGCGCAGTGATGAGCTTCAGCGAATCGTCGCCCGGAAGATCGGGGCCCCACGTGACGGTGTCGAGCGGAAGCTCGGCTCGACCGGGGAACGAATTCGAGGAACTGGCAGAAGGGCGAGGGGATCCGAAGTCAGTCACGCGGCCAGTCTCCCGCGAGCAAGGCCGCGGCCGGTGGACCGCGTGAAACCTTGAGCACCGCGAGTGGAGCGGCCCGTCGCTAGCCTCGGCTCCCATGGGTTCCGCCTCACGACCCTTCCGCGGTGCCCCGAGTGGCAAAGGCGGTGAGATCGATTACCGCCTCGCGCGCCAGCACCTCATCTCGGAATACAAGAAGGGCCGATTAGCCCAGCACGAGGTGTGTGACGCTCACCCTGAACTGGTGCGGGCCGCCCGGGAAGTGAGCCAACCCACCAGTGAGGACTGTCCGATCTGTCAGGACCACAAACTTGTGTTGGTGTCCTATGTCTTCGGGCCTCGACTGCCGGCGTTCGGCCGATGCATCACCACCGCGAAGGAACTGAAGGCCTTCACCAAGCGCTCAAAAGAAGGGGACTTCGCTTGTTACGTGGTCGAAGTCTGCCCCGCGTGCCATTGGAACCATTTGGCTCGTACCTTCTTACTGAATCCAGCCCGCACGGCCTGACTCTCTATTCACCATGTCCCCCTCCACCCGCGGCCCAGCCGCTTCCGGACGTCGTTCGACGCGTGTTGCCCGCAAGGTCGGGCCTGACGGAACGCGCCGAAGCATCTTCTGGCGCTGGCGCCGGGCGTTTTTCGCAATCGGCCTCGTCGGGATCCTCCTCATCGCCGGCGCGGGATATCTGTTCACCCAGGTTCCGCTGCCCGACAAGGATCCGCCGCTTCTGCAAACAACGTTCATGTGTTCGTCAGAGGTTTCCTCGGGTTGCACGGCGGACAACTCGATTGCTCAGTTATCGGGTGGAGTGAATCGAATTTCTGTGGACTGGAATCAGATCCCACAGGTCGTGATCGACGCGGTGCTTTCCGCTGAGGACCGCACGTACTTCGAACATGGTGGCGTCGACCCCACCGGCATCGTTCGCGCGTTATGGACGAACCTTCGGAACGGCGGTGTCTCCCAAGGTGGGTCGACGATTACGCAGCAATATGTCAAAAACGTGTATCTCACACAAGAACGAACAATTACGCGAAAAATCAAAGAAGCGGCGCTCGCGGTCAAGGTTGAACGCGAGTTGTCGAAACAAGAAATCCTGACCCGCTATCTCAATACGATTTATTTCGGTCGCGGGGCCTATGGCATTGAAGCGGCGTCACGTGCGTACTTCGGCAAAAACCTTGATCAAATAACGTTGCCCGAGGCCGCGTATCTCGCAGGCCTTATTCGTTCGCCAGAAACCGCCGACGCGAAACTGCCCGAGAACGTTCCGAATGCTGCGCGCAGTCACCAAACGGCGATTGACCGCCGAACCTCGGTGCTCGACGCAATGGTTGTGACGGGAAAGATCACAGAAGCCGAAGCTGCCGCAGCCAAAGCGAATGACTGGAGCGACGTTCTGGTTCGCAGCAACCAGAACAACTACGGGAACGTCGCCCATAGCGAATGGGGCACGGAGTACTTCGTTGACTACGTGCGTCACTGGTTGACAACCGATGGTGGATTCACTGATGCACAGGTCTATGGCGGTGGTCTGCGTGTCTACACCACGCTCAACATGACCGATCAAGGCGCGGCTGCCGACGCCATTACGTCAACACTTAACCAACCGAATGATCCCGCGGCGGCATTGGTTTCTATCGATGACGTTGGCGCAGTGCGAGCCATGATCGGTGGTCTTGATTACAACGGGACCGGCAAGTACTCGAAGGTGAATCTTGCGGTTGGTGCCGATGGCGGTGGCGCTGGTCGTCAAGCAGGATCCTCGTTCAAAGCATTCACGCTGGCCGAAGCAATGAATCAAAACATTCCGATGTCGAAGAGTTACGACGCTCCCTCTCGTATTTCGATTCCGAAAGCTGACGGCGGACGTGACTGGAGTGTCGGGAATTATGCCGACGCCGGTCTCGGTCAACTTGATCTGATCGCAGCAACGATGCATTCGTCGAACACCGCGTATGCCCAGTTGATGATGGATGTTGGTCCGCAGAATGTCGCCGACCTCGCGAAGCAGATGGGCGTTACAAGCCCATTGAAGGCAGTGCCCGCGCTGACACTCGGAACGAGTGAAGTATCGGTACTTGATATGGCCTCTGGCTATTCGACATTGGCTGACAACGGCGAACACATTGCACCGTCGACTGTCACCAAAGTGACCGACGCCAAGGGCAACGTGCTCTACGAGAACAAGGTCCTCCGCAAGCGGGTGCTTGATGCGAAGTCGGTCGCCAAGGTGAACTACATCCTCAACCAGGTCGTCGAGGGTGGCACGGCAACCGGCGCAAAGTTCGGTCAACCTTCGGCAGGGAAGACCGGCACGACCGAGAACTATCGCGATGCGTGGTTCGTTGGTTTCACGTGCAAACTCACTACCGCAGTTTGGGTTGGCTATCCCGATGGCACCTTCATGAAGTCGGTGCATGGCATGTCAGTCACCGGTGGGTCGTTCCCCGCAACGATCTGGCGCAAGTACATGACGGTGGCGACAAAGGGCCTGTCATCCTGTCCGTTCCCCTACCCAACCGATGACGGCACGAATATGGGATCGACCTCATCGACGAGTGCCACCAGCACCTCAACCTCCTCCACTTCCTCGACGGTGAAACCCTCCAGTACGTCGTCGTCGAGCACGTCCTCGACAAGTTCGACGACGTCCACATCGTCGACAACCACGACGACGACAACGAGGCCAACGAACTAATTCGCCCCATCTTTGTGGTGGGGGTCGAGGCCCGATAGCGTCGTAAACATCCGCCGGTAGCCGAGGGGCACTGGACGGGCAGGAGGCTCCAAATGAGCGCGCGAATCACCGTTCCATCGGTTCAGGGCCGCAAGGTCCGACGTGGTGACGTCCCTTTGGTGATGGTCACTGCGTACGACGCGCCTGGTGCGCGCATGGCCGATGCTGCCGGTATCGACATGATCCTCGTTGGTGATTCCGTTGCGATGGTCGTCCTTGGATACGAAGACACCTTGCAGGTCACAGTTGCTGACATGGCGCATCACACCGCTGCTGTTGCACGCGCAACGCCGGCTTCGCTCATCGTCGCCGATATGCCGTGGATGAGTTACCACGTGTCAGTCGCCGACACTGTGACAAACGCTGCCTCCCTTATTCGTGCTGGCGCGCAGGCCGTAAAGCTTGAAGGTGGACGCAAGCGTCTCCCCATGATCGAGGCACTTGTCGATGCCGAGATTCCGGTGATGGGCCACATTGGTCTGACCCCGCAATCGGTCAATGCCATGGGTGGTTTTAAGGTGCAGGGCCGAAAGCACGAAGCGGCCCTCGGACTCGTTGATGATGCAAAAGCCCTTGCTCATGCTGGCTGTTTCGCCATCGTCGTCGAAGGTGTTCCTGACGAGGTTGGTCGCATGATCACCGAAGCGATCGACATCCCTACGGTTGGTATCGGCGCTGGCGCCGGCTGCGACGGACAGGTCCTCGTCTTTCACGATGTGCTCGGAATTGAAGAGCGCGTGCTCCCCAAATTCGTTCGTCGCTATGCCGACTTGGGTACCGAAGGTGTTCGCGCTCTGGGCGCGTACGCCGACGACGTTCGTACTGGTCGTTTCCCATCGGTGGCCGAGAGTTATTCGCTCGAAGCGCGAACCGCAGAGTCACTCGGCTTGTACGGCACGCCCATTTCTCCGGTCTGACCGATGAAGCGGCGCGCGGTTGTCACCGTCGTCGCCCTTGTCGCGACCGCAGCTCTGCTTAATAGTTGTGGATCGGGAGTCTCCTCAACATCGCAATCGCAGCAACACTCGACCTCGGCTGCTGAGGCCTCGTTGCGGGCGCAGGGCTTTACCAAAGTGACACTTCGCCTTCGTCATGCTGACGGAACCGTCGACGAGCACTGCGTGTGGTTGGCCGACACCGAAGTGGAACGCAATCGAGGTCTGATGGAGGTCACCGATCCGTCCCTCGGCGGTGGCGAGGCCATGGTCTTCGCGTTCGACGCCGACACCTCGGCGGCCTTCTGGATGAAGGACACCTTGTTGCCGCTTTCTATCGCCTGGGTCGACTCGAGCGGAGCGGTTGTGAACTCGGCGAACATGGATCCCTGCCCGGCCACCACCAAGAACTGCCCGCAATTTCCTCCGGGTAGCCCCTACCGATTGGCCATCGAAATGGCCCAAGGTCGGCTCCAGGACTGGGGAATCGGGTCTGATGTGACCATCACGCTGGCCGAGGCCTGCTGAACGGGCCGAACCGCTCTTGGGAGTTTGGGGCCCTCTCCTATAGGGTTCCATCTCCAATTGAAGCCCTGCCCTGAGCTTTCGGGGCTCCGGTTCCCGCCCTGCGGCCCGGATCCAGAGGGAGGTGATGCGCTCATGCGAGCGTATGAACTCATGATTATTTTCGACGGTGACGTCGAAGACACTGCAGTCAACGCGATGCTCGCCAACGTCAACAAGCTTGTTGAAGCTGGTGGCGGCGAGGTCAAGAAGACCGATCGTTGGGGTCGTCGGCGTTTCGCTTACGAAATCAACCACAAGTGGGAAGGCATCTACGTCGTGCTTGAGATCTCGACCGAGGGTCGCGATCTTCACGAGGTCGAGCGCGTTCTGCACCTCGCGGACGAGGTTGTTCGCCACAAGGTCATGCGTCTGCCCGAGAAGGAAGCCGTTCGACGCGGTCTACTCGGCGACGCCACCCCGGCTACCGCCGGTTGAGTGGAAGGTCACGACAATGGCAGCAGATAACAATGTTGTACTTGTAGGAAACTGCACCCGCGATCCAGAACTTCGTTTCACCGCAAGCGGTCAAGCAGTCGCAGCCTTTGGGCTCGCTGTCAACCGCCGCTGGCAGAACCGCCAGACCAACGAGTGGGAAGAGCAAGTTTCGTTCTTTGATGTCACCGTCTGGCAACAGATGGCAGAGAACGTTGCGGAAACGATCACCAAGGGCACTCGTGTCATCGTGAGTGGTCGTTTGCAGCAGAGTTCGTGGCAGACCCAAGACGGCGACAAGCGCACCAAGGTTGAAATTGTCGCTGACGAGGTTGCTCCGAGCCTCCGCTACGCCACCGCACAGGTCGTGCGCAACGAACGCCGTGAAGGCTTCGATGGTGGCGGCAACTCCGGTGGCGGTGGCGCAAGTCGCCCCGCTCCTAATGATCCCCCCGCTGGTTACGACATGGATGAGGAACCGTTCTGATGGCAAAGGCAGCCCCAAAGCGCGGCAAGAACAAAGACAACGCTCGCCGCAGCAAGAAGAAGATCAGCCTGCTTACGCAGGAAAAGGTCGAGTTCGTTGATTACAAGGACATCAATATGCTTCGTCGGTTCATGTCCGACCGAGCAAAGATTCGTGCCCGTCGTGTCAGCGGCAACGACTCACAGCAGCAGAAGGAAATCGCACGAGCCATCAAGAACGCTCGTGAAATGGCACTTCTGCCCTACACCAACCGCGTGACCACCCAGCGTGGCGGCGGTCGTGACCGTGGCGAACGCGGTGACCGTGGCGATCGTGGCGATCGCGGGCTCAAGCTCGAGAACGCCGAGATTCGCGAAACCGTCACTGACGACGCCGTGATCGAGGAACTCGAGGCAACGTTCATCGACGCCGAAGGCACCGAGATTGATGTCGTCGTGGAAGACGTGGAGGTTTCCGAATGAAGCTCCTTCTCCGTTCCGACGTCAATGGTGTTGGCAAGAAGGGCGACGTGGTTGAGGTGGCCGATGGTTTCGGTCGCAACTACCTGCTCCCCAAGGGTTTCGCTGTTCTGGCGACCCGTGGTGGAGAAGCCCAGGCCGCAGCGATGCGCCGCTCACGCGATCAGCGTGACGCCGCCGATCGTTCGGCAGCTTCTGACATCGCGGCCAAGCTCGTGCCCGCGATCATTGCCGTGAGCGCCCGAGCCAAGGCCGAAGGCGACCTCTTCGGATCCGTTTCGGTGACCGATGTGGTCGAGGCCGTTGCCGCACAAACCGGCATCGAACTCGATCGTCATTCGATTCACATCGACGAAGCGATCAAGACGGTTGGCACCCACTCGGTGTCCGCTCGTCTGCACCCCGAGGTGCAGTTCCAGATCACCGTTGAGGTTTCGCCGGCCTGAGCCGCAGACTCCAACGAGTATCGACACTGAGGAGCCGGTTCGCCGGCTCCTCAGTGCGTTTTCCCAGCGTGTGACGCTGGGCTCAATGACCCAGTGAAGGATTCGTTGTCCACATTGTGAGACCTGTGGTGCTGTCACAGTGGATTTCTAGAGTGATCCCATGGTGCATAAGGGTTTCCGAGGGTCCGTTCCTCCACAGATGGCGGAAGTTGTCCACACTCCGTCCACAGGGTCGTCCCCCGAAAAAACCGGGGTTGTCCCTCTAGCGATCCCCAGCCAAAGCGGGGGAGGCTTGACCCCTCATGAGTGAGTACGACGAACCCCGATCCGCCAACCGCCCTGCCGGGGCCGGTCGGGTCCCTCCCCACAATCTCCAGGCTGAAGAGTCGCTGCTCGGCGCCATGCTGCTTTCCAAAGAAGCAGTGTCGATCGCGTCCGAAACGCTGTCGGCCGACAACTTCTATAAGCCGGCTCACGCCCACATCTTCGATGCCATTACGTCGCTGTCTGCTGCGGGTGAACCAGCCGACCCCGTCACGGTGGCCGAAGAACTCAGTCGTGCTGGTTTGCTCGAGGCTATTGGTGGCCCGGCCACACTCGTCACACTCCAGGCGGCAACGCCTGCGGTGTCGAGCGCGTCTCGGTATGCCCGCATTATTGAAGAGCACGCGTTGTTGCGTCGTCTTATTGGTGTGGCCGGGGAAATCGCCGAAATGTCCTACGGCCTTCCCGAAGATGTCACCAAGACCGTCGACCAGGCCGAAACCATGGTGTTCGAAGTCGCGCAGCGTCGCGCCACCGACACACTTGCGCCGCTGTCCGATCTTCTCGGTACCAACCTCGACCATCTCGAAGACGTGGTGAGCCGTGGCGAATCCATCACCGGCATGCCCACGGGTTTCCTCGACCTCGATGAACTGCTGTCTGGTCTGCAACCAAACGCGCTCTACGTCCTTGGCGCGCGCCCCTCAATGGGTAAGACCGCGCTTGCGCTAGGCATGGCCTGCAACGCAGCAATCGAATCGCACCGACCCGTGTTGTTGTTCTCTCTCGAAATGGGCCAGCTCGAACTCACGCAACGTTTGTTGTGTGCCGAGGCGCGTGTCGATTCACGCAAAGTGCGCACGGGTCAATTGACTGAATCCGACTGGGGCAAGATCGCGCACGCCACCGGCCGCCTTGCCGACGCCCCAATCTGGATCGACGACAACCCCAACGTCACCATCATGGAAATTCGCTCCAAGGCACGGCGGTTGCGCAGTCGTCTCGGCGATCTTGGCTTGATCGTGGTCGACTACTTGCAGCTCATGAGCGGCCGTTCCAACGCCGAAAACCGTCAGGTGGAAATTTCGGAAATCTCTCGAGGTCTCAAGATCCTCGCTCGTGAACTCGAGTGCCCCGTCGTTGCGCTGTCGCAGCTCTCACGACAACTTGAAATGCGAGCCGATAAGCGTCCGATGCTGGCCGACCTTCGTGAATCAGGCGCAATCGAACAGGACGCCGACGTCGTCATGTTCATTTACCGAGACGACGTCTACAACCTCGACTCGCCCGATCGCGGCACCGCAGAAATCCTCATCAGCAAGCATCGAAACGGGCCCACCGGCATGGTGCGCCTCGCGTTCCTCGATCACTACACAAAGTTCGCCAACATGGCGCGAGGCACCTGAACGTTGTTCCTTCGGGTTCCGCGCTCGTTGATTACGCCGCGTGAAGCAGAGGATTGGAGGCACCATCATCTGTGTCGGGTCCAGTCGATCCGTCATCATCCGGCTCGAACTCATTGTGAGTTTCGGATTTGCGGCGCCAAACCAGGTACAGCAGTGATCCTGTTGCAATCGGAAGAGCGAACGTAAAAGCCCGATAGACGATGACTGCCGAGATCGCGACGGAAGGTTCGACGCCAGCGGCAATGAGTCCCGCAGTGATCGCACCGTCGAGAACCCCGACTCCACCGGGGGTGGGTATGAAAGACGTTGCAACTCTGGCGATGAGATACGCCCGAAGAACATCAACGACGGAAATCGTGGTGGGCGACAGATCATCAATGACGACGACGAGGATGAGTGCGCCGAACAAGGTGGAGAGAGCGCCGGCGCCGATGAGCTGTGGTGCACGCTCGCGTACCAGAGCGTTCGCTCCCGACCGGAACCGATGTACCGATGCCCGGAACCGTGCTCGTCGAAATGCCCCTTGAGTGCGGCTTGTTCGCGTGATGGCGTTTTCGACGAAATGCAGAATGGCTTGGCTGGGCCGCGAGTCGCTGCTGAGAACAATCCAGATGACACAGGAAAGAAGGAGTGCAATCAACGCACCACCTATCTCCACAAGGTCAGCGGTCGTTGCGCCTCGGAGAATGATTGAGGAGCCAATGACGACGACGAGACAGACCCATCGACCGACGGCGAATGCTTGACCGCTCGCAAAGACGGTGAGTGCGGCTTGTTCGGATCCATGGCCGAGTCGTCGACAGATCTTCATTCGAGCTGCGATTCCAACGACCGATCCGCCCGGCAGCCCATTGGCCGCAGCAAGGTTGACTTGATCTAGGACGACGCCGTGGCGGAACTGCATCTGCGAATGTGTGAGCCGATAGACGAGTCCGCGAGAGACGACCATCGTGAACCAACACGCAGCGACGAGAGCCAGAGCTGGAACTGTGAGCGAACTGATTTGTGTCAGTGCCGAAGCGATGAGGTCGCGCAGTCGTACGCCCGCAAATCCAAGTGCGAGAACAATGGCAACGGCACCAAATGGATAGGACCATCGCCGAAATGTCGGGTTCGTCCACCAGCGACCGAAGGTGTTTCTCTCCACCGTCTGATGCGGTGAACACATCGACGGAGAGACTGCGGCCGGGTTCGGTCTGATGACCGACCTTTTGGTCACGAGCGCGACGGTACAGAGCGCTGTTACTCGTGCCTAGCGCGAACAGCGTGAGTTCGTCGCGAAATCACGCGTTGCTTACCGTGTCGTCACCTGAGCGTCACCGACGATGGGGTTCTAGGCTGAATTCATGAAACTCGGCGATGAAGTCACCGTGCACATGAATGCCTCACCGGATCAGGTGTGGGCGCTGCTGAGCGATGTCACGCAGATTGGTCGCTACAGCCCCGAAACCTTTGAAGGCGAATGGCTCGACGGCGCAACTGGTCCAGCGGTGGGCACTCGGTTCCGTGGACATGTGAAGCGCAATCAAAAAGGGCCGACCTATTGGACGAAGTGTTACGTCACAAAGTGTGAACCCGGAAAAGAGTTTGCTTTCGGTGTTGGCGAACCAGGAAAGGCCGCCATCAGTTGGGGGTATCGAGTTGCGCCGGGCGCCAACGGTGGCAGCGATGTCACGGAGTACTTCGAACTTGCCCCGAAGCTTCCGATGAAGATCTATTGGGCGTTGTTGGGCTGGAGCCGGGGCAAGACCAATCGAAACGGCATGAAGACCACCCTTGAACGCATCAAGACGGTCGCCGAGGCCGACGCATCGTCACCGAACTGAGTGTCGCGTTCGATTGCACGAGTCAGAGGAGACGCACATGACCGATCACACCCATGGCAAAGAGGTTCTTCGACCGCTGGCTGTTGAAGGTCGTGCGCTTCGTCAGATGATTCCCGAGGTCTACGCCGGATTCGCCGAACTGAATAAGGCGGCAATGGCTCCAGGCGTGCTCGAGCCAAAGTTCAAAGAACTGCTCGCCCTTGCTATGGGGGTCACTCTTCGATGCGACGGTTGTATTGCGACACATGCGCGCGGCGCAGCATCAGCCGGTGCAACGCGTGAGGAAGTCGCCGAAGCAATTGGCGTCACGCTCCTCATGAATGGCGGGCCAGGAACCGTCTACGGGCCCCGGGCCTACGACGCATTTTGCGAATACATCGAAGCCATCGAGGCGAAAGACGCATCGCCGGCAACGTGACGTCGCTGGGGGCGGAACAATCCGCCACAGCGTCGTGCACCTCGCTAGGGTCACGCTATGGCGAGTGACTTTCAGATGAAGGCAATGAACAAGGTGCACAGCGCGACGCTGAAGTTGAGCGGCGGTCGGCTCGGTTGGCATATGTACGGGATGCCAGTTGTGGAACTCACAACGATCGGCCGAAAGTCTGGTCAGCCGCGAACCTCGTTGTTGACCTCACCAGTGCAGAACGGTGACGCCTTTGTGATTGTGGCGTCGCGCGGTGGCGACGACATCAACCCAGCTTGGTTCTTGAATCTGAAAGCGAACCCGGAAGTCACGGTGAAGTCGGGTCGCAAACCCGCAGTGAACATGCGCGCACGAATTGCTGAAGATGCAGAGCGCGACGAACTGTGGAAGCGCATCATGGACTACAAGCCGCATTACGGCGGCTACCAGAAGAAGACTGAACGAGTCATCCCTCTGGTGCTTCTTGAACCACTTGCCTGATTTCACGAAGGTTGTGAAGTTTGCGCCGAATTGGCCGGAAATCGACTCGACGCGTCGCTTCGATGCGTTAGGTCCCTTGCTATCGCGTGGTTTTTGCGTGGTTTGCGATTGACTCAAGTTTGGGGTGTCAAACGAACTCACTTTTCGCGTAATGGGGGGTTTGCGCGCGTTTGTGGTTAGCGTTATCCCCACATCGCTGTTCAAACGGAACGCGATGAAATGAAAAGTAGAGAAATGACTACAGGTACCGTGAAGTTTTTCAATGCCGAAAAGGGTTTCGGCTTCATCTCACGTGAGGGTGGCGACGATGTGTTCGTTCACTTCTCCAACATCCAAGCCGAGGGCTACAAGACCCTTGACGAAGGACAGACCGTCGAGTTCGACATCACCAAGGGTCAGAAGGGCGATCAGGCCGAGAACGTTCGCGTCATCTGATTGCACTCCCCTCGGGGAACCATTTGAGTCACTGCCGGCCCGCAAGGGTCGGCAGTTTCTGTTTTGCATCGCTGCCGTTGTTGCGCCGGTTGCATGCAGCGAAAACTCTCGTTGTGAAAACGACAAAGGCCCCGGCCGAAGCCGAGGCCTTTGTTTCGTTCGCTCGAAAGAGCGGCGTGTTCAGCCGACCTTCTTGAGAGTGTTGCGATCGCGGTGGACGATCGTGAGGCCCTTGGCCTTGACCTCGTAGGTCGTGGTCTCGTCGTAGCTCCACTCGCCGTCACCGATGGTGAGCGTGCAGGTGTAGGACGGCGTGAAGGCGTTGGCTTCGAGGTGCTTGTTGGAAAGCACGCCGTACGTGGTTGAACCGTGATCGGCGCGGAGTTCAATGACCTTGGAGTCGGCAGCGGCGGAACCACCGGCGATCACGGTCTGGCCACGCGGCACCATGAAGGAGCGCATGAATTCGCCGTTGGCGGCGTCCCAGAGCCAGTAGCCGACCTCGGTGTGGAACGGCTCGTCTTCGCCCTGCTTGTAGGCAGCCATGCGGTAGTCGAGGCCGAACATCTGCTGGACGCCATTGTCGACGGGGCCGAAGGGCTTGAGTTCGACCTTTTCGCGGTAAGGGGTCTCAACGATCTCGCCAACATCGTGGTGGTACGAGATGTCGATGCCCTGATCGCCTTCCCATGAGCCAGCGAGGCCGGCAAGGGGGCCGAGTTCGGCGGGGGTGGGGACTGGCATGTTGATTCTCCGGAAGGTGATGTGGGCCGGGCTTCCGGCCGCTTCGTTTGCGAACCCGGACCCTAGCGGCAATGGGAGACGATTGTCTCAGCGAGTTGCTGCAAAAAGAGCGAAGGACCGGCGCCGGTAGAACTCCACCAACGCCGGTCCTCGCAAGAACTGGGCTCAGCCTGCTTCGGAATGGGTGACAGGCTGCTCGCCCATCCATTCACGCAGGGTGTTTTTGAGCTTGGTCTGCTGGATGAACAGATCGTGCTCGGCCGGGATCGGGGTGGCGGCCTGGGGAGCTTTGAAATAGAAGCTCAGCCACTCCTGCACACCGCTCTGACCAGCGCGGGCGGCAAGGTCCATGAACAGCGCAAGGTCGAGAACGATCGGCGCCGCGAGGATCGAGTCGCGACACAGGAAGTTGACCTTGATCTGCATCGGGTACCCCA
>CALBSE010000012.1 GCA_937927725.1 uncultured Actinomycetes bacterium
TGTAGTAGTGGCATCGCAGACATTGGCGTTCGCCAACGAGAACTTCTGATCCGCAGGTCGGACAGTCGAAGAGTTCGCCCGCCGGTTCCGCACAATTCTCACAACGAGGGACGCCGGGGCTGATGAAGTTTGGACAACAGCTGCAAATAGGCATTGAGGGTCCCTTCCGCCGATGGGTACGTAGTCAGTCTTCAGGATTCGCTCTGGCGAATACGGGATATCACCCAGTAGAGATCGACGGGGTTGTCGTTCAACCAGGTGCGCACCTCTCGCTTGCGCTCAACACTTGTGGCCTCGTCGATACCAGCCGCCCGAAGGTGATGACTGATTGCCGCCGGGGCATAAACGATGCCAGCAATGGGACGAGCTTCACGAATGATCTCGAGCGCTTCAATGTGATCGTGGCCGGAGTCGAGCAGCATGCGATAGGCCATCGACGGAGCACGATTCACGCCCATGTGGCAATGCACAACCGCTTTGCCGCCAAGTTCTTGAACGGTGCGGATGGCATTGAGTCCGGCTTCGAACCATTCGTCTTCTTGCCAACCACCATCGTCATGCGTGCCGAGGTAGTGGTAGTTGATTTCGGGGGCGAATCTGGCGACAAAGTTTTCGTCGCTCCACTCGCCGCGCAGATCAATGATGTCGGTGATGCCTTCATCGATCCACGCTTGAAGATGTGCTTCACCGATTTCTGGTCGGGTGGTCTCGAGGTCGCCGCAAACGGCGAGCCAATCGTTGATGTGGCAAAGGCGCCTATGCCAGGCAGCCGGGTCGGAGATGTTCTGTGTCGTCATCACGAGAGTGAAACGCACAATGTTGATCGAATTGTGCGACGTCGATGATCGGGGAGATAGACCCAAAAAACACCAAATAGAACCGCTTATTGTGTTTTTTGTGTTTGCTCGTAGACTTGTCTCATGCGAACCCAAGTCTTCGACGCTGCCAATCAAGATGACCCGGACGAACAACTGAGCACCGGAGAAGCGGCAAAGTTGCTGAACTCGTCTCGTCAACACGTTGTTGATCTCTGTCAACAAGGGCTTCTTCCCTTTACGACGACCGGCACTCATCGTCGTGTTCGGCGGGGGGATGTTGAAGCACTGCGCAACCGGACCGAACGACTGACGGCCGATCAGCAGCGAAGTTTGTGGTTGTCCTACGCCATTGCGGGTCGGATCGTTCAGGATCCCGCATTTGCACTGTCACTGGCTGCGGCAAATATCGACAAGATGAAGACTCGTACACGCGGCTCTGCCTCGAGGTGGCTTGAAGAGTGGACAAAGTTACTTTCAGGACCACTGGACTTTTTGCTTTCATCGCTCACCGCTCGTGATCTTCGTGGTCGTGAGCTTCGACAACATTTACCGTTCGCAGGTCTTCTCACCGACGAGGAACGGTCCCAAGTATTCGAAGCGTGGCGAGCGGTGCGTTCGCCCAAAGGCGATCTGACTCATTCCTAATGAACCGCGAACAACTCTCCCATGTGCTTCGAGCGGCGGCGACGATTGTGAACGATGGTGACATCCTCGTAATTGGAAGCCAATCGATTCTTGGAACCTTTGATTCAGATCGATTACCAGAAGCCGCCGTCATGTCGGTTGAGGCCGATCTCGCGTTTTTCGATGATCCTCTTGAGGAGAAAATGGACCTCGTCGATGGCGCCATCGGCGAGGGTTCACAGTTCCACATGACCTATGGCTAGTACGCGCAGGGCGTGACGATCGAAACAGCGGTTCTCCCTCTGGGATGGCGGGAGAGAGTTATTCGCTACCGGCGTACTGATGCTGCACCGAGCGAGGCTGTATGTCTCGAACCACATGATTTGGTGATCGCCAAACTTGTTGCAAGTCGGGAAAAGGATCTTGAGTTTGCCGCAGCATTGATCGCGGCTGATTTGATTCAAGTGCGAACGCTCTTCGACCGAGTTGAAGTACTCGGTCAACCTGAAGCCGTTCGAGTTCGAATCCGGAGGTCAATACAGCGTTGCGCAACCAGTTCGTGACCTTGGCCGAAGCGGTTCGGCGCTTTCCCCTCGTTAGGGTCATTGACGAGCGGCTAGTCTCAGAAATCGTGTGTCATTTCGGCATTGCTTGGAATCACCTCAGGAGTAGCCGGATTAATGAGTGAAAATCAGCAGGCTTCTCGAACCTCAGGTTCAGCATCGCCAGTGCTCGGCGCCCTCGTTGTCGTGGTGGTCTTTGTCGTTGCAATTGGTGGTGTCTCTCTTGGACTCGCCCTTGCAAATAGCAAAGCCTCAACAACTGCCGGCACCACGGTCGAGGTGACGGTGAAGGAATGGTCAGTCACCGCGCCACCCACGGCACTTAGTGGCGATGTCACCTTTGTCGTTACGAATAGGGGAACGATGCCGCACGAATTACTCGTCGTTCGCTCTGATGCGCTCCCTGGTCAAATTCCACTTACTGATGCCGGCGATCCGCCGGTTCCAGTGACTTCCGGCGCCGACAAAATCAGTGAAGACGGAAGTGTTGGCGAAACCGGCGGCGATCCGTTAGTGCCCGGTGAAACACGCACGTTCACGGTCTTGAATTTGGCGCCGGGGACGTATCAGCTGCTGTGCAACATCGCCGGTCACTACAGGAACGGCATGTGGTCGGAGTTCACCGTTTCATAAGGCCGACGGTGGCTTCTGCCGGGCAGCCTCAAGTTGTTCGGTTCGAATTACTCACCAAGTTTCCGGCTGATTCATACCTTCCTCTCACCTTCGGGGTTGATCATGTAACCCATGAGCAAACACTCCGAAGACACAACACCAGAACAACCGGCGACTCCTCCGACGGCGGAGACCCCCGCAACTCCACCCCCGGCTGCCGCTCCCGTGGCCGCTGCTCCGAAGTCCGGTCGCGGCAAGCTCGCCGCCATCGCTGGTGGCGCCGCAGCAATCGGCCTCATCATCGGTCTTGGTATCGGATGGCTTGGGTTCGGCAATGATCATCACGAGGGCCGCCGCGGTGGTCCGTCGATGAGCCAGCAAATGCCCAGCGGTCGAGGCCAAATGGGTGGCGACGATCAAATGCCGCAAGGCCGAGGCGGCCGAAGTGGTGGTGGACGCATGATGCCGGGTGGTCCGGGTCAGCAACTGCCGAATGGTCCGCAAACCCAGGACAATCTGTCGGTGCCCAACGCTAAGGGTGGAACCACGCAGCAGACTCCTCAGACGCTGCCGGGTGTTGTCACACCCAACTAACCGCAGAGTGGAAAGTGCTCAGCGTGCTTGCCCGGGCTCGCTGAAGTCATTCACTCTGAATGAAGTCGACCCGGCGCCCCGCACGCCGGGTCGACTCGCGCATCCCGGCCGTTCTGCTGATTACTCGTTAAAGTTTCGGCAGGCGGCAGTGCGCGGGCACTGGCAAAAATTAAGAGGCGGATTGAATGAGTGACGTATCGCAAGGGCCAGGTTGGTGGCAGGCTGCCGATGGCAAGTGGTACCCACCGACTGCGACGCCGCAGCCCACGGTCGTCTTCGCGCAGGCAGGCCCGAAGAACGACGGCATGGCGGTCGCAGGTCTGGTTTGCGGCATTGTTGGGCTGGTGCTGACCCTGTGTTGGGTCGGCGTCATTCTTGGAATTCTTGGAGTCGTCTTCGGTGTCCTTGGCGTCAAGAAAGTTGACGCATCAAACGGCACGCTTCAAGGTCGAGGCATGGGACTCGCCGGTGCGATTTGTGGTGCTGTTTCTATCGGTATTTTCCTCGTGATGGTACTGATTGCGATTGTGAACTCGTCGCGTTAGCAGGCGAAAACACGACGTCAGTTCGCCGGCGGTAATTCGCCAGCAGCGCTAGGTGCAGGGCCAAGCGCATTCAACTGTTCTTTCAGCTGATCAACATCGCTTTGGCAATCAGCTTCGAGTGACTCAATGTCACCAGTCGCGCGCGCAACGGCGAGATCAATCCAGAACTCAAGCAACTCGCGATTCGCGCTATCAACACCGACGCCGCTGATCTTCTGGCGATTCGAAACGGCCATCGCCGTCCATCCTGGGTCGTAATGCGTGACGCTCAGCAACTTCGACCACGCCCACTCACGCGATTGTTTCTGCCCGGCGAAGATGGCGCGCACGCTGGTGACAGTGAACGTTCCGGTGTCGACCGGCGACGGTTTCTCTTCGCCTTGTTGGAACGAGCCTTTCGACGCGCCAACTCGGTAACGCAGTCGCGTGCCGGGGATTGGCATCGACACGCCTTGGTTTCGACCTTTCCACTGACCGGGACCCTTCTTCGGCTCCACCAACACCGCATCAGTGACATGGCAATAGATCGACTCGCCGGCCTTCACCACCACATTGATGTCGTCGGGCTTGTCGGCACCGGTCACGCCGTAGAAGTTCTTCACGGCATCGAGTCGCGCTTCGGCCATCTCAAGTTCGTCGACGATCGGCTTGCGCAGCGACTCACGTTCAGCCGCGAGTTTGGCGGCACGCATCGCTTCATTTCGAGCATCACGCTCGGCCTTGGCTGCAGCCCGCTTGGCCTTGAAGTTCTCGAACACCGTTGCCTCCGTCGATCCGCCTAGGTCGAATGTACTGCCGACCTGAGGCATCGGTCGTGGGTTCGCGCCACCATTTGGTCCGTCTGCCCCTTGTGAACCGGCCGCGCTCAACGGTAATGTGTACAGGAACCTGTACAGGAGTTTCGCCATGCCGGAAACGATCTCTAGCGCTCGAGAACAACTCACGACTCATGTCGCCCGGTTCCGGGCCGAGGGCATCGATGCCGAACCAGTCGTGTTCGGCGACCACCGCCAGGCCGAAGCCGTGCTGCTTCCGTATGCGACCTTCGAGCTGCTGCTCGATGTTGCCGAAGACATCGCCATTGGGGAACGCATCCGAGAACGACTTGCTGCCGATGAAGGCAACCGAACATCACTCGCCGAGGTCGCAACCGAACTTGGCATCGACCTCGACACTCTGTGAGCGCAAAGAAGTCGCGTGCGTACGCGAACGTCACGTTCCTTGATGAGGCGGTGGAGGATCTTCGTCGAATTGCGAAGCGGTCCCCAGAGGTTGTGAAGGAGGTTCTTCGTCTTCTCAAACAACTTGATGCTGGCGAGCTCGTGCCGCGTCGGTTGCAGGATTACGCGAAGACCGGCGATCTCACCGATTGCGGAAAGATCGTTGTGGATGTCGAAGGCGAGTCCGAACACCGAATTGTTGTGCGCGATGTTGGGAGCGGGAATTTCGAAGTGTGCGAAGTGATCACGGTTGAAGCGCGCACCGAAGACTTGGCCTACTTGCTGGCCGGAGTGCGTTTGGGACGGATCAACGATCCCGTGCGTCGATCTGATATCAGCCGTCGAGTCAATCGAATTCAGAAAGCTCTTGGGCGACCGGAAGAAACGTAGGCAACAATTCGAAGCGTTCGTTCTAAATAAACAACACGAGATAGCCGGTGACCAAACTCGCGGCAGTGATCCATACGACGGCACCAAGTGAACGACGCACCGTGACGTTAGGCCATTCACCGCCAAAGCGGGCGAAGAGTTCGATCATGCCAACGATGACACCGGGCAAAAGCAGCCAGAGAAACGAAGACTTGATTGCAGAGTCGCCACCGTTCTTTCCGATGAAGACGGCGGTGAGGTACATGCCAAGAATCAGCATGCACAAGAACCGGAAAAGTCCTCGCGGCAGCCACTTGTTCAGCCATGCAGAGTTCGGGAGGTCGTCTTCCCAAAGCTTCATGACCACAGGTATCGCAAGAAGTATGGCGGCGAGAACCGTCGTAGCGGTGAGCCCGAAGAACGGTTCGGCAATCATGAGAAAGACGAGTGAGCGAAGAACGATCGACACACCACTCACGGCACGGCCCGGTGAAACAAGCTTCGCCGGCTGCACCATGATCATGCGCTCCGGATACCAATGCGATGCGAGGTCTTCAAAGGCCAGCCGCACGATGACGGCGATGCCGACGACCCAACGCATCGTTGACACCTGCGAACTACTCACAATCTGCAACCCGGAAAGCCCATTCAATGCTTTGAGCGCCGAGCCCGATGCGAAGGCAACGAACACCGGCATCATCACGTAGTCAAAGAATCGTTCCCAGGCTTCACTCGCGTTCTTGGCGACGTAGCGACGCAGCGGACGAATCACATGGGCCAGCAACGAGATGGTGGCAAGCAAAATGCCAAGGCCCATTGCTGTTCGAATATCGGGCCAACCCGCGATGTTTCCGGTAACAAGTGCAAGCATGACAAGCGTGATCCACGCGATTGCACCAGCGGCGGCGTCGAGAATGCCCAGAACGATCATCGCAAGCAGTAATGGATAGATCGGTGTCAGCGGCGAATGCGTATCGACGAAGGCGGCAACGATGCCGAGGACCAAACCGACGCCCCAACTGAGGAATCCGAACGAACCAAAGATGGCGCGTAGCCACGCACCGTCAACAAAGACTCGCGGAGCAGCAGCGGAATAGCGGCCGAGCACTGCAGGGGCTGATCGGCTGAACGTATCTGCGCGCGCGGTGCCAGGCATCGCCCACGTAGAACTCAAATCGCCACGAGCGGTGCTTTCAATTTGGATGCCTTTGAGTTTCTTGGTGACAACGCCACTCAACTTGCCTCGGGCATTTCGCTTGCGTTGGCCGGTCGTTGATCCTGATGATCCGTGCGCATCGGAGGTTGCGGTACCCATTCCGCCGACTGTTGATGGCGCCGATGACAGCCCGGCAACGCCGGCAATGCCGAGAAGAGCGATGGCCGAAATGGCGATGGCGGCGGTTGTGAGTGGGCGAGCAGCAACGTCCCATACCGGTCGCTCGAGAGTGAGCGCACGGGTAAGGCGGGCATCGCTTGGCCCGACAAAGCCCGTGAGGATTGCCGGCTGCGCCAGCTTGAGGATTTCACCGTTGTCATTGAGCGTGAACGCGCCAGCAACCTCGATGATGCCGGACTGCGCCGTGGTTTCGGCCACCACGGTGTGTCGACCCGCTTCCAAGTTTGCGGGAAGAAAGGTGGTCGCCTCGAAAACGCCAGCGCTATCGGCATTTGCGGTGAGAAGGATCTGGGGATCGGAATACACCGTCACTGTGACTTTGGCATTGGGCGCGAGTGCCACCGCTCGAATTTGAATTGGGGCATTTCGTGATGGATCACCAACGGATGCATCAATTGTCACGGCGACTTGTTCGCCTTCGGTATCGCCGAAGATGTCATTTGAGGGTGCATATGCGCTTGGCTCGGCAAACCCCGGGGTGGGAACGACTCCGAGAGCAGTTGTCGTTGTGGTCGATTGCGTCGTTGTTGTGGGTGTTGTCGTGGTGGTTGTTTCCGGGACAGTTGTTGTCGTTGGTGCCGTCGTTGTTGACGTCGTCGCAGGTTCGACAGTGGTTGTCGTCGGCGCCGGTGGCGGTGGGAGTGTGGTCGTCGTTGTGGGAGCAGGCGCCTGCACCGTGGTCGTCATAACAATCGACGCCGAGGTGTAGTTCAACGTGTCGGTCGGAGTGAACGTTGCCGTGATCTGCGCCGAACCAGCGGAAACAAACGAAAGTTGCGAGCCACTTACCGAAGCAACTGCAGCGTTGGAAGAGGAATAGGAGAATATTCCTGGGGTATTCGCCGTAGGGGCGGTGATCGTTTGCGCCGCATCACCCACCGTTGCTGTCACGTTGGAGAAGTTCGAAAGAGTCGGCGTGGCAGCGGTCGCTCCCGTGACAGAAAGTCCAAAGTTCTGTCCGGCGCAGGTTCCCGACAGTGCTGCCCAGGTACTGCCACTGTCAGAGGAGGACAGCGCAGAAAACGTCGGAGCGGGGCTGACGTTGGTTGTGGGTGCAGCAGCGTTGCACTTCCATCCCATCGTTCCCGTACCGGTCATCACAACGAAATAGTCGGTGCTTGGCGACAACGTGAGTGGGCTTGGAAGTGTGTAGTTCTGCGTCCCTTCCGACCATGCGCCGGGTTGAACCGATGACGCAACGCTTGTGAGTTGCGCGCCGGGAACGCCGCTCGAGCTCGACCAGATGCTCACGGAATAGACAGAGGATCCGTTTGATGAGCCGTTGTTCTCGGTCGCATTACGGAAGATGATCGAAACGTCGGTGACCGCCGTCGGATCGGCCGATGTTGTGAATGACTCGGCCAGCCAATTCGAGCCCTGCACCGATCGCCATGCTCCGTTGTTGAGCTGGCTGTAGAGCGTGGTGGGTGCCGCGCTGGCGGAGGGAGCGGTCATGAGTGGAAGCGCTGCTGCCACGATGAACGCCGCTATGGCTCCGAGAAGCGCGACCCGTGTGATGAATGTCCGCCGGTTGGTAGTCACGACACATCATGTTATTCGCCGTCACTTCTGCATAGATGAAAACGAAAAACGGGCCGCCCCCCGCCGGAGACGGCCCTTCTGGCTCCCGCCAGAGCCATCTCGAAACCTGAAGAATCAGGCTGCGAGAGCAAATGCGCTTGCGTGCACCACCGCACCATCAAGCGTGAGCGCCTGGCCGACCATTTTCGTGGTCTCCATGTGCAGTTCTTCGCCGAGGCCGACACCGGGGGAGCTGGTGCCGCGTGCGGTGCCGAGTCGAGTCACGAAACGCAGTGCACGAGAAATCGACGGTTGACCCTCAACGAACTCCGGCGCATCGAGCAACGCTGCACGAACCAGTGCTTCCCAGTTCGCCGCAAGCAGCTCGGGTGTTGCGAAGATTTCGGCGGCAACAATGCGCTTGCCGTGGCCGAGAACTATGCCGCACTGCCCGGGCAGCGGCCCGATGCCAACAAGTTCCTGCGCGGCAATCGCCAACCCGTTATCGGCTTCGAACAACATCTCTGATGCATGAATCGCACGCGATGGTGAGTCGACCTTCAAGCGATCGAGCTCGTAATCGATGGTGTTCCACACTGCGCCCTGATCGGAACGCTTCGTGCCACCGTGACGCACGGAATTGCTCACCGTCATGTTCTTCACTCGACGCACACGACGGGGCGCAAACGTGCGGCCGCGCTCGAATGCGGAACGGCCATTCCATCGGCCGGCTTCGACACACGACACCGGAACGTTGATGGTTGCGCCACCAGGCACAAGCACCGACACGTTCAACACACGGTTCTGCTGACCACCGGTGACGGTTTCGCCTTCCACCAGCAACGTCGGACGCTTGCCTGGGTTCGTCACCGTAATGAACGGAACCTCGGCCGAACCTTGTTCGCTGATTTCCACATCGGCTGGTCGAGCAGCAATGTCGATGCCCGCTCCGCCGTGGACGTAAATGGGGAAGAGTGACACTCCACCCCGAGTAATCGGACGTCCCACCGACGCCCGTTCCAACTGTTCGATCGCCATGGGGCAACCTCCTCGCCTTGTTAGGTGTGAAACGCACGATCGCCGGCGAACTGTGCACAACGATGAAATCTTCAAGGTGGGCGTATGGTCTGAGCGATCCATAGAAATCTATGTAGAAATCTGTATAGTGGCTGAATGGCCCCTCAAGTCACGCCAAATTCGACCTCAGCAGAATCCGTGACCGTCACCGAGGCCTCGCGTCTTGGCGTCTCCGACCTCGTGCGCCGGGCCAGCCAAGGGCACGACATCGTGGTCGAAAAGCACGGCACCCCCGTGGCGGCGGTGATCGGTCTCGCCCGTTTCGAACAGCTTGAGGACCTCGAAGCTGACCTGCGCAGTGCGGCCCTCGTTCTCTCTCGCTTGGCCACCGATAATGGCGTCCGCATCGGACTCGATGAGGTCATCGACTCGCTCGGTTTCAACCGGGCCGAACTTGAAGCAGAACTCGACGCGGATCTTCGCGCCGGGCGCATCTAAGCGTCCTCGTCCATCGATGACACAACCTCGAGCCCAGGTCCGACTGATTGAAGCAGCTGCTCACGATCTGACGATGCTTGTTCGGTCTGACCCGCAGATCGTTCGTCAGGTGTTGAAACGTTTGCTCTACATCGAACGTGAACCGACTGTTGGCTATCCGCTCCTCGGGGATCTCATTGGATTTCGGAAGCTGACTGTTGGCGATCGTCATTGGCGAATCATCTTGCGCGTGGTCACGGAGCCGAATGGTGATCTTGTTGTTGAGATAGCTGAAATTTGGGGGGTGGGCGCTCGTCGCGATGCAGCTATCTATGCAGAGATGACGCGACGTGTCGCAACCCTTCCGAAAAATCCTCGGACAGTTGCACTTGCTGATGTCATTGAATCGCTTGGGCGGGCCGCGATGGGTTTCCCTATCGATGAGCAGAAACACAGGGAACCACCGCCGGAGTGGTTGATTTCGCGCCTCGTGTATACGGCCGGATTCGCACGTCGCGAGGTTGAAGCGCTCGATGCAGAAGCGGCAATGGAATTGTGGGAGCGCTATCTCACCAGTGAGCAGCTCGCTGGTGAAGATGACACGTAGCTCTCATCATGCAGCGATGACGTAGCTGATGATTTTTTCGCGTGCGGCGCCAAGGCGGCGCTGCGCATACGAACGAGAAAGACCAACCATGGGAGCAGCCTCGACCACGGTGTAGCCCTCGAAATTGACGAGAACGATCAACTGTCGTTGTTGTTCGTCGAGACAACTGAGTGCTTCTTGGATCTGAAGCGAGTCGACGGTGGATTGTGCGATGTCAGCCGAAACGTTGAAGGAATCGACGGCAAAATCCTCGAGTGAGTCGATCGAACACACCTGTCGGCCGGGAACGGCCAGATCATCGACGGTGCGATAGAGACGCGCCCCCTCGCCTTTTTGCACTCGCTCTGTGCGACGCCAATCATTCGCCCGTGAATCGACTGCCACATTGGCGAACACTTCGGGTTCGTAGGTGGCCATGATGTGGTCAGGGTTCGCAAGGAACTGTTCGGCCACCATCTGTTCGACGTCGTCGGCACCTTCGCGACAACGGTTGTTGATGATGCGCTCGACCTGGGCCCGCACCCTGATCCAGTAATTGGTTCTTGCGATATCGGCAGCTGACTGCCGAAGGGCGGACGGATGATTTGACGTTCGTTCCAAAGGGAACCTCCAGATAGGCGGATAAGGAGTCGAAGCGGAACTTCGAGGAGAGAGTCAGTATGACGAGGGGGTGTGACAGTCCCCGATGCCAGTACTGGGGCCGATTACCACTCCGCTTCGAGTAACTCGATAAACGATCGTTGATAGTCCTGATACTGATCCCATCGCTCGGCCAACCACACGTGGGCTTCGCGTTCAGTGAAACCGTTCGTGCGCATCGCCCAGGCTTTCAACACGAGGCCGGTGCGACTGTGGCCGCCATGACAATGCACGACCACCGTGCGACCCTCGGCCAACAAGGCGTCGATGGCATCAACCGCGTCTCGCACCGCGCTCGAAGCATCGGCATTCACCGGTTCGGCCTGGTCGATGAGGAACACTTCGCGTCGCGCCGCGTGCCTATCGAATGCTCCGAAGGTTCGGCATAACGACACCACGCCCCACGACACCGGCACGCTTTGCGCACCAAACAAATTTGCTGCGTGCACTCCGGTCGCAACCTCGGTTGGTCCCGCCGACGGTTCAGGCGCTGTTGGCGGAACCGGACCACGCCCTACTAGCGCTCGAGCCAAATCCTGCAAGCCCGCATTGTCGAAACGCACCAAACCTTCAGGGGTTTCCAACTCGCCGTTGATGTACGTCAACCATCGAGAAGGAATGGCCTGCACGCTGTCTCGCGCGCCAGCGATGGCGCCGGCAATCGTCGCAACCGTGTCGGTGTCACCGCCGAACTCGATGGCCGCAACCAACACATCTTCAAAACGATCGTTATGACGCACCGCCCACACGGCCTGAGCCAAACACGTCCACACCGAACCGTTGGAGGGATCGTCAGCGTTCTTTGGTTCCCACGATGCGTCGAGCATGAGTGCGAAGCGTTCGCGTTCGTCAGCATCGACGCGCGCCAACACTTCGGGCAAGGCAGCGATTGGGTCGTCGCCCAACACCGCTCGACGAACGAGCGCCGCACCAATCGCTGCGCCCCATCCTGCAGCCGCATCGAAATGCGTGAGTGCTGCTTGGGCTCGAGCAACTGTCATGAGCGTTGCTTCATCGACGCCGCTCCACGCCAACGCAATCGGCGTCACACGCATGAGCGCACCATTGGCTGCGCTGCGATTGAGCGCAACGTGTCCGTCGTGTGCAGCACCGGGCCAGTCGCGGCGCGACAACACTCGACCAGTGAGAATCCCGCAATCCTTTGCTTTACGACGCCAGGCCACAAAACGCGTCCACACGTCGTCGGCATCAAACCCGCCGCACGCAAGGATCGATTGTGCAAGAGCAACAGCCATTTGTGTGTCGTCGGTAAATTCACCAACGCGCCAATTGAATGTTCCGCCGCCACACATTTCACCCGTGCCGCCACGCACTGGTTCGGGGAAGCGGGCGCGATAGGAACCCGCCGGAAGGAACTCGAACGGCGCACCGAGTGCATCGCCAACTGCGGAACCACACAACGCACCGATGACTCGTTGCACGGTGATCGCATCGAACGTTGGCGCTGCGGGAAGAGCGATGAAGGCGGGAAGGCCTTCGGCAATGGTGCTCGGTCGTTCGGGTTCGTTCATGGGCGACTCCTCAGTCGGGGGATAGGAGCTGATCGAGTTCGGCACGTTGTGTGCAGTCGTCGTTCAAGCGATGGAGGTGAAACGCACGATGGGCGCGCAACTGTGCGCGCTGAATGAGAGCCGAAAATGTTCGGCCCTCAAATCAGTGGGTGCGATGTGGTGTTACCCGGTGAACGTTGGGGTGACGGGACCATCGGGACCGGTTGGTCCGGTGTCGCCGCCTTGAAGGTCGAGCGGGATGGTGTAGGTCTCGGGGAACAGCACCGGTTCGCCTGGTGTCGGGTCGGCATACGCACCAACGCCTCCGTTGCCACCGGCGCCGCCGGTTCCACCCGCGCCGCCGTTGCCACCGTTGCCGCCTGCTCCACCGAAACTTGCAGCGGGTCCTTGAGCGCCGGTCGGACCAGTGGGACCAGTCGGGCCAGTGTCGCCATCCATTCCGGTGGGGCCGCTCTCGCCCATCGGGCCCATCGGGCCGGTTGGGCCTGTGGGTCCGGTTGCACCCGTTGCACCGGTCGGGCCGTCAGCTCCGGTTGCACCTGTCGCGCCGGTCGGACCAATGTCTCCGGATTGTCCCGTCGGGCCGGTCGGACCTTGTTCTCCGGTCGGTCCCGTCGTTCCGCTGCCGCCGGCAAAACCGGTTGGTCCTTGCAGACCGGTTGGGCCCATAGGTCCAGTGGGGCCAGTAACGCCAAAGGCTCCGGTTGGGCCGGGCTGGCCGGTGCTGCCGTGAAGACCAGTTGGGCCCATCGGACCGGTTGCGCCAGCCGGGCCCGGCGGAAGGTAACGAGAATTCGGGTCGGGCGCCGGTACGAAACCGATGGGGCCGATTGCACCAGTAGGTCCGGTCGGGCCATCGGGTCCGGTGGGACCCCACATACCGGAGGCACCGGGATAGCCGGTGTCGCCTTGCGGTCCATCGGGACCGGTTGGTCCGGTTGGACCAGTCTCGCCGTCGGGTCCGGTCGGTCCTTCTGGTCCGGTGGGACCCCACATGCCGGTGGGCCCATCGAAGCCCTTTGCCCCAGTCGGGCCAGTAGCGCCGGCCATTCCCGTGGGACCAGTCATGCCAGTGAAGCTCATTGCACCGGTGGGGCCTTGGGGGCCTGCCAAACCGGTGGGTCCGGTTGGGCCGAATCCGGTACTACCGGTCGGACCCATGGGGCCGGGCGCACCGTCGGGGCCAGTCGCTCCGGTCGGACCATCTTCACCAGCGGGGCCAGGGGCAGCACCGGGCATGTAGTTAATAAGAATGCTGGTGCCGTAGTTCTTCGCGGAACGAACCGCGGTGAACGAACCGAGAGAGAGGAAACCAGCGGGGCCAATACTGCCGGTCGGCCCTTCGGGACCATCAGGACCGGTGGGGCCGTAGGCACCCGTATCGCCGAACGGGCCTTGCGGACCGGAGTCGCCCGTTGGTCCGGTGGGGCCGGTGGCACCCGTTGGTCCGGTGGGGCCGGTCGCGCCTTCGTATCCGGTCGGTCCTTGATAACCGGTCATGCCCATGTCGCCGGTCGGACCGGTCGGGCCCATAACGCCTTGCATGCCGGTCGGACCGATAGCGATGCCATCTGGTCCGGTGATTCCGATGGGACCAATCGGCCCTTGCGGTCCGGTGGGGCCGAAACCCGGTGCACCGGTCGGGCCCGTCATGCCGGCGACGCCACCCGGTCCGGTTGCACCGGTTGCACCCGGCAATCCCGGAGGCGGCGTTGGTGTAACGATCGCGCCAATGAGGTAGTAACCCTGCGCGTCGGGAGTCGTTTCGAGTTCGAGTGTGTATTGATTGGCGTTGTTGTTTGTTGCCCCGCTGAACGTTGCGGTGGTGGAGAACGTGCCGTCGGCTGCAGTGGTTGCGGTGACAACGCGAGTTGCGGCCGAACCACCGGGAGGCATCAAAACGCCGTTCAAATAGGCGCTAATTGTGATGTTGACGCCGGTACCGGCGGGAAGAGACGTGACGCCATCAATCGTGATGTCACCGTTGACGAACTCGAACGTTGCGGTGATGTTGCCAACGGGCGCGTCGCCCGCCGCGGTTGCCGCAGCAACGCTTTGAATGATGTTGAGATTGCCCGGAAGGATCTTGCGGGCGACGAACAAACCGCCAACGCCGGCTAAGCCAGTGATGACGCGGCGACGAGAAAGCGGAGTGGTGTTGAGTTTCTCGCGGGTGGAGAGTTCGTCGTTGCCGGTCGCGTCGCTGTCTGCCGGAACAGAGGAAGCGAAATCAGAACGTTCCATGTCGTGTGGGTCTCCACCCTGATCTCGAACTGCGCAAGAACGAGATGGGTTGAACCTAGTCGCTGGATGAAGAACGAGACGATTTATCAGTGGTGCTGATCGGTTGTTTTTCGGCCGCTACGGGCGTGAAGTCGTGCTGAATGTCCGAGTCCCCCGAGCGGCCTGGCCAGGCCATGTCAGCGGAGGCGATGGCGGGAAGCGTTTCGAGGACGCGCAGCTCTGAACCGTGGCGCATCGGGAACCAATCGATGCCGTTCTGTATCCCGTCGCGTTCGGCGATCTCGAGCAGTTTCCGCGCGCCAGTCTTGGTGACGAGATAGGCGAAGGTGCCGCCGAGAAAGTCCTCCCACACCATGGGGCGCCAGCGATCTCGAGGAGCGAGACCGGTGCGGTCCGGGGCGGTGTTCCAGTGAAATGAGCCGAGGAAAGCGAGATCGAACGTGTTGGTACCGGGTAGTTGTCCGAGTGCGTCGACGAGTTCGTTGCGTAGGTGCGGCACAAACGTCGCGTCGTCCTCAACGATCAGCACCATGTCGTCGTCGCCATTCGCGAGTTGTTGCCACAAGTTGATGTGGCTTAATCCGCATCCGATGATGCCGCGACGGAAATTGAAATCGTTGTTGCGAAAAAGATGGGCGATCTCGTCGTTCATGACGAGTGCATGACCGTCGACACCCTCGACGCGTACGAACTTCGAAGCAGTATCGGCATCGGCTGATGCAGAAAGTCGTTCGGTGAAATCAGCCCACCGGTCCGGGCGACGTTCGAGATTTATGACTCGAACCGGAAGCTTGTCGAAACGCTTCAAACCGGTGAGAATCCGTTCGATCGTGGGGAAGAGTTGGTACTCGTCGAGGATTCGTTGCTTCTCGCGTCGGATCGAGTCGATGCGTTGACTCCACAAATCATCGGCGATTGCTTGCTCAATGATTCGCTGGGCCTCATCGGGGTTTTCGAGGGGTAGGCGAACGAACACGTCAGGATCGACGAGTTGTTCAAGATTGGGACAGCCCCAATAGAAACAAAGGCATTCAGAAAGAATTGCGTCAAAGAACTTTTCGGTGACGTAGTTGTGTTCAGAAAAGTTTTCGGCGGCGATTGTGTAGCGGTAAGGGAAGAGCCCGTCACGTTTGTCTTGATGCGGTAGTTCGCCCTTGTGGTTGGGCACGCCATCGATGGCACCGCGGCCGAACACATCGATTGAGACATTGTTCGCGACGAGTTGTTGAACAAACGCAATCCGGAGTTTGTGCCCGGGATCGAATGCCTTATTAGAGACCACCATCGAAAGGTCAGACGTCTTTTCAATGGGTTCTGCTGCGTTTCGGCCGCCACCGAGTTGGGCCCAGGTTGCCCCGAGGTGCCATTCGGCGACGTTTGGGAAACGAGCGTGCGTGCGGAGATGCAGCAACGCCTCGGGGTCGGGATCAGACCAGTGCGCCCAGGTGGCAACGCCGGCCAACGGCTCCATATGCAACACAATCGATCGGTTGAGTTGGACCTCGGTCTGTCCTGGATGATTCAGGATGACGGTGACATCAGCATCGGGATCATCAGTGAGCTCAATCCCGTTCCATGTACCGTCGCCTTTGGCCTGTCGGGAGAAATACTCGGTGACAGTTGTTGGATCGCCCCAAAAACTGACAATTCGCGCTGACGTTCTTGTCGTGGCGAGTGGCTCTCGGCCAAATTGGGATTCGCCGTTGAGGTCGTAGGCGTTTGGGGTTCGATCCGGCCCGACGTCGGTCGTGCGTGTTCCAATGGTGAACGAACAAATGGTGTCGAAAAATGCGCTGTGAAGTCCGGCGGCAGTGAAGCGTTGGGCGAAGTCGAGTTCGAAGTGGCGGGCATTGGGATCAAAAGCGCCAATATCTTTGATGGCAGCGGTGCGCATCATCGAAGGCCGAAGCGAGAAGTTGGGCCAGTACGCGTTGTTGGGGGCGCCGTTTGCGACGTCACGAGTGAACCGGTCGTACTCAGCAGTTCCGCGTTCGAAATAGGTGTGAACTCGGTACGGGTGTTTGCCGCGAGTCGTGGTGCGAAGGTCGCCGCCTGGAATGGTGCGCTCGGAAACCAGTTCGGCGTAGTTGCGATTGAACAGCACCTGCGCGATCGATTCATCGTCTTCGAGAATGTTGATGGCGCGTTCGATGTAGGTGTCCGGACTGAAGAATTCCCAGTCATCTTCAAGATGGAGCCAATACGGCGACGTCACCTCGGCGCGCAGCCGCTCCATGCTTTGCGCGTGTCCTTTGGTTGATTCGTCCTTCCAGATGAATTCGAAGAACGGATAGTTCGCTGCCATGGCCGCGCGATCGACATCACTTGAACCGTCGTCAATGCAGATCCATCGGTCGATGGCATCGACATCACGACAGTTCGTCAGAAACGAATCCATGGTGATGTCAAAAAGTTCGCGCCGGCGACAGGTCGTGATCGTGAGCGTCACTTGCGGATCGGCGGCGGGGTAGCGGAACCGGTCGGTAAGACGCTCGATGGTTTCGGTTGGGCGCGACGTCGTCTCGGAAAAAAGATACGGAAGACAAAAGTCGCGGTTGCTCAGAACTCGATCGCGTTGGTCGAGCGGAAGCTCGGCGCTATTGAGGAGCGAAACGCAGTAGTCGAAGCTCTCTTGATAGCGACCCGTGTAATAGGCCGCGATTGACCGTTCGTCTGCCGCACGCCAGCGGTACGCATCAGCTGCAACAAAAAGAAGGTCCTGTTCAGGGAATGTGATGTCCGTTGCGCGCGACGCAAAGAGGTGTGCAAGCTCCCATTCACTGGTGGAGCGGTAATGGCGAGCGATTTCGACGAGCGGTTCAGATCGTGTTGGTCGGAAATTCCAAGCCTGCAGATAGACGGAAAGCACGCGTTCCCATGGCGTACCTAAACGTTCAAGGACACGTCCTCGTTGCAGATGGGAATAGAAGACCTCTTCGTCCCAACCGCCCATTTCTGCGCGTTGCGTGTAGAGCTCGTAGGCCTCTGCTGGGTCGCCGGCGTCGAGGCGACTTTGAGCCAGATAAAAAACGGTGCGCGAATCGTCGGGATTGCGAAGCAGTTCTGCTCGGAGGATGTCGGTGTCGCGTTCGTATTTATCGTTCACCAAGTTTCGAGCGCCAAGGCGACGGGTGTCGATGTAGTACTCGCCATCAAGTCGCTCGATAGGTCCGCAAGGTTCGGCGCAGGCTGCGTATTCATGCAGCACGCCGCGGTATTCCCACGCGCGGCTGTTGCGAAACAGTTGTGTCCGCCAATAGGTGAGGCCTTCACCAATCCGCATCATGTACGCGTCTGCGGTAAGCGAGCTCAGATCTGGTTGGCCAATGACACGGTCGTCAGCATCAAGAACAAAGGAATAGTCGGCTGTTGCGCGAGCGAGTTCTAACGACTGCGATCGATTATGAGCGAAGTCGACCCATTCGCGCTCGTGGAGTTCACCGGGAATACCGGCTTCGGCGAAGTACGAACGAATGAGTTCCTGCGTGCCATCAGTTGAACCAGTGTCGACGATGCACCAGGAGTCGATGAAGCCTCGGACCGAATCAAAGCCTTCGGTGACGATGTGCGCCTCATCCTTGACGATCATCACCAATGCGACGGTTGGGCGCGAGGCGTCAGCAGTCGTGGTGCTGATGTCTGCCTCGCCGGTCATGGGGCGACGTTAGTTGTCTTGGCGCACACCGTTCTTGGGGACAACCGGATGTGGCGCAGTGCAGAGAGCGGCGAGCGCAGGTGGTTAACCCGTAAACGCCGGTGCGACTGGGTCGGTAGCTGCAGTCGTCGAAGTTGTCGTCGTGGGCGCTGCGGGATCAATAAGAAGCGGGCAGACCGCAGCGATGCTCGTGATTTCCATCGGGATGAACACCGCCGTGTCTGGGTTCGCCGTTGCTACAGCGACCAGTCCGCCCTGGGCATAGTTCGAGTTTGTGATGAACAACTTTGAACCATCAGCGGTGATCTGAGAACCAGTGATCCATCCGCCCGTAATTGCCGTCCCAAGATCAAGGTGTTGCGTCCAAGTGTTGGAGGCGATGTCAAGGACGTAGAGCGCGAACGAACCATACGGACCCCCGACGAAATACAGCGTGGAATTCGACGGCGAGATCGACAAGCTTTGAATTGCAATTGAGGGGCCAAGGGTTGTGTAGGTCTTGGTTTGCGTATCGAACGCGGCGATGCCAATTCCGGGGTCCGTGCCATCGGCGATATAGAGAACGCTTCCGTTGCTACTCAGCGCCGCGCCGTGGAAGAAGACTGGAACTGTTGTTGTACTTGTGAGTGACAACGTTGCGGCATCAAGTTCATTGACCACTGTGTTGGGATAGTTGACGTTCAACATCCAGATGGTGTTGCCATCAGGGGAGAGGCGTAAACCGTCGGCGTAGGAACCGTCGAACGAGGCGATAACGCTTCCATCTGAGGTTTGAATCTTGCGGACATGAGGCGTGTAGACGATGTCTTCCTGAGTCCCAAGCCAAATGACGGACCCGTCGTAATTCGATACGAGTGCGTTACCGGCGTGCTCGCCGATTTGGAGAACACGGACAAGTTGGTTGTTGGAGGTGTCAATCATCAGAACTGACAGACCGCCGAACTCTCCAACAAACAAATACCGTCCATCACCGGAGTAGGCGCTACTCGCTGGAAGTGCTCCAGTTCCGATTGTGTGAACAATGAGATTGCTCTCTTGATCAATGATTGATTCGGTATCGGCGTTTTGCTGGGCAGCGGCGACGGCTCCGTAGCAAAGCGATACTCCTCCACCACTGCTCGGAACGACGGCGCCCGCCGAAAGCGTTGAACCGTTGGTGATCGCAAGTACGGCACCAACAAGCACGAGTGCAAGAGCGGAAAGAACTGAAACCCGGAGGGTGCGATTTCGGGTTTGGGAACTTTGGAGACTTGACATTGTTGAAGTCTACCGATGTAACTCGAAGTGGAAAAAGTCGGGGCTATGAACGACGCCATCCGCTGTGGCCTAATAGAGAGGTATGCCCCGCCATGTTGAGTCCATCAACGCCATCACTTTGGTGACCGCTGAAATGGCCGAATCGGTGGCGTTTTATGGGGTGTTGGGGGCAGAAGTGGTCTTCGGGGGGCCGCAGAACTCGTTCACCACGTTGAGGCTCGACGATTCCCAGTTCTTGAATCTGCAGTTGGACCCGACCTGGACGAAACCCGATCGGGTCTGGGGTCGCTTCATCCTGTGGGTCGACGATGTTGATGTGGTCTACGACGCGTTCATCGCTGCGGGCTACTCGCCATCGATGGCACCGTCAGATGCTGTCTGGGGCGAGCGGTACTTCCACATTCTTGATCCGGCTGGCCACGAGGTCAGCATCGCCCGTCGCCTCGACGCTTGATACCTGCATCGGTGAGGGACGAACAAGAAGCGCGATCACTGCGGTCGTTCCAAGCAGTGCAGCAATACCGGAATTGATGACGACGGGAATCTCTCCTGCACCAATTCCGTAGGTGAACCACAAATACGAACTCGTTGCGAGAAACGCCCACGCGGCAACCGAGATTCCCGGACCGCGACCGTGACGAATCGTGTAGCGAATTTGCGGAAGGTTCACGAGAATCGAAGCGGGCATACCTATGTAGGCCGGGATGTTTTTGTTGAGGACACCGAGTCCAAGAAGGAATGTGAGCGCGAGGGCGACGAGAAGTTCCGCTCCGATCCGCGTGCGCGCAGGTTTGTCATGAAGCATGAACCAGGTCAGCGGAATCACAAGAACAACCCACGTTCCATTGGCGATGATTTGCTGGGGCGAGCGCACCGAAATGCCGTAAGCGAACCACGCCAACGACGAAAGGGTGAGCAGTATCCACGTTGAAGGGGCGATTCCTTCCGCGCTTCGAACTCGCAGCATGCGCGAGATTTGCGTCGAGGAGCTAACGATTGAGGCAACGGCGGCAGCGCCACCGGCAATCTGGGCCCAGAGCGGAATCACCGAGATTTTCTAGACGATTCTCAACGATCGCCGTGACATCCGCATCGAAGCAGTTGTGCATGGCAGCATGAGTGCATGACGACGCCTCAGGTCTCCATCCAACTTCGTACCTTCCGCCAGGACGATCCCGGTTCATTTCAGTACGTGCTCGATCAAGCGCGAGCTGCTGATCTTGCCGGTATTGACCGCATTGCAGTGAGCGATCACGTCGCGTACGGCGAAAACCTCGAGGCCTACGGCGACCCCAAGAAGGGTGGTTCGGTCGGTGGTAAGCAGCCAACCGATTCCGACGGCAACTGGCTCGAACCGCTCACCGTTCTAATGGCGATGGGCGCGCTTACCGAACGCGTGCGTCTCAATACCGCAATCCTTATTGCTGCACTTCGCACCCCAACCGTGCTTGCCAAACAGGCTGCAACGATCGATGTACTCACTGGCGGCCGCCTCGAACTTGGCGTTGGTGTCGGCTGGCAGAAAGAGGAGTACGACGCGTGCGGTCTCGATTACGACAACCGCGGTCGTCTGCTCGATCACACGCTTGAGGTGTGCCAACTTCTGTGGCGCGAACAGGTTGCGACTTACTCCTCGCCCGAGTTGTCCTTCGAGAAGATTCATCAAATGCCGAAACCTCGTCAGGCCGGCGGTGTGCCGATCTGGATCAGTGGAACGATCAACGCACGCGTCATCCGACGTATGGCGGCGTTTGGTTCAGGCTGGATCCCGTGGGGGGCCGACGGCGGCGATCTCGTCAACGCCATTCCGAAACTGCGCGCTGCGGTCGAGAAGGCTGGCGGCGATCCGGCGTTTCTCGTGCAGGGTCACGCGGTTGCAGTTCGCGACAGCGACGGAAACCTCGACCTCGTTGCGACGATGGCTGCATCGCGGCCGATGATTGAAGCAGGCGTCACTGACTTACGCGTGACCGTGAATCATCCCGAGCAGTACGAAGAAGCGCTTGAGGTCTACTCCGACGTCGTGCGCGCCTTCCGCCACGAATTCGGCTGAACCTATTCGGCAGCGCGGAGTTCCGCGTAGTCGAAAAACGCACGCAGGCTGGCGATCTTCGTACCGTCATCACTGAGAATGATGTGGTCGATGGTGCGCGGAAGTTCCATCTTCTGATCGCCCATCATGATGTCGACTTTGAGAAACGCGAGAACCTCGTTGCCAATGACGATGGGGGGAGCAGCGACCGAAAGCGTGATGTCGGCGATGTTCGCGTCGAAGAACTTGCCGATGGCGTCTCGCCCAACGTTGACGGGCGCGCCGACGGGGTCTTCTTGTCGTGCATCATCAGTGAAGCAGTCGAGCCAACCTTCGCGGTCCTGGTTCGACATCGTGGTGCAGTAGCGCTCGATAAGTGGAAGTACGTCGGCACTTGTAGGCATCGGAACTCCTTCGGAAGATGATCGAAAGGGAACTGCTGAGCGGCCGCTGTAGTCGCCACTCGCTGGCCACGAACGATACGTCGTCAAGTGCGGCGATGAACGCAATCTCACACCACATTCGCAACTTGTCGCGACCCTTCTTGCATCACCGCTCTGGGTAACTACAGGCAGACCGCTGGAAAGCAAGCGATTCAATTCTGCAATTGATGAGGTTGGTTTCCGTGATCGCCCTGTCGTCCCCTGAGCGGATGGCATCGCCCACGTGATGTCATACCGCCGGGGGGGCGATGGCGGAGTAGGGGAGATGGTGGTGTGGCAGCAATCCAGTATCGGAGAGATCTCAACGAAGCGTACGAGTACGCCGACAGTTGATGGATTGACCGTCTGGAGGTGCGCTGCAAGCGGTCGTCGGATTACCCGCCCAATCCGACGACCGTGGTGGTTCGGGGTGGAGTGAGAGGGATGTTGTTCCGCCCACTCCACCCCGACACCTACATTCTTCGTCAGGCGTTTACCGCGTTGGAGATTTCGTTCTCGACAATGCGGTAGCGATAACCGAAGCCACGCACGGACTCAATCGGTGACGACGCTGGATCATCCCATCCGAGCTTGCGGCGAAGGCGAAGTACCGTGAACTTCACACGAGAGGTGTTCGTTGTTGTGGGGTCGTCCCACGCAAGTTCGAGTAACTGCTCCGGCGACAGAATCTGACCGACATGCTGGATGAGTGCGAGTAACAAACGGAACTCACCAGGCGTGAGCTGCACATCAACACCATCGGCCTGCACCGAACGTGAACGGATATCGATCTGCAAGCGAGGATCGGCGTATTCGGTTTCGGGTTCGCCTTCATCGGTTGCCCGTCGAAGCAGCACGCCGATGCGGGCGACCAGTTCTTGATGTCCAAAGGGCTTGGTGACGTAATCATCAGCGCCACTTTGCAGACCGCGAACCTTTTCCGCTTCGAGTCCGCGTGCCGAGAGAATCATCACCGGTGTCGTGGTGACGTCGCGGATGCGCTGGAGAACCTGCCAACCGTCCATGCCTGGTAGGCCAATATCGAGGATGACAAGAGCAGGTCGACGCTCATGAACGATCCTCAAACCGTCCGTGCCATTTCCCGCTTCAAGCGTTAGGTACCCGGCGTGCTTCAGACGGATACCAAGGAGATGACGAATATCGGGATCATCTTCAATGATGAGAACTGACTTCTGTGGGGATGTCGACATGTCAACGACCGCCTTTGGTTGTTCGTTGATTGAGGTTAACGACGCGATGGTTCGTTGTGCTCGCGGTGCTAGACGGTCACGGGTGCGGAATGGTTGCGAACGTGTCATTCGACGACCCGCGGAGCGATTACGCCCTTCTTGAGATACAAAAGAACGGTGCCGAAATACGTGCCGATCACTCCTGATCCGAATCGTGAATACGAAGACTCCGTGCTTCGCCTCACCTCGCTGCTTGTCGCCGCACCCGAAGACATTGCGCCGTCATCGTTTGAGCATCTTGTGAACCTTGCGCAGAAAGTGATGCAGTGCTCGAAAGCAGTCTTGCTGCTGAATGGATCCGCTGATCCAAACGAAGGTGATGTTGTTCGGCGCCCTCGCGCGACATCAATAGATTCGGCACTCGTCCGACTTGCTCTGACGTCCGATGAAGCAGTGGTCATTTCCGATGTCACGGCTGAGGAGCGCTTTGCTGACGATCCGCTTGTGACGGGCACTCCAAGTGTTGGGTACTTCGCAAGTTCGCCGTTGCTTAATGCTGCTGGCGAACGAGTTGGCACGTTGTGTGTCACTGATGCGACCCCGCGGAAATGGTTGCGCTCCAACGAAATCGACGCGATGGAGGCTTTAGCCGGGGCGATCATCGCCGATATGGCATTAGACGAGTCGCGCTTAGAGATCTTGTTGCAAAACACGGAACTTCGCCGACTCAATGAAGTGCAAGCACTGAAAGATGACTTTGTCGCCACGGTGTCGCACGAACTGCGCACGCCCTTGACGTCGATCATGGCATCGCTTGGTCTTCTTGAAGACGGAATTGTCGGCGATCTTTCCGAAGAAGCTCGTGGTGTCGTACGCGTGGCCACATCGAATTCCGCGCGTCTAATTGCTCTCGTCGATGATCTCCTCGATCTTGAAAAAATGGAATCAGGTTCCATCGATCTCGTCATGTCGTCAGCGCCGATTGAAGACATCATGGAGACGTCGTTGGCCGCTATCGAGGGCAACGCACAGGCGGTCGGAATCGAACTTGTTCGCGAAGACCGCTACGAAACGGGAACCAAACTTGATTGCGATCCCGAACGAATTGTTCAGGTGCTGGTCAATCTCCTGAGTAATGCCATCAAATTCGCGAGCTTCGGAACCGCAGTAACGCTGCGAGCAGAAATCGCGAACCACGACCATCTCGTATTTTCGGTAGTTGATTGGGGAGAAGGCATCCCCGAGGAATCGCTTCCAAAACTCTTCGACCCATTTTGGCAAGACGACTCATCGCCATCACGTCGAGTTGGTGGATCAGGCCTTGGTCTTTCGATCAGTAAAAAGATCGTCGAACAACATCATGGTCGGCTTGAAGTCGATTCCACGCTTGGAATCGGATCAACGTTCCGCGTGATCCTGCCGTTGAAAGCCGCCTGATTTCATGACGCAAGCGTGAGGGGCTGATCGCCACTTTCGTTGCGGCGCTTCTTGCGCCAGCCCGGGTGCGCGAACACAAAGCCAAGGCGTTCTTTCCAGGTGGTTGCCGTGGCGACGTCGCGAATGATGTCGGTGTATTCGTGGGTTGCGATGCGTAGAGGATTGAAGGTGTTGATGTTCTTCGTGAGTCCGTAGCGAACGCGTTCGCCCTCGCGCTGGAAGGTTCCAAAGAGGCGGTCCCAAATGATGAGGATGCCGCCGTGGTTCTTATCGAGGTACTCCTCTTGCACGCCATGGTGCACGCGGTGGTGCGATGGCGTGTTCAGGAATTCCTCAGCTTTACCGAGACGGTCAATCGCTTCGGTGTGAATCCAAAATTGGTAGATGAGGTTGATTGCCCGCGCGTTTTCGATGACGCGTGGTCGGAAACCGAGCCAGGCCATGAGGCCATAGGGCACGAACATCCCAAAGACATCGGCGACGGGTTGACGAAGCGCAGTGGTCAGGTTGTAGTGCTCGCTGGAGTGGTGCACGACGTGGATGGCCCATAACCAGCGGCTTTCATGCTGAATCCGGTGGTTCCAGTAATAGATGAAATCCCACGCAAGGAGTGCGCCGGCGGTAGCAGCGATACCCGTGCCAAGGTCTCGCTTTGATCCACCGGAATTCCACAACCGCTTCGCTGAAGTGCGCGCCGCCCATGTTGTGGAACCAGTGACAACTCCGGCAGCGACTGCAGCGACTCCAGCCGATGGTCGAATTCGCTTGGCAAAGCGTGTGAGTTTGGAATCGTCATCACGTTTCGCCAGCGCATCGGTGACAGTCGTGAGTGCTGCTGCACCAACTGCGGTGCCAAGAAGAACTTTTCGGTACTTACCCTTCCCTGGCGAAACAGGACTGAGGAGCGCGTTCAGCGCAAGCGGCACGTACAAGCTTGCTGTTCCCATAACCAAGCTGGCGATGGAATCGCGCTTTTCGAAGCCGATTGCGGTGTCATTGCCTGCTGCGGCTTGTCGGTCGAGCACAACCTTCTCTACGCCCATCGCCGCGAAGAATCCGGGTGTGGCCAGTTGGATGAGATCGATCTCACTCACAATGACTCCCGAATAGTGATGGAACGGATGGTGTGATCAGCCTTCCACTCAATCACGGCGTGAGCCAGTGGTCGTGTGGGCTCGATGTGCTCGATGAGATTGGGCAGGTTCACCAATTCCCACGCGCCATTCACCATCGCGAGGAAAAGATCCTCGGGGACGTCGGTCCATGGATCAAAGAACGGCGAGTAGTCGGTGCGAGCGGCATCGCGAAACTTGGTCGTTCGCTGGATGAACCACTCGCGCATGACCGGTTCTTCGGCATGGAGGTAAACGCCGACGTCCAAGTGTTCGTGGAACTGCAACGCGTTGACACCTTCGAAGATCAAGACGTCAACGGCAGGAACTTCTACGACCTCATCGATGATGTCGTAGGTGTGATGGTCGTACACCGGAACGGAACTCGGCAGGCAAGCGCGAACATCGATAAGGAATGTTGTGATCGCCGCGGTGTCGTAACTCTCGGGAAATCCCTTGCGGTCGGTGAGGCCCATTTCGCCAAGCACGGCATTGGAATGGAGAAAGCCGTCGCTGGCGATGACGGCAACCTCGAGGCCGGTGTCCTCGGCAATCGATCGAGCAACGGTCGAACTGAAGGTGCTCTTTCCGACGGCAACTCCGCCCGTCACTCCGACAACAACGGTCGATTCCTTGATCGCATGCGCTCCAATAATGAGCGACAGAAGGGGATCAAGGTTGGGCGCCTCCATAGGGCAACGGTAGAGCGAGACATCAATGTTCGTGAAGCCCAACGGCGAGTCGCTCTACACTCATCTGACTGCCTGATTATCGGATCAGTGCACCGCAGCAGGGGGACACATCATGGCTATGCCGACAGATATCGGCATCGTGGATCTCGGTATGGGATTCCCGTTCAAGAGCATCGAAGAGAAGAAGGCCGCCTACGACTTCTTCAAGGCCAACCTGAAGGACAACGAGTCGCTGAAGGAAATGGAATTCCCGGCGCAGTACATGTTCAAAGACGTCCCCGATGTTGTTTCTCCCGACACCGATGTTGTTGCTTGGATCGTCGAGAAGATGGACGCCTTCAACATCGAACAGTGCATGACCGGTGTGAACGAACATTCGATCCGCGCCAAGGCCGAACACCCCGGACGTTTCCATTTGTGCGCGCAGGCTGATCCCAACAAGGGAATGGAAACAGTTCGCAACCTCAAACGCTTGAAGGCTGAGAACAACATCGTTGCAGCCATGACATTCCCCAGCGGCATGGTTCCGCAGGTTGGTGTCGGTGACAAAAAGATGTATCCGATCTACGCAACGTGTTGTGAACTCGATATTCCGATCTGCATCAACGGCGGAATTGTTGGACCGCGAATGCCAAGTTGGCCGCAGCATGTTGAACAGTTTGATGAAGTTCTCTACGACTTCCCTGACCTGACCATGGTCATGATGCACGGCGGCGAACCGTGGACAGAACTTGCAGTGAAGCTCATGCTCAAGTGGCCAGGTCTTCACTACATGACGAGCGCCTTTGCTCCGAAGCATTACCCCAAGGACATCATCAAGTACGCGAACACTCGTGGTAGCGACAAGATTATGTACTGCGGTTACTTCCCAGCTGGTCTCAGTCTTGAGCGCCAGTTTTCTGACATGCCAAACGTTCCGTTCAACGACAACGTGTGGCCGAAGTTCTTGCGCGAGAACGCACTGCGCGTCTTCAAACTCGATCAAGACAAGTAGGAACACATGAAGATCGAAGCCGGACAGGTTGCAGTCGTTACCGGTGCCGGAAGTGGCATCGGCCGCGCCTTGGCGGAAAAGGCCGCTCAGTCGGGCATGCGCGTTGTTGCTGCAGATATCGAGCAACCGCGCCTTGACGACACTGTGGCCGCTCTTGGTCAGATTGGTGCCCAGGCGATCGGCGTGCGCACCGACGTCTCCGTTGAAGAAGATGTCCAACGCCTCGCCGATATTGCCTTTGCGGAATTTGGGCAGGTCAATCTTTTATGCAACAACGCTGGCGTGTTCAGCGGCGGACTCATGTGGGAACGCACGATGGCCGACTGGAAGTGGGTCATGGGTGTCAATGTCGACGGCCTTATTCACGCAGTGCGTGCATTTGTGCCGCGAATGCTCGATTCAGAAACTCCCGGACACATTGTGAATACCGCTTCGATGGGCGGTCTTGTCACGGGTGCGTATTCGGGCCCCTACTTCACATCAAAGTTCGCGGCGGTTGGCCTCACCGATTGTTTGGCGCAGGATCTGCGTACGACCGGTAAGAACGTTGCCGCATCGGTACTCGTTCCGAGTTTGATCAACACCAACATCGGTACCTCCGGCCGCAACCGTCAGGAACGCTGGATCGATCGCGGTCGCGAAGCCACTCCCGACGCTGAATTCGTAGAAGCAATGCTGGCTGATTCAACGGCAGCCGGTATGTCGGCAACGGAAGTCGCTGATCTGGTTTTCGATGCTGTCGAAGCCGGCAACTTCTGGATCCCTACACAACCGAGCTACCACGAGCAGATTCGCGTTCGGCATGAAGATATGCAGGCGCTGCGTCTGCCGGTTCCGCCGACGCTCGACTGATTAGTGCGAGTGAGCGGCGCAACTCGTCGTGCCGTGTCCCTCTGCGCCGATGAATGGACCACAAGGCGGGTCGTCGGACCAGACGTGCATCATTGGCGGCACTGCACGCGGAGTTGAACCGCTCGGGCACGAATTGTTGCTAGCGAAAGAAACAAAGTGCCAGATCTGCGTATTGCTGAAGCAAATGGTCGGATGGACGTGCCAAATCGTGAGTTCACCGGCGATGTCGGGGACATTGGCCATGGTCTTTCCTGGTTCCAGCGTGTACATCGCGCCCACGGTTCGTCCTGATGACGCGTTGACCACGAACGATTCAATGTGGTTCGGATCGAGTTCACGTCCGTCATGCATGTAGGAATCGTTCACCCAATGCTGTAAGCCACCCGAGCTGTCTCCCACCGAGACATAACCGCCTGCGGTCAATGCTGATGTATTTGGAAACGAAGCGATGGTGGAACGAGACGAAACGAGAAGACTGCTGGCAGCAGCTTGTTGAGCAGGTGAAAGTCTCGGATCGTTGACAGAAACGATTGGTCCGGTGGGTTCGCCGGAGGGCGTACCCGAATCGTGTGTGTGTTCGCCTGTCGCCGAACCACCAGAGGAAGTGGTTGCGGCGCTGGAGTGTTGGTGACCTGTATCGGCCGACGAGGTCGCAGCATCTGACGTGTGGTCATGCGTTTCGCCTTCGGCAGAGGCACTGTGATCGTGGGGGAGCGTTTCGGGACTCGCGGTCGTCGTTGAAGGCAATGATTCACTGGCGCCGGCGGCTGACTGCACGTTCGATGTCAGAGGCCGTTGCATGAGCAAGACGATGAGCCCGGTAATTGCCAGAAGTGCAACGGGCAGAATGAATCGTGAAACCCGTGTTGATCGGGACGCCTTACTCATCCAAAAATCCTCCCATAGCGAAAACCAGTTTTGTCATCGCGCGAAACGGCACCCCGTGCGGGGTGCCGTTGACGCATCTCGAGGAGATTTCGATTAGCTCAGTGTGATTCCACATGTCTGGGCTGCCGATTCCAACGCGGCATACGCCGCTTGACGCTCCGGCTTGGTGAGCTTGTGGTCAGGCTTTGAGATGCCATTGGACTTGAGACAATCCTTCTGGTCAGAGCTCAGTGCCTTAATTTCTGCCCGCAATTCCTTGGCTCTGGCCACGGCGGGGCGCACAGGAAGTGTGACATTGCAGGTGTCGGCTGCAGCTTTCAAATTGGCGATGGCCGCTGCGCGTTCCTCGGGGGTGAGGGTGTGATCAGGCTTTGAGACACCGTTGCTCTTGAGGCACTGGCGTTGATCAGGAGTCAGCGACTTAAGAAATGCGCCCTTCCCCTGTGCTGCCTGGGTGGTTTGATCGGTGGTCTGAGCGCCAGCAGAACTCACTGCGAACAGGCCAGTGACTGCAACTGCGCCGAGTGCACCAGCGGCAATGAATGTGCGGATCTTGGTGGATTTCATGAGGTGACCTCTTTGTCTTGTACTGGGGGAGACTCAACGGCTCCCGTTGAGATACCGGTACCTTGGCGGGCGGACCTCCAGCAACGACCAACGTACGCTTGAGATTCGCTGGAACATTCATTCTCCAGCCGATCTCAAGGTTTTCTTGAGGTTCGTCTCAGACCCCGTAGGCAGGCTCCTCGTATGACAACGAAACCGAAAGTGCTCGTGGTTGATGACGAGGAGAACATCTCGTTCCTTGTGGCGTCGGCGCTCAAGCTTGATGGTTGCGAACTTCGTACTGCCGCAACGGGGCGAGAAGCGGTTGACGCTGTCGAGAAATTTGGTCCCGATGCGATCGTGCTTGACGTGATGTTGCCGGACTTTGATGGCTTCGAAGTGCTGCGGCGCATTCGCAATGCCGGTTGTGAAGCACCGGTGTTGTTTCTCACGGCTCGAGATGACACCGATGACAAAGTTCACGGGTTAATGGCCGGTGGCGATGACTACATCGTGAAGCCCTTCATCCTCGAGGAACTTGTTGCCCGTGTGCAAGTGCAATTACGCCGCCGAGGTTCTTCGCCGTTGTCATCACGAATCCAGATTCACGACCTGATAATCGATGACGACGCCCACCGTGTGTGGCGAGGTGATAACGAAGTCTTTCTCTCCGCAACCGAATATCGACTGCTGTTCTGTCTTGCATCGAATGCAGGACGTGCAGTCACCCGAGCACAGATTCTCGATCACGTGTGGCAGTACGACTTCGACGGAGAGTCGGCGATTATTGAATCGTTTATGTCAAACCTTCGTAAGAAGGTTGACAACGTCGAACCGAAGTTGATTCACACCGTTCGCGGCATCGGCTACAGCATTCGAGAACCAGGATGACGCTTCGCACTCGGCTAATTGCTGCATTCGTCACCGTCGTTTTTTTGCTTGGAATGAGCAGTATTGCGGTGACACTTGTGCAGCGGTCGTATCTCATTGGTCAGGTCGATCAGCAATTGGAAGCCATTGCACCTGCGTCCGGTGCGGTCATTGTGCGGCTTGCTTCGAGTGCGTCGCGACCGAATGCACAGAATATTTTGCAAACGGAGTTCTCGGAGTATTACGTCGGACGTATCACGACTGACGGACAGCTAACGACGTACTTGGCTCCCACCACCGATCCTGAACTTGTTCCGGTTCTTCCGACAACGACCGACTACGGAACTCCCAGAACGGTTCGAACGGCAAGTGGTTCCGCTCGAAAAGTTCGAATTATCGAAACTCATTTACAGGATGGATCAACGGGGATTTTTGGTGTCACCCTCTCAAAGACTGACGCCGCTGTTCGCCGATTGATCATCACCGAGGGGATCGTTTCGCTGATTGTCCTTTCAGTAATGGGACTCGTTGTGTTCTGGGTCTTCCGCTTGGGGATCCGTCCCATTCGAAAGATGACCGAAGCAGCTGATGCGATTTCTGCGGGTTCCCTTGATGCGCGAATCGATGTTCCCGACGATGGAACCGAGGCATCGCGACTCGGTCAGGCCCTCAACACAATGATCGAGACAACGCAGGAAACCGAAGCTCGCCTTCGGCAATTCGTTTCCGATGCGTCGCACGAGCTTCGGACACCACTCACCACGCTTCGGGGTTATACGGCGCTCTACGAAGCCGGTGGCTTTGAGACTAGAGAAGACCTCGATGATGCGATGCGACGGATAGGTAACGAAGCAGCTCGCATGGGCCGAATCGTCGACGACCTTCTCCTTCTCGCGAAACTGGACGAACATGGCGCCCGAACTCCCGAGCCCGTGGAACTCGGTGCAGTCCTTCGCGATCTCGCATCCGACATTGCGGTTGTGCAGCCAGGACGTCCAGTCACCGTTGAATGTGCAACGCCGGTGATAGCGATGATTAATCGCGATCATGTGCTGCAAGCGGTCACTGCATTTACGACCAATGCGCTTCGCTATACCGACACAACCGCCGAAATCATTCTGCGCGCCTATGCAGCGAGCGGCCGGGCAAGAGTGGAAGTAAGCGATCGCGGCGCCGGTATCGCCGAAGCCGACCTGTCGCATCTCTTCGATCGTTTTTATCGAGCTGATTCGGGTCGGGCCCGAGCAGCGGGCGGCAATGGGCTCGGTCTCGCAATCGTGGCATCGATTATCTCGAGCTATCACGGAACGTACGGCGTGCAGTCAGTTGTTGGTTTGGGCTCAACGTTCTGGTTTGAGTTGCCGCTGTCTTCGTAGCCGCCGAATCGACGTGTGCTCTCGGGCTACGGTCAAAAGACCCGCGTCCACCGAATTGTTCTGATTGAGGTCGCACTATGTCAGTTACGAAACACACTGCGGCACATCAGCATGCGGTCACGATGGATCTGCCGTTCGATGACGAACAAGACTTTGTCGATGCGCAGCGCGGATTTCTCGCGGCTCTCGACGACACGCTGATCGAAGCCACCGACGGTCGAGTGGTGTGGGATCTCGGCCCCTACGGCGATACGTCGGGTGCTGCGCCAGCAACGGTGAATCCAAGTTTGTGGCGACAGGCACAACTGAATCTGATTCACGGTCTTTTTGAAGTGGTGCCGGGTATCTATCAAGTTCGCGGTCTTGATATTTCAAGCATGACGATGGTGGAAGGCGACACGGGTGTGATCGTGATCGATCCGCTCGTTTCTTGTGAGACGGCAGCCGCGGCGTTGGCGCTCTATCGATCCGTTCGCGGTGATCGACCAGTTACGGCTCTGATTTACACGCACAGCCATATCGACCATTTCGGTGGTGCCGCCGGTGTTGTTCCCAACGGCGACCCGGGTGACATCCCGATTGTTGCACCGGAGCATTTTCTCGAGCATGCGGTGAGTGAAAACCTTCAAGCCGGCACGGCGATGAGTCGTCGTGCCACCTATATGTACGGAACGCTTCTGCCCCGTGGCCCTGAAGGTCAGATGACCTGCGGTCTTGGTCCGTTGCCCTCGAATGGCACGTTGTCGTTGCTGCCTCCATCGATCGATATCACTCACACCGGGCAGGAACTGGTGCTCGATGGTGTGCGCATTGTTTTTCAAATGACACCGGGCACCGAAGCTCCGGCAGAGATGAACTTCTTCTTCCCAGATTTTCGTGCGTTGTGTATGGCGGAGAACGCAACACACAACCTGCACAACGTCGTGACATTGCGTGGTGCTCTAGTGCGCGATGCACATGCGTGGGCAAGCTTTCTCGACGAGAGCATCGAGATGTTCGCAAAGCAGAGCGATGTCTCTTTCGCGTCGCACCACTGGCCAACCTGGGGGAGCGGCAACATCGTCGATTATCTCTCAAAGCAACGCGATCTCTATGCGTATTTGAACGATCAGACGCTTCGCTATCTCAATCGAGGTTTCACCGGCATCGAGATCGCAGAGATGATCGAACTTCCCCCGTCACTCGCTTCCTCGTGGCACTGCCGTGGCTATTACGGGTCGGTAAGCCACAACGTGAAGGCGGTGTATCAGCGCTACATGGGTTGGTTCGATGGAAACCCTGCGCACCTTTGGCCCCATCCGCCTGAACAGGCGGCCGTTCGGTATGTCGAGTTCATGGGCGGTGCCGACGCGGTGCTGGAAAAAGCGGAGCGAAGCTTCGACGAAGGTGACTATCGATGGGTTGCCGAAGTGGTGAACCACGTCGTGTTTGCTGATCCATCAAATATGGATGCGCGCGAGCTGCTCGCCCGCACGTATACGCAAATGGGGTACTCGCAGGAGAATGCGACGTGGCGCAACTTCTTTCTCACGGGCGCACAAGAGCTGCGGGGTGCCGACATCACCGGTCCTGCCGGCCAAAACGCCCTTGCGCTGATGGCGCACATCACGCCCACGCAGGTGTTTGATGCGATCGCGATTCGTATCGATGGTATGAAAGCCGCAGGCCAGCACTTCTCCATCAATTGGATGATTGCTGAGACCGGCGAACGGTATGTACTTCGTCTTGAAAACGGCGTGTTGTCGAACGCGTCGAATCGATTCTCCGACGACGCCGTGCTGTCGGTAACGGTCCCGAGCGCACAACTTCTCTTGCTCGTCGTCGGCGTCGTGAAACTTGAAGCGCTAGTCGAACAAGGTCTCGCGACCGCGGAAGGCGACCTCAGCGTGCTTGATTCGATTCGGGAAATCCTTGATCCGCCCGATCCGATGTTCCCGATTGTGCTGCCTTAGAGCAATTGACGGTGCGAGTTAGTCGACGACGTAGGACGTCATCGAAAGCGAACCGTACGCGTAGCCGTCGAGAAGTGTTCGGGCCGAATCCCCTGCTGCATCGGCGATGCCAGCGATGTACGCGAGTGGCAGGAAATGATCGGGAGTTGGAACGGCAGCACGCGCTTCGGGGAGCGTGAGAACAGAACCGAGCTGTGCGGGATCACTCGTCATCACTGAGCGCGTTGCGTCGTCGAAAACATGTGCCCAGTCGGCACCACCATCGGTGTTGGACCAGTCGATCATTCCGAGGTTGTGCACGACGTTGCCACTGCCGATGATCAACACGCCATCGTGGCGAAGTGGCTCGAGCGAATGCCCGATAGCGATGTGTTCGTCGATTGACTTCTGCGCGTCGATGGAAAGTTGAAGGACGGGAACATCGGCGGTCGGCCACAAGTGAGTGAGCACTGACCATGTTCCGTGGTCGAGCCCCCAACTGTCGGTGTCGAGACCGCACCAGGTTGGGGACAGAGTGTCAACGACTTCTTGAGCAATCGCAGGAGAACCGGGAGCGGGGTAGTCGACGTCGAACAGCTCTTGAGGGAATCCGTAGAAGTCGTGAATCGTTCGAGGTGTTTCCATTGCTGTGACAACGGTTGTGTTCACATACCAGTGAGCTGAAACACAGAGAATTGCTCGCGGTCGTGGAATCGATGCGCCGAATTCGCGCCACGCAGTTGTGTAGCGATTCGTTTCGAGCGTGTTCATTGGGCTGCCATGTCCAATGAATGCAGCGGGCATTGTGGTCATGCAACCATTCTACGGATTGAGAGGGGAACCTTCGTCGGGACGTTGGTCACGTTGTTGTGGGGCCCATTGCGTCGATCATCACAGAGGCCATCGCAAACCGTTCGTCACCAATTGCGGTCCAACGATGATTGGTGCCGCGCTGAATCACGACATCGCCGGGGCCAAGTTCGGTCTGCACACCATCGGGTAGTTCGAGGAGAACGCGACCGCGCAAGACAACATCGACATCGACAGTCGAAGTGACGTGCCAACCCTGTTCAATCGGGGGAGCGGGTGTGAGTTGAACGAGCCGGAACCACAATCCACCTGCTGGTGGAACAAGTGACCACGGCCCATCGGGGTCGCCACCTTGTTCCACTGATTGCAACGGGCCACCGGTATGCCAAAGGTCAGTCATGGTCGTTGTTGGTGATGACACTGCGTCAGCAGCACCGCCATCGACAACTGGCGACCCGGTGACGACTCGGCGAATTGGTTTGTCGCCTGTGGTCGCAGGCTTCACGTTGACGATGTCGACAGGCGCGTTGATATCGGGGCGGAGCATTGCAACGAAGTATGTCCAGCCGTGTTCATCGGCTGGCCGCCACCGGTGCTGAGTCCCGCGTTGAATGACGACTTCGCCGGCGCTGATCACGCGCTCGCCATCTTCAAGACCCATGACGACCGAACCTTCGAGCACGATCATGAGGTCGAGTGTGTCGGTCGCGTGCATGCCAGGCGTGGAGTCGGAATCGCCCTTGACGCGTAGCCAGGTGGTGTCGGGGTCAGCTCCCGAAGGAATGCCGGGCATTCGAATGATTCGTGCGCTGGCACCACCAGGTGGTGGCTCGAGCGCGAAACCAGAAGTGGCGTTGTCGGGATCATTAGCGATCGAGGGCCGCGGTCCGTTGAGCCAGAGCACTTCACTGACCGAAACGGTGTCGGTCACAATCGTGTTGGGTGCGGCACCGTCGTTGGTAATGACGTGATGACCATTCGCATCGATACCAGTGACAACCCGCCGCACAAAGGTTTGACTCATTGCGTGATCGTAGGTCCGAGCCGACATTGAAAGGAGGGGCTGTGGAATGATGTCTCCTCAGGTCGAGTTCGATCCGGGGGGAACGATGGGTTACAAGACTTCTTTGCGTTTCATTGCTGCAACGGTTGCAGTGGTGGTACTCGGAGCGACCGCCACGGCGTGCTCATCGTCGAAGGATTCGTCCTCGACGACAACGACCGTGTTCTCTAGTCCGGTTGCTGAAGCAACGATTAAGGGACCAGTGAGTGGGGGCAAAGGTTTTGTCGTCCTTGCTCCCAATCCTCCACAGGATGGCCAACAGCCGACGGTGTTCGATCTGAAAACCGTTGGCTATCAAGAAGACGAATACTTCCTATCAGGCAATGCGACGGCATTTACGAGCGATGCTCCGTTAACGGCTGACGGAATGTGGACGACCCGCGATGCGGGCACCGCGCCGTACGCCACCCGCGTCGTAGTTCGCCGACCAAGTGATCCGAAAAAGTTCAACGGCACCGTCATCGTTGAATGGCTCAACGTCACTGCTGGTCTTGATACTGCTCCGGACTGGACTTATATGGCGCCGGAAATCGTTCGATCAGGATTCGCTTGGGTCGGAGTTTCCGCACAAAGGGTTGGAATTGAAGGCGGCGGAATGTCGATCGGCGTTGATCGGGTTCTGAAGTCGTTCGATCCGGTTCGCTATTCCTCGCTCTCGCACCCTGGTGACAATTACTCCTACGACATCTTCAGCCAAGCAGGGGCCGCGGTTCGCCGTGATGCTTCGACGTTGCTCGGAGATTTGAACGTCAAGAACGTCGTCGCAATGGGCGAATCGCAGTCGGCAAGTCGCCTCACGACATATGTCGACGCTGTTGCACCGAACGCCAAGGTCTTTGATGGCTATTTCATTCACAGTCGCAGTGGAAATGCCGCGCCGTTGTCCGCCGACCCGCTGCCGGCGGTGACGCCACCGTTGGGCACGTTGATCCGAACTGATTTGGGCAAGCCAGTTTTGAATTTCAGTTCCGAAACTGATGTTGCCGGTGCAAAGGGATACGTCAAAGCGCGCCAGCCCGACACCGACACATTCCGCGGTTGGGAAGCAACCGGAACCGCACACGCCGATTATTACGATCTCGGCGGCGGTGGCTTCGACACTGGTGACGGCAAGAACGACATCACGTATTTCAATTCGATGATGGCCCCGCCGAAGGATGTCTACGACAACCTCATCACCTGTGCCGATGGAATTAACACCGGTCCGCACACCTACATCCTCCGGACCGCTCTGCGCGACTTCAACACGTGGGTGACAAAGAGTCAGGTTCCGGTGTCACAGCCACAACTCGAAGTTGATGCCGCGGGTACCGGCTACAACGTCGACGAATTCGGGATCGCTAAGGGTGGCATTCGTACGCCGCACGTTGATGTTCCGATTGCGGTATTGACCGGATTGGGACAGAAAGGCAACGCCTTCTGTTCGCTGTTCGGTGGGACAGTTCCGTTGACGTCAGCAGTGCTTACGGCGAAGTACGGCACTCACGATGCGTTTGTCGCCAAATTCACCGAAGCAACCAAGAGCGCCGCCAAGGCGGGGGCGCTTCTGAATGACGACGTTGACCATTTGATCGCTGCAGCGAAAGCATCAAAGGTTCTGCAGTAGTCAGCCATTTCCTTACTCGAAATGAAAGTGATTCCAATGAGAACTCGGCAATGTTTGGCAGCTTTGTTGGCCATCACTTTCTTGGGAGTCGGGCTGATGGCCTGTTCCTCGAATGAGTCGTCATCGACGAAAGGTCCCAAAGTGATTGCTCCATCTCCGCCATCACGCGATTCCGTCACGGTGCCCACGGTTGTCCCGGCAAGCGGGGGACGGGGCCAAGCCTTTATTGCGGCGGCCAGCGGTGACCTTGCCGCGGCCGGTTACGAACAGTCCGAGTTCTTCATCAGCGGAACCGCGACTGCGTATCAGTCAGCACAACCGTTAACGGCTGACGGCAACTGGTCCGTCGACTCGGCAACAACTGCCGCCTACAAGACCCGCGCCATCGTTCGTCGCCCAATTGATCCCGCCAAGTTCAATGGCAACGTCATCGTTGAATGGCTGAACGTTTCTGGTGGCCTCGATGCCGCGCCGGACTGGACCTACACACATGTTGAACTCATTCGTGAGGGGTATGCGTGGGTTGGCCTTTCTGCACAGGTGGTTGGCATTGATGGCGGACCATCGATGGGTCTCGTCGCTGGTTACACGCTGAAAGCTGCTGATCCCGAACGCTACGGATCACTTGTGCATCCCGGTGATCAGTACTCCTATGACATGTACACACAAACCGGAGCGGCGGCATGGTTTGCGAACGACGTGTTGTTGGGCGGACTGCAACCGCAGCGGGTCATTTCTATCGGTGAATCACAGTCAGCATTCCGACTCACCACGTATGTGAATGCAATCGGCCCGAAGACGGACATCTGGGATGGCTACCTCATTCACAGTCGCGGCAACGCAGGAGCTGCGCTCAACGTTGACGTGAAGATGCCGGCGGATCAACGCATTCGCACCGATCTCAAGGTTCCCGTTCTGCAGTTCCTTTCCGAAACCGACATGTTGGGTAAGGGGCTCAACTTTGTTGGTGCACGTCAACCAGACACCGACATGATTCGATCCTGGGAAGTTGCCGGAACAGCGCATGCCGATGCGTACAACTTGGGTATTGGCGACACTGACAACGGTGATGGTGTGGCCGACGCAGCGCTGTTCCAGGCGATGCTGACTCCGCCAGCATCGATCTACGGCGGGCTGCTGTCGTGTTCAGTGCCGATAAACGCCGGACCGCACACATATGTACTGCGCAGCGCACTGCACTCTCTCGATCGCTGGATCCGTGCAGGTGAAGCGCCCGCCTCGCGTCCGCTACTCAACATCAAAGACGGAGCGTTTGTTCTGGACGGCATCGGAGACAACGCCACCGGTGGAATCCGTACTCCACAGGTTGATGTTCCCGTCGCAACACTTTCGGGTCTCGGTCAAACTGGATCAGCTTTTTGTGGATTGTTCGGCACGACTGTTCCCATCGATGAGAACCAACTCGCACAGACTGTTCCTGTCGATCCTCCTGGAGCTACTGCTCATGAATCATTCGTGACTGCGTGGAGGAAGGCCCTCGCTTTAGCCGTGGCAAGAGGAGACATCTTGCCGATTGACGCCGATCACATCCTTGCAGCTGCCGAGAACTCAACGGTGCTCACCTACTGGCAGCCGAAGGGTTAGCCGTCATGAGCACCACCATCCTTCGAGACGGTCTGTTCTTCGGTGAAGGTCCGCGCTGGCATGAAGGTCGCCTTTGGTATTCGGACTTCTATGACCACGCCGTGCACGCCATTGATCTTGATGGCAACGACGAACGCATTGTCGAGGTGGAATCGCAGCCATCCGGACTTGGTTGGCTGCCCAATGGCGATCTTCTCATCACGTCAATGCTTGATCGCAAACTCATGCGATGGAACGGCAGCGAACTGACAGTTCACGCCGATCTCGGTAACCACTTCACCTGGCACGCCAACGATCTCCTTGTTGATCAACAAGGGCGCGCCTATATCGGCAACTTTGGTTTCGATTACGAAGTGTTCTTGGACGAGCAGGGGATTGAAGGGCTGTTCGCTGATCCCGATTCACTCACAACGGTGATGTGCCGCGTAGATCCCGACGGCACCATCAACGTTGCGTCTGATGGTTTGATCTTTCCGAACGGAATAGTCATCACACCAGACGGCAAGACAATGATCGTGGCCGAAACGCTTGCGCTTCGACTTACTGCGTTCGACGTTGCCGCCGACGGCTCACTTTCGAATCGTCGAGTGTGGGCCGACCTTTCAGCACACATGGCCGCCCCCGACGGCATCTGTCTCGATGCTGAGGGCGCGGTGTGGATTGCGAACGCGCTGGCGCCGCGTCTCATTCGCATCGGCGAGGGTGGCGTTGTGCTTGACGAGGTTGAAACAACAATGAACACCTATGCGTGCATGCTCGGTGGTCCGGAAGGCAAACACCTCTTTGCGATGACTGCGCCAACTTCTGATTCGCGCCATGCGCCGCTCGAACGCAACGGGGCGATTGAAGTTGTGCAGTTAGTAGTGCCCCACGCCGGGCAACCCTGATTTACTCGCTTGGAATACACACCCAGCCGCGACGCACGAGTTCGTCGGCCAGAACCTCGTCGGGCAACGCAGCAACAGTCTCGGCCTGACGGTTGGCGGCACGCTTTGCCGCGCGCTCGTTGGCATCGGTTGATGACGCAATGGCGCGCTCGGCCTGTTCGACATTGAGTTCGCCTTCGCCGGCTGCAAGACGAGCAATGAGCTCGTCGGCCTCGCCGCGAGTGAACTTTCCGCCGGCCTGACGTTGCGTAAGCCCATAGATATGGCGCGCTTCACGGAAGGAGGAGTAGCCAGCTCCTTCAAATAAGGCGAGGAGTTCCTCGACCTGGTTCGATGATGCGGGTGGGCCCGATTGCTGTCCGAATGCCATGGATTCAGCCTCGCACGCGCTACTGACACTGGGGGCGATGAGGGGAAATGCAGGTCACCGCACTAGAGTGACTCCGTCGTTCCATTTCCGGAGCGTCGCCGCTGAACCGCTTAGGCCCCAGCACCCCGCAACTTCACCAAGTTTCGGCAGTGCTCACCTCTGGCCAATTGCTTTCTCAGCGGACCTCAGTAGGAGAAAATTCATATGGCGTCACAACGCCCCCGCACTCATCGTTCCTCTTCGGGCGCGCGTCCCCGATCGGGTTCCGATCGTTCCCGCAACGAAAAGCCTCAGGCCCCGCAAAAAGCTCTTCCGGCTCTTGATCCCGACAACGGGTTCCTCGCCCTCGGCGTTCCCGACACCCTTTGTGGTGCGCTCGCCCTCGAAGGCATCACTGATCCGTTTCCCATTCAGGTCTCAACTCTTCCCGATTCATTGAAGGGTCGCGATGTTCTCGGTCGCGGTCGCACCGGTTCCGGCAAGACCCTCGCATTCGGTCTCGCTGTGCTCACGCGTCTTTCGATGTTGCAGCTTGATCGTCAACCGTTCCGTCCGCGTGCGCTTATCCTTGCGCCCACCCGCGAACTCGCGCTGCAGATCGACGCAACAATTTCCCCGCTTGCTCGTCGTCTAGGTCTTCGCACCACAACCATCTTCGGTGGCGTTGGTCAGAACCCACAGGTCGACGCGCTTCGTAAGGGCGTCGACGTTGTTGTTGCGTGCCCCGGACGTCTTGAAGACCTCATCAGCCAAAACTTCTGCAAGCTCGATCGCGTCGAAGTATGTGTTCTCGATGAAGCCGATCACATGGCCGATCTCGGATTCCTTCCCGGCGTGAAGCGTCTTCTCGATCGCACACCCGACGACGCACAGCATCTTTTGTTCTCGGCAACGCTCGACAAGGGCGTCGACGTCATCGTCAAGCGCTACATGTCTGATCCGGTCACCCACAGCGTCGATTCCGAACAGTCACCGGTCAACACCATGACCCACCATGTGTTGCACGTAACGAACGACGATCGACTTCCCGTCATCATCGATCTTGCTGCTGCACCTGGTCGCACAATTATTTTCACTCGAACGAAGCATCGGGCCAAGCAACTCACGCGTCAGTTGAACGCACACGGAGTTGTTTCGGTCGAGATGCACGGAAATCTTTCGCAGAACGTCCGCACGCGAAATCTTGCGGCGTTCTCCGACGGAACGGCAGCGGCCATGGTCGCTACCGATATCGCAGCGCGTGGCATCCATGTGGATGACATCTCGCTCGTGATCCACGCTGATCCGCCTATGGAGCACAAGGCATATCTCCACCGTTCTGGACGCACAGCGCGCGCCGGAAACGAAGGAGTTGTTGTCACGCTCGCAACGGAATCGCAGCGCAAGGACACCGATCAACTCATGCGTAAGGCGGGTATTAAACCCACCATTACAAAGGTTCGCCCCGATTCACCGCTACTGCAGGAGATTGCTCCCGGTCAGCGACTGAAGAAAAGCGCATCAGAAGTGAAGGCACTGCTCGATGTCCCGGAACCGGCCAACAAACCTGGGGGTCGACCGAATTCGCGTAAACCGCGTTCGGAGACCCCCACGGCCACCGGTCGACCGCGCCGCAGTAGTTCAGGTCGTGGACGCAGCGGCGCTGGCGCTGGCGGCGGATCGGGAGCAAGTGCCCGTTCGGGTTCCAGTGCTCGATCAGGCTCTGGTGGCGGCTCACGTTCGAGTTCCGGCTCACGTTCGAGTTCCGGCGGCGGCGGGCGTTCATCGGGCGGCGGCGGTTCATCTGCGGGTTCTCGTCAGGGTTCGAGCCGATCAGCGGGTCGACAGGGCGGGCGCGCCCGATAGGCGCGATGATTCGTCTATGAATTTTTTCGAAGCGACTATGGCCATTGGCGCCGCCGAGACCCTCGATATCGAAACAGCAGAACTGCTCATTCGTGTTGAGAACAGCGGTGACGTGCTCTACAACGAACTGGCCTCACGACTCAACAATGAAGAGGCGGCCGATCTCCTTCGCAAGAACGGTCGTGAAGAAGTTGGCCACGCTCGCCGAATGATGAAAGTCCTTTCGATCAAGCTCGGGACCGAGTACGTGCCTTCGGCCGAGGTCCTCGAAAAGTTCGAGGTCGACCTTCCCGATTCTCTCGACGCGTCATCACTGCCGATGATTGTTGAAGGCGAGCTTCAGGGTGATATCGGTTATCAAAAGTGGGCGTCCCACGAGACCGATCCCGAAATCATTGAACTGTTGCTTCGAAACGGCCGTGAGGAAACCAAGCACGCCGAACGAATCAAGCAGGCTATTGAAATTCTGGCGGCGGCCGAGGCAGCGCAGTAGCGCAACGACCCGTACGCCAATTCTTCGCAGTACCTGCTCTTTTTGGGGCAGAATCACATTCCACTTAGGGGAGGACATGACATGGCACTGACCATGATGCGTTTCAATTGCATTCAGCCGGGACTCGAGCCAAATGAGATGGCCGATCGGTACAACGCCATGCTCGACATGGTGCAGGTTCTTGATGAACTTGGCGGCGGCATGGTGACGCTCGAGGAGCATCACGGCGCCGAGAACGGTTGGAGTTCCTCCCCGCTCACAATGGCTGCAGCAATTCTCAGCCGCACCAAGAATGTTTCCGTATCTATTTCTGCACTTCTCGTGCCGCTGCACGATCCGTTGCGCATCGCTGAAGACATTGCGGTCATTGACCTGATGTCGAAGGGCCGCCTCACCGTTATCGGTGGCATCGGCTACCGACCGAGCGAGTACGAAGCTCACGGCAAGTCCTGGGCTGATCGCGGCAAGATCATGGACGAATGCGTCGACACCATGCTGAAGGCATGGACGGGCGAACCGTTCGAATACCGCGGCACCACGGTGCGCGTCACGCCGCGTCCGTTCACGCAACCGCACCCGATGTTCCTTCTCGGTGGAACGTCGAAGCCTGCTGCACGCCGTGCCGCGCGTTTTGGTCTGCCCATCATGTGGGCGGCTCCGGTTCCCGAGATCGAAGCCCACTATTACGAAAAGTGTGCTGAATACGGCACCCAGGGTTTCGCCATGGCTCCGCCGGAAGATTTCCACCACGTCTTCTTCGCCGAAGACGTCGATGCCGGATGGGCCGCTATGGGCGAGCACATCCTTCACGAAGCCACGACCTACTCGTCATGGCAGACCTCCGACATCAAGTCCTCGGCGCACTCACACGCCAAGACTGTTGGTGAACTTCGTGAAGAGGGTCTCTACCAAATCATCTCGCCGGCCGAAGCAGTTGAAGAGGCCAAGGCTGCTGGCGATTTCGCGGTGTTCTCAATGCACCCGCTTTGCGGCGGCATGCCGATTTCGGAAGGTTGGAAGCAGGTCGACCTGCTTCGCAGTGAGATCCTTCCAGCTCTGGCCTAGGTGATTCCGGCGGCAGCGATGCCGCCGGAGTTGTACCTTTCAGGAACTGACACGTCGATTCATCGGGGGAAACCATGAGCAAGAACAACTGGGGCCGTTGGGGCGCCGACGACGAGCGCGGAGCGCTCAACCACCTCACGCCAGAGGTCATCAAGGCCGCTGCCGGTTCCATCACGACTGGCAAGGTGTACAGCCTTGGCATCCCGATTCAGGGTCACGGTGTTCCGTTGCTCGACTACCGCGGAACGCCGATGCGTCTCACGCTGCAGGACGGCACCGACGATGGCATGTTTGCTGTCTACGGCGCGCAGGATGGCACTGGCGCACACGAGGACGTGCTCGTCATGGCCTCGCATACGACCTCACATATGGATGCACTCATTCACGTGTACGAGGATCACAAGCATTACAACGGCGTGCCTTTCGGCGAGATGCGGGCGCTTGGCGGCGCCGCCAAACTCGGCATCGAAAAAGTCGACAGCTTCGCTGCACGTGCCGTCATCCTCGACATCGTGAAGCTCAAGGGTGCCGACAAGTGGCTTGAACCCGGCACCATGATCATGGCTGCCGATCTTCAGGCCGCAGCCGATGCACAGGGCATTGAAGTTCGCGCTGGCGATGTCGTGCTTATCCGCACCGGTCACCTCGACATGTGGTGGGCCGGCAACGCTGCTGGCGAACCCGAAGGTTTCGCTCAGGCTGGTATTGGTGCTGATGCAGCTGCATGGCTTGCCGACAAGGACGTCACTGCTGTTGGTTCCGACAACGCAGCGGTCGAAGTTATTCCGTTCGACAACAACGACTTCCTCATCGTTCACAAGATGCTCTTGGTGCAGGCTGGCATCTACATGCTCGAGCATCTCGACCTTCGTCAACCATGTGAAGACGGAAACTACGAAGGCATCATCGCGGTGTCGCCGCTCAAGGTCACGGGCGCAACGGGTTCACCAATCAACCCGGTGTTTATTTCCTGACTCATTCATTGTGAAATGGGCCCCGACTTCGGTTGGGGCCCGTTTGCGTTTTGCACCCGGTGTGGTGGGTCAGAATGAACGTATGGCAATCACGACGGTGCTGTTCGATCTAGATGGAACGCTGATCGATAGCAGTCCTGGTATCCGCCGTTGTGTCGATGAGTCACTTGCACATCATGGATTCCCTGCAATAACCGATGAACAGTTTTCTTCCTTCATTGGGCCTCCGCTGACGACTGGCTTTGGATTCGCAGCATCCGATGACTCGCTCATCGAATCACTCATCACCGTTTATCGTGAGCACTACGGCGCCGGCGGAATGTACGAATACGAGGTCTACGACGGCATCCCCGAAGTGTTGACTCGTTTAAACGACGCGGGTTTCCGCCTCGCGATTGCGACGTCGAAACGCACAGGGTTTGCGAAACCAGTTGTCGACCACGCTGGCCTCGCTTCGCAGTTTGAGATCGTGGTGGGCTCAGAACGCGATGGTCCCGGTGCCGAGAAACCAGTCGTGATGGGTTCGGTATTTGAGCAACTTGGGATTGATGAGCCGCACTCGGTCGTGATGATTGGTGATCGTGAACATGACGGTCACGGTGCGGCGGCACTTGGGACTCATTTCATTGGAGTCTCATGGGGTTTCGGAGGCCATGAGGAATTACAGGCTGCGGGCGCATCTCGAATCGCCGATCACCCCTCCGAGATCGAAGCGTTCGTCGCCGCTCTTTCCTAGCGGTTTCTGAGAACCGCAGCGCTAAACCGTGTGCATCGGGATCTGATGTGGGAGGGTGTCGCCCATGTCAAAGCACACTCGCACTCTGTCTCTGCCCGCAATCGTCGTTGTTGTTGGTGCCCTTCTTCTTGCCGCATGCGGTGGCAGCAGTAGTTCGAAGGCAGCAACACCGGCCCCAATGCCTGCTCGTTCGGGCACCTATTCGGTAGGCCACGACACCATTTCGATTCCTGATTCCTCAACGGGCAAGACCATCACTGCCGATCTTTGGTACCCCGCTGTCGATGGAGCTCAGGGAACCTTTGCTCGCTACTCGTTGCTACCGACTGCGTATTTCGATTCAAAGGTTGCAATTGAAAAAGCGCCGATCAACACTGCCGGCTCTTTTCCGTTCGTTGTGTACTCGCACGGCAGTGGCGGCCAAAGTTTCGTCGCATCCTTTTTGACTGAAGACATTGCGAGCCACGGCTACGTCGTGTTGTCAGCAAATCACGATGGCAACACCGCAGCTGATCAGCTTCTAGGTACGTCAGTCACCCAAGACGTCAACGATTACATCCGTCCCAATGTGGTGGAAGCAGAAATCAACTGGGCATTGGCGCAGTCATCCGGCAAAGCCTCGGCTTATCCGGCCCTGAAGGGTGCCATTGATGAAGCGCGTATTGGTCTTGTTGGTCACAGCTATGGCGGTTACACCGTTCTCGCCACCGCTGGTGGACACACTGGTCCTGCAGGCACGGTTGCACCCGACCCACGCATCAAGGCGGTTGTTGGCCAGGCTCCTTACACACGTCGACTTTCAGACGCCGAACTCGCCGGCATCAAGATTCCGGTGATGTTGATGGTCGGAACGAAAGACATCACGACACCGTTGGCGGAGGATTCGCAGCGTCCGTTTGATCTCATCACAGGCCCACCTGTTGTTCTCGCTGTGTTGACCGATGCCGCACACCAGTCGTTTACCGATGTGTGCATGTACCTCGATGAAATTCCGAAGCTGCCCGATGCACCCGCATTGGTTGCAACCGCGATCAAGACTCAAGCCACCGAAGGTTGTGGCGCAGGGTTCATGCCGTATGCCCGTGACCTTGAATTGGCCTCGGGTCTCACTGTTGCGTTCCTCGATGAGTTCGTTGCCGGAACGCCAAATGCGTCGTGGTTTAACGGAACAACGTCGACCATCACCGCACCTGATCTGACGATCAGTGTGAAGCGCTGACCCAAATCGCCGCACCGCCGGTCAGTGATCGGTGCCCAACCGATTTGCTAGGTTCGACCCGTGAATCCGGTCGCGCTTGCATTTGCTGCATTTGTCACTGCGGCAGTGGGAACACTCGGTGGTTTAGGCGGAGCGATTCTCCTGGTTCCCATCCTTGTGTTGTCGGGAATGGGAGCGAGGTACGCCGCGCCCCTCGGACTGGTTTCGGTTGCCGCGGGTTCTCTTGCAGCGGCACCTCACCAACTCACTGCTCGAGTTGTGAATCATCGGCTCGGCATTGCTACGGAAATTGTTGCCTCTTCAGCAGCCTTGGTGGGCGCGTTGGTTTCGGGTCTCATTGGTCAATCAGTGCTTGCGGTTCTGCTCGGTTGTGTTGCGTTGATCGCGGCCTTTGCAGGGGGACGGCGAAAAGGAATTCGCAATCTTCCTGATCGTTCCCTCACTGCAGATGATGTCGGCGAAACTCCAGGAACGCTGGCAGGCGTTTATCCACTCGGAGATGAGTTCGTTCCGTATCAAGCAAAGCGCCTTCCCGTTGGACTTTTGGGAATGGGTATGGCCGGATTGATTTCTGGCTTATCTGGGGTCGGCGGGGGATGGGTAAAGACCCCGACCACGTCAGAAGTCATGCATGTTCCGGTAAAGGTCGCTGCGGCAACCTCGACGTTCACTGTGGGAGTGACGGCCGCCGTTGGTCTTCTTGTGTACGAGTCGCAGGGGCGCATTGTGGTTTCTGATGCGGCCCTCGTTGCCGCCGCCGGTCTCGTTGGCGGCACCGTAGGTGTTCGACTTCAGCATGTACTCCCGCCGCCGTTGGTGCGCCGCGGACTGTCCGTCATTCTCGCTGTTATCGGCGTATTGCTGATCGTCCGCCGATGAATGATCTTCAAGCACTCTCAAAGATTTTGATGGTCGCGCTGATCGCGACATTTGCATGCGCTCTTGGCGGCGCGTTCATCCCTGGCCCGGTTGGCATGGTGAGCGGCACGGCATGCATTGTGATTCTCATTGCCGCACCCGTCCTTCGGGTGGCGTGGCTGGTTGTTGATTGGACACGAATCGGTGACCGAAAGTTCGCGCTATGCGGCGGTGCATTGCTCTGCGTGCTTGCGACGAGTGGAACGATTGCACTTCTTCGATAAACAAGTGCTGCCGGTACTTAGGCTCCTGCGCGGTCAAGAGCGACAGCGTCAAGCGTTTCGTACTCCTCGCCGGTATCGACCCAGTCTTCGAACTGGGTAACGCCGAGTGTGTCGAAACGCTTTCGGAGCCAGCCGCCGTTTGCATCGAGCAAGCCAAGCTTCTTGCAGTTAGGCACGATTTTTGAGAACAGCAGTTGCTGAAATGGATCTTGATTGCGAATTTCTGGGTCGTCCTGACGGAAGACGCGAATTGCATCGCGAACCGGAACGCCCATGCGTTCCCAAACTTCCTGCTGAAGGAATCGATCGCGCATACGGACGGCTGCTTCGAATGCAAATTCCTGCCTGTCGAGCATTTCGGCATCGGTCAGTTGTTCGTAATACTCCTTGAGCGAAAGTACTCCGAAGGCAACGTGACGCGCTTCGTCGCTCATGACATAACGAAGGAGTTGGCGCAGTAGGGGATCGGGCGTGTTTTGCTGAGCGAGTCCGAATGATGCAAGCGCTAGCCCCTCAACCATGATCTGCATTCCGAGATAGGTCATGTCCCAGCGGCTGTCGTTAATGATGTCATCTAGGAGCATTTTGAGATGATGATTGATGGGGTAGTGGCCATCGAGTTTCGTGTCGAGATACTTCGCGAACACTTCGACGTGGCGAGCTTCATCCATTACCTGCGTTGCGGCGTAGTACTTGGCATCGATCCATGGAACCGTTTCGACAATCTTCGCGGTGCAAATGAGAGCGCCTTGTTCGCCATGCATGAACTGACTGAGGCTCCACTTTTGCCGCTCGACCTCGAACTCCGTCCAGTTGTCGTCAGTGAATTTCGCGAGTGCGGTGCCACTGAGGTCGATACCGAGTGCGGCGAGCCCTTCGGTCGTTGGTCTCATGAGACTTTCGCGAGCGAGTCGGTCGGGGTCGACGTCGATCGACCAATCAAGGTCAGTTTCGCCGTTCCATTGAGAGGCCTTTGCCTTCTCATACAACTTCATAAGTGGAACGCGACTGCGTTCGTAATCCCACGTGAAAATTGCATCTGCGTTGTCTTGAACGACATGCACAACCTCGTCGACATCGGAGTTCGTTAACTCCAAAATCGCCTCGAGATCGTTCACGTCTTCGCGACCGATGATGTCCTTCGTCGAACGGGCCATGAGCCCTCCCCTCGCATGCCGACAGCGGAGATCGTAGAAGATCTGCGACAGAAATGGGCTGCGAACGTGATCCGCCTAACGTGGGCGAAGGAGAGCCCGATAGCCTTTCCGTATGGCTTTTGACGACGTAGCACGTCCTATCGATTTCTCCGCAGAGTTCGGAAAGGGGATCCACCTTGGCGTTTCCCTTGGTGGCGGCGGGATTTTCTTTGTGGCGTGGCAGGTCACCTATCTCGAACAATTAGCGCGGCTCGGCGTGAACCTGAAGGGCGCCGGCCGTGTTGTTGGTACGTCAGCGGGTTCGTTAGTTGCATCAATTCTCGAGGCCGGAAATTTGCGTCGCTTCGAGCGAGAGGTTTCCTTTTTTGCCAAGACGCCTGCGCTGGTGAGCATGTTGGCGCCCTCGGGTTCTTTGAAGCCAAGCCAACAGCGCGCGCTCGATTTTTTCGTGGCTGCGCAAAGTGCTGAGCCCGATCTTATTCGTTCGATCGGCCACGAAGCCCTTGCTGCAGCGACACCGCCGGCGAGCAAGATGTCTCGAAGTGTCTCCATGATGCTGCTCTCGCGTTCGTGGCCTGCTGATGCGCTGCACATCACCTGTGTCGACGCGCTCACTGGTGAACGTTGCGTTGTGACCGGCCAATCCGGCGTGCGTATTGAGCGTGCAGTTGCGGCAAGTAGCGCGGTACCTGGCATCTTCAGTCCGCAACCGATCGGAGATCGCCGTTGCATGGATGGCGGAGTGAGCGGCTCAGGAACGCATCTCGATCTTCTCGCCGGATGCGACCGTGCTGTTGTGCTGAGCCTCACAACAACGACTCCTACTCCAATCGGAGCGATGACACAGTCACCAGGTGGCTTCGCCAAGGAAGTTGCCGCACTCGAAGCGACAGGAACAAAGGTGTTTCTGCGCAGTCCGGAAACAATGGACATCACCAAGCTGATGGATCCAAAGTCAGTGCCGGAAGCTATCGCCATGGCGAAGCGTCAAGCACTGGCCGATGCTGATGATCTTCGGGCCTTCATCGCGTAGATCTTTTCCGCGGAATACACACTGTTGAGGCAGGATGACGTTATGAAACGGATCGCCCCCATACGCGCGGTGTCGCAGAAAGAAGTCGCGACCTTTTGGCGTGACGGTGTTGTCTGTCTGAGGTCAATCCTTCCGCTTGATCTCGTTGCGTCGATGGAGGCACCGGTTGAGGATGCACTTTCCGGAACATCGGTGGCGAATCTTTCTGAAATGGCTGACGCTCTCGAATCAGGTGGAATCGCCCGCTTCGTTGATGAGTCGGTGGCATCTTCGGGCCTACCGCGAGGTCAGTTCAAAGCAGGCACGGACCATTGGCTTGTCCAAGACGAGTTCAGAGAGTTCGCGCTTCATTCTCCGCTTCCCGAAATCGTTGCATCTCTTCTTCAAAGTGACGAGGTCCGGCTCTACGAAGACAGTGTGTTGGTGAAGGAACCAGGGACGCAGGAGAAGACTGGTTTTCACCAAGACATGGCGTATTTCCATCTCGATGGCAATCTCGTTTGCACGACGTGGGTTCCGCTCGATGTTGTCACCGAAGAAATGGGGGCCGTCCGATTTGTCGCCGGTTCGCATCTCGACACCACGAAATATCGGCCGAGCATGTTCGTCTCGGAACTTGCGATTCCTGGAACTGATGGCGTTGAAGTGCCCGACTACGACAAGCAAGTCGGCGAAGCGCGAATTGTGAGCTTCGATACCGCGCCGGGAGACCTCACTGTCCATCACGCCCGCACGATCCATGCAGCTCGTGGCAACTTGAGCCGTACGCAGCGCCGACGGGCGATCAGCGTTCGTTATACGGGGGATAACACGCGCTTCAAGGTGGTCTCCGGTTCACCGATGAAGGATCACCACGCGTCTCTCGTCGAAGGTGAGCTTTTGAACGACGCCTGTCCGCTCGCGTGGCCTTGACCTCAACGCGTCGGTACGAGTGACGACAACTGCCATTCACCATCTTCTTTGTACGTGACTTCGCCTACTGGAGAATCGGTGCGCAAATTGATGTGTCGTTCCATCCGCACGAGAAGCATGTCCTGAACGGAATACCAGTAATCGATAGTGGTGGTCCCCTTCTGCGGACCATCGAGGATGTCGCTCTCTCGGTAATGAAAGGTTGGGGTGAGGGCCGAATCGATGTCGAGGGATGTTGCGCCAAGTGACTCGAACGTAACGGCAGATGTGGTCGTTCCGTCAATGCTGTCGCTGGTTCCGGTGCAGGTGTAGGTCGAGACTTCTTCTCGACGTTCACCCGTCTTGATGATCTCGCCGGGTGGACTGCAGTCGAACTCCGTAACGTTGGTGATTGAGGTCGCGCCGAGATCCCATCCCGTCGACGTGTGGTTGCGATGCTCGCTTAGGACGCCATCTTCGATGCAATAGTCCCATCGCTGTTGGAACGCAGTGTTGAAATCGACCGTCGTCGTCCAGCAGTTTTCGCCCTGATGCGTCACCGTCACCGGCGCGGATGCGCCATAACTCTGACTTGTCGGCGGAAAACTGATTGAGGCTTTACCCGAAGCATCTGCCCGATACACACCTGCGGGTGGACGGACAACCACTGCACCGATGGATTCCACAGCAGAAGTGTCGCCGTCTCGGAATGCCTGCAACGCATCATTGAGTGACTTCGCACCGGGGTTGTCTCGAAACACAAAGAGCGAAACGAGCACGACGATTGGAAGGAGGACGAGGGCCGCGACGATGGAGCCAGCAATGGCGATCCATCGCAACGAATGTTGCGAATCGGACATCGCACCTCCCGGTCCAGTGGCCCGGGAGTGAATCTACGACGGTGTGGTCGCTGCGTACAGCACAGAACAATTAATGACGTCGTACCAGAGCTCATTGAGCGCGAGGTATTCGCCTGCTGCATCGCGTCCGGTGCCATTCAGTGCGTTGGCAGCAGCCACGCCCCAGGTTGCTGACCAACGGGGAAACGCCGGGTAGACGTTGCGCGTTGCGAGCAAACCTGATTGGGCTTGGACATTCGAATCAGCAAGCACCACCGAGTTGATCAGGCCGGGAATAGTGCCGGTGCTTCGAGTGTCAGCACCCACTCCGTTGCCGATGATGCCGTTCGCACCGGTGTTGGAAACGAGTCCAGTGCCGAAGACGAAGTACGTCACCGCGAGCGCTGATTGCTGGACTTCCTCCTCGACTGATTGGGTTCCGGTAGGCGTCGCAGACACCGTCGTTGAAAGCGCACTTAGTCCAAGTGCAGTGAAGACGGGATTGCCGATTGAATCGGTTGTCGCCCGCGAACCGACGACCGCGGCGAGGTAGTCCTTGTTGGCACCACCGGCGGCGAGGAGGAAGTCGGTGTAGTTCGAAAGAAACTCCGGAGGCGGCGTTGTTGTTGCGATTCCGGGATTGGACGTGGTTCGGACAACCTCAATTGCATCGGGTCCGAAGACCTCAAGCGCAGCTTTTTGTTCGGCGATGGCTGCAGCGGTAATCCCATAGGAATTTGGCGCGATGGATCCGGTCGAGAGCGCGGTGGAAATGCCCTCAAGAATTGCATCGGCCCAGGTGAACCACCCCATGGCGAAGGGGAGAGAAAGCTGCGCGACAGGATCGAGCCCAGTTGTTTTTGAGGCAGCCTTGATCGCCGCGGACGTTGCGACTTCGAGGTCAGCGCTCATCATCTTGAGAGCGGAAAGTTGCGCAGCAGGACCTTGATCGGTGAATGCCGAATTGATGTTGGCGTTTGCGTTTTCGCGAACGAGAAGTGTGTAGGTGTCGACACCGAGCCCGTAGGCCTTGGCAACATCTCCGCTCGCAAGCGCAGCAGTGGCTTGGCCAAGTTCGGCGATGATCGAAGAACTTGTCGACGATGAGCTTTCCAACCGAATTCGATCAAGCAGTCGAGTTGTTTGCGCTGCGACGACCGCGGTTGTTGCGGGAAGAAGCGCGGGGGCTGGAGCTGCGTCGGGATAGACCGTCTCGCCAGTGAACACCTTGTAGGCCTGAGCGACGTCTTCCACGCCTTGCACATCGAGACCAAGTGTTCGACCAAACTCCACCATGTCTGAGGTCGATGACTCGCCCGACGCGGTGAGGTTCGTCATTGGAAGAAGCACGGTTTTGTAGCCGGCCTTTGCAGCACCGCGGAGCTTTGCGGGAATTTCGCCGACGCGGCCGACGCTGCCGTCCGGCGAAATTGTTCCGGTCATCGTGATCTTGTCGACAAGCTTCACACCGCGAATCGCAGCGAGCGAAGCGACAGTGAGCATTGCTCCACCGGAAGGCCCATCAATCTGTCCGGTGATTGTGTAGGAGAGATCAACGTGGGCAGGGTCCTTGCTGCTCAAGAGCGTGGCCACGGCAGCGGCAGATGCGGAGGCAGCGAGCCATTGCGGGCCGGCTTCTTTTGCCTTGACGGAAGCGAGATCAATTGAGAAGCCGGGTTGGCCAAAATCGCCGGCGCTTACCGTTGCTTGTTCAACCCCTGAGTCAATGTTGCCGTTGTTGCCGGCACCGGCCCAGAGCACCGGCGCCTTAATGGTGTAGCCCTTCGAACTCTTGGCGCCTCCGCCGCAGGCAGGCAGGGCAACGATCAGGAGCAGGAGAGCAGCAGCGCCCAAGGTAAGGGGGCGGCGAGAGAGCCAAGTCATAGTCACGTCACGATCGTAGGTAGCAGTCAGGGAGCCGTCGCTCGCTGATTGCTCGAAATTTGATGACAACAACGTAGACTAAGTGGATGCCTCGGAACCGAACCTTGACCAAAGCTGACTTCGTCGAAGTCGCTACCAAGTACGTCGACGAGAACGGTCTGAACGCGCTCACTATGCGGGTGCTGGGGGATCTGCTTGGGGTCGATGCCACGGCGTGCTATCGCCACTTCCGCAGTAAGGGTTCGCTTCTGGCCGCAATGGTCGATGCATTGTTCCTCGCAATCCTCAAAGCTGTTCCCGATTCCGGCACCCCGCGCGAGCGCTTAGAAGCACAGATGATGGCGGCACGTCGCGAGATGGTCGCCCACCCGCAGTTGGCTGCAGCGATCGCGGTGAGCGAGGGAGACACCCCCGCAGCCCTCGTACTCATGCAAAGTGCGATTGCCAATCTCGAGGCAATGGGACTGTCAGGCGACAACCTGGTGCAGGGTTACCAAACCATCGAGAGCTACGCGATCGGCTCAAGCATTTTCGATTTGTCGCGAGCACCCGACAACATGGAAATTCGCCGTGCTCGTTATCGGTTGCTCGAAAATCCTGCATTCGATGTTGCTGCGAAAACAGTCAAGTCGACGAGCGACGTCACCGAGAACGCCTACAAACTCGGCATGCATGCACTCATCGATTATGTCGAAACTCTCGCTGACTAAACGCAACGAATACCCGTTGCGGCAAACTTAGGAACCTTCGACACTCGCCGAGATTGCTGCGACTGCAGCAAATGCTCGTCGCAATGCATCGACTTCGTCGTGAGCGATCGTTAGATCAACGACGTCTGTCCATCCCTGGGAGCTGAGTCTTACTGGCACACCGCCAACTCCAATGAGATCTAGGTACTCATTGTCGAGCATCACTTGGAGTGGCAGAACAGTTGATTCTCCGTTTACAACGATGTCGATAATGTCGGCCACGCTATGGGCAGTCACGATTTCGGTCGTATGGCCTGCGGTGGTGTGAACAAGAAATGGTTTGACTGCTGCACGAATTTCGGGAGGGAGTTCCGCGACGCGTGCAAATGCGCCGTGGACATCGCGGTTGGCGACGTAGGAAAGAAGCTCGTTTCGGTACGCGATGATTTCTTCGGCGAGTCGGTCAAGCGAGCGTCCGTCTCGTTGCATCGAAATCCATGCGGCGAGCTCATCGGGTGAAATGCCGTTGACTGAGACTTGGCTCCACGCAGGAATGAGATTGTCTCCGTGTTGACCGAGCATCACTGCGGTGACATCGGTGCGCCGGACTCCGAGGGAATCAGCGATCTCGCGACGAAAACGAATGGTGTCGGAATAGGCGCCTGCGCCGACAACGAGGTGGCGGTCAATAGCCCGAGAAAAAACTTCGACACCAAGCTCGACTGGATTCGACTGGACGATAACGAGTGGTGGCGCGTCCTTTCGCCGCGAAAGTTCATTGGCGAAGGCAGTAAAGATTCGAAGATTGGTCCGAGCGAGGGCAACGCGATCAACGTTTTGCGTGGGGTCGGTCGGAACAGTCGAACCGGCGAGCATCACGAGAATGTCAGCATCGAGCTGTTCGGGCTGATCGATCAATTCAATAGTCGGAGCAGTGTCAGCAAACGCATCGCGAAGGTCAGCTTTGAGACCGTGGGTTTCAAATTCGCTCACGCCGCCGTGATGAGCGACCAGCTGCAAGCGGGCATCGGGAGCAAGAATTTTGCGATCAAGGAGTTGAACCGCCAATTGACGGCCACAGGATCCGGCAGCGCCAACGATGGCGACATTTTTGCGGCTGGTCATGCGGAGTGTTCCGAATTTTCGATTCTGAAGTCGGTGACCTGCGTATCGTCGGTGCCGAGATCGGTGAAGTTGTCATAGGCCCGTGCGGCCATGAATTCGCGCCAGGCAAAAGGTCGGTAACGCGGGCCGTCAACGGAAAGTTCGGGGACAGGTTCAACGATCGACTCGCGTGGTGGGTTCCCGAAATAGGGAATCGAGAACCGGCGATGTTCGGTCATTGGAACAACGCGATGGATCGCTGCTCGGTACCGGTCATTCGTCCATGCCTGCGTGCAATCGCCAAGGTTGACCACGATTGTGCCGGGTTCGGGCGGGACATCGATCCAGATGCCTTCGGAGGTGAGCGCTTGGAGGCCACCGGTGTCGTCCTGAAGCAGGAGGGTAAGGGTCCCTGGATCGGTGTGGTGTCCGAGCGCAACCTCACCGAGGTCGGCGAGTCCGTCGCGTTCTTCGTCGGGAACGGGATCGCCGACCGTATAGAGATTGAGTCGAACGGTGCTTCCCTGGCGCGCGCAAGCGATGGCGCTGCTCGACGTGGGACGAAGCCTCAGGATCGAATGAAGAAGCGCCGTGGTCTGCTGGGCAAGATCGCTCATTGCGTCAAAGTGCTGGACCATCGCATCGCGAAAGCCGGGGAGTTCTGGCCAGCGATTCATGGTGTCGCCCACCGAAGGATCAACGAAGTCGAATACTTCTTTATGGTCACGAACACGTTTGGTGAGCTCGCGATCGAACCAACCCAACGGGTTGTCCTCGGTGCGTCGGATTGCGGTGCGGGTCGAGCGAGGAGCGTCGAAGAATCGTTCGGTCTCGCTCCACGTCGTCGAAATGACGGAGTCGAGTCCGTGACCGACAAGAAGGAAGAACCCATGGTCGCGACAGGCAGCATCGAGTTCTTCTCGAGCAGTAGCGCTTGGGTTGGAAATATCGACGACGGGAACGGCGGGCATGTCCCATTGTGGCCTGACGCTGAGGTTCCTCGCCTGACCGGATTGCTCGTTGTCGTTCTAGGCTCTCGTCATGGGTGTTCCACTTGCGATTCTCGACCTCGCCATCATCGGCTCCGGGGACTCTGTTGCCGATGGTCTCAACGCGTGTGTTGACGTAGCAAAGGCCGCGGAAGCAAACGGCTACAGCCGGGTCTGGTACGCCGAGCATCACAACATGGATGCAGTTGCGTCATCGGCAACAGCCGTGCTCATCGCTCATGTGGCTGCCAACACCGAAACGATTCGTTTGGGTTCGGGCGGCATCATGCTGCCGAACCATTCGCCGCTCACCATTGCCGAACAGTTCGGCACGCTTGCGACGCTCCATCCCAACCGCATTGACCTCGGCCTCGGTCGCGCTCCGGGAACCGATCAAGTCACCGTGCAAGCCCTTCGCCGTGACCCACGCGCTGCCGAATACTTTCCGCAAGACGTTCTTGAATTGCAGGCCTACCTCGGAGATGCAACGCGAGTTCCCGGCGTGAATGCAACACCCGGACGCGGAACGCATGTTCCGATCTACATCTTGGGCTCTTCGCTTTTTGGTGCAGAACTGGCAGCAGTCCTTGGTCTTCCCTTTGGATTTGCTTCACACTTTGCTCCACAGCAGTTGCGCGAAGCAGTTTCGTTGTATCGATCGAATTTCCGTCCCTCGGAACAACTTGATCGTCCTCATGTCGTTGCTGGTGTGAATGTGATTACTGCCGATTCCGAGGACGACGCGCACGACCAATTCACGACAACTCGTCGCGCTCGACTTCGTCGGTTCTTATTGAAGCCCAATGTCGATGTCCCCGATGCCGAGGTCGACCGCATCCTGGCTTCGCCTCAGGGTGCACAGATCGCCGCGATGATGAAGCACACCGCAGTGGGTACGCCATCTCAGGTCCGTGAGCAATTGCTTGAGTTCACCGCGTATGCCGATGCCGATGAACTGATGGTGTGCCATCAGTCGCCCACGATCGACGGTCGTTTGCGGTCGATTCAGCTGACTGCCGAGGCCATGGACCTCGTCGCTGTCTGATCAACGAGCACCGTGATTGCGGCGGTTGGAGGGCGAAAGGCCCTTGGGAAAGCGGCCGGCGCTGAGCGTTGTTGCTCCTCTATTGCCGTGTGCTGAACTAGTCACATGACTTCGGACAACTTTCGTGCGATTCGCCCTTCCCGTCTTCGAGTAGCGATGGCGGCGATCGCCGCCCTTATCGTCGGGAGCTCTGCGATCGTGGTGGGCGGCTCAACTGTTGGAGCGGTCACAACCCCGGGTGCGGCCTATGCCGACTTCACGACTCCGGCGGGAGCGAACCCATCATGGGCGAGCAACCTCTCGATGCCCGGGGCCGCCGGATTCCCTGCGGCCACCATCACGACAAACAGTTTGAGCCCGAGCGTTCCAAGTGGTGCGTCAACCTGGCTTTCCGCTGCGACGCCGTTTGGTGCGCAGTTCGCTTCGTCGCAGAACCAGAAGTATCTCAACTTCAGTCCGACTACAGGGCAGGCGATGAGCACAACGGTGATCACATTCGCTACGCCCACGCCCGTCACTGGCTGGGGCTTTGCGCTCGGCGATGTCGATGCGGAAGCCGTTGGGGTAAGTGCTCTCGACGCGAGCGGTGCACCAGTTTCGACGTCCAATCTTGGTTTTCAATCGGCGTTCAACCTGTGCAACATTCCATCGCCAAAGCCATCGGCATGTAGTGGTGTTGTCACGTTCGACACGCCGAATTGGGTTCCCGGTGCAAACAGCGGTGTGCTTCAGGGAAATGTGAATGACTCGGTTGGTGCCAGTGGTTGGTTTACGCCTCTCATTCCGATCCGGACCTTGACGATTACCAGCACCAATCTCTCTGGTATTCCCACGGCAAACCTCTGGATCGCTTCGAACCTCCGCGTTATTTCGGGAACGATTACGCAGCCCGAAACACCGCCAGAGCCGACCACGACAACAACCGAGGCGCCGACGACGACAAGCTCGTCAACTACGACATCGTCAACCACGACGTCATCAACTTCGTCGACGACAACCACCACCATCGCGCCGACGACGACCACGACAACAACGGTTGAGCCCACGCCCAACCCGGATCCGGTGGTCGACGCCATCGTTGAAGTTGTCGACTCGACTGGAACCGTTGTGGCTCAAACAACAACCGACGCAAACGGCGATTTCCGTTTCCCCGCAATCGCGCCAGGTGTGTACACACTGATAGAGATTCCACCGGCTGGGTCATTGCCCCCGGCTGATTTCCCGATGGTCGTTGATGTCACCTACGGAAATGTCACGGGAATCGTTGTTGTGAATTCTCCCGTCGATATGGAGCCCAAGTTCACTGGTTGATAGCGCTGTCGTGGTTGTAATCACTCAGGACGGAGCGATGATGATTCGGGCAACCAACACGACAAGAACGATGAGTGACAGCGATGTCTGAAGCATCATCAACACTTTGACCGGCCGAGTGCGAATTCCCTCAATGGTTGGCCCAAATGTCGTTTGCGTGTTGAACGACAAGAACAGATAGTCAATCCATCGCGGGGCATCGTCGGGATGGGCGGCGTTTGGTGGAAAGTCGAAGGCCCCGCCCTCCAGATATGCATCGGCCAGTTGGTACCAGAGCGAAAACACCAACATGTTCGACGCAAAGAGAAGCCCGAGGTCGATCATCAGTCCGTTTTGGCTGACGTCACCGAGTTTTTGGACAACGACGAGTGTGATCATGTTGACCACGACGTTGAGTGATGCCACAAAGAGATAAACGGCGAGGACCGTGAGGGTGGCCTTCGAGTTCGATTCACGCGAGGCAGTGAATCGGTGTCGAAGGAATTGAAAACCCACTGCAATGAGCGCTCCGACGAAAATGACATCGGTGAGATCGCCGATGAAACGGAGGGCGTGCTCCGTTGTTCCGGTTCCTTCGCCGACGATTTCAACTCGCATGGTGAGAAGAAGGTCCATTGCTTGGACGAGTAATACAACTGCAAAGAATGCCGCGAGGTGAATCGGGTGCCGATGCCAGTCCTCTCGACAAAGTCCTCCGTCGCAACACGGCATCAGTTGCTGGGAGTTCTCGAATTCGTTGCTTTCAGACACGAAGTGGCTTCCTTATTGGTCAGCATTTGCTCTGAGTACGTCGTACCCCGATCGCAGCTGAGAACACTAGGGCTGACTACGCTTCACCGGTCTACAAAGGAGTTCACGTGAAGTCGAAAGTTGCCGTCTTTTCTGTACTTGCCGCACTGGTTGCAGCTGCGACAATCGCGGTGGGGTGCTCATCCTCCTCGTCATCGAAGTCCTCCAACACTCTTCGGATCGGACTCGAGGCACCGATTACCGGCAGCCTCGCGGAACTCGGCCAAGGCATGTTGAATGGCGCCAAGCAGGCGGCAACATACGTCAACGCAAATGGTGGCGTCGGCGGCAAGAAGATCGAGATCGTCGCAATCGACGACAAGGGTGACCCCGATGCCGGTGTCGCTGCGGCAAATGCCGCAGTGAAAGCTGGACTCGATACCATCGTGGGTCCCTATAACTCTGGTGTTGGACTCAAGACACTTCCGATCTACACCGCTGCTGGACTTGTTCCTCTGCGACTGACGTCATCAGATGAAACCGCAGGCATGGGCTTCACTCTGCAGCCGATGACCTCGCAGATTGCACCGGTTGCAACCGATGCACTTGTAAAGGAAATCAAGGCGTCTTCGGTTGCGCTCATTGTCGACACAACAACGGATTACACGAAGGCTGCTGCTCAAGCGATGACGACATCGCTGGGTACAGCTGGCGTCAAAATCACAACAACGGAATCGATTACGCCTGGGGCAAAGTCCTATACCGACACCGTGACCAAGGTTCTCGCAACAAATCCGTCCGCGGTCTATGTCATTACCTATTACCCAGAAGCTGGGCTGATTGCGCAGGCGATGCTTGCGGCGAACACCGCGACAAAGTGCCTGGCTGATTACGGCGCGTACGACAATGGCTACATCACTGCCGCCGGAATCCCGGCTGCACAGAAGTGCCCGGTTGTCGGCGTGCCCGCACCGAGCGACTTCCCGAATAGCGCAACGCTGGTTGCTGCGTATAGCGCAACGCTGGTTGCTGCGTATACCAAGCAGTTCAATTCGGCTCCGGGTTCATGGTCGCCGTACACCTATGACTCAGTGGCATTGCTCGCCGACGCAATTGGTCGCGCTGGTGGCACGTCCGCTACTGCACTGAAGAGCGCACTCTCGGCGACCAGTGGCTGGAAGGGTTGGACGGGAACCGTCGCATTCGAAGCGACGACCGGCAATCGCATTCCCGCCCCCGTCACCGTCAACACCGTGACGAGCGCCGGTGTGTTCCAGGTCGACCCGGCGTGGATCACCGCAACCGGCTTTACCTACTGAGCCGCTTTGCGGGTTAGGCCCGCAGCGCGTCGAACCCAGGTGTCTCCCAGGTCAGGCCGTCGTGGCCAATAACAAACGCGTCCAATTCCGGGTGTGTTTCCATCAGCCACTCAACACCAGGCAGGCCCATTACGAACACTGCCGTCGCATACGCATCGACGGTTGTGAGGTCCTCGCCGATGATTGTGACGCTGGCGAGTTCAGCGGTCGGCTCGCCGGTCGCGGGATCAAAAATGTGTGCACCGCGTTCGTAGGTTGCCGACGTTGCGATCGCTCGGCGCCCACTGAGCGCGAGGACTGCCGCCGACGCCATTGGGTCTGATGGGTGTCGAATTCCGATACGCCATGCCTGACCGGGCTCTGGGTTGCCCCGAAGTGCGATGTCGCCACCAGCGTTGATGCAGAAGTTTGTTGCGCCGTCGGCTTCAAAAATTTGAGCAGCGCGCTCGATCGACCAGCCCTTGACGAGTCCCGAAGGATCAAGAGTTGAACCGTTCGGCGCAGGTACCGAGGCGATATCGAATGCCCCATTGGTTGCTTCGCGCACTATCTCGCAAAGTTCGAGCACGCCGCGTACTTCGTCGGTGAGATCTCCGACGTCAAGCGCGCCGATTCCAAATTGAGAGATCGGGCTCTCAAGTTTGTACGTGCTGAATGTGGCGTCCACGTGATGGAGCCACGCAATCACGCGAGTGAGCGAATCGGGGTCTATGTCGTCGCGCACGTCGATCGACACCGCCATGCCCATGACAAGTTCGACATGGTGAAGACCGAGCGGCATCGAGGTCAGCCGGCAGCGCGAGATTTGTCGATCGCTGACTGCAGCGAAATTTTGTAACTGGTACTCGTATAGGTGGCGCCAGAAACGGAGTTCACGTTTGCGCTTTGGGCGGTCAACGTGGACTGCACGAGGCGGGGGATTGCATTGCGATTGATCGCAATGCTCCTGTTGTCATTCGATGGGTAGGACGGCACATCGACAGCGGTGATTTTTCCACCCGAAACCGTGATCTTGACCTGTACGGGCCCAAAACGATTGGTCGAAACGTTCCCGGTAAACGATCCATCGCCCAAACCCTTCGACGTCGTCGACTTTGCCGTCGTCGTCGGGGCTTGGCCTGAAGATTTTGATGTCGTAGTTGGCGATTGGGGAACAGTTGTGGTTGGCGCAACCGAGATCTCGGGAGCCACCGATGGCGCAAGACCCGCGGCAGACGACGATGATTGTGCCGCCTGATGCAGGTACGCCGCTAAACCAAGTGTCGAGACGACGGCAAGACCCAATGCAGTTGAACGGCTTCCCTTTGCGGCATGAACTCGAGATGTTGATGTCCCGTTTTTTGGAGTCTTTCCAGCGATGTCTTGGCGATGTTTCTTCGATCGCGCGGAAAGTTGGGAAAGACGTTCATTTTGAACTGATCGATTGAAGATGTCGTCGATTGGATCGTTTGGGGGTGTCATCGGATCACGCCTTCATTCGTGACGCGGTCGAGGTCTTGAGCGCGTGAGGTGTGGTGGGAGGTGACGTCGGAAAGCTTGAGGAGATCGTCTGCAGAGGAACTGGAGCTGGAGTTGGACCGTGCGAGCGACGACCTTTGCGTCTCCGTGAGATTCCGCTGAGGCGTAGACCAACCGGATACATCACGAAACCTGTGAGCAGGACAAGAAGGATGATGTACCAGGCGTTGCGAGCATCAGTTCCCATTTGCCAACCATGTACAGCAACTAGAACCGCAGCGGGCAACGACAGCAAGTGAAGCGCGTGCCAAAGGGTGCGTCGGAACAAACGCTTTGGCCATGTAATGAAAACAGTGATCCCGATGGCGTAGAACGCGAGCACTCCGAGCGTGACAGGAAGAGTGGACTGTTTCGAGATTCCAGGAATGAAAAAGTCGATAATGCGGTAATTGAGTCCCGCGCCATAGGCGGTGAGTAAGTGGAAACCGGTGAAGATCAGCGCATAACCGCCGAGGCCACGGTGCAGATCGAGAAGCCACGCCGGTCGAATCCGGCGTCCACCTTCGCGACCCGAGAAGATCAGCCCGTCGATGATGGCGGCTGCAACCAAAACCATCGCGACGACTCCCGATGCTCGGGTCAGGTACCAAAGGGTGTCGCTCACGGAACTAGTTCACCATCGATAGGAAAGAACAACCTGAATGGAAGGTAAGAGTTACGTAAGGAGTGGTTCTGGCGCTCCCGCGACCGACATCGACCGCACCCGCCGGTTGCACCCCGTTGGCAACCTGAGCGACCCCGAAATGACCGTCTCCGAGCGGGATTCCAGCGGGGCAACGGGTAGCGTTCGCCGCCTAAGGAGCGTGGTGTGGAGTCCTGGTTGCGGGTTGGAGGTGTTCGGCTTGAGGCGTATTTCCAGCGATACCGATTGGAGGGCGACGAATCGTCATTCGTTGGCGAATTGCTCACCAAGCCCGAAGGGGACACGTCACCCCAGTCCTATTTCTCTCAACTCTCAATCGCCGATCAGTTCGAAATCCTTGAGTGGCACCTTCGTCTGAGCACGAGGATGGCCAAGCATCTCGGGGCCGAACTATCGATCAACGTCCATAACTCGCTGGTTGAACACGAACAAGACCGCCAGCGCTTCCTCAGAATTTTAGAAATGACCCCTGTCCCGGTGACACTCGAGTTCACCGAGGACTACCCAATGCCGATCATGGAATCTTCCAATCGGTTTTTGAGGGAACTGCGCGAACTTGGTCATCTGTCTGCCCTCGACGATTTCGGAACTGGTCATAACGGAATGACGTTGTTAACTGACTATGACTTTGATGTTGTGAAGGTTGATCGATCGCTCCTCACGAATCTCCTCACGAGTTCCGAGCGGCAACGGTCGATCAAACTGCTCGTGCAGCTTCTCGATGTTCTCGGGAAGCGACATGTCGTCGAAGGTATTGAAAACGAAGAGGTACATCGCTATTTAGTAGATGCGGGATTTACAACGTTCCAGGGTTTTCTTTTTCACCAACCTGAGCCAGTTGCACAACTACTGGCCGAAGCTTCTATGGGGGTTGAACGATGACCTATCCAACGTCTGCTAATGACTCCGAGAGAGTTGCCAAGCTTCACTCGCTTGGGATTCTTGATTCTTCGCCCGATCAAAATTTCGACCGCATTGTGCGTCTCTGCCAGGACATCTTCGGCGTTGAGATAGCAACGATCTCGTTGGTTGACTCTGAGCGTCAGTGGTTCAAGAGCGTTGTGGGCCTCGATGTGTGCGAAACCGATCGTGATGTTGCCTTTTGCAATTACACGATCATGGGCGACGAGATTTTTGAGGTCACCGATGCCCGCGCGCATCCAGACTTCGCGGAGAACGCACTCGTTACCGGCCCTCCCCACATCCGCTACTACGCCGGTGCTCCATTCTCTTACGACGGTTTCAAAATGGGTGCAGTGTGTTTGATTGATTCGCAACCTCGAGGGGCACTCGATGAGCGAGAGCGGTCGATCCTTGAGGGGCTTGCATCCGTTGTACAAAGGGAAATCCGAGTACAACGAATGTTGCGAGAGTCGCTGGCGATGCTCACCACGATCGTTCAAAACTCTGATTGAAGAACGGGGGCGCTGACCCCTTTGCAACGCTCGTCGCTACCATCAGGCAATGCCCGACACCGTTCGTCGCAGGATGCAACGACACTCGCAATGGGTGCTTTCAATCGTGCTTCCGATTGCGCTTATCGCTGTCATCCTCACGGCCGATGTCATTGAAGGTCCGAAAACGGCGTACGTCGGCGTTCTCTCGGCAATCCCACTTCTGAGTGCAGTCTTTGGAACACCTCGAGCCACCGCGTTCATTTCCGTCGTTACCTGGCTTTCGGCATTTACTTTCGGACGCCTTGCGTCTGATGGAAATGTTCGAGCGCAAACAGTTCGGCTTGTGATCATTGCCATCTTCAGTGTGATCGCGGTCATTGCCGCGGTCGTTCGAACCCGGCGTGAAGCACAACTAGCAGCTGCGACGACCCTGGCTGCACAGGCCGAGGCAATGCGTCAACAAGCGAATTCAGATCCACTTACCGGGCTACTGAACCGACGCGGCGTGGTTGAGAAACTCAAAACCCACAACGTGTCGAAATCGACGGTTGCAGTTATTGACGTAGACCGCTTCAAGATGGTGAACGACAGGTATGGCCACATTGTGGGCGATGAAATACTTCAAGCCGTAAGCGCCCGTATCTCTGGTGGTGTTTCCCGAAACGATGTCGTAGGTCGATGGGGCGGTGACGAATTCGTCATTGTGCTTGAGCTCGGGATTGACCAAGGCAAAGCCGTCATCGAGCGTGTCTTTCATCAAGTGAGTGAGGAACCGCTCTCCACCACGATCGGCGCAGTCCCCATCGCTATTTCCGTGGGGATTTCGGAGTGGATCGACGGTGAGCCACTCGACCAGGTTCTCGCGAGGGCCGATGCCGCGTTGTATTCGGCCAAGGATTCCGGCCGCAATCAGTTCGTTGTCGCAGCGCCAGTGTGACCTTCCTCTAACGTGAGCGATCGCTGCCGAAGCAACGGTGGCGTCGGCACGTTCAGCGAGGTCAATGCTGTGAGCTACCGCACCCTTCCGGCACGGGAACGAGTTCCGCGAATGGCACTGATCGGCGCGTGCGTATTCGCCGTGGGCGTTGTGTGGGCACTCGTGGTGGGTTCATCGAAGTCATCGTTTGACTCGGCCGAGCATGGCCTCAGTCGTTGGCTCTATGACGTCGGCACCCATGAACCGATTCATGCAGTGGCCCAGTGGTTGTCGTGGATCGGTGCAGGTGCACGCACGGTTCCGATCGTGCTCACCGTTGCCGTCGCCCTGCTCGTCTTTGGAAAGTGGCGCTACGCACTGTTCCTGTTGTTCACCTCGCAGGCTGGATTTCTGATTTCCAACACCACGAAACACATCGTTGAGCGCACGCGCCCACCTTGGACGTCACTTTTGCCTGAACAGATCGGCACATCATTCCCCTCGGGCCACACCTATGCCGGTGTTACGACATGGGTGGCGATGGGGTTGGTCGCCCTCTATCTGTTTCCGAAGCCGCTCTCGACAATTACCGGATGGATCCTGATTGTCATCGGTCTTCTGAATGGACCAAGTCGTTTCCTGCTGGGCAAGCACTGGCCGAGCGATGTGTTCGGTGCATGGTTGTTAGCAAGCGGATGGTTGTTGATGTGCTGGAGCGCGTTCCTTTGGTTCTGGGCACCGAGGCCACGTGAGGTCCCCAACGAGAACGCATCTCCTCCATTACTCGACACGTAGAGCTGTTTCGCTAGGGGCAAAGAATCATGCCCGGCAGTGCGCCGGTGTGGACGCCGTCGAGAAAGAGTGGTTCTCCATTGACGATGATCGCGTCGTAGCCACGAGCTCCGAAGACCAGACGACCAGCTTCTGCGGGGAAGTCGCGGAGCAAGGTGATCGGATCAACGCCGAGTTCGTCTTGATTGAACACCACGATGTCGGCAGCTTTGCCAACCGCGAGCGTGCCGCGATCACTGAGGCCGTGAAGTTTGGCGGGTTCTGAGGTGAGCCGAGCGACGGCTTGTTCCAGCGTCATCATGTCGGGAACAGTCTCGGTAAGAGTTCTCGTGGTGTAGTCGGCGCCGCAGAACGTAAGCAAGTGTGCGCCGCCGTCGCTTGAACCTGCCATCGTGAGCGGATGCGTAACGATCTCTTTGGTTGCGGCCGCCAATGCCGGATCGGTCTTGCGACGCCAAACAAAGACAGTTTGGAGTCCATCGGCGAGGGCAAGATCAATCAGCGCATCGACACCGTCGATGTTTGCTTCGATGGCGAGTTCTGCAATGGTCTTGCCGACCATGGCGTTGAGCGATTCATTGCTTACCGACGCAACGCTTACGTCTTGCCAGCCGAATACGAATGAACGCCCAGTGGTGTCCGCGAATTCACCGCGCATCGCAGCACGGTTTGATTCAAGCCCAAGTTGGACAGCTCGTTCCGCCATCGGAAGGGTGAGAATTCGTCGGAAGGTAGGCATTTCATCGAGTACGAACGTTGAGTCCAACGAGAAGTGAATACCCTTCACGTTGATCATGTACATCGGATGAATATGGTGACCGGCTGCAGCGGCCTCTTCGCAGAATGCGAGCGCGTTGCGATGGCCTTCGGGATTGCCGGGGAACAGCGTGAGCGGGTTGATGTTGATCAACTTGAATCCAGAGGCTGTGCTCATGGCCAATAACAACTCTTGATCGGCAGCATCGAAGTCGGCCGAACCGGAACGAGGAAGAAATTCGATGACGCCGTGGTCGAACTCAGAGAGAACTGCGCAGAGCGCAATTAACTCATCGGGTTCGGCCAGGTTCGAAGGAACCGGCTTGCCCTCATGATCGGAGTGGATGTCGAGCTGTGAACTCGAGAAACCGATTGCTCCTTGTGTCATGGCGGTGCGCACGAGTTGTGCCATCTGCGTGATTTCGTCGTCGGTCGCAGCTCGTTCTGATGCTTCAGCGCCCATCACCAGTCGACGAATCGCGCAATGTCCGACGTATCCAACGAGATTGATTCCAATGCGGCCTTCCAGGCCGTTGAGGAAATCGCCGTAGTCGCCACCGCGAAAGTCAACGCCCTCAAGAAGTGCATCAACTTCCATACCTTCGACACGAGAAAGCATCTTGATAAGCCAAGCCACGCTCTCGGGATCTGCCGGAGCGATGCTGAAACCGCAGTTGCCCATCATGGCGGTGGTAACGCCGTGCCATGACGAGGGCGACATCGTGGGCTCAAAGTGAGCCTGTGCGTCGTAATGGGTGTGAATGTCGACAAACCCAGGGGCAACGACACTTCCGTGCGCATCGATCTCATTCGGTGCACTCGATGTGCTGGTGCCAATGAAGGAAATCTTGCCGTCGGTGACTTCGACATCGGCATCGAATGCCGGTGCACCGGTGCCATCGATGACACGGCCATTGCGGATAATGAGGTCAGGTGTGCTCACGGTGCAGTTCCAATCGGAGTCGCTGGGGTGAAGGTGACAGGAAGATGGGCGGGGGATCGTTGGCCGAGGCCACCGATGTGAACTGGTTCAATGCCAGGTTCAAATTGCAGATCTTCGAGGCGAGTCAGCACCTGTTCCATCGCCACGCGAAGTTCCATTCGGGCGAAGTGAATACCGAGACAAACGTGCGCTCCGCTACCGAAGGCAAGATGGCCCTGTGGCTCGCGGTAGATGTCGAAGACGTCGGGGTTGTCCCAACGTTGCGGATCGCGGTTGGCGATTCCGACAACAAGATTCACAAGTGTTCCGGCGGGAACGGCAACTCCTTCAATTTCCGCATCGGCAACTGTTGTGCGCCCGAATGACATAAGCGGCGGTTGCCAACGCAGTCCTTCTTCAATTGCTTGTTCAATCAGCGAATGATCGTCGCGCAATGCCTGCAACTGTTCCGGGTGCGACAACAAACCAAACAGAAAATTGCAGAGCGTTCGATAGGTGGTCTGTGCGGCTGCAGGAAGTAATAAACGAAGGAACGCAATGACTTCGTCGTCATCCAATGCTTGACGACCGGCGTCGTCGCGAAACTCGGCCTGGACAAGATGGGTCACAAGATCAGAACGCGGGTTGGTGCGTCGATCGGTAACGGCAGCTGCGAGGTACTCGCCGAACTCGGCTGATGCCTCTTCGCGCTCCTCGGCCGAGATACTGACGTTCGTGAGGATTGCTGCCCACCGATAGAACGACGAGACATCTTCCTGCGGAAGACCGCATGCGGCTGCGATGACCTTGAGTGGGTAGTGAAGAGCGAAGTCATCGACTAAGTCAGCAGTTCCCGATTCGATGAATGTGTCGATCGTTGTATCAACGATCGCTCGAACGAACTCTTCTTCCCATCGATGCATTTCGCGTTTGGTGAGCGCACCTTGAATGAGTTGACGATGACGCCCATGCTCGGGTGGGTCCATCTCAATGATCGTGCGACCGATCATCTTTCCTAGGCTGGCCTCGTACCAACACGACGAAAAGTGCTCTTGGTCTTTGAATCCGGCGTCGACGCCATCGAAGGACAGCACCGATATCTGCTCGGCATCGGGAAAGAGGATGTCTTCGGCGCCGACCATGTCGAAGAACGAGGAGAACGTCCCGGGGTGTACTGGACACTCGGCGGCACGCTCGGCGAGTTTCGGGTAGGGATCGCGCACCACGTTGTGGCCGAAGAATTCGTTCTTCTTGGCCAGCATCTCGTCGCTGCTCATATATGCCCCCGTTGCTTGAGGGCCGACGGTAGCCGAGTGTTTATCTGCACGTTACGGAGATCTAAGGCCTTCGCTACTGCGAAGAAAAGATGCGGAGGACTGACCTTTACGATACGGTCCGTATCGTAATGGGGGATGTCAGTAGCGATCAGTTGCCAGCAGGGCGACCTCGGGATCCACGGCTTGATGCTGCGATCATCGACGCGACCGTCGCGATCCTGACCGAGCGCGGTTACAACGAATTGAGCTTGGCCGCAGTTGCCGATCGAGCCGAAACAACGACTGCTGCGATTTATCGACGGTACGGATCGAAGTCGGAACTCGTGGCAAAAGCAGTGTTCCGCACCGATGGTGACGACGTTGTCGCCGACACAGGCGATGTCGCTGCGGACCTTGCAACCATGATCGGGTGGTCGGTAGAGAAGTTGCAGCATCCGGCTGCGCTTGCCGCCATCATCGGTCTGCTCGGTGAATCAAAATCAGAGCGAAAGAAGGGCGTTGCACAATCAAGCGCCGCATCTCAGTTGACTGCCGAACGACTTGAACGGGCAAAGGCGACTGGTCAGTTGCGCACCGATGTCGATACCTCGGTTCTCGCGTCGTTGATTGATGGCCCGGTGCTGCACGCAGTGCTCGGCGGAATGGCACAGCAGATCGACGAGAAATGGATCGCGCAACTCGTACAAGTGGTGCTCAATGGCGCACTGCCGGAAGCAACAACCGCGAAATCATCCACGCGACACAAGAAATCTCAGACTCATACGACAACAAAGAATCGAAAGGTCACAGTGAAATGAAGCAGATCATGCTGCACGGCGCCAACGACTGGCGCCTTGATGACATTGATGAACCGACACCGGGACCGCGTGATGCGCTCGTTCGCATTGCGGCGTGTGGAATTTGCGGAACCGATGTGTCGTACATCCATATGGGCATGACCCCAGGACATCCCATTCCGATGGGTCATGAAATGGCCGGAGTTATTGAATGGCTCGGTAGTGAAGTCACCGGCCTGTCCGTTGGCGACCGTGTTGTTGTGTGTCCCTCGGACGGTGGCAGCGGTCCCATGGGAACCGGCGGACCACAGGGTGGACTCACCCCGGTGCTTTATGTGCCGGATGCGGCAAGCGGCAAACGCCTGTTCAAAGTTCCCGCCGGAATGGAACTGACAACCGCAGCACTCGCTGAACCTCTTGCGGTTGGCATGCAATCGGTCAATCAGTCCGAAGCAAAGCCGGGGGAGAAGGTTGCGGTCTTCGGTTGCGGACCAATTGGTCTGTTCGCAATCGCAACGTTGGCCGATCGCGGTGTCACCGACATCGTGGCCATTGATTTCAGCCATGCCCGCCTCGAACTCGCCAAACAAATGGGTGCGTCTCATGTCCTCGACCCTTCCGAAGTCGATGTTTGGGCGGAACTCAAGCGCCTCCATGGTGAAGTGCCGTTCATGTTCGGCCCGACCGCCGCTACCGACGTCTTCATCGAAGCATCAGGCGCCGACAGTGTGATCGGTGACGTGTTGCAAAACGGTCGGATCGACGGCCGTCTCGTCATTGTTGCGCTTCACTATCGCCCCGTATCGACGAATTACGTGAATCTTTTGATGAAGCAGTTCACTGTTCGCGGTTCCATGGAATATCCGGAGAGATTCGAAGACGCGATTGAGTTGCTCGAACGTCGAGATTTGTCCGCCGTTATCAGTCACAAGCTTTCACTCGAAGAGTTCGGCGAAGGACTTGCCGTGCTCGAAGGCTCGAAAGATTGCGGCAAGGTCATGATCACAATGGAAGGTGCATGATGAACGGCGTTTCCTTCGACTTCACGGGAACAAAGGTTCTCGTCACCGGTGGCACGAGTGGAATCGGTTACGCCATTTCATCCGCCTTCGCTGATGCGGGTGCAGTGGTCACGGTTACAGGAACTCGTTCCTCGGCGGCAGATTACGACACCGAACTTTCTCGTTTCACTTATGCGCAACTTGAAATGCGCGACGGAGAAGCGGTTGACGCACTCGCAGCCGGCCTTGGGACTCTCGATGTTCTTGTGAACAACGCTGGAGCGAACTTTCCCGATGGTCTCGACGAATGGAGCCCAGAGGGATTCCAAGCTTCCCTCGCGATGAATGTGGAAGGTGCACAACGTCTCAGTGTGCGGGCTCGTGAAGCGCTTGCAACGAGCACGATGCCGGGTGGGGCCAGCGTGGTCAACGTCATTTCGATGATGACCTATCGCGCAACCACAATCGTTCCTGGCTACTCGTCGTCGAAGGCGGCACTGCTGGCGCTGACTCGCAACTTGGCATTGCATTGGGTCAATGATGGAATTCGCGTCAACGCGGTTGCCCCTGGTCTCATCGATACGCCTATGACCGCACCAATGAAGCCATTTCAGGAAATGCTTGATGGCGAACTCGCTAAGCAAATCATGCGTCGCATGGGCACCCCTGAAGAAGTGGCCGCAGCAGTTCTCTTCTTGTCCTCGGAAGCATCGTCATTCACCACCGGAACCGCGTTCGCCATCGATGGCGGATACCTCGCGCTCTAAGGCGGAGTCTTCACATGACAAATGAAATTCGAATCGATGACCTGGCTTCACCCGTTCTCAATGACATGCAAAAGATGGGCATTGACTACGGGGAAACCGTTCACACCGAACTCACCGTTGATGCAATTTGTGAAGCGGCAGTAGCAAAGACTGGCCTCGACGATTTTGGTCCCGATGATTTTCTCGAGCGGCTTCAGGTGCAGCTCGATTCCATCAATAGTGATCCTGATCGAACAGGCCTCGGGCGCATGCTCGTTTTTGGAGACGACCTCAAATACGCCATGAATCGACTTCGTATTCGCGATCTGTTGAAGCAGCACCCCGAGATTCTCGACATCGAAATCGAAAAGCCAGTGATCGTGATTGGTCTTCCACGTTCCGGCACCACGAATCTTGTGAATCTGCTTGCTGCCGATAGCCGGTTCCGTTCAATGCCGCTGTGGGAATCGTACGAACCGGTTCCCGATCCGAATGAGTCCGTTGGTGCCGACGGCATCGACCCGCGGTGGACTCGTTGCCAAGAGCAATGGGAAGCAATGCAGGCCGGCGCGCCGTTTATCGCTGCGATGCACCCGATGAATCCAGACCATGTGCACGAAGAGAACGAATTGATGGCCCCGGATTTTTCGAATTACAACCTCGAATGGGTGGCCCGAGTGCCCGAGTGGCGTGACTATTACTTGGCGCAAGATCAGACGCAGCACTACGCCTACTTGAAGACAGTCCTGCAGATTCTGCAGTGGTACCGGCCTCGCGAGCGCTGGGTATTGAAGTCCCCGCAGCACCTCGAACAGATCGGCCCGTTGATGACGGTTTTCCCCGACGCGACTGTTGTCGTGACGCACCGCGACCCCGTCGCCGTGGTGCAGTCAACGATCACGATGCTGACCTACGGCGCGCGTACGGCGTACAAGTCGTCAAAGCCCGAGTGGTATCGCGATTACTGGACCGACCGCATTGGTCGCCTCCTCGATTCTTCGATTCGGGATCGCCATCTACTTCCTGCCGATCGCACCGTCGATGTGTACTTCCACGACTACATGGCCGACGAGATCGGCACGATGCAGCGCATTTATGACGCTGCCGGAATTGAATTCACCGACGAGGCCAAAGCAGAGGTTGCTTCGTATCAAGCGGCGCACCCTCGCGGCAAAGAAGGACGCGTGGTTTACAACTTGCGTGGCGATTTCGGCGTCACACCGGAAGAAGTCCGCAGTCGCTTCACCGATTACATGAGCAAGTTTCCCGTACAAATTGAGGTCAAATGAACATCCAAGAGCAGGTAGACCATCTCATCGATACTCGACCGGGCAAAGAGTTGCTCACAGCGGTGTACGACGATCCCGCGTATCCGATTGTTGATGGGCTCATTTACCGATCAGGCGGAAATACAGCGGCCTACATGATTCTCACCGACAACGGTCGAATCATCATCAATACGGGCATGGGCTACGAAGCCCCGCATCACAAGCGCGTCTTCGATGCGATTTGTCCAGGACCAACCCATCACATCATTACGACACAGGCTCACGTCGATCACGTAGGTGGCGTCGACCTATTTAAAGAGCCGGGAACGACATACATCGCCCAGGCAAACAATCCCGCGTGTCAGGCCGACGACAAACGCATTCAGGACTTGCGCGGTCGCACGGCGGGGATTTGGTTCGACATGTTGGGCACCGATGCTCGACGCATCTATATGGAGAACCCGGGCGTCTCGATGAACCAGTCGGTTCCGATGCCCGACATCATGTTTGACGAGCGTCTCGATCTCAACGTCGATGGTCTTCGAATCGAACTTCTGGCTGCTGTTGGTGAGACCATCGATTGCCTTGTTGTTTGGCTGCCCGATCACAAGATCGCTCTTGTGAGCAATCTCTTCGGTCCGCTGTTCCCTCACTTCCCGAACGTGAACACGATCCGCGGTGACAAGTACCGCTTTGTGGAGCCGCAGCTGGCGACGAATCGAATGGTTCGTGCCCTTCGCCCGGAGATGCTTGTCACCGGCCGCAACGAGCCAATTGTCGGCGCTGACCTCATCGAGGCCTGCCTTGAACGCCTTCACGACGCGGTGACATACGTGCACGAAGAAACGCTTAAGGGCTTTAATGCCGGCGTCGATGTCTGGACGCTCATGGACAAGATCCAACTTCCGCCCGAACTTCGGGTGGGCCAGGGCTACGGCAAAGTTTCTTGGGCAGTTCGCACGTTCTGGGAGGAATATGTCGGTTGGTTCAAGCTCGAATCAACGACCGAGTTCTATCCCGATAGCGCGCCTGCTGCGCTCGCTGAACTCCTCGCGCTAACGGGAACGGAGGCCGCGCTCGATCGAGCAGAAGCGGCGCTTGCCCGTGGCGATGCTCCACTTGCGATCAAGTTGGGCGAAGCGATTGCTCAGGTGGAACCCGAAAACGTTCGCTTGCGAGTACTGATGGCTGGTGCGCATCAGTACCTCATCGACAACGGTGGCGACGAAAGCTTCTGGGAGAGCGGCTGGTTGCGCACCGAACTCGCCCGCTGGAGCGAGGAGGCGTGATGAGCGCGGACATCGATCTCAGCGACCCGAAGACACTCCTTCGTGAAGATGTGCTCGATGATCCGCGCGCGTTTTACGACCTGCTCCGCAAAGAAGCACCTGTCTGGCAGATTCCGGGTCAAAACACGTTCCTCATTTCCGACCCGGTTCTCATCAAAGAAGCCGTTGGCAGGACCGATGACTTTTCGTCGAACATCGTCAACCTGTTGCATAACGACGGAACCGGTTGCCCGGTTACGTTTCGTATTTCGAGCTATCGCGATCCCATTCAGGTGTTCTCGACGGCGGACCCACCCGACCACACTCGTCATCGCAAATTGGTCCAACCGCATTTGAGTCCCGGTGCGGTCGCCGAACTCGAGCCCTCTGTGCGCGCGATTGTTGATCGCTGTCTCGAACCGGTGCTCGCAAGTGGACGGGTTGACATCGTTTCCACGTTCAGCGATCCGGTGCCCGCTCAAACCGTTTGTGCATTGCTCGGACTTCCGCCCGAGGATCTCGAGCAGGTTCTTCATTTCGCATTTGCGACGGGATCGCTGCTTGATGGCGTAACCGATATGGAGGGAATGGGTAAGGCAGCGACAGCAGCGCTCGAACTGGGAATTTTTGTCCACACTCGATTTGAAGAAGAACTGGCGAAAGCTCCTGAAGATCGAGGGGGGCTCCTTGGAATTTTTGCGGCGATGTTCGAAGCAGGTGAAGTCACGAAAGACGAAGTGGGCAGCATGCTCACGGTCTTCGTCACTGCCGGCTCAGAAACCACTGCAAGTTTGATGGCCACGGCAATCGAAACACTCGCTCATGATCAAGCGCTGCAGGAACGATTGCGCCAGGACCCGTCAGCAATTCCTGATGCGATTGAAACGTTCTTGCGCGAAGACGGGCCCTTCCAGTTTCACTATCGCTATGTTCCGGTCGATACCGCAATTGGTGGGGTGAGTATTCCTGCTGAGAGTTGTGTGATGTTGATGTGGGCCGCGGCGAATCGCCCGGCTCCGGACTCAATCGATGCCGACACCGCGGACGACGCAGATCGCCGCTTGGCGCCGCACTTCGCATTCGGCCGCGGAATCCATTTCTGCATCGGTGCGCCGGTCGCCCGTATGGAAACTCGGATTGCGCTTGAACAGCTCCTCGCGTCGACGAAGTCGTTCCGTGTCGACCCCGACAATCCAATGGTGCGCCGACCCAGCATTTTCATTCGTCGTCACGGCACACTCCCATTACTTCTTGAAAGCGCCTGACGTTGCCATGACCTCTCCAAGTTTTCGACGTGATCTCAATATGGGAAACACATGGCTGCTGCCGGAGTGGAGCACTGGACCTGTTGGCGACGAGCGTGCCGTGCTCGAGGAAGCGAAGGCCGCTGGTTATCAGGGCATTCAGGGCGCCAATCCTGCGTTATGTCTTGAACTTGGACTCGTTCCCGTGACCTTCGATATTCGGATCGTTCCCGGCGGTCTTGTTGAGCGCGCGCAGCAGTGGGCCGATCAGGGAATCGTGTGCAGCACGCTCATGGTCGGGACGGGGATGGAGTCTGATGACGAGATGGATCGTCTTGCTGAAGAAGTACTTGAAGCAAGTACATCATCTGGCGTTCCGCTTTTGATTGAAACGCATCGGGCGACGATGACTCAAGACATGTGGCGAACGCTTCGACTCGTTGAGCGCTTCCCTGAGATCCGATTCAACGGCGACTTTTCTCACTGGTACACCGGTCATGACATGCCAGTAGGGGACATGACCGAGAAGATTGATCAGCTCGCTCCGGTGATGGAACGAGTGCGCTACATGCACGGTCGAATCGGAACCGGTGGCTGCGTGCAGATCGATATTGGCGATGGCGAAGACGACGCCGCACCGGTCAATCACTTCCGTGCAATGTGGACGAAAGCCTTTGAAGGATTCATCGCCAACGCCGCAAATGACGCAGTGCCAGTTGCCGATTTACAGATCGGTTTCGCACCGGAACTGTTGCCTGCCGACTTTGGTTATGCGCGAAAGTTCCTGACACCGAGCGGTGAACTCGAAGAAGAAGGCGATCGCTGGGAGCAGGGGCTGGTACTCACTCGGATAGCGAGCGAGTGTTTTGCTGAAGCATTGAATGCCTAAGTCGTCGCCGCAGCGTTACAGCGTGACGGTATTGGCGACGCCTTCGGCTTCGAGAATCGCCGAGCACTGCGCCTGTGCGCCGATCGGGCATTGGAGCAATTGATGAAGCACGGTTTGCGCTTGTTTTTCGAGCACAACGATTCGAACGGGCCTCTGGTGCGTGCGCTTCTTGGGCCGACGATACGGGAGTAGACGCCGCAACCATTGGTACCCTCGCTGTTATGGCAAACCTTGTTGAGCAGTTCATTAAGAAATCGCCCAACTGGTCTGAAGAAATGGCCGCGTTGCGCGCGGTGTTGTTGAAGACGGGTCTCACTGAAGACATCAAATGGGCAAAGCCCTGTTACAGCGATGACGGCGACAACATCGCCATCATGCAACCGATGAAGAACTTCCTCGCGCTGATGTTTTTCAAAGGCGCGCTGATGGCCGATCCCAAGGGTGTGCTGGAAAGCCAAGGGCCCAACTCGCGTTCGGCGAAACGCATGTGCATTCGTTCTGTTGCCGACGTGAACAACAACGCTGCGACCATCCGCAAGCTGGTGGCTGAAGCGATTGCGGTCGAGGCGCAGGGTCTTGAAGCTGCTCCGGCCCCGAAATTGGAACTGGTGGCAGAACTGCAGGCCCGCTTCAAGAAGGACAAAGCGCTGAAGGCGGCCTTTGAGGGCCTCACCCCTGGCCGTCAGCGGGAATACAACCTCCATTTTTCGAGCGCCAAGCAGGCCGCCACCCGTGACTCCCGCATCGACAAATGCGTCGACCAGATCCTGGCGGGCAAGGGCCTCCGCGACCGCTGATCAGCGTGAACCGCTATGACTTCAAGGCTACCCTTTGCCACCTGATCGGTCGTCCGACCGAATCGCTCATTGTGTAAGGGGAATGTTGTGGGTCGTCTCGCAGGCAAGGTCGCGTTCATCACCGGAGCCGCTCGTGGTCAGGGTCGTTCCCATGCAGTGCTCATGGCCAAAGAAGGCGCTGATGTGATCATCAGCGATATCTGCGGTCCGGTTGGTTCGAGCGGTGTTGTCCCGGCGACACCGGAAGATCTTGCCGAAACCGTTCGCCTCGTCGAAGAGACCGGCCAGCGTGTGATCTGGGATCGCGTTGATGTTCGTGAACCCGACGCGCTGAAGGCACTGGCCAAGCGCGGCATCGACGAACTCGGTTACATCACCACCGTTGTTGCCAACGCCGGCATCCTCAACTGGTCGCGTACTCACGAGATGACCCAGGATCAGTGGCAGGACGTCATCGACGTGAACCTCACTGGCGCGTACAACACGGTGCAAGCGGTGCTTCCGCATTTCCTCGAGCGCGGTGAAGGTGGTTGCTTCATCGTGATCAGCTCGGCTGCAGGCCTCAAGGGTCAGCCGTTCACGCTTTCCTACACCGCAGCAAAGCACGGTCTTGTCGGCATCGTGAATGCACTCACCATCGAATACGGCGAGTACAACATTCGAGCCAACTCAATTCATCAAGCCGGAGTCACCACGCCGATGGGCGATGTTCCCGGCCTTGGCGCCCTTATTGAAGAGCGCGCCTTCACGGTTGGCCCGGTGTTTATGAACACGATGCCGGTCGAGTTCATTGAACCAGTTGATGTTTCGAATGCCGTGATCTATCTCGCCAGTGACGAAGCTCGTTATGTCACCGGTATGCAGATGAAGATCGACGCAGGCCTCGTAGGCCGCTGATTCTCGGCCAGCACGCGAAAGAGCCGACCCAATGGGTCGGCTCTTTTCATTTTTGCGATGTCCTTAACCCGTGAATGCGGGAGCAATCGGGTCGGTGGAAACTGTGGTTGTCGTGGTCGTCGTTTCGCCGGGAGCAACGGTTGTTGTCGTCGTCGACGGCGGTGTCGGATCGGGCTGCGTCTCCACAGCACCCATATCGGAGATGCCGTCATAGATGCGCAGATACCCGTTGCCACGTTGATCGAATCCGTCACCGGCGAAGGCAAACCAGGTCGGCGGGCCAGCATTGATGACGGGAGAACCAGATGCGGGTTTCATCGTGAACGTTGGTCCACCGTTATCGGCAAGCGCACCAAGTTGGGCACTCGTGTCGTAAACGTTTCCTCCGCCATCAGTGATGGGGCTGAAACTCCCGCGTGAGCCCATCACCAATGAATTCGTAAGAGTGAGAGCGCTCTTTGAGTAAATGTCATCGGCTGCTGTGCCAGTGCCGGAGTTCGTGGTGTTGTCAGAAACGATGGTGCCATTGATGTTGACGGATCCTGCTGTTCCGCCATCGCCGTCGGCGAAGTACAAGGTTTGGCTGCCAGATGAGTTGCCCGAAATGGTGCTGAAAAGAATTCGGGAAGTCGCGTAACTGTCCATCTCGAGAGTCGTTCCACCCGAGGCTGTTGCGGTGTTGTTCGCAATTGTGCAATTAGCAACGAGAGCGTTGTTAAACCCGCTGCTGATAAAGAATGCCGAGTTCCCTTGAGCTGTGTTTCCGCTGAGCGTTGAATTCGTCATAGTGAAACCCTGAAAGGCCAGTGCCTCGAGGCCGCCACCCCACCAACCAGAACTGTTATTCGCGAAGGTTGTTGCATCAATCGTGACGACGCCAGCATCTTGAAGAGACGCACCACCGGCGCGATGGTTCGACGTAACCGCGTTGTCGTTCACTGTGGATCCAACGAGAGAAACGTCGCCTGTGTGATACATGCGAAGGCCTCCACCCCTTCCATTCTCTGTGGTGTTCCCGCTGATGACGGAATTCGTGATGGTGACGTCGCCAACTTTGTAGGCATACACGCCTCCACCGCCCCCGTGTGAGCTGTTGTTCGAGATTTCGGAATCGATGATCGTCAGTCCTGCTCCGCTGTTGTTGACGTTGGTAGTTGAGATACCGCCTCCCACCGCGGCTGCGCTGTTTCCGGAAATAACAAGACCGGAGAGCGTGAGATCGATACCAGAATTAAAAATCGCTCCGCCATAGCCCGCCGAACCATCCGTCAAGGTGAGGCCTGAGATCGAAACTGTGGTCGGGGAAATGTTGTTGTAGAGATAAAAGATTCGGCTTGCGTTGTTGCCGGAGATTGTGGAACTTGCTGCGCCCAAGCCGATGATCGTGACGCTGTCATTAACGAGAAGGTGGCTAGTCGTCAGCGTGATGGTTCCGGCTGCACTTGCATCGAACACGATGATGTCGGCACCAGGGTTGGTGTTCGCATCGTTGACTGCCTGACGAAGGCTTCCCGCTCCGCTGTCGAGCAGATTGGTGACGTGGTACGTGTTTGGCGTTGCACCGGCGTTCGGTGCCAGCGCCAGGCCGCCGGCGAGACCGCCAACGAGCAGTGATCCACCGGCGGCGACGCGGCCGGTCTTTGTCGAAAGTGGTGAATTCACGGGAACTCCTCGGTCGTGCCCGCGTGTCGGGCGACGCCGCAAAGTATTGCACCAAACTGGTGAGATACGCCTAACCCGAAACCTCGGCAGGTAGAGAGACAGAATCTCGCATCAGGGCGAACAGAAGTGATCCTTCAGTTCTGAACACGCGCATCGGAGCGTCGCGAACGGTTCGTCAAGCGTCTGCCGAATCACCGCAAGGTCCACATCGAAATAGTGGTGAGCGAGACGATCGCGAAGCTTCGCTGCGAGTGACCACGGCACATCACTTTGGTGAGATTTGAACTCGCGTGGAAGCGATTTGATTGCTTCGCCGATGATCACGAGGTCATAAAGGATTGCATCGGTCAGAGTTGACGCGAGTTGTTGATCGTTCGACACTTCTGCTTGTTCAAGGAGGCGCTCGGCTCGTGTCGCTGCGTCGATTCGCTCAATGATGTCATTGAGACGATCGCAGGGGCCCCGGCTCAAAGGGGGACAGCTTCGGCCAATGCTCGTTTGGCGACGGCGGGCTTAAGGAGCGCCACCGGTGCGATGTCGACGCGTTCGTCGAGGAGTTGTTCTAAAGAGTCTGCGAGTTCGACAAGCGGAACGAGACCGCGTTCGACATCAAAGTCGACGAGGAGATCAATGTCGCTGCTTCGACGGTCATCACCGCGTGCAACCGATCCAAAAAGGCGGACATTTATAGCGCCGGCCTGACGCGCCAAAGCGATGACTTCACGGCGATGACGCCGAAGCTTGATTGCGCGTTGGCCAGAAAGATCGGTGGCAGTCGCTTTTCGCACTGAAAGAAGCAACTCGGCTCCGGTCGCGTGAATGAGTCGTTCGAGGGTGGCGACTGATGGAGAAACGGCGCCAGATTCGTAGCGGGCAACTGCGGCTTGAGACGTGCTCGCACGCGCAGCGAGTTCGGCCTGGGAGAGACCCGCGTCAACCCTGGCTTGCTTGAGAATGGCGGCGGAGCTCATTTGGCAATTATGCCTGTACCGGCATAAATGCTGCAAGGGCCGATTGGACCGATTTCAGGCGCTTCTGTCACGAATTCAGGCGAACTTCGAGGCGAGCCACTCGCGGCCGTCATCGATGGAGCTTTGCGGCAAGGAGAAGTGGTCGTCGTTGGCGTACGACTTCACATCGATGTCGCCGCCAAGTGCTTTCACTGCATCGACATAACCGTGTTGCCAGGTGAGCGGGCAAGGCCCGTTCGGGTCTTGTTCGTCGATCAGCACAAGCACAGGAGCAATGGGCTTCTTGAGCGTGGCGGAAGCTTCGGTGAACGCCTGCATCCACGCGCCCAACTTCGTGGTGTCGACGGCCATGACCTGACCTTCGTGTTTGTAAGCGCGCTCGAGTGTGTCATTGAGGTGATGAATTCCCTGCACGTTCCAACCCTGTTCGAAGACGCGCTTGCCGACATCGGTGAAAACGTCATCGAGCGACAACGTGTCGGGGAACGCGGTGACCATTGCCGCAAGGATCATGAACAAGTGGCCGTCGGGAGGAATGTCGGTACCGCCAAGCGCGGAACCAAGTCCAGGCAACTTCAATCCGATGATCGGAACACCGGGAGACATTCCGACTGCGCCGACAATTTCGAGATCTCCGTAATCGGAAGCGTCGAGTTCCACCGCGGCCGCTGCGGTGCCGCCACCTTGTGACCAACCGATAACGCCGAATCGCGTTCCGGCGCCAACATTCAACTCTCGTGCAGCATGAACGATCGTGACCGCGTCGATCGCGTTCGTGCGATTCACGGTGTACTGATGAATGCCGGGGGTGCCGAGGCCTTGGTAGTCCGTGGCAACGACAACCCAGTCGTCGTCGATGAACTTCTGCACTCCGGGAACGCCGTAATCAATCTGCGTGGTGCTGCCGGGGGTGAAATAGAGAGTGAGTTCTCGAGCAGGATCGGGTTGCGCTGAGGGACACGCAGCATCGCCAATGCCCGTGGTGCCGTGGGCCCACGACATCACACGACGATTCTCACCGGCGCCAGCGGGTGCAATGACGAGACCCGAAGAGGTGGTGGCCACGCCGTGGAGGTCGTGCGAGTGGTACACGATCTTGTAGGCGACGGCTCCCTTGACCGATGTTGCAATTTCTTCTTTGGAGATCAAAACATCAGTCATGGGAATCCTCGCTAGTGGCTGACCAGAAGGGGCGAAACCAGAAGGCCGCCGCTTCGAAAAGCCTACGACTGACGCAGGCCCGGGAACGAACCCCCGAAGATCGGCCAGCGCCGGGAAGCACTTCAGCGGCGCGTCTCTAGGTTTCGTAGAGTGCTGCTCATGAGTGGCGAGAGGAAGCCTCGGGTAGTCGCGGCCCAGGCGAAGATCATCTTGATCGAGGCGACGATCAGCCTGTTGCGCGAGATCCCGGTAACCGAACTCTCGACCCGCAAAATCGAAGCACGAGCTGACCTCGACCGTCGGGCCATCACCCGTCAGTTCGGCGGCGAACTTGGGTTGTTTATGGCGACACTCGAAGAGCTGAACCGTCGAGCGCTTGAACGCTTTCAATCGATGCCGGCTGACTCCACCCAGTTCTTGGGCGAAGAACTGAAAATGCGTGCTGATCTGCTCGCATTTCTCATTCTTTCCGGGGTCGACACCGAGCGGCTGAAAGAAATCAATTCCTCGCTGCAAAGTGAGCAGGAGTTCATGCGGCGATTTGGCAACGACGCCGAAGTTCCGCCGGTGATTCGCGACGCGCTTCTTGTGATACTTCAGGCGCTCACTCTTTCGCGATCGTTCTTTGGAGCAACGTCAGCGCGTAATACGCCCGAAAATGCTCTGGTGGTTTTCAAGATGATTCAGTACCTCGGGTCGATCGCGCCGGACCTTCCCCAGATCTTGGGTCTTGAAGAGAAGTAATTCGAGAGGCGGGTACGCCTGTGCCCCTTCGTAGATGGCGCCCGAATGGGACGGGCAGCAATAGGGCTGGGGACTGCATCTCTCACTAACCTGTCGAGATGCCGAAATCGTTGACCGTCACTGCTCGCGCCGCACTTGTCGTAGCGGCAACTCTCGCTCTGGTTGCGTTTGCATCACCGGTGAACGCCGCAATCGACAGCGCAACTGTGGTTCCCACCCCAAGCCTGCCGCATGGTGGCTTCACTTCAGTTTCTTGTGTGTCGGCATCCTCGTGTGTTGCGGTGGGCGCTACCGATAACGGTGTTAATTCACAAACATTGGCGGCATCGTGGGATGGAGTTGCGTGGGTCGCCATCGCGACTCCGACAACTAGCGGCGCGGATGATCAGTTGCTGTCCGTTTCGTGTGTCAGCGCAAGTTGGTGCATGGCGGTCGGTTCGATATTTGATGGTTCAACCAACCAGATGAATGCAATGGTGTGGGACGGAGTGAACTGGTCAACAGTTACGATCCCGACGCTCGGGGCCGGTGACTTCTCTGTCATGGCTGTCTCCTGTGTTTCCTCGAGTTGGTGCATCGCCGTCGGCTGGTTCGATACCGGATCGGGCGCGCAAACGTTGATCATGACGTGGAACGGCACGAGTTGGTCGTCCAGTGCCGGGCCCAATGCCAGTAGCGGAGGAAGTTCCTTGAACTCCATCTCATGCTCGTCGACGACCTCCTGCATGGCGGTCGGTAGTTCGCAAGGTGGACCGGGACTCGAAACTTTTGCGCTGTCATGGAATGGATCGGCTTGGTCGGTCGTACAGAGTCCAAACGTGGCGTTGTCTCTCAATCAACTTGTCGCGGTTTCCTGCGCGAGCGCCTCGTTTTGCGTGGCGACTGGGTGGACAAGCAGCACACCGGATCAGACGCTGGTCATGAACTGGGACGGAACGGCCTGGACAATTCAGAACAGCCCCAGTCCCGGCACGTTTTGGTCGTATCTGTTCGGGGTTTCCTGCGCGAACGCAACATCGTGTGTTGCCGTCGGTCGATTCAGTTCCACTGGCACCGAGGACGAGAGCCTGGCCATCAGTTGGGATGGCAACGCATGGTCGACAGTGACAACGCCGAACGCCGGTGGAGCAAGCCCTCGTCTCGCTGGCGTGTCGTGCATCAGCGGCGTCTCGTGCACCGCCGTTGGCAGATTTTACGATGGGATTCAGGACCAACCGTTAGTGGTCTCAATGGTTGGTCCGGAACCGGCGCCGACAACGACAACGACGTCGACAACGGCATCAAGCGACCCCGTCGTGCCGGCATTCACGGGGTGAGCCGCTACTTCATTGCTGCAGCGGTTCTTTCGCCGGGCGGCGCTGATCGCAGTAGCCACTAGGGTTTCACTGTCGTCCGGCAAAGGGCCTCTCGGCGTTGACTTTCGGAGATTCTCGGATGATTCGCAGATCCGCTCTCGCACTGTTCGCGGTACTAGCGATTGTGCTGGGTTACGTCGTCGTGGCCTCACCGACCGGCGCGCTGATTGATGGTGCGGTAGTAGTGCCGAACCCCAACACCGGCTCTGATAGCAACGTTCTGAATTCGGTGTCGTGTGTGACCGTGTCTTCGTGTATCGCTGTTGGCACCTACTACAGCGGTTCTTCGGAGCAGACGTTGGTGTTGCAATGGGATGGCGCGAGTTGGACGAAACTCGATAGCCCCAACTCGGGCTCTGATAACAACTTTCTGTACTCGGTGTCGTGTGTGACGGTGTCTTCGTGTTTTGCCGTCGGCTCCTACCTCAATGGTTCTGTGTATCAGACGTTGGTGTTGAAATGGGATGGCACGAGTTGGACGAAACTTGACAGTCCCAACCCCGGCCCGTGGAATGGCACCAACGGCCTGTCCTCGGTGTCGTGTGTGACGGTGTCTTCGTGTTTTGCCGTCGGCTCCTACTCCAATGGTTCTGTGTATCAGTCGTTGGTGTTGCAATGGGATGGCGCGAGTTGGATGAAACTTGACAGCCCCAGCCCAGGCACAAATGGCAACGGTCTGGGGTCGGTGTCGTGTGTGTCGGTGTCTTCGTGTATTGCCGTTGGCAACTACAACGACGGCTCTGTGAACCAGTCGTTGGTGTTGAGTTGGGACGGCGCGAGTTGGACGAAACCTGACAGCCCCAACCCCGGCTCGGGGGACAACGTTCTGATTTCGGTGTCGTGCGTGACGACCACTTTGTGTGTCGCCGTCGGCTACGACTACATCGGTTCTGCGAACGCGACGCTCTTAGTGCAATGGGATGGCACGAGTTGGACGAAACTCGACAGCCCCAGCCCCGGTTCGATTGACAATTCTCTCAACTCGGTGTCGTGTGTGTCGGCGTCTTCGTGTATCGCCGTCGGTTACTACTTCACCGGTTCCGTCGCTCCGACGTTGCTGATGTCCTTGACTGGCCCTGAACCACCAACAACGACAACAACCCCGCCAACGACCACGTCGTCGGATCCAGTGGCACCAGCATTCACTGGCTGAGCGACCGAGCCGCGCGCCGAAAACTACCGAGCACTACGCGAGGATCAACACATGCGTCGCTGCGTCGGAGCGATTCGCGCCTGATGCGGTAGAACTCGGGCCATGACAACCACATTGCTCAACGGCGCATCGGTTCTGTTACTTGGCGCCACCGGGGGACTAGGCCAGGCC
>CALBSE010000013.1 GCA_937927725.1 uncultured Actinomycetes bacterium
GAACAACGCGCAAACAGGCTTTGACCGCGTCGGTGGTTTCGTCCATGACGACGACGGCACCAGAACCAAGCATGGATCCCGCGCGATCGACCGTGACTTTTTCAAGTGGAAGATCAAGATGCTCTTCAAAGAACCACGGCGCAGACGCGCCGCCTGGGATGAAGGCTTTCAAGGATCGGTCGCCAAGAATGCCGCCCGCGTACTGGGGAGCGAAGATGAGATCGCGGAACGTGGTGACGCCGTATTCAACTTCGAACACACCTGGGTTCTTCACGTGACCAGAGACGGCAAACATCCGGGTGCCCCGTGAAGTTTCCGCACCAAGCGCAGCGAATGCTTCGCCGCCATTCGTGACGATCCAAGGCAGATTGGAAAGCGTCTCGACGTTGTTCACGATCGTGGGCTGCATGTACAGACCCTTGGCCGCCGGGAAAAACGGAGGCTTCAGACGCGGCATGCCGCGGTTGCCTTCAAGGCTTTCGATAAGTGCGGTTTCTTCGCCGACGATGTAGGCGCCAGCGCCCCATGAAAGAACGATGTCGACAGAGAAGTTGGAACCAAGGATGTTCTTACCGACATACCCAGCGGCATACGCGTCGTTCAGTGCTGCAGCGATGCGCTCTTGGGCAAGGGGCATTTCACCGCGCACGTAAAGGAATGCTTGACCGCAACCGATCGCGTAACACGCGAGCAGAACGCCTTCGACGAGCTGGTGGGGATCCCGCTCCATGAGGAGACGGTCCTTGTAGGTGCCGGGTTCGGATTCGTCGCCGTTGACAACGAGGTAACGCGGCCAGACATTTTCGGGAGCGAGGCCCCACTTCACTCCAGCAGGGAATCCTGCGCCGCCGCGACCAAGAAGGGTTGCGGTCTTGACCTCGTCGGCCACTGCGGCCGGGCCCATGCCGAGTGCTTTGCGAAGCGCTTGGTAACCGCCGGTGGCTTCGTACCCAGCGAGAGTGAAACTGTCCGCATTGTCGAAACGCGAGGTGATGATGCGTGGGGCGTCGGTAATCACTTTTCGCCCTCCCCTGCTGCTGCGATCCAAACCGGAACTGCTTTGTCTTCGGGCGTAACAACGCCAGCGCGCCGATCTTCGGGAATGTGCTGTCGAACTTCGGCCAACACCCCGTGTGCCGGAATGTCGGTGCGGCGACCAGCGCGCAGGTCGTTCACGAGTTGATCGAAACCTTCTTTCGAGATGCGGTGTTCGTAGCGATAGTTCACCTGCAAGCACGGAGCTTCGGTGCACGCTGCGATGCATTCGACATCTTCAAGAGTGAAGAGACCGTCGGAAGTTGTTTGTCCGGGTCGAATGCCGAGCGTCTTTTCCGCATGAGCAAGAAGTTCTTCGCCCCCGCGCAACTGACACGAAATGTTCGTGCAGATGTTGACCATGTAACGACCCACGGTTTCCATCTTGAACATTTCGTAGAACGACGCAGTTCCGAGAACTTCAGCAGATGAAACGCCGACAAGTTCACCAATATGCGCCATTGCTTCGTCGGTGAGATGACCGTCTTGTTCCTGCGCAAGATGCAGCAATGGAATGAGCGCGGACTTCGGACGCGGGTAGCGACCGATGATCTCGCGTGCGAGTTCGACGTTGTCGTTCGTAAGTCGAGCCATCAGCGATCGACCTCCCCAAGGATGGGATCAACGCTGGAGATGATGGCGACAGCGTCGGCCACAAGACTGCCGTGCATGAGATGCGGAAGGGTTTGGAGATTCACGAAACTTGGAGCGCGAACGTGCATGCGATACGGGTTCGAGGATCCGTCGCTGACGATGTAGCAACCGAGTTCGCCACGAGGTGACTCAATTGCGACGTAGGCCTCGCCCTCAGGAACCTTGAAACCTTCAGTGAAGATCTTGAAATGATGAATGAGCGCTTCCATTGATTCGTCGATACGCGCACGCGGCGGCGGGGTGACTTTCTTGTCTTGGATGCGGTAGTCGCCCTTAGGCATCTTTTCGAGACACTGACGAACGATCTTCATTGACTCATGAATCTCAGCGAGACGAATTGCGTAGCGATCGAAGCAGTCGCCATACGAACCGACAACAACGTCGAACTCGACCTCGTCGAACGCCAGGTACGGCATGTCGCGACGAAGGTCCCAGTCGTAACCGGTTGATCGGAGGATCGGACCAGTTACGCCGAGAGCGAGACATTCTTCGGCGTTGATAGCGCCGACGCCCTGGAGACGCTCACGCCAGATCGGCTGCTGGTTCAGCAACGTGTCGTATTCGGCGAGACGACCCGGAAGCATGTCGAGAAGACGCAACACACCGTCGCGCCATCCGTCGGGAAGATCGGCAGCCACACCACCAGGACGGATGTAGTTGTGATTCATGCGCAGGCCGGTGACTTCCTGAAGGAAGCGAAGGGCTTCTTCACGTTCGCGCCAGCCGTAGAGCATCATCGACACAGCACCGAGATCCATGCCGTTTGTCGCCATGAAGAGAAGGTGTGAAGAGATTCGATTCATCTCGGTCATGAGCATGCGGATCCAGATCGCACGCTCGGGGACTTCGATGTCGAGCAACTTCTCGACCGTGAGAGAGAAAGCGAGCTCGGTGAACAACGGCGCCGCGTAGTCCATGCGCGTCACGTTGGTGGGGCCCTGGAGATAGGTGAGTTCTTCACCGGTGCGCTCCATGCCGGTGTGCAGGTAGCCGATGATTGGCTTACAACGAAGAACGGTCTCGCCTTGAAGTTCAAGCATGAGACGCAGCACGCCATGGGTCGACGGATGCTGCGGGCCCATGTTGATGATCATGGTTTCGTCGTCGGGCACCTGTTCGCGTTCAGCAACAAGCGCGTCGTTCTCTGACAAACGAAGAACGGCGCCAAGTTCGCGAAGGCGCTCTCCGGCAGCGACAACGTCGGCCGAAGTGAGTTCTTGACCACCTTCGGAGGTCTGATTCACGTTCGTGGGGAGTTCGTGGGTTGCGGTCATGAGATCAACGATTCGCTGGAGCACCCTTGAACTGCACGGGGATACGACCTACGTCGTAGTCCTTGCGCAGTGGGTGTCCGATCCAGTCCTCGGGCATGAGGATGCGGGTGAGATCAGGGTGGCCATCGAACGAAATACCAAACATGTCGAAGGTTTCGCGCTCCATCGCTTCGGTTCCGGGATAGAGAGTGAAAGCGCTCGGAACGACCGCATCGGACTCCGGAACCTGCACTCGCAAACGAAGACGAGCGCGTTCGCGATGGTTAATGAGATTGACCACAACTTCGAAGCGTTCCGGCTCGATACCGACGGGAAGTTGACGCGAATCATTCGTGAGGTAATCCACGCCGCAAAGATCGACCACCGAGTGATAGCCAGCGGAATGGAGCGTTGCAAGCAAACCGGAGTAGCTCTCGCGAGTTGGATGCAGCACAAATTGCTCGTGCGAACGCGTGAGCAGTGTGTCGAAAAGTGTCTCTGGTGCGATCTCGGCTGGGGTGTCAGCCTCGCCGCCTTGGGCGTCGACGTCAGTCATGTTCAGCCCTGACCCAAAGTGACAGGCACAGGTCCTGAGGGACCCATCTGTTCAATAACCAGGCCAAGACCCTCGCCCTTACGACGAGTGAGTTCACCGTTCTTGATCTTGTCGTGAAGGGTGAGGATTGCGTGCATCAACGTTTCTGGTGATGGCGGACAACCCGGTGCATAGATATCGACGGGAACGATTTGATCAACACCTTGCACGATGGCGTAGTTATTGAACATGCCACCCGAGGATGCGCAGACGCCCATCGAGATGACCCACTTGGGTTCCATCATCTGGTCGTAAATCTGACGAAGCACTGGCGCCATCTTTTGCGAGACGCGGCCGGCAACGATCATCAGATCGGCTTGGCGTGGGGAAGCGCGGAACGTTTCCATGCCATAGCGCGCAAGGTCGTAATGCGGGCCGCCTGCAGCCATCATTTCGAGGGCACAACACGCGAGACCGAACGTGGCAGGCATGACGCTGTGGCGACGGGCCCACTTAACGAGCTCTTCGAGCGTACCGGTCAGGAAGTTGTGGCTGAGTCCTTCGAGGCCGGACTCGAGAAGTCCGCCTGTAGGCCTGGTCTCGCTCGACACTTATGCAGCCTCTTCAGTTGAACGGCCTTCGAGGCCGACGCGACGGATCGTGCTGGTCGCTGTACGGGCGGGCGAAACAATTTCAGAACGGCGCAGGTTCTTCACCGGACCCCAGTCGAGCGCACCGTTACCGATGAGATAGACGAACGATTCGAACACTGCAGCAGTGAAGATGAGGATCGCTGCAATCCCGTAACCACCCAGCGAACGAAAGACGATCGCAAATGGGAACAAAAAAATAATTTCGATATCGAACACGATGAAAATCATCGCAACGAGGAAGAACTTCACCGGGAAGCGTTCCGGTGGGGCCTGATCGGGGACGATGCCGCATTCGTACGGAGACGACTTCGCTTCTGAAGGACGACGGGGCGCGAGGAGTTGCGACACGACGCGGCTCACGGCAGCGAAGATGATCGCCAGCACGAGCATTGCGAAGATTGGCAGGTACTGCCCCACGCTCGTCAGCTCTCCTTCGACGCCGCTTCGGCCATCGCCTTGTTCTTCATGAGCGTCTTGTCACGGTTGTGCAATGCCCATGCCGAAAGAATGAACAGCGAAGCGCAGATCACGAAATACAGGAAGGGAATGACACGCTCGTTTCCGATGTCGCGAACAAACACGACCGAAATCACCGGCTTCGAGGGATCAGCCTTCGGGATAGGCGGGGCCTGACCCGGAATGGTTTCCTGCGGAATCACCTGTTGCACTTGGACGACGGTGTAGTGCTTCGGATTCTTGATCTGGAACGCAGATGAAATGCGATGCCACACTCGGCAGATGAGCCCGCCGTTCGGACAATCATCCTGCAACGTTGGTTTGCCACCGAATTGCCAGGTGTTGAGCTTCTTGTAATCGGCGGTGGTCTTGAAGACACCTGAGGCCACAAGTTCGACATCGGCAGCAGCTTGAGCTTCACCAGCATTGGCTGCCGACACGAGCTTCCACCCGTTCAGCGAATCAGGAGGAAGATAGGTGGAGACGATCGCGGGGTTGTTGGTTTGGAGATCCGAAAGGGTGAAACCGTTCGGGAAGTCCTTTGCCAAATCAGGGTTGTCAGCAAGGATCTTGTCGGCCTTCGGCAGCGAGGAAGGATCCACCAACTCGCCAAGCACGGTGGTCTTCGGTTGATCACCTCCACCGTTGACGTAGATCTCCACCGGCTTCCAACTCGGAAGGTTGCCGCGAGGACCAATAGCGGGAGGCGTGAGCCACCACATAAAGGTCAGGATCATGAGCCAGCCGAAGAGGCCGGTCAGTGCAACGAGGAAACCGAGGCGAGAGCCGAGGTTCGTACCGAGCAGCAGGTACACCGACCCCATAAGGACCGAAACACCCGTAAGCACAACGAGGATGCCGCGGATACCCGGATCGAACGAGATGCCAGCGATGATTTGAAGGGTATGCA
>CALBSE010000014.1 GCA_937927725.1 uncultured Actinomycetes bacterium
GGTTGGGCGACGACTGCTTCCGGCACGGTCGCGTTTGCTGATTCCGCCACGTACAACACGGCGGGCAATGTGACGTTGTATGCAGTGTGGACGGCGGTGAACTACACGGTCACGTTCAATGCCAACGGCGGTACGGGAACGATGGCGAACCAGACGTTTACGGTTGCTGGTGCGGCGTTAACGAAGAATACGTTTACGCGCACTGGTTACACCTTTGCTGGATGGTCTTCGACCGCAGCTGGATCGGTGACGTTTGCTGATGCGGCGACGTACAACACGGCGGGCAATGTGACGTTGTATGCGGTGTGGACGGCGGTCAATTACACCGTGACCTTTAATGCCAATGGTGGTGCGGGCACGATGTCGGCGATGACGTTCACCGTGGCTGGTAAAGCTCTTACAGCCAATGCGTTTACGCGTACTGGTTATACGTTTGCTGGTTGGTCAACGACGGCAACGGGCACGGTCGCGTTTGCGAACAATGCGAACTACAACACTGCGGGCAATGTGACGTTGTATGCGGTGTGGACGGCGGTGAACTACACGGTCACGTTCAATGCCAATGGCGGCACGGGCACGATGGCAAACCAGACGTTTACCGTTGCTGGTGCGGCGTTGACGAAGAACACGTTGACGAGGGCGGGTTACACATTCTCAGGCTGGGCCACGACCGCGACGGGCTCGGTGGCGTTTGCCGATGCAGCGACGTACAACACGGCGGGCAATGTGACGTTGTATGCGGTGTGGACACCGGTGACGTACACGGTCACGTTCAATGCCAACGGCGGCACCGGAACGATGGCCGCAATGACCTTTACGGTGACTGGTCGAGCGCTGACGAAAAATACCTTCACTCGAACCGGTAAGACATTCGGCGGATGGGCAACAACGGCGGCGGGAACGACCGTTGCCTACGCCGATATGGCCACTATCAACACTGCTGGAAACATCACGCTCTACGCGATCTGGAAATAGTCCGTTCAACCTGAGGTCCTCTCTAGGCTGTCGGGCATGACCGCGACCAATGACCTTCGCGTTACGGCCTCGGTGGTGATCCCCGGTCATGAGTTGGCCTGGTCCTTCGGGCCGAGTGGAGGACCGGGCGGTCAGCACGCAAACCGGGCCCACACCCGCGCCGAGGTCCGCTTCGATGTTGAGGCATCGGCCGCGTTGTCGCAGTATCAGCGTCAACGCATCATCGATCGCCTTGGTTCGGTCGTTACGGTGTCGGCCGACGATGAACGTTCGCAGTTGCGCAATCGCCGGTTGGCCCTTGATCGACTTCGGCAGAAACTGGCCGGAGCATTGCGGGTGGAAACGCCCCGACGGCCAACGCGGCCTGGTCGGGGAGCAGTAGAGCGTCGCCTCGATGCCAAGCGACGTCAGGCCGCCCGCAAACGCGATCGCCGTGGCGGTTTCGACGACTGAGATTCGTGAACGGGCACTTCGTGAAATCAGTAGCCTCACGACGTGCGCTTCGGATTTAAGACTTCACCTCAACACACGACCTGGCAAGCAATGCTCGATGTCTGGCAGGCCGCTGACGATATTGACCTCTACGAGTCCGGTTGGAACTTCGATCACTTCTATCCGATTCATTCCGATAACTCTCACGGTCCGTGTCTCGAGGGGTGGTCAACGCTGACTGCACTCGCTCAGGCCACCAAACGCATTCGTGTGGGTGTGCTCGTGACGGGCCTTCCATATCGTCACCCTGCGGTGATGGCGAACATGGCAGCGACTGTGGATGTGATTTCGAATGGTCGACTCGAGCTCGGTCTTGGTGCCGGTTGGAACGATGAAGAAGCCGATGCGTATGGCATAAGCCTTGGTTCGACGCTTACCGAACGGTTCGACATGTTCGATGAATCACTTGAAGTGATTGTGTCGCTGCTCACAAACGAAGTATCGAACTTCAATGGGCAACATTTCACACTGACGAACGCGTACTGCGAACCAAAGCCGATTCAGCGTCCGCATCCGCCGATCTGCATCGGTGGCGCAGGGCCCAAACGCACTCTTCCCGCCGTAGCTCGGTGGGCGCAGCACTGGAACTTTCCCGGTGGACCAGTGGACTCGTGGAAGGCATCGCGCGATTTGTTGTGGGCCGAATGCGAACGCATCGGTCGCGATCCATCCGAGATCATGACTTCAACGCATTTGCTTGCCGATGCGAACGATCCCGGAGTCGCTGTTGCGCAGGCCGAGGCCTACGCCGAAGCTGGTCTCGACATGGGCATCGTGTATCTGCCACCACCTCATTCACCCGCAGTGCTCGAAGCACACGCGGTCGCTCTCCAGCCGCTGGCTGATTAGACCCTAGGAGTCATCATGGAAATTGGAATCTTTAGTCAGCCGGACACTGTTGACAAAGCCGTCGAACACGCCCGCCTCTTTGCCGATGCAGGCTTCGGTTCGTATTGGATGCCGCAGATCTTTGGGCTCGACACGCTCACCGCGCTTACCGTCGTTGCGCGCGAGGTTCCAAAGGTTCGCCTCGGCACCGCAGTGGTTCCCACCTACCCACGGCATCCTGCAATGTTGGCGGCTCAGGCGCGCACGCTGCAGCAGGTTGCCGATGGCCGCTTCACGCTCGGCATTGGGCTGTCACATCAAATGGTCATCGAAGGCATGTTCGGCATGACGTTCGAGAAGCCGGTTCGTCACCTTCGTGAATACCTCAGCATTCTTATGCCGCTTCTCAACGGCGAGGCCGCGGACTTCGATGGCGAGACCTTGCACGGCCATCTCGGCCTTGAGATTCCCGATTCCACGCCAGTCGACACGCTTGTTGCTGCGCTTGGAACCCAAATGCTGAATGTCACTGCGCGTATGGCGCAGGGAACAGCAACCTGGATGACAGGTCCGACCACAATCGGTTCGCATATCGCACCGACAATTAACAAGGCTGCGGCCGAAGCGGGACGGCCCGCACCGCGCATCGTGTGCGCGTTGCCGGTATGCGTCACCGACGACGAAGCCGGTGCACGTGCAACTGCCGCCGAGCAGTTCCTTGTCTACGGCTTCCTTCCCTCCTATCGAGCAATGCTCGACCGTGAAGGCGTGGAAGGTCCGGCGGATGTTGCACTCGTGGGTGATGCAGCAACCGTGCGCGCTGGTATCGAGAAGATCTTCGAAGCTGGCGCTACCGAGTTTGTTGCGGTGCCTTACGACAACCGCGACGCGACACTCGAAATGCTCGCTGGCCTTTTGTAGTCAGCGAGCATCAACGCGTGATCAGACGGGCGCTTCGGCGTGCCGGAACTCGCGCGGCTCAACAAAATTGGCAGCGAGATCTACGAGCAGTTCGTCGCGCAACGCACGACGTTCGGGATCGTCCCACAAATTGACTTGTTGCAACGGATCGAGAACGAGGTCGTACAACTCGCCCTCGGTGCCGTCGTGCACGGTGCCGGGCTGATAGGTCGTGCAGACAAAGTTGTCGCGCATGATCGTGCGCAGATGAATCTCGGTTCCGTCAGGCTGACGGCTGTCCCATTCAGTGGTCACTCGCTCGAAGCCACGAGCAACTGCATCGGCGTCGTCGAGAGGCAGGGCACGACCTTCCATCCATTCGGGAGGTTGGAGGCCGGCAATGGTGCAGAAGGTCGGGGCAAGATCAAGAAGGCCGACGGGCTTTGAAACACGCGCTGTGGCATCAATGCCGCCACCGGCAGAAGGCGCCGGGCGCCAAATAAGCGGAATTCGCATGAGCGAATCGACGTGGTACGGGCCTTTGAAGAGGAACCCGAAGTCGCCCTGGAACTCGCCATGGTCGGTGGTGAAAACGATGTCGAGGTCGTCGCTCCAGCCCTTGGCATCGATCGCCGCAAGCACCCGGCCGATGGCTTCGTCGATGAGTTCGTTTTCGATGTGGGCCATCGCGTTGACTTCGCGAATCTGGTCGGCGGTAAGTGTTGCCGGAACCCACTTGCCGGGAGCTTCGTAATTGCTGACGAGCTTTCCGTCGTACCAAAGGCGCCAGTGGCGTGGTTTGGCATCGATGATTGCTTCGCGTTCGTCTTGATTCTGCGGATAGCCGACAGGAAGGTCGAGTTCTCGCCAATTAACGCGATGCAATTCCGATTCCGGCGGATCCCACGGGTGGTGCGGATCGGGGAAGCTCATCCAACAGAACCAGTCGTCGTTACTGTTCAGACCGTCGAGCCATGAGATGGTGCGGTCGGCAACCCAATCGGTGTGATACCAATCGCGCGGAACGGCGTTGTGTTTGATTTGCGGAGCGCCTGTGTCGCCACCGGGAACATCGCTAACTTCAAGATCACCGTCGAGTACCTGAAAGAACATGCCGATTGCTTCGGGATGGTTTTGTCGAATCCAGCGCGAGTAATGCGTGAACCCTGCAGCGCCGTGCGTTGCGAGTTCCATGTGATCGAACCCGCGGTGTCCTTCGGTTGTGCCGGCAAAACCTTGACGATTCTCTTCAAAGCGCAGGAACGGGTCGAGCAGTGGCTCGAAATGGCTCTTTCCAATAAGCGCTGTGCGGTAGCCCGCGTCGCGCAGCACCGCAGCAACACTCGGCGATTCAACGGGAAGGGGAACGCCATTCATCCACACGCCATGGGTACCAATGTTCTGTCCCGTAACCATGGTGGCGCGAGACGGCATGCAAACAACGTTTTGTGGCTGGGCACGGTCGTAGGAAATTCCGTTGGCCGCAAACGAATCAATGTTCGGTGTGCGCGCAACTGCGCCACCGTTAGCGCCGATTGCGTCGTAACGCATTTGGTCGGTGGTGATGAAAAGAATTTTGCGACCCATCAGCGTTCGTCCTCTGTGTGGTCATTGAGCATGCGAGCAAGGTTTTGAATTCCCTCGGAGATGACGCCGTCGAGAACGAAGGCCATCGGGTCGGGAGAGATTTCGGTGGAGTACAGAAGGAGGCAGCCGGGTTCGCCATCTTCGATGACGTCCATCGTGCCGAGGTGGTACTTCACCGGAAGTGGGCCGGTGATGCGGTACTGGAAACGGCGCATGCGATTGTCGAGCGTGACGATTTCTTCGAACACCGGCAGGCCCGCGGCCAACGTGAGTGTGCGGATGTTGTCTTCAACCGTCACGGCGGTGACGCCCGGGAACCACTGCACGATGCGAGTCGGATCGCCTACGACCTTCCAAACGTCATCGGCGTTTCGGTGGACTCTGGCATGTGATCTGATGGTGGCCATCGAAACTCCGGGGCAGGAAAGTGTTCAGACTACCGTCAATTAAAGTGACAATTCATGTCTTGGCCTGACCGTCTGCGCGTGCAGTCTCGTTCCATCGCGACAACGGTGATCAACGCCGCCTGGACTCGCATTCGCCTTGCTGGTGCGATCAACTCCGAGCATCCACTGGCGCGCCGCTACGGCTCAATGGGTCGCGGCAGTTACGTCGCGTTCCCTCAGGGGGATTGCTACAACGCCCACGCCATTCGCCTTGGCGAGGACTGTTTCATCGGTGCCGGCACGACGCTGGCCGTCGGAATGCCCACCGAGACCTATCCGGCGGATTCGCCTCCGGTGATTGAAATCGGTGATCGCACCACAGTGGGCAAGGACTGCTGGTTCGTGGCTCGGCATTCGATCGTGCTCGAGGCCGATGTCACGATTGCGCCCAACGTGTATTTCACTGACCACAACCACACCTACGCCGATCCGTGGTTGCCAGTGGGCAAACAGGTGCTTCAAGGTTTTTCGGTTCGCGTTGGTGCAGGCACATGGATCGGCACGAACGTTGTGGTGCTGCCAGGCGCCAACATTGGTCGTAATTGTGCGGTTGCAGCGGGTGCAGTTGTGCGCGGCGACATTCCCGATCACAGCGTTGTCGTTGGTGTGCCCGGTCGTGTCGTTCGCCGTTGGATCGATGGTGAAGGTTGGGTGCCGCCGCTCACAAACGAAGTTGTGGTTGTTGAAGGTTGGCCGGTAGGTGTTCGGCCTACCGACGAACCCAGCGCCTAACAACGACTAGCGCATACGACCGGTCTTGGACTTCGGCGTGAACGCGCCAGCGAGTTCGTCATGGGTAAACACATCGCCGAGTGGAAGACCGACGGCGAAGCGATACAACGCGGTGCGATAGATCGCGCCGAGTGCTGACATAAGGCATCCGATTACGACGATCCAGAGAAGCAACAACGGAATGCCGGCAACGGGAATAGCGAAACTCAGGGCGCCAAAAAGCACGAGGCCGGGAAGCATGAGTAGGAAGCCGATGAGGCCGATGCCGGCTTGCGCAAACAGGTTCTCGCCCCATGTTGTCTTCAGGAGATTCGCTGATTTTTTGATGGCGACGATTGGTCCGACGCCCTCGACAACGATGATCGGAAGAACGAGCCAGGTGATGACGTTCCATGCCGCGCCGAGAAGGCCAGCAGCGACGTCGCCCAAGATGCCGGAGTTCTCGCGAATCCCTTGGAGCACAACACCAACGGTCGAGTTGATGGCCGACCAACCAAGAATTGATGGTATGCGACTGGTTGCTTTCGAAAATGCCTGACCCATCGTGAAACTGCCACCGTCGAGTCTTTCGTTGGCCGCAGCAATAAGCGTTGCGGCAAATAGCTGAGCAACTAGCCCGATGATGAAAAGCCCGACAATGCCAACTGCCCACGAAGCAGGTGTCATCGCGAAATCGTCCTGTCCGGGTGCGGGGTTGGAAATGAAGTCGGCGGTGAGGACGACGCCGCCTCCAACAGCCACGGCGATCACGCTGCACGTCAGAGCAGACACGGCTGGAATGGCCGCGAGTTTCTTCTCGCTCTTTAGGACACCGAAACTGGCACCAGCGAGTGCCTTGCTATTCGCGAATTTTCCCATGTGCAGAGACTAGGGGAGGCGGAGAATCAGGGTTCGTTGAGCGGATCGATGTCAACGATTTCGCCGTGGGCTCCGTCGGGAAGAAGAAGGGCTGCGGTTGCCGCACACAGAACATCCAACTTGTCGGCAGTCTTTGCATAGACCTCGAGGCCTTCGCCAACAGGGTCGGCGATGTCGTCGGCGGCGATTCCTGCAGGACGTCCCTTCGGGCGCAGCGCAGCAACAGCGGCGCACCAGTCCCGAACGGATTGTCCGGGCTGGCGGGGGCCAACCTTGCTGCCAAGTCGAACGATTTCACCCATCACGAAGGTCCGTTCGATCGCCGCGCGGTCGTGAATGATGACCCCATGGACATGATCGCGAGTCATCCCGATGATGAGGTCCGCTTCGGCGACGTCGTCGCCTTTGATGCGACGACTTTCGTGGGCAGACAGGTCGAGGCCGCGAGCAGCGAGCGTTTCGACAGCGTGGTTTGTTGCGGGTCCGCCCCAACCGAGCGTTCCGGCGGAATGAACGCGCGCGTCCATTCCGCGAAGCGCGAGGTGATTCGCGAGAAGTCCCATCGCCATCGGCGATCGACAGGTATTACCGGAGCAGATGATCAAGATTTCGATGGGGTGATCCTAGAAGGCGGCGGAGCTATGCCAATTCAGACTGCTCGTCGAAGACGCATCGCCATGATGAACGAAGCGATCCGCTCGCAGCCGTGATCGTGTCGATCATGCCGGTGGCTGCGTCTCCATGGTCGAGCAGAACCAATGGTTCATTGTCGTCACTGTCAATCACGCGCAAAGTGACGTCAGATTCGAGCGGCGATCCCGTTGAGACGAGTTTCGAGATGTGCTTTTGAAGTCCAACGGCTAACTGGTCATCGTTGAGTTGAAAAAGATTGAGAAGTGGCGTGCTTGCGGGTGGCCACCACGCAGAAGGAAGGACGGCAAGTACCTCACAGTCGCGTCGTTCGACGCGGATGTTCCCACGAAGGAAATCGGGAAGTCCGCCCGAAGATGTTGTGTGCGCTAGATAGGCGTCGCTCTTCAGTACGGCGAGGGAATCAAGGTCGTACATCGTGAGGTACTGCGGTGGGTGGTCTTCCCTTCCGCCACTGACCCACTCGAACCGTCGTGCACGTCGGAACCCGGGAAGAACAAGTTGCTCTCGGTGGTGATCGTCGCACCACGAAGAGAACTGCTGATGCAGCTCAGACGGAAGCCATGTTGCAAGGTAGAGGACGGCAGTGGGAGCGGACACGTGGTGAGGTTATCGGTGCTCTCGTAACCGATCAGCGAAGTAGCGTTGCCCCTCGGGAGGATCGTTATGGCCACAGCATCACGACTACTTGTCATTACAACTGGATCGGGAATCGGTGCATCGATCGCGACCCGCCTTGGCCTGAGGGGCGATCTGGTTCTACAGCCCGATCCAGGACTTGATCTCACCGATGCCATCGCTGTCGAGGAGTCGTTCCGCTCGCTCGTTGGTTCAGTCCCCGTTGATCAGGTTGTGCTCGCGGCAATCGATCCGTCTGCGTTTCGCGCTGCACCGATCACCTCTCTTTCAGAAGATGAATGGGATCAGGCTGCGGAATCATCGATGCGCGCTGCGTTTGTCGTGTTGCAACAAGTGCATACCGTCATCGCCGATGGTGGCCGTGTTGTTCTCATTCTTCCGACGGTGGTGACGACCGGGGTCGCCGATCTCGTTCCGTTGTGTACCGCGGTTGAGGCGATTCGCGTGATGGCGAAAGCAGTCGCTCGTCGATGGGGCGCCCGCTCGATCACCGTGAACACAATCGAAGTCGAACTCGCGGCATTCATGCTTGGCGATGAGATTGGCGGTGGGGCAGTTGCTATCGAGGTGCCGGTCGTGCCGGTGCTCGGTCAACCAGCGTTGCCGTCAGGTTCTGCCGTTGACGACGTGCTTGGCCTTGTCGACCTGTTGGCGACGCCAGCTGCTGCTGCCATCACTGGCGCACTTCTGGTTGCCGATCGCGGAACGGTGATGCAGCCATGAGCGGACTTCACGGATTGATGGATGGACGTGTTGTTCTCGTCACCGGAGCAGGCGCTGGTGTCGGCCGCGGTGTGTCAGCCGCCTTCGGTGCGGCGGGAGCAATCGTTGGAATTGGTGTGCGTCGCCCGGAAGCAGCCGAGGAAACTGCTGCAGCTGTTGCTGCTGCCGGTGGAACGCCAGTGATCCTGCGTTGTGATGTCACCGATGCCGACCAGAGCGCTGCCGCCATTGCACAGTTGGTTGCCGAGCACGGGCGTCTCGATGCTGTGGTGCACAACGCCGTCAGTGGACGGTCAAGTGAAGCAACCGACTTCGAAAACACGACCCTCGATGAGTGGGAAGACCATTCCTCGGTCACCGTGCGTGCCACCTGGCGGCTTGCGGTGCAGGCCTACCCGCACCTTCAAACATCACAAGGTGCGTACCTGCTCATGAGTTCACCTGCTGGTATCGAAGGCTCTGAGCGCGCGCCGTTCTACAGCGCGGTCAAAGCGGCTCAGCGCGGTTTTGTACGTGCGCTTGCTCGCGAATGGGGGCCCGATCACATTCGCGTCAATAGCGTTGCGCCGCTGGCGATCTCGCCTGCACTCGAGAACATGAAGATTCTTGAACCCGAGCGCGTCAAGCGCATCGAAGGACTTGTGCCCCTTGGTCGTCTGGGCGACCCCGAGACCGATATTGGTCCACCTTCGGTATTTCTGTGCAGCGACGAAGCCCGGTACGTCACCGGCCAAACGCTCGTCGTGAGCGGTGGACGATTTACCAGTCTTTGAGTCGGGCGCGCAGTTCTTCGTTGTGCACGAACACGGGAAGTTCTTCGTGGTCGTTGTAGGTAGGTCGCACTGAGGTTCCGCCGTCGACGCACAACACCTGACCGGTGACATAGGCCGACATGTCGGACATCATGAACAACACGCCTTTGGCAATGTCGTCGCTGGTGCCGCGGCGACGCATGGGGATGACATCGAGGTCGTTGCCGTCGGTGTCGCCAGGCTTCCGAGTCGACGCGCTCTTTGGCGTTGCGATTGATCCCGGGGCAACTGCGTTGACACGGATGTTGCGGCTTCCCCATTCGATGGAGAGTGAGCGAGTGAGTGACAACACTGCGGCCTTGGCTGCCGCGTAGGCCGATCCATAGGGCATGCCATTGAGTGCCGAGGTCGTGGCGATATTGCACAGCGTTCCGCCGTTACCTTGTTCGACGAGTCGTCGGCCAACAGCGCGAACGGTATTCACGGTTGAGCCGAAGTTCAGGGCCATGACATCGTCGAATGCGGGATCGTCACTCGCAAATGGTGCCCACTGGGGTGGCCACATGCCGCCCGCAACCTGAACCGAACCGCGCAACGGCGCAAGATCGCAAGCCTTATCGACGACTTCGGCAACTGCGGCTTTGTCGCGACCGTCGGCAATGAGCCCGATGTGCGTTGTGCCGTCGGCTGCAAGTGCATCGGTGCAGACCTTCAATTTTTCAGCGTCGATGTCGACGGCAACAACTGATGCACCGGCGTGGCCGAGGAAACGACTGATCGATGTTCCGATGCCACCGCCACCTGCACCCATGACGACGACAGAAAGGCCTTCGAGGCCCCAAGGGTTTGAAAGTTCAGACATCTTCGCTGCTCCAGTGGCTCGGACGGGTGGAGTCGGGCCGGTGCCAACCGCCACCGGCCCACGTTCCGCCGTCGACGTGAATAGAAGATCCGGTGATGAATCGAGACAGGTCAGACGCAAGGAAGAGTGCAGCGGCGGCAGTGTCTTCGGTGGTTCCGAGATAGCCGAGCGGCGGAAGGAATGCGGGAAGGAATTCGGGATCGCTTTCGACCAGTGTTTCCTGCAGGCCCTTATCTCCTTCGGAAGGTTGCGCATCGGGAGAGATGGAGTTGACGCGAATACGGCGCGTTCCGAATTCAAGGGCCAGCGACTTTGAAAGGCTTTCGAGAGCGGTCTTCATCGCGGCATAAATGCCGAATCCGGGACCGGCCTGATGCGCCTCAATGGAGGTGATGTTGATGATGGAACCGCCATTGGTCATGAGCGGGGCGACACGTCGAATGAAGTGCGTGGCCTGCGTGAAGTTTTCAGCAATGAGTGACGCTTCACCCTTCGGACTGACATCGAGGAATGGCGAAACGAATGTGCCGCCAGCGTTATTGACGAGTACGTCAACATGACCGTGGGTCGAAGCAATGCTTTCGACGAACGCGTCGACGGCCGCTGCGTCGCGAACATCGAGTACTGCCGAGATCACTGGCCGACCCAATGCCTCGATCTGCGCAGCGACATCGGCGAGGAGTTCTTCCTGTCGATCGCAGATCGCCAAGGTTGCGCCACACCGGGCAAAGAGGAGCGCGGTATCGCGTCCGATGCCCTCGGCCGCGCCGGTCACGATGGCGATGCGGTCTGTAAGGAGGATAGAACGTTCGTCAAAGAGATGAGCCATGGGCTCACTCTCGCACATCCGGTTGTACGAGACTGTTCGAATGGACCTGACCTTGTGGCCGCTGGTGAGTCAGCCATGGCCTGATCTCCGTGCGGCTGTCGACCTGGTCGAAGACCTTGGGTGGCATGGGGTCATGGTTGAGGATCACTTCATGGCCGATGGCGGTGGGTTTGGGGCGGTGACTGACCCGCGCTTCGAGGTCACGTCGGTGCTTTCGGCACTTGCGGCGGCCACAAACTCGTTACGCATCGCCCCATTGGTGATGTCGGCGACCTACCGACATCCGGCGGTGGTGGCGAACTGGGCGGCCACGATTGACCAGATTTCGGGTGGCAGATTCACCCTTGGCCTCGGCGCAGGATGGCAGCGAAATGAACACGAGCAGTACGGCATCGAACTGGGAACGCCAGGGGAGCGCGTTGATCGGCTCGACGAGTACTGCTCGGTGGTGCGGTCACTGCTTAACCTTCCGTCGACCGATTTCCGTGGCCGATTCTTTGAGCTGTCGAACGCGTGGTGCGAACCCAAACCGGTACAGCAGCCACTGCCGATTCTGATCGGCGGAAAAGGCGACCGAATGCTTCGCCTTGTGGCTCGACACGCCGATATGTGGAACATGTGGGCGATGCCCGAGGTGTTCGCGGAACGCTCTCAGCTACTCGACCGTACCTGTGAGCAGATCGACCGCGACCCGCGCACGGTTCGTCGTTCGACGCAGGCGTTGGTGTGCATCACCGATTCAGAGTCGAAGGCGCGCGCGTTTGTTGAAGCTGCAGGTGGACGTGCGGCATTCGCAGGAACCGCCGAGCAGTTGGCGGAACTTGCTTGGCAATGGGCCGACGCGGGCGTCGATGAACTCGTGATTCCGGACTGGCATTTAGGACGCGGTGCTCAGCGATCGGAGTCTCTTGCCGCAATTACTGCGGCACTAAGGGTGTGACCGAACCAACCGGGCGCCGCCACTTGCTCATTGACGCCCAAACGACCCACGCAAGTGCGCCAACGGGAATTTCGAGTAGGTAAACGAATCCACGGAACAGGAACACGGCTGCAGTTGAGGCGTTATCTGGTCCGCCGAAACTGATGAGAGCCGATGCGGCGCCAACTTCAACAAAGCCAACTCCGCTCGGTGTGATCGGAATGGTTTCGAGTAGGCGAGCAAATGCGAACGCGGCGAACGCTTCAGTGAGGGTGATGCCATCAAGTCCGATCGCGCGAATACTGGCGAAGAGAAGTAGGAACTGGATCAAATTGAAAAGAAAAATCCAAAGTGTGATTCGCCACCAGCGCTCGCGAACGAGGCCAATGCTCTGATGGCGGAAGTTGAGAACGCCAGCGACGACATCGGGAGTGGCCTTGCGGCGTGTAACTCGACAGAACCATCCGACGATTGACTGCCCGAACTGACCGATTCGTTCAGCAAGCCGTTCGCTTCGCATGATGAGCCCCAGAATGATTGCGGCAACAACGAGCGCAATGAGCCCAAGGATCGCTGGCAAAAAGAGCTTTCCGGTGGCATGCCCGGAGAGGATCAACAAAAGAAGCGCGAGTACCGGCATCGCCAATTTCGCAAAGACGTTCCAAATGCCGGAAACAAGAATCGAAAGCGTGACTGAGGGTGCGGTGAATCCCCATGACATGTCGATCGCGTAGGTCGCGCCAACGCCAATTGCGCCACCGAACGGCATCACATTGGAAACTGCACTCCCGGCGAAGTTCACCGTGAGTGCTTGCGTGTGCTTGAGTCCAGGGAGCGTGTTCGTGAGCACGCCGGTATACGCAAGCATTCCGATGAACCAAAACGCGACAAGGCCGGCTATTTCGGCTGGTGACAACTTGGCTATCTCGTGCCAGATATTCGCGTAATCGGCTCCCGTGAGTTTGGGGATGACGAAGGCGAAGATGATGACGACGATGCCGAGCGAAATTCCGATCTCGGTTGCCCGGCGGGCACGCGACTTTTTATGGAGCTCATGGCTGACAACCGCGAACGCATCGGTTGATTCCTCCGCGCTTAGTCCTTGCAGGACCTCGGGGAGTTCGTCATCGGGTGTCGTCGTCATTGACTGACAGAGGCGAAGAGTCCGGCAAAGGTTTCGGGCAGCGATGCACCGGAGGCATTGGGAGCCTGTGTAAGCACGTACCACTCGGTGCTGAAAGCAATCGCAAAGATTTCGTCGGGAAGGCCGAGGAAGATCGACAACGTACGAACGGTGTCGGGAGCGCCGGTTGCTTGTGTGGCGTGAGCGTTCATCGAGGCTTTACGCGTATCGAGAACAGAACTGACATCGACAGTATGGGTGATCTCGGCATTGGGGGTGTACCAAGTGGAGAGATCTGCGGGGACGAATCCTTCTGGAACTTCGAAGCCCATGCCCTTGGCAAGCTCGATCCCGCCCGAAAGGAATTCGCGATCGATCGTTGCCTGCAGTAGCGGAATGTTTGCGAGTTGTGCAGCAGCCCAGGCAACGCGGTGTACCTGCAGGTGATCGGGGTGGCCGTATCCACCGTTGCGGTCGTCAGCGATGAGGAGCGCAGCATCTTCTTCCGCGAGTACGGCGGCGAGTGCCGCTGCGGCTTCGTCGACGGGCGCGGCACAAAAGGTGCCTGCAGGCCAGGTTCCGTCTGAAGTTGGGGAGTGGCCGGAGTCGAGATAGTCAAGAAAGACGACACGAGCGACGCCGATGGCAGCCGCCGACGCCTCGGCCTCGGCGGACCTTCGCTGGGCCAGGCCTTCATCGGCGGCAAGGACGCCAGCGCCAACGTCCCCTGCGTCTCCCCGGGTGGCGAGCACCAAGACAACCCTGTGGCCGGCTTGAGCGGCCCGAGCGAGGGTGCCGGCATCGAGGAGCGCCTCATCGTCGGGATGGGCATGAAAGGCGATCAGCGTCCCGGATGGCATGTCCGCATTCTTACAGAGCAACGGCGAGAACTACCGTGACGTCCAGTGACTCACACCGATGAGACCCCTCAATTCGACTCTGGACGACTGAAGATCGCTCTGATCTCCGATTGCTATGTCCCGCGTCTTGGGGGCATTGAGATGCAGGTCCACGATCTGGCTCGGCACTTGCAGCGGGCAGGGCACGAGGTTGTTGTGATTACGACGACGGGCGGCCCCGACGTGGTCGATGGAGTTCGGGTTCATCGAATCGATGTGCCGCTCCTTCCCTTCGATATTCCATTTACCCGCCGAGCGTTTCGCAGCGTTGCCGACGCTCTAGTGGCGGAACGCGTCGATGTTGCCCATTTCCATGGTGGCGTTGTGAGCCCGCTCGCCTACAAAGGGGCGAGAGATGCGCAGAAGGCGGGCGTTCCCGTTGTCGTGACGTTGCACTGCATCTGGAGTTACGCCACGCCGTTCTTTTGGATGATGAACAACGTCACAAAGTGGGGACAGTGGCCTGTGGTGCTGTCAGCGGTGAGTGAGGTCGCAGTCGCTCCGGTGCGTCGGATTGCCGCCAATGACGCAACAGTTGTTGTTCTTCCGAATGGTATTGAGAACGACACGTGGACAATTGCGCCTGCCGAGCGTGATCCCTCTGTCGTGACTCTCGTGTCGGTCATGCGTCTTGCGCCGCGAAAGCGGCCCATGCATCTTTTGCGAATGATCAAGGACGTCCGTGATCGCACACCGCGCTCTATTGATGTTCGACTCATCGTTATCGGAGACGGACCCGAACTTGGACAGATGGAGAAGTACGTACGCGAGAATGGCCTTACAAACACGGTCTCTCTCGTTGGGCGTCGCACTCGCGAGGAAATTCGCGAGATCTATTCGCACGCCGATGTGTTTGTTGCACCTGCGAACCTTGAATCGTTTGGAATTGCAGCCCTTGAAGCCCGTTGTGCCGGTCTGCCGGTTGTGGCGAAAGCGCAAACCGGTATTCGGGAATTCGTGACACACGAACAAGAAGGACTTCTTGCATCAAACGATGCCGAAATGGCCCGAGAGCTCACAAGAATCGTGAATGACCGGACGTTGCGCGAGCAGATTGCGCAACACAATCGAACGACGCCATCGCCAGTGGACTGGACCGACGTTGTCGATCGCAATGTCGAGGCGTACCGGCTCGCAATCAGTTTACAGTCGTAACCGGCGTTCCGCGACCAGCTCGAGTGATTGCCCGAGCAACAAAATACGCAAAGGTGAAAAGTGCGAATCCGGCGACTGCATCGATGATGTAGTGGTTTGCCGTGATCACTACCACGTACACGGTGACAATCGGATACAAGATCACCAGGGTCTTTGCCCACCATGCCTTCACTCGGGGGCGCAGCGCAATCAGACCCCAGAAGGCCCATCCACAGTGAAGAGACGGCATCGCAGCGAACTGATTGGAGATGGTCTTCATGGTTTCGTCGTTGAATGACCAGAAAGTCGGGTACTTCACAAGAGTGTCGACAAAACCGAACCAATGGCCAGTGTTCGCTCCATGAAGGAGCATGGTGTCGTCAAGGAGCCGAGGCGGCATGAGCGGAAACAGTGCAAAGCCGATGAGTCCACAGAGTGTGCCGATCATCAGGGTGTTTCGAAACAGCGAATAGTCGTTGGGAAACTTCCAAAAGAGAAAGACCAGAGTGAAGATCGTTGCCCCGATGTAGACCGAGCCGTAGAAATAGTTCGCGAACACGATGAGAGGCGTGTAGTCGAGGGCGAAATTCTGCATCGCTTGTTCATGCCAGAAACCAAAGTTTCGTTGCCAATCGATGACCCGGAGCGCGTTCGCGTACGCCTTATCGGGCTTGCCTGCGGAGAGGTTGCGAACAGACTCGTAGACGACGTCAACAACTGCAACGATCAGGATTTCTCGCCACCAGTAGATCTTTTTGCCGTCAGAAAGCGTGCGACCCGAGAAGATCCTTCGTCGAGCGGTAGGCGCTGTCGCTTCGGATTCTTCAATGTTGGTATCGGTCATGCCGCCACCAATCGTTGCACCGACCCGCCGGCGGTGATGATGTAGAGCTCACCTTGGCTGTCTTCAGCGAAGGCCACGATGGAGTTCGTCCCGAGTTGCGGGCCAATCGCTTTGTCATCAAGAACAACGCCTTTGCGTTGCAGGAGTCCTTTCACGGTTCCAGTGCAGAAGTCTCCATAGATATAGACACCTTGCAGTTCAGTTACGGAACCGCGGTAGACGAACCCACCGATGAGGGGGCAGTCGGCACCATTGTTGGGTGTGACTTCGATAGGACTGACAGCGGAGGAGGGGGCGGCGTCGGTCGAGGGCCCCGTTTCTTTCCCGTCCTTATAGGGCCAGCCGAGGTTGGCGCCATCGCCGGCGCCCGAAGAGACGGGGAGGTAATCAATCTCGCCGAACTGCACGCGACCAGCATCCGCCACCCACATGTTTCCGTTTGCGCGATCGAAACTAAAACGCAATGGGTTCTGCGCTCCCAACGCCCAAATCTGGGGAGCGCCGCCGCCAGTAGCAAGCGGGTTATTCGGCGGGATTGCGTAGGGGTCGGTCAACGTTGCTCCTGCCGGATCGATACGCAGGATCTTGCCAAGGAGAGAGTCGGTGTTTTGCGCCGACTTCTCTGCGGTACCGGTCGGCGTATCGCCCACACCGATGTAGAGGTAGCCGTCACGTCCAAGGGTGAGCTGGCCCGAGTAGTTGGTGGTTCCCTCATGGACGATTGTTAAGAGCACTCGCTTTGACGCCGGATCAACGACCGGAGTTGGAACGACGGGGAGGGTTGTCGAAGTCGACGATGTTGCCCGGGCAATAGTGGTCGACGTTGATGGCGCTCCAGGAACGGCGGGGTCCGGCGCAGCCGGCGTGGGAATGGAGACCGGAGGCGGAACGGGATCAGTGACGTTCCACGAAGCGATGACGATTTCGCCCTTCTTGTTCACATAACTAAGGAACAAGGTTCGAGCGTCGGTAGAGAAGGCGATGCCGAGAAGACCGCGTTCACCCTCCGTTGATACATCGCTTGAAAGATCGATCACTGCGCCTGGATAGGTCTTGAATCCACTTCGTTGGGTCTGACCAAGTTCCAGGTTCCACGAAGTTTGAATTTCAATGACGCTCACTGCGCCCGAGCGTTGGGTAACCCAAAGTTGGTTGCGCATTGGGCGGGACACGATGTTGGTGGCACCGTTGAATCCGCCTGCGACCTCGGTGGCGCGCATCGTTTTGGTGATTGATGTTGGGCCGGCGCCTGTGTCGACTGCGGTTGTCGGCGTTGTTGCAGTGCTGGTGCCATTTGAGGATGACTTGGTCGGCGCGCTGCAGGCGACGACGACTGTCCCGATCGCAAGAGAAAGAAGCGCCGCACCAAGGCGGACGCGGAGAGAGGTGTGGGAGGGGAGGTCACGAATCCGGGCCATGAACTCCTGAGGCTACAGATCTGGCTGGTCCGGCTGGAGGCAGCACGAAGCGAGTGGACACCTAAAGGACATCTTCCGTTCAACTTCAGGCGCGAGGTTCACTCGCTGTTGGTGTTTGGTTCGTTGCTATTTGCGGGTTCGAAGTGTTCACTTTCGGCATCCGATCCCTCGGAAGCGTTGAGCGCGCGCTCACGTTTCGTTCCCATTGACGGAGCCCTTTCTCTCGTGTCAGGCACGCTCGTAGAAGAACATCCAACTGGTGGGGCGGCTGAGCCCGCAAGCACGGTACGCGTCAAGCGCATCGTGACCGAGGTCCCGAGCGCTGTCGATCGCCGGTTCAATTTCATCACTATGGGCGCGGGTATTTCTGTACTTGTTCTGCTCTTGTTGGTTGGTCTGTTCCTGCTCATCCAGAGCTCCGACGCGCTTGGTCAGACCGGAATCTTCACGTTCCTTACGCGAACTGAGTGGCGCACTGATGTCCAGCCTGCTCGCATCGGTGTTCTCGGTCTGCTCACCGGCACGGTTTTGGTGGCGTTAGTGGCGGTAGCAATCGCGATTCCATTCAGTGTCTTTTGCGCGTTGGCGATCACTGAGTATTCGACTGCAAAGCGGCGCAAGTGGCTCGTCGGCGTCGTTGATCTTCTGGCCGCTGTGCCGAGCCTTCTCTTTGGTCTTTGGGGTTTTCTCTATCTGTCGGACAAAATTGTTCCGATCTCGCGTTGGCTTTCACAGAACTTTGGATTCATTCCACTGTTCAAGACCCAATCTGATGCCAGCCTGACCGGCTCGATCTTTATTGCGGGGATCGTGGTGGCTCTCATGGTGTTGCCGATCATCACTTCGGTCGTTCGTGAAGTGTTCTCGCAAACACCGCCAGGTGAGAAAGAAGCGGCACTCGCCCTTGGTGGAACTCGATGGGGCATGATCCGCACGGTTGTCTTTCCGTTCGGCAAGGGCGGAATCATCGGCGGATCGATGCTTGGTCTTGGCCGTGCCCTTGGCGAAACGATCGCTGTTGCATTGCTTCTCCCCCAGGTTCCGCAAAAAATCGGCGAGAGCATTCACATTCTCCAGAATGGCGGCGCAACGGTTTCAGGATTCATTGCGAACCGTGCGGGTGCCGACTCGTTTACGACTTCCGGTCTTCTCGCTGCAGGTCTTGTTCTGTTCATCATCACGCTCGGAACCAACATGATCGCTTCGGTAGTGGTCTCGAAGAGCCGCTCGGGTGCGGGGGTTGACATTTGACCGCCACCGCAACCCCGAAAAGCGAGGCGACACCGTCTCGCCAGAAGCCTTCAACTCGTAAACGAGCGCCGCGCCGACCTCGAGAATTCACAACCTTCGATGTTTGGATCCTTCTCGGTTCACTTGTTAGTGCTCTTTGTTTGAACTGGTTGATCTTCTACCGGTTCTCCGTTGGCGCGAGCTTCTTTGGCTTCATTGTCGGTTCGTACATCTCTTTTCTCGTGATCTTCGCGGCGGTGACTGCCGATCGCGTTGGGCGTTTGGTCGCAACGGATCGAGTGATGACTGTTGTCGTTGTCTCTGCAGCCGCGATTGTCTTTATTCCGCTCGTACTTCTCGTGGGGTACATCCTTGTGCAGGGCCTCAAAGCCTTGCGACCGAACTTCTTCTTCCACGACCAGACAGGAATTACGCCGGTCATGCCTTCCACGGCGGGCGGCGGGTACCACGCGATTATTGGAACGATTGAGCAGGTGGGCTTGGCGCTTCTCGAGTCGCTGCCACTCGCGCTTGCCGCTGCGGTCTTCCTGAATGAGTCGCGCAGTAAGTGGCGGCGACCGGTCCGCATCTTCGTCGATGCAATGAGCGGGCTTCCCTCAATCGTTGCTGGTCTTTTCATTTTCGCTGTGTTGATTCTTCCGTTCGCAAAGAGCGGCAATCCACTCTTTGGTTACAACGGTTTTATGGCGAGTTTGGCTCTTGCCATCACGATGCTCCCGACCATCACTCGAACCGTCGAAGTTGTCCTTCGCTTAGTTCCCGATGGTTTGCGTGAAGCGAGTCTCGCCCTTGGGGCGTCTCGTGCACGGACAGTGTGGTCAGTCGTGTTCCCAACTGCGAAAACCGGTATGACGACGGCAGTTGTGCTCGGCATCGCACGCGCGGTCGGGGAAACCGCACCGTTGTTGTTCACCGCGTTCGGCTACGACCTCATGAACTCGAACCCGTTCGCAGGTCCGCAGGAATCGCTGCCGTTGTTCGTGTACCGAAACATTCGTAAGCCCGATGTGTCGGCAATCGAACGCGGCTTCGCAGGCGCGTTAGTCCTGTTGCTCATTGTTCTTGTTCTTTTCGCTATTGCCCGCTTCTTCGGACGTGATCGTTCGAAATCCAAAAAGCGAGCATCCCGAGTTTCATTCAGCGTCCTCAAATCGACGTTTGCTTCGAGTCGATCAACCGCCTCGCAGGCCAAGGAGGCCTCACCGTCATGACCGATACACAAACTGACGTCGTAAACGACGAGGACATCGTCGATACGCCGGAACAAGCCGCGTCAGTCGCAAAGGCAAAGTCTGCCAAAGTCGAAATCATCGGCGGTCCGCCTGCGGGAGCGTCAACTCTTGTCGCGCGTGATGCTTGCGCCTGGTTCGGTGATCGTCTTGTTCTTGAGGGTGTTGATCTGACGATGCCTAAAGGCAAGGTGACAGCACTTATTGGGCCATCGGGCTGTGGAAAGTCAACCTTTCTTCGTCTCCTGAATCGCATGCATGAACTCATCCCCGGCGCAGCGCTTGATGGCGAAATTCTTCTCGACGGTGAAGACATCTATGCAACCGGAACGCGAGCTCAGCAGATTCGTATGCGTATTGGCATGGTGTTTCAGAAGCCAAACCCATTCCCTGCGATGTCTATTCAAGAGAACGTGCTTGCCGGTCTCAAGCTCGCTCGTCTGAAATGCGACGACAAAGACATGCTCGTTGAGCAGTCGCTGATTCGTGCTGGTCTCTGGAAAGAGGTGCGTGATCGTCTTGATAGTCCAGGCGGCGCCCTTTCGGGTGGTCAGCAACAGCGCCTCTGCATCGCGCGATCACTCGCCGTGCATCCCAATGTCCTCCTTATGGATGAACCATGTTCGGCACTTGATCCCACCTCAACTCGTCGAGTCGAAGAAACGATTGACGAACTGCGCGACATCGTCACCGTTGTCATCGTGACGCACAACATGCAACAGGCCCAGCGGGTTTCTGATTTCTGCGCGTTCTTCTTGGCCGAGGAGAACAAGCCTGGTTTTGTTGTCGAACATGGCGAAACCGATTTCATTTTCTCCACGCCCAAAGACTCACGTACTCTCGACTACGTCCAAGGACGGTTCGGCTGATGCCACGCTTGACCACGCGACATTGGCGCCGCATGCCGGCAGCGCTTCTTGCCTTTTTCGGCCTCGCTGTCCTCGGTGCAACTCCCGCAGGCGCGTCGCCGGCGCGAGTCAATGGGCAGGGTTCGTCGTATGTTGCGCTTGCGATGCAGCAGTGGGTTGCTGACGCACAAACACAAGGGTTGCAAGTCAACTATTTGCCCACAGGTTCGCCTGCTGGTCTCACGTCGTTTGGTCAATCACTCGCCGATTTCGCTGGTACCGAAGCGGAATTCTCAGCGCTCGCATCTCCAACGGCTGGTGATGGTCGGGGGTACCAATACATTCCGGACGTTGCTGGTGCAGTTGCGATTATGTATCACGTCCAAGATTCGGCCGGTCGAAATGTCGACTACCTCCACCTTTCGCGTCGCACTGTCGCTCGAATTTTCACTGGTGACATTTCGAATTGGAACGATCCCGCGATCAGCGCCGATAACAAGGGGCTCGTGCTTCCCGACCACGCGATTAACGTTGTGTATCGCGGAGGACAGTCGGGAACAACCGGTTTGTTTTACGACTTCGTACAAAACGTTGCATCGGATATTTTCAGTCCATGGGCGGCGAAGAACGGTTTCCCGACTTCGGTTCGCATCATCCAGCTCGATAGTTCGCCACAATTCGTACCTAAATCTCAGGCATTTCAGGGTTCGGATCAGATCGCGCAGTTCATCGGAAGTGGTCAGGGACTTTGGAGTATCGGCTACGACGAATTCGGCTACGCAAAGACCTACGACGTACCTGCTGCGTGGATCGAAAATGCCGGTGGTCAGTGGATCCTTCCCTACGCAGAGAACATCTCTGCTGCTCTCGAGGGCGCAGCGCTTCGACCTGATCTCAGTCAGGAACTCTCGGGCGTTTACAACTCAACAAATCCGATGGCGTATCCAATCTCGGCGTACTCGTATGTCGTAACCCAGTGCACGTCTTCGGGTGATCGTCCAACGTGTAAGGGTCCGTACTCGAACGGTGGCGTGACCGAAACGATGGCCACGTGGTTGAGGTACATCGCGTGTGACGGCCAGGTAAATATGGCTCGTATTGGCTATTCGCCCTTGCCGCCGAATCTCTCGCAGGAAATTGCGAATTCGATTGCACGTTTGACCGGAAAGCCCGCCGAACAACTCGATGCCGGGAATTGCGCAAATCCGCGTTTCCAGGGTTCTGTCGGTGAAGGTGGGGGAGCACCTGCTGACCCGCTTGCAGGCGTGACGTCCATCGGAAGTGGCGCCGGTCCGGCTGCGAGTGGAACTTCGGCCGATGGAACCACTGCTGGGGGAGCGACTGGTGGCGCAGTAAAAACTGGAGCGACAAAGGCTGCTGGTGGCGGAAGCACCGATTGGCGGAAGGCCGTTCCTGTTGCCTACACCGGTTCGTCGATTCCTACCACGAGCACATTTGCGCTTCTTGCCCTTCTGGCCATCATGATCATCCCGATTAGCGCAGGGATTGTGCGCTCTCGCCGCCGCAACGGCTGAACGCGACGTTCGTCAACTCTTTACCTTCAGTTCGTCGGAAACAATTTGGCGGTTCATCTTCGCCCCTCATGATGACGGGGTCGGTCACGAGGATCGGCAGATGTTCCTGCTCAATTCCCTTCGAAAGGAAACCGCTGTGAAGAGTTCTCTTCTGAAGCGCAGCCTGATTGTGGGTGTGGCCGCATTTACTTCGGTAGCTGCGTTCGCCACCACTGTTGGTGCTGCGTCAGCCTCGGTCATCACGGCCGCTGGTTCCGACACCACCGAGAAGATGATGAACGACATCCTCTCCCAGTCGTACGCACCTGTTGGCGACTCCTACTACAACATTCCTGCCTACCCGTCGGCAGACGTGACCGTTCCCGGTGACGCCAATTGCCCGACGATTTCCTTTGCGAAGACCACGGCGACAGCTCCGGGCATTGTTGCTCCCAACGGTTCGGGTGCGGGTCGTAACGCTCTTCGTGACTTTCTCGCAAATAACAACAAGTATCTCAATGGCGCGGTTTCCACTGATGCTGCCGCTGTTGGCGTCAAGGGCTGCGTTGATATCGCTCGTTCATCGGGCTTCACAGCTGGCTCGCCTGCTGCCAGCACCAGCGAGTACTACGCCTATGCGCTCGATGCGGTTTCATGGGCCTCCGGTTCGCTTGCTGCTCCGTCAACAATGACTCCGGCAGATCTTCTGAAGGTCTTCAACTGCACCTACACCGACTGGTCACAGCTCCCCGGTGGCGGTGCTGGTCCGATCCAGCGTTACCTTCCGCCGGATGCATCGGGCACCTACGGCTTCTTCAAGTCTGACCTTCTCGGCGGCTTTGATGCCACCACCGTCAGCAATGCTTCCTGCCCGGCAGTAAAGCGCGTTGACAAGTTCGGAGCGAACCTCGAAGAGAATCGTGCCGACAACATTCCGCAGGAAGACTGGCAAAAAGCGATCTTCCCGTATTCGGCTGGTCAGTGGGTGTACCAGGCCAACAACGCTGTGAACCCCACCATTGACCATCGTCAGCCCGCCGGCGGTGGCTTCATGGCCAAGCTTGGCGGCCTTAACAACTCGACCGCTGGACTTGGAACCGGTTCGGACAATCTGTTGAACAACGCCAACACTGCTGCATGGAATCGTTCCGACGGTGTGTGGCAGCTCAACGATGCTGGCCTTTCAACGGTGCAGTCTGGCGATCCGGGTGGCTACCCCGTGGTTGAAGGCAACACCACCAAAGCATCTGGTCTCACGTATGCGACTGTCGCATTCCGTGGTGTGCGCTTTGTGTACAACGTCATCGACACCCGTTCACCTGACTACACCAAGGTGCTTGGAATTGTCGGCTTCGATAACTCGGCGAGCGGCTCGAAGAGCGCCGTCTGCTCTGGTGGTCGTCGTTCGATCATCTCGAGTTACGGCTTCGCTCCGCTTACCGCAACGGCGAATGCTGCATCGAACATCGCAGGTTCGACCTGCCGGAAGTACGTCGCCTGATCCTCGTGACGTGGGTTGGGGAGTGATGACTCCCCAACCCACATCGAGTCTCCTCTGAAGTTCCCTCCATCCGTTATCGGGTTGTCGCCAATGAAGCGATGACCTGAGCCCACGCCGTCGCTTCTCTTCTCTTCTTCCATCCCGTTTCTGATCCAAGGAGTTCAGATGTCCTTCCGCATGCCGGGCAAGGGTCGCCGTCTCGTGACAGTTCTCACGTCGGTTGCGCTCTTCGCCTCTGTCATTTCGGTGCCGTTGCTTGGCGCCAGTGAAGGCATTGCCGCCGCTGACAATCTCAGCGCCGCCACTGCTACCGCTGCCGCTACTGCTCCGGCGTTCACCGGCCAGACCACCGATGGTCTCGTCGCCGGTCAGGCCGTTCACATTTCGGCTGATCGAACCGGCACCAACCTGCTGTATTCAATCCAGGCTCGTCTCTGTAAGAGCGGCGCCTCGATTCAGTTCGATGCTGACTTCAACCCGACCGCTGGTGGCCAGTGCATCGGTACTTCGCTTGGTGCAGGTACTGATATCAGTGTCACCGCGACCGGCACCCCAGGTGCAGCGCCAACCCATGCGGAACTTGACTTCCGTGTTGGCTCCGGCACGAGCACCTACACGATGCAGGACGGTTCAACAGCGTCGATCACCTGTGATGCAACGAACCCGTGCGAAATCTGGACGAAGTTCCAGACGTCAGCTGGTGCGGCTCAGTACAAGCACTGGAACGTGACCTACGCCGGAACTCCGGGAACTCCTACGGGTCTCGGCGTTGCGGTTGGCTCGGGTCAGGCCACGTTGAACTGGACTGCTCCGGCCAACACCGGAAACGCTCCTATTTCTTCCTACACCATCACCTACACGCCAGCGGGTGGTTCGGCACAGACCACGACTTCGGCGACGACGTCGAAGACGATCACCGGTCTGACGAACTTCGCTTCCTACTCGTTCACGGTGAAAGCCAACACAGTTGGCTCCTTTGTTTCGGCTGATACCGCCGTCGCTACTGGTACCCCAACTCCCACTGGTGCTTCGTCGCTCAGTGGCGTTCCCGCTGGCGGCGCAATCTCGCTGAGCTGGACTGCACCGGCGACTCCTGGAGTCACTGACTACCGCGTGACCTACACCCCAGCTGGCGGAGCAGCATCCACTGTGCTTACCGGTTCGACGGGTGTGACCTACACGCTGTCAGGTCTTACGAATGGCACGCAGTACACCGTGACCATCGCTGCTCAGTACGGCGCTGGCAACTTCACCACTGAGTCAAATGCCATCAACGTGACCCCCACGGCTGCGGTCGTCGGTGATTCATTCACCGTCATCGTGCCGAACGGTTCGCTGGCTCTTACGACGAGCGCAACTGGTGCCATCAACCTGGGCACCGCTGTTCTTGATGCAACGGCCAAGTACTGGGAGTCAACTGGTCAGCTCAGCGCTGTCACCGTCATCGACACTCGTGGTGGAGCAAGCGGATGGTCGCTTTCGATCGTCTCTGGCAACTTCACTTCAGGTGCGAACTCGTTCACTGGTGCAAACCTTGGTGTCACGCCTTCGATCAGCGCTGGCTACACCACTGACCTTTCACCGGTCGCAGGTGCCGTCGTCGCACCTCGCGGTGGTAGCAACAACGCTGGCCTGAGCGTGTCACGCACGTTCGCTACGTCAGCAGCGACAGCCAATACGGGTAAGGCCACCATCGCTGGAACCTTGAAGCTTTCGGTTCCGACGAGCCAAGCCCCGGGCACCTACTCAGGTACCCTCACGATCACTGCTCTGTGAGCTTGATCTGAACAACGCAGTAGTTGCCGAGCGGGGCAGGGCTTTAGGCTCTGCCCCGCTTCGGCTGTTCTGAACGGAAGCGGAAGGACCACGCACATGCGCACTCCAAAAATCTCTGGCGGACGGCGGAAACACAACCGACTTTTCCTGGCCCTCATTGCGCTGGCTTTTTCGTTTGTTGGATTGGTCAGCGCGTCGTCGTCGGCAGGCGCGCAAGCGGCTCAAACTTGGTCGGTGACACCCGCAGGTGGTTCACCAGATCAGCCCGGTACTCGTCCAGATCTCTCGTACACCGTCGATGCAGGTACATCGATTACTGACACTGTTCAGGTATGGAATTACGGCGCGGAACCCATTCAACTCAAGGTGTACGCCGCCGATGCTCTCATCACTTCAGAAGGTTCCTACGATCTCCGACCGTCAACAGAAGCACCGACCGACGTTGCCGCCTGGACGATCCTGAGTTCGAACTCGGTCACGGTCCCGGCGAATTCGGTCATCGCGCTCACCGTGAAAATTGCGGTTCCCAAAGACGCGCTTCCTGGTGATCACCCCGGCGGAATTGTGGCATCAGTGTCGACGCCGACGACAAACGCAGAAGGTGCTCAAGTTCTTGTCGAGAAGCGAGTTGGCACGCGTGTCAACGTGCGAGTCAATGGCGACATTGTTCCTAGCGCTGCCATCCAGCATGTTTCGGCGACCTATTCCGGTTCGCTTAATCCGATCTCTCCCGGTTCGGTGAAGGTGAACTACACATTCGTGAACACAGGAAACACTCGACTTTCGGGCACCATGCACCTTGAGCTTTCCGGTCTCATAGGTTCAAAGTCTGTTGAACTTCCTGATGTTCCTGTCACCATGCCGGGAAACACTCTTGCGCAGAGTTTTACGGTCAATGATGTGTGGCCCACTGGCCCGATTACAGCGAAGATCACCTTTACGCCGAAGGAAGATGCAGGCATTCCTGACATTCAAACGATTGCTTCGGCCTCGGGCAGTGGATCAACCGTTGCGTTGCCGTTTGCACAGTTACTTGCAGTCATGGTGATTGCTGGACTCTTGGTGTTGTTCGTGCGTTATCGCAAAGCTCGGTTCGCTCGTCTTGTTGCCGCCGCCGCCGCAGCTCCGCAAAATCCACCGGGCGAAAATCGTAAACCCGAGCACGTCGGCTAGGTTCACCTCGACGTCTAAGGAAGGTAAACAGCCCGATGCGTTTTGATCGTCGTTTTTGGATGAGTGGAGTTGTTGCACTCGCTGCGATTGTTGTCATCATCATTGTGATGTTGTCGCGACAGTCTTCGTCGAAAAACAGCGGAGCATCTTCACAGACGACGCAAATAACTGTGGCGGGTGCAACACAAACGACGAAGCCCGGTGACTCAAATTCGACGTCAACGTCGATTCCGCAAGGTCCGTATACGACTCCGACGATGCCGGTTGCTGTCAATGTGTCGAAGACAGGTGGACTCAAGAGCGGCGATCGAGTCACCGTGCATGCGTCTGCCAAGTCGGGTTCGCAGATGTATGGGGTCGAAGCCCGATTGTGTCGGGGCGATGTGGCGATTGTGAGTGATGGCGATTTCGTTCCCACCCGAGGCGGTAACTGCATCGTGAATCCTCTTGCCCCCGGAACGGATGCAAAGATCCTGAAGGCCGGGGAACCGCCTTACTCTGGAGTGGACGTGGATTTTGTGGTGGGAACCGGTACTGACACGTTCTTGACCCAATACGACGGCCAGAAGTCCGTTACCTGCGATGCGAAGAACCCATGCCAAATCGTGTTGAAACTGCAATACCCCAATGGTTTTGGCTTCATGGGTGTTCCTGTCACCTTCAGCTGATGAGGCCGTAGCGAGCGGTCATCGAAGAGTTCACCTGTTGTTTCCATAGAGTTCGGGTTCAGGGAAGTCGGTAGTCATCCCCCCTCGCGACGATGAGGCGCGTAGAGCCCGGCCGTTCTGGCCCGGCCCATTGATGTGAGGTCGCCCCCAGATGTCGTATCGCCGCGCAATTCGCTTTCTGTCGCTTCTGATCGCGTTCGCACTGGCAGCATCATTTGCTGTCACCGTGGCCCCTGCAGCAAATGCGGAGTCGGTTGCCATTCCAGCAACAGTGACCGTAAGCCCAGTTACGGGTCTTGTGGATGGCTCCCAAATTGCGATTCATGCTGACGCTATCGAGGGTTATGCGATCTTTGGTCTGACAGCTCGCTTGTGTGCAGCATCGGCCTCGATCAATCTCGCTGACGATTTTGCTCCGTCGAAGGGTGGTTACTGCATAAGCACTCCGCTCTCGGCGGGTTCGGATGCAAAGACCGTCATGGCAACCACACCGCCAAATATTTCGGCAGACCTCACCTTCAGGGTTGGTGTCGGTCAAGAAACCTTTAATACCCAGTATGGCGACACCGTCACAATCGGCTGCGGTCCCGTGCAATCGGCATGCAAGCTCGTGCTCGAATTTCAGGTGAGTGGATCGGGAGCTGCAGGCACGCTGAATGGGAAAGTGTATAAATCCTTTGCGCTTGACTACGCAGGCATCGCAGTTGTTCCCGATGCTCCTGTGAATGTGGTGGCTGTCCCGGGGAATCAATCGGCGGTTGTGACGTGGAGTGTTCCGCCAAGCGATGGTGGTGACACAATCACCCGCTACACCGTGACGGCAACGCCAGGCGGCCGCACATGCTCATGGACAAGCGGTCCGTTGACCTGCGCCGTTACCGGACTTACGAATGACACGCCGTACACGTTTCAAGTTGCAGCGACCAACGGCATTGGAACTGGGTCGCTGTCGACTCCCAGCAGTTCCGTGACACCCGTTCCTCCAGCGACTGTTCCGGGGGCACCGACGGGAGTAACTGGCACTGCTGGAAACACCAAGGTCACCGTGAGTTGGACTGCACCGTCGAGTAATGGCGGTTCTCCAATTACTGGCTACACCGTCACTGCATCACCTTCGGGCCGCACATGCGTAACGTCAACGACGTCATGCGCGGTGACCGGTCTTACAAATGGAACGAGCTACACGTTTACCGTAAAGGCTTCGAACGTCGTAGGCCCGAGTTCCGCCTCAAGCCCAAGCAGTGGTGTCGTACCAGCGACAACCAAGCCGGGTCCACCAACAGCTCTCGTTGGAACTGTTGGGAACGCACAGGTGGCCTTCACTTGGGCCGCTCCACTCGATAACGGCGGCGCTTCAATCACTGCCTATACCGTCACGGCCTACACCTCTGCCGGCGCTGCGGTTTCGCCAGCGAAAACTTGCTCTCCTGCATCGGCATCGACTCGCGCATGCACGATTTCCGGTCTTACCAATGGGACCGACTACAAGTTCTCGGTGACGGCAACGAACGCTCGCGGTACTAGCGATGCATCTGACCAAACCGGGTTACTTCGACCGATGACGGTTCCGGGCGCACCGACAGGGCTCACTGGCACCGTCGGCGACTCTCAGGTGTCGTTTACTTGGGCAGCACCGGCATCAACGGGCGGTTCAGCAATTACCGCCTACACCGTGACGACGTATACCTCTGCCGGCGTTGCGGTTTCTCCGGCGAATACATGTTCTCCTGCATCGGTGTCGACTCGCGCATGCACAATCTCCGGTCTCACGAATGGCACCGCGTACACCTTCAAGGTCACCGCCACGAATGGTGCTGGAACAAGTGATTCGTCGACAGCAACGTCATCTCTTACTCCTCGAACGAGGCCGGGTGCGCCGACAGGATTGGTCGGGTCAATCGCAAGTTCGCAGGTGTCATTCACCTGGTCTGCTCCTGCATCAAACGGTGGTTCTGCAATTACTGCCTACACAGTGAAAGCACTGAATGCTGTGGGAGAAGCAATCTTGCCGGCGAAGACCTGCAGCCCTGCGTCGTTGTCAACGCTTTCGTGCTCAATCTCCGGTCTGACGAATGGCACCGCCTACACATTTGTTGTCTCCGCAACAAATGTTGCTGGAATTGGAACTCCGTCAACGGCGACACCGTCGCTGACTCCATGTTCGTGTACAGCTCCGGGTGCGCCGACGGCGTTGGCGGGGACCGTTGGCAATGGACAGGTGTCGTTCACATGGTCTGCTCCGACTTCCACGGGCGGAACGGCAATTACTGCCTACACAGTGACGGCATACACGTCGACGGGTACTGCGGTGTCTCCTGCCAAAACATGCAGCCCCGCATCGGTTTCCACTCGTGCATGCACGATCACCGGACTTGCAAATGGAACGGCGTACACCTTCAAAGTTGTCGCAACCAATGCCGTAGGAACTGGAACTGCCTCAACAGCGACTGGTTCGCTGACACCGCGCACTGTACCGGGTGCCCCGACGTCGGTTACGGCGGCGTTAGGTTCCGCGGGTTCACGCTTGGTGACGGTGTCGTGGACGGCACCGTCGAGTAACGGGGGTTCTGCAATAACCGGTTATACGGTGACTGCATATTCGGGAGGTACTGCTGTTTCGCCGGCAAAGACGTGCACGACGACCTCAGCTACAGCTCTTACCTGTCAGGTCACTGGTCTGACGGCAGGCACGAGTTACGCGTTCAAGGTTGTCGCGACGAATGTGGCAGGTTCCAGCGTTGCCTCGACTGCGTCGTCGGCGGTGACGGCGCGATGAGGTCTCACCGGCTCCTTGCTCGAGGCACTGCAGTACCGGTCGTACTGCTTCTTCTCGCGGTCTCGATATTCGCGACGTTAGGTTCGGGCGAAAAGACTGCACATGCAGAAAATGCTCCTGCTCCCTGGTACGTCACGGTGACGCCAAACCAGAACCTCACTGATGGGGCTCAGGTATCAATCAATTTGCAGACCGATCCGACCTATCCGATCTACCAGGCAAAGGCTCAGGTATGTCGTCATGGGGTGGCGTATGCCAATAGCGACAGCATTGTCCCGGCTGAGGATTTCACCACCGGTGGAGCGAACTGCCCGTCAATCCCGATCTCATCGTCTGCGGACCTTGTTTCTGCCGATGGCGACACGTTTAGTACTGCCGTACTTCCCGGAGGAGAAACGTTCGTCACTCACGTAGGCGCTGGTGTCGCACAGTGGAATTCAGTAATCGACGACTCTGCGCAGTCGCTCACATGCGATTTTCAAAACCCATGTGATCTCGTCGTCGAAGTTCGCGGTGCTGATGTTGATCTTCAGACTCGTTGGATTCCGTACGTTCAGACCATCACCTATTTGGCCGACGATCCGATTGCAGGTTGCGGCGGACCCGCTGATGGCATGTTGGTAACTGGTGGTTCCGACCGGATGGGACCAGCTTGGGTAAATCTCACGCTTGACCAGTGCAAGAAGTCTGGTGCGCAGCACGGTGCGGCGTCAGGAGCGAGCCTCGCTGGTGAAGGCGACGCGATGGACAATTTCTCGCGCGGGGATCTTGACCTCGCCTACAGCGCAGTTGGGTACGACGCTGCTGTCGGTCTGGGCCATGGAACAAAGTCGGAACCACTGACTCCTCGCGCTTCGGTTTCCGTTCCGATTGCGTTGAATGCGACAGTCATCGCGGTGGGTAACGGTTATCGAAGTTCGACAAATCGGAAAATTCCCTATTCCGACGTCAAGATCACCCTCGACCAAGCAACAGCGATGTTTGCAGGCGGACCATTCCAATTTGATGCCTACACAACGGATTTCGAAGGTCTCAACCCCCAATTTGCTTCGACGGGGCTGTTTTCCAATACCTCACCGATCAAGGTCGGGGCGTACGCGGATGCCGAGAGCACGTCGTGGTTCATGACGAAATTCTTCAAGGATCAACGGCCAGATTTATGGAAGGTGCCCGACAACAACTCATTCTCTGAAGAGCGCGGGTTACCTCGGCCGGCGTCAGCGTCGTTGGGTGTGGCCTCGCCCTCCTATCAGAACGCTCTTGACCTTTTCAGCGGTCGCACGCTTCTCGATAAGGCGATTCGACTTCGGGGAGGCGACGAATACGGCGGTATTTGGGTGATTACCGATTACGCAACTGCCTTGTTGCTGGGAATGACGCCAGTGCAAATCGAAAATGCAAACGGTGTTTTCGTTGGACCGAACGCGGAATCAATGGCTGCAGCTGTTCCCACGATGAAAGCGACCGATGACGGACGCCTTATGCCGGACTACTCGTCGGTACCAAATATCGACGGGGTTCAGCCGTATCCACTTACGTACGTTGAATATGCAGTGGCACCGACTCAAAAATTGGTGGACACGAAGTGTGTTGAGCGCTCAACGTCGCAGGGTCTGATGGCAACCTGGCTGAATTACGTCGTTGGCGATGGCCAAAGCAAGTTGCCAGCGGGTTATTTGCCCCTGACCGACGACCTGAAAACCAGCGCCGCAACGGCGATCGCCAAGGTGGGGAGTAGTGCTCCCACCTGCGCAACGACAACAGCGACAACCTCCCCCGGTGCGGTGGAAGCCAGCGGTGATTCGGTAGCCGTTACTCCGCCGGCAGCAGTTCGTCGCGTTGCCTCTGCGTCAGGAACTCCGCCTGCGGCAGCGGCGGCTGCAGGCGCTGCGGCGTCTACGCAAGTTCTCGCTGACGCTGAACTTGCATCTGCCCTTGCTGACATGGGTTCGTTCAATGACGGTTCCGCAACGAGTGGCCTTCTCGCTATAGGTGGACTCGTTGCGGTCTTCGGCTTGCTTGTCATCTCAGCGATGGCAACCTCGGGCAAGCTCAACCTTCGGCGCCGACCGGGTAAGTAGCGATGACGACTGTGCTTGATCCAATGACGTCAACCAAATCGTCAAGCAACTCCGACACCCTCGTCGAACCCGATGAAGCTTCAGGGCCATCGATGGAAGACGCCAGCGAACCATCTCGTTCACTAACGACGGGTCAACTCGTTGCTCTCTGGGTTGTGATTGCCGTGGTCATTCTTGGCATCGTCCTCTATCTCGTCGAGCCGATGTTCCAACAGCGCGAACAAGGGCTCTTGCTTGAGCGGTATCGGACAAGCATCGACAAAGCGGCGAATCAATCAACCGGTCTCGGTGGCGTTGAGGTTTCTGCCATTGCGCCATCCATCGGAAGTGCTGTTGGCATTCTCGAAATCGGCGCAATTGGAATGCGACAGGTCGTTGTAGAAGGAACTGCCTCTTCGAACACGATGGTCGGTCCCGGTCACGTTCCGGGCACAGCTGCTCCCGGTCAACCCGGAAATGCGGTGATTGTTGGCCGTAATTCAATGTACGGCGGACCATTTGGCGACCTGTCGAAGATGACCGTGGGCGATCAGATCGTTGTCTCCACGACGCAAGGCCAGTCCCTCTACGAAGTGACTGATGCCGGATCGGTGCAACTCAACAATGCCGCGACTCCAACGGCGGCACCGAAAGTTCCCGCACCCACCCCGTCGCCAACCACAACATCGACGACAGTCGTTACCGACGGAGATCCGGCGGCATCGACGGATACGACTGTTGAGGCGACGACGACAACGGTTGCGGCGGAAGAGACCGCCACCTCTGACGCTCCGACGACGACCACGACCGTGGCGGTTGAATCTGCGCTTGGCGGAGGAGCAATCCCGCTGAACAGTCTCTATGGAACGTCAACCGACGACCGGCTCACCCTTGTCACTTCGGCCAGCGCGTTTCCGTGGAACTCGGGCGAAGCCACTGTTGTCATTGCTGTCATGAAGGGCAAGCCGTTCGAACCAACACCGCAAAACGGTCGTAGTGCGAAGGGCGCCGGTAACGAAGGCGATTCGTCGAAGTGGCCAGTAACGATCCTTGCGTTTCTTTGCTTGGCGGCAGCGGTCGGTGCCGCGGTTGTGCTGTATCGCCGCTCTACCCCGAAGATCGCCTACCTGCTTACCGTTCCTCCGCTTCTGGCGTTTGCGATTCTTGCTTCGGAATCTTTCAGCTTGCTCCTGCCGGCTTGGTCCTAAGCCACTCAGATCAACGCAATCAGCGCGGAGGGCGGATAAGGCCTTCCTGCACAACCGTGACGGCGAGTTTGCCTTCGCTCGTAAAGACCGACCCGGTGGCAAAGGCGCGTCCGCTCGCTGCACTGGGCGTTTCTTGCGCGTAGAGCAACCATTCATCGGCCCGGAACGGGCGATGGAACCACATCGCGTGGTCAAGGCTCGCCATGAACACGTTGTCGATGGGGCCGAGCGCGTGGGGGAGAAGCGCGGTATCGAGCAGTGTCATATCTGACGCGTACGTGAGTGCACAGGCGTGCAGGACCGGGTCATCGGGAAGTTTGCCCGTGGCCTTCATCCACACCCGCTGATACGGCGGTAGTTCTC
>CALBSE010000015.1 GCA_937927725.1 uncultured Actinomycetes bacterium
GTCAGCGGTCGAGGTCGCGATGGGTGACCCGAAGGTGAAATCCCCGCTCGCGGAGGGCCTCGGCAACAGCTTCAGCGATCGCCACCGAACGATGGCGGCCTCCTGTGCAGCCAAATGCAACCGTCAGGTAGCTCTTGCCTTCGGCCACATAGGCCGGCATGAGCGTGCCCAAAAGCCCGTCGATCTGTCCGAGAAACTCGGCAGTGAGCGGCTGGGAGAGCACATAGTCACGGACGGGTTCATCGAGACCAGTCAGTGGCCGCAGTTCCTCGACCCAGTGGGGATTCGGTAGGAACCGGCAATCGATGACCAAGTCCGTGTCGAGTGGAAGCCCGTGCTTATAGCCAAAGGACAGCACCGTGGTCTGCATGCCTCCGGCGGGTGCATCAGCAGCAAAGAGGTCAAGCATGCGAGCGCGGAGTTGGTGGACGTTGAGCTCAGTGGTGTCGATGACGACATCGGCCTCGGCCTTCACTGATTGCAGAACACGACGTTCTTCTTGAATCGACTCAGCAAGCGAACGATCCTCGGCAGCAAGCGGATGACGACGACGGGTGCTTTCGTAGCGACGCACGAGTTCATCGGTGGCCGCCTCAAGAAACACGATGCGAAGTCGATTGCCCTGGCGGCGCAGTGCGTCAAGCGCTGGCAATGCTTCGGAGTGATAGGGACCGGTGCCGACAACAAGCACGACGTTGGTAATGGTGGCATCGGGAGCATCAGCGAAATCGGCAACGCGACCAATGAGCGCTGGCGGCAGATTGTCGATGATGTACCAACCCAGATCTTCGAGAACATCCGCGGCCTGAGATCGTCCGGCCCCTGATAATCCCGTGATCACCACGAAGTCGCTCACGCCTCAGACGCTACCCGTATGGCCTCTAACCTCACGGCATGGACAACATCGCCGCTCTCCCTATTGCCGCCGCCCATTTCGAATCGGTTGCCGCTCTCGTCACTTCCGCAGACCTCGCCAAGCCCACACCATGCGGCGACTGGACCGTCCAACAACTTCTCGACCATGTCGTTGGAGGCAACGCGATGGCCGCAGCCCTCATTGGTGGCGCGTCACGTGAAGACGCAGTTGCAGTCCTCACGACAGCGGTTGTTGGCAACGATGTCTTGGCCGCGGTGCAAGCCTCGCTACGCGCCCAAGCCGACGCCTTTGCCGATCCGGCGGCACTTGCGTTGACCGTGCAGCATCCCGCAATGGACATGCCGGGCGCCCAGTTGCTCGGCTTCCGAGTTGGCGATCTGCTGGTGCATTCCTGGGACCTCGCTCGTGCCATTGGCGCTGACGAAACACTCGATCCCGAGGTCGTTGCCGTTGTCGCCACCAACATCGAACCGATGCGTCCGTTCATTGGTCAGGTCGGCATGTTTGGCGAAGGCCCGAGTGGAACCCTCGATGACAACGCCGACGCACAGACCGCCCTGCTCGACCTCATGGGTCGACGCCCGTAAAGGTTTCTTCGGTCAGGACGACCGACGCGCCACCAACGTGAGCAAACGCGGAATGGTGGTGACTTCGGTGTACTCCGGAGCGCGCTCAATAAAGCCCTGCGGTGGCGCTGGCTCAATCATGCGTTCCAGCGCAAGACCCGCATCTGCCATGGCATTGATGTAGCGACTAAGCGGCCTGTGCACGAAACGGATGAAGACATCCTTTTCGACCTCTTCGATCGTGGCCTGCTCGATGAGGTACGGACCAATGCGCCAGTACTGCTCGGGCGGATCAAGAATCTGATCGTCGATCCATCCTGAACCGGGCGTCTGCAACAACGGATGATTCAGACAGAAGATGAAACGTCCGCCTGGGCGCAACACACGAGCAACTTCGGCCAGCGCTTCGTCGACAGCGTCAATGTGTTCGAACACCAGACAGCACACAACAGCGTCGAATGATGCGTCGTCGAATGGAAGCGATTCAGCTCCCGCGAGTTGGTACTCCGGGCCACCACCGCGACGAATGGCTTCGTCGATCTGATTCACGGTCGGATCAATACCGATAACCGTTGCGCCGTGCGTTGCGGCGATTGCACGAGCGACCTGACCTTCACCGGTGCCAACTTCGAGCA